>NZ_JASLER010000084.1 GCF_030151085.1 Bacteroides sp. | reverse complement strand
TGTCCGAAGAACATTTCTATCAGCAACATCGCTCGTTTGAACCGCGATTTCATCATTGCGAAACTGAAAGACTAATCAGTACTTTCGACATTTGATTAATATCACTAAAACTCCTCTGCCGGGAAACTGGTAGAGGAGTTTCTTTTTGGGAGGAGAGGAATACTTCCTATTTCTGCAATTATCTCCCAACTCAGATATTTTATTCAGCACCCCATTAATAATGCGAATCAGTAGTTGAAACTTGTTCATAACGGGAAAGAAAGGAATAAATTCAACTATTGACTCGAATTAATAAGAAAAGTGGGCACTCCTATATTATACTTCCTGTACGCAGCGCACGTGGAGAGTTGCCGAAATTTTTCTTGCAAAAATTAGAGAAGTGAGGCAAAGATTCAAATCCATATTTATAGCAGATTTCAGAAATGGTAACTTTCGCATTTCTAAGATCGTCCACAATACCTTCTTTTCTACGCTCCTGCATCCATTCGTAGACAGGTTGATGGAATATAGAGGTGAAAATACGGCGGAATGTGGTAGCAGTATAGCCTCCCAACTTTGCGAACTCTTCAACAGTCTTCACTTTATGATAGTTTTTAAGAACAAAGTATTCGAAGCTATTTGTATATTTGGATAGTGGATGTACTATCGTAGCCAATTCATATTCTGTATAGAAGCGACCCAAAATGAATGCAAGTTCCTTCTGCTTGAGTTGAAGTAGTTCTTTGCATATCTTTGTCTCAGACAGATAGGTTTTAGAGCATTGCAAAAAGAAGTTGAGCTCAGGACAAATCTTCAAGGGAGAATAAATAAGAGGGGGAGTTACTTCCCGTGCTATATAATTAAAGTGGTCCTCACAAAGCATTTCAAGTTTGGTAAAGCGATAACAAACACACTCGACATCGGTCATCGCAAGAATTTCATATTTAGAACCAATAGCTTGAAGAAAGAAATTACCAGCGTAGACTGTAGTACCTGCATACTCTTTACTATTCACAAGTATCTCACCCTTCAATAAAAAAATCATAATATTATCTTCACTTCTTTGCACAGGAAGATGGAAACCTCTTGCATGAGAAGCATATAAGATAGTATTGTCCGTAGCTTTAGGACACTTCAGACAATCACCGCCGGGTACTCCACAAACGGACGATTCAGACATAGTAGGACAGAGTATTATTTGTTTGTTTGCTGCCTACAAAAATATAGAAAATATTCTAATAAACAAATATTCCCCGAAAACTTCGAGAAAATGAAGTTTTCGGGGAATATGAATTATGAGAATAAAGTCTTATTAACCTTCAATTTCAGGTTCGTCCCATCCACTAATTCCAGGTGCAAAGCTTACAGTAGCACCCTTAAGATTTAAAGTTAGGGTATAACGTACTTTTTTACCAGTTCCCCAGACAGTTGTTAGCCCTTCAGTAAGATTATCAGTAACAGAGGCTATCTCATTTGTCATTGCCTCATCCGTATAAACACTATAACTAATCATAATCTTACCATCTGCCAAAGTTTGTGGTATTAACATTAAAGGACCATCTGCTGATACCAAATCTACAGTTGCAGTTTTTTTAACAGAAACAGCACCATTAGTCAAATAAGCATAAGTCTTAACGGCATCAGTAGTAATAGTTTCCCAACTTCCATCTTTGAAATTATAAGTACCTGCTCCATATGCTCCTCCTATTGAAACTGCAGTAACTTTATAATATAGATTAGCATCGCCACCTGTTGCAGAAAAATTAATTTGAGTCAAAGCATGTTTAAAGGTCAAATCAACAGCATTGTCCGATTTCTTTTCATTCTCTGCTTTTGCTACAACAAAATCTTTTTGTGCTCCAACAGTTGCAGCAACAGCATAATTTATAGTGGGATACTTGCCTGTAGCTGTATAATTTGTAGCATCATCATCAGTAGCATATGCATAAAACTGAATATTGCCTGTTGATGGCCAGTAATAAGTACCTGTGAACCCCCACTTAGCTTCATTATAAGTAACAGCTAATCCATTAACATCACCCATAAACGGGCTTACCGGCAAGTTAGCTACACCAGCCTCATCAGCACCAGTATTATAAGCATATACAGTAAAACCAGTACCTTGCAATCCAGCTATACTTGTAACAGTAGCTCTTGTACTATTACTTACTACCGTTCCAAACGTAATTTTCGCCTTTTGTGCTGCATTATCAATCTCTTCATTCTGTGAGCAACCTACCATTGCTGCTGCGGCCAAAGCCATTAATAAAATCTTCTTCATAACCGTTCGTTTTTTAAGTTAATATTTTGTTTGTTATATTTATATTTCACACTGGTAATTCAACATTATCTTCATCACCCCAATCTCCAACATCACCACCAATTCCCCCACCGCTACCTGGTTCCGGTATCACATCGTCTACTACTATATCTTCTTCAAGAGGAATATCTATAGTCACATCCATATTTGGCGTTTCTTCTTCACCAGGGCCTGTACCTGGATTATCACCTGGATCAGGAGTTGGAGGATTTACTACTTTCGTTATATCCGCCTTTACTTCTTGTACCACATTATCGAGTTTCACCAATTTTAATGTCAGTGTTACTGAAATATCCGCTTTCGTCGTTGCACTCTTTGGAAGTACAAATCCTGAGAAGCTACCTTTTATCACTCCATCACCTTTACTTGTGTCTACATATATCGGTGAAGCACTCAACTTACAGCAACGTGCCCCCAAATTATACGTCCCATTCATTCCACTTATATGGCAGATAATATTTGACACATTATATAGCCCTGCAACTTTTACTTCAAACGAAAACCGTTTTACAACAGCTTCCGGCTTATATTCCATCAAAAATACGTCATCACTCTTTTCAATATCTACATCGTTCAAAGCAACTACATACAACGGGTCGGGTGACCAAACCATATCTTCTCCTTTAGTATCCAATCCTGTGCAACCTCCTGTATAAGCCTCAATCGTCTCATAGCTCTCGTCTCCATGAATTAAAACACTCTCCGTATTGTAGTTGTAGATAACTACTGCATAATGTCCCGGCGGCACCTTCACCTCACCTCCCGCAGGTGGTAAATAGGTCTCCACTTTCCGTCCTTCGTCATCCTTCGGATAGAAAATCACCCGCATTGTCTCCGGCAACTTGTCCGTTACTCCTGTCCAGTTTAGTTTAATCTGCACTCCACTAACAGGGTAATCGTCCAACATATCCCGGAATTCACATCCCCCCAGTACCAGCAACAGTCCGGAGAAAAGCATCAGAAATATACAACGCACGCTTTTCATTTTCTTTATCTCCTTGCTGTTATGAGCCATACCAAAGAAACTTTAGCTTTTGTAGGCCCTATAAAATGGTACTTACCACTGCTGGTCCAAATCAGGTCGTTCTTGTATGTAGTATATTTCCGGTATTCTGTATCTAAATAACCAACACCCAAACTAAACTCTATCGCTAAATGACGGGATATCGGATGCGTATAACCGTAAGTAACACCTGCGGCTACATAATACTTACCCTGATACCCTTTTTCTTCTTTCAACTGGAAATCATATACGCCTCCCTCGGCATATACTCCCAAGAAATGTCCGGTCAATCTACTACGTACACGGCGGTTACCCAACCAACAACGCGTTTCTACACCTCCCGAAAGAAGTTGATAACAAAAACCATGTCGGCCATTGGACCACCAAGGACACTTATACTCAACATTCAAAGACCAACGCTGCCCCATCGGCAACTCTACTTCTATATTCGGAGCCAAAGCTAAGTCATAAAGTAAGTTGTTTTTCAGAGCCAGCACCGTTTTACGCAACGATACTGGCTTTTCTTCTTTTGTTTCCCCTCTCTCTTCTGATACAGCAAACAGTCCTTGCGGTATCGCTCCTTTTATTAACGAAGTAGCTGTTGGCAGTACTAACTCTGCCATGGATAATGTATCTTTTGTTCTCTCTTTCCTTTCTATTCTCGGAAGCAAATACTTTGATAAATAAGTATAAGCCCTTCCTTCATTAAGATAACGCAATAACCTTTCCAATTTCTGAGGATTTCCATTATGATGTTGAATCAACATTAAGACTTCTTCCTTATCCGGTATTTGTGTATCTGCCAACACCCAATTATATATTTCCGTCCAACTATTCTGCCCTGCTACCTTTCCTGGTAAAATACAAAAAAAGAGTAACCAGAGAACGTATATAATAGTGCGTTTATCCATAACTTTGCGTTGTATGTCAACAAAATTAGAAGATATAATTTATATATAATCACCTCATTATAACTATTTTCATGGCATGAAAGGTTCTGTGAAACGATTGAAACAGATTTGCAACTTTTGCCCTCCATCTCAATATCTCCTTTTACAAATTTCCTCATTTTCACCCCTTTTCCTTATCTTTTGAAGAGTAAATACCCCAAGTTATCATTTCGCTACCATTTGTTGCATATTAAGCACAAAAAGATAACCCGTGCACGAAAACAGTGAAATACCGTGAAAGAATTATAAAAGGAACATGGAAAACAAGGTCAAATTTGGAGGATAGTACCGGAACGTTTACATTTGTCATGTGATTTTTTTCATAGTATTAGATTTAAGGTTAACAAAGGTTGGAGTACAGCGGTACTCCTTTTTTTATGCCTATACATCACATATAGAAATATACTACTATCTGCAACAAAAAGAATCCCTTCATTATTTCGCAAAGTGACAGAAAAATCCTATCTTCGGCAGGCTTTTTACACCTAATATATAAAGACAAAGCCTTTTTGCCCCGTAAAGTTAAAGAAAATGAGGAAATTACTATATATACTACTCGTCGCAATACTACTCTGCTCAGGATGCACCAAGCAGCCTACATCTCCCAATAAGATACCTATGACCAGCGGCCACCGCGGAGCCAACGCCATCGCTCCCGAAAACACTATGGCCTCAGCCGATTCTTGCATTAAATATGGTGTTGATTATATGGAATGTGATCTCTGCATCAGCAAAGACAGCGTATTCTACCTTTTGCACGACTCTACACTCGACCGCACCACTAATGGGACAGGAAATATTGGAGATTGGATGTCCGCCGACATTGACACCTTGGATGCAGGTTCCTGGTTTGGCCCTGAGTTTACCGGGCAGCGCGTTTTGCGTTTTGCCGACTTGCTACGTAAAGCAAAAGAAAACGGATTAAAACTTACCATTGATTACCGCAACGGCGATATTCAGAAGTTACTGACTATGATTAAGTCCGAAGGCATGCTAAAGAATTGCAACTTTACCTTCTATAACGAAGAAATGACCAAGTCTTTCAGGAAAATGGCACCCGAAGTAAAAACCTTGCAAGCTTATGTAAAGGACGAAGCGGATTTAGATAGAGTAGTAAAGGAAGTAAAACCCAATGTTGTCGTTATCTGGCTCGACTCCTTAACCCCGGAGTTCGTTAATAAATGCCACGAATACAACCTACAAGTAATGGCATTGGTTTTGGGTTTAGATGACAAAACAATAGACAATCAGAGGACAGTAGACTTGGGAGTAGACGCTATAGCAACGGATAGACCAGAACAATTCATCATGAAATATGGAAAGTCGAATATAGGAAAATAGGAAAGAAGGTTGATATTTCAATTAATTCTTCTAAATTTGCAGAACTACAGTGCAAAGAACCTACTCATCATACCATGAAAACAAACCTCTTCTTCTTTATATTTGTATTCGCTTTTCTATGCCCAAAAGGTAATGCTGCTTCTTTACCCCTAGATTCTATGCTTGTTCAGTTAGATACTTACCTGAAGAATAATAACCAATATATAGAAGAAAAAGAAACAAAGATCGACAAATGGCGTCAGCATCTTGGCAAAGCAGTTTCTAACGAAAAACGCTATGAAGCCAGCATCCACCTGTTTGAAGAATACAAATCCTATAAATATGACTCAGCCTATACTTATGCCCACCAGTCACTGCAACTGGCTCAACAATTACAAAATCAAGGTTATGTAGTCGAAGCAAACAGTGCTATTGCCTTTTGCCTGCTTTCTTCAGGACTTTTTAAAGAAGCATTCGATGTAATAGAAAAGATAGACGTCACTAATGTCCCCCTCAGTTACAAGATAGCTTATTACTCTCTCTATAGCCGACTTTATTACGACATTGCCGACTACAATCACGAAGCACCTTTTCAAGAAACATATATCAAGAAAGGAAGTCAATACACAGATTCCCTGCTCAGCCTTGTTCCTGAGAAATCGCTTAAATGGTGGTATGCCACCGGACAGCGTCAAATGAAAGAACGACAATATGAAGACTGTATCTACTCTTTCCAGACTTTGTTACGACGAAAAGATGTCGACCCGCATACCGAAGCTATCATTGCATCCAGTCTGGGATGGGTATATTGGTTGCAAGTCGATAAAGACCAAGCTATGATTTACCTGATACGTGCAGCCATTGGCGATATACGCTCGGCAACCAAAGAAACAACTGCACTGTGTGTACTGGCAAACCTACTCTATGAACGTGGAGACATCAACCGTGCCAACAACTATATACAGCTGGCTTTGGAAGATGCCAACTTCTATAACGCCCGGCACCGCAAGATAGAGGTCGGCTCCATTCTGCCTATTATTGAACAAGATCGTTTCGGCATCGTAGAGAGGCAGCGCAACATACTCATAGGAGGAATCGTCCTGTTTCTACTATTCTTCACCCTGCTGCTCAGTGCTACCCTTATCATCTACAAGCAGGTGAAGAAGTTACGTAAAGCACGCCAGACCATAGAAGAGCGTAACCGGGAATTGCAACAAACCAATGAGCAACTATCCGAAGCCAACAAAATCAAAGACGAGTATATAGGCTACTCCTTCTACCTGAATGCCGAATACATTGGTAAGATGGAAAGCCTGTACAAAATGATTAATCGGAAAATCGCCGCACACCAATACGAAGACTTGCGGACTTCATTCAAAGAGTCCACCCTGAACAACGAACGCGACAATATGTATGCCTCCTTCGACGAGACGTTTCTGAAACTTTTCCCCGGTTTTATCACTGCCTACAATCAGCTTTTCCCCATAGGAGAGAACAATCATAATGAAAACAGCCCATCTCTCACTCCCGAAATGCGCATCTTTGCCCTTATCCGTCTGGGTATCTGCGAAAGCGAGCGCATAGCCAAATTTTTGAACTACTCCGTTCATACAATCAATACCTATAAGACACGGGTAAAGAATAAATCCGTCGTTTCCAACGAGCAGTTCGAGGCAAAAATAATGGAAATAGCAGCCGTGACACTGTAGTTTTATCACATCGAAACCCTCCGAAACAGATTTTACTGCTTATATTCCACTTATACAAATCAGAGAAAGGCGAAATGTTTTCTCGCTGTAAATAAATGAATTAGCTATAATACATTCGAAATATACGTTATACAAACCATAGTTTTTTTCTTTTCTCCCCAGTAAACCTATAGTTTTGCATTGCCGACTGAAAGAGAAGTCTTGCACCGGCCAATGCATTGTGTGAGTTAACCTGATTTATTTACTTAAAATTACAATCCATGAAAGCATTCAAAACCATTCATGCTTTTCTACTGTTTTCGTTGCTTGTTGCGGGGCTTTGCTTCACAGCCTGTAACAATACCGAGGACGGATCTTATGTAACTCCCATTACCTTAAGTGAAAAGATTAACGGTAAATGGGTTCTCAATTCCATTAAACAAGTAGATGAAATTGCCGCAAAGAATATCGATTTGAGCGGACAACTCGATTTCATGTCATTCAGCATCGACCTTCAAGCCGACGCCGATAACAATCCCACCACTTTCAGTGTGACGGGCAATGCCCCCGCCCTGCTGCCTGCATCCGGCAACTGGGAAATGGAGCATCCTTTCACTAACTCCGACGGTAAGCCTGCCCGTATATTTCTCTACAGCGATGCCGACAAAAGCCAAAAGGCAGCCGTGCTGACCGTCACTGCCACTCCGGGCACCAACCGTATACTGGAGTTCAAGTTGACCCGCAAGCAGAAAGGACAAGCTTTCGTTTCATACATCTATAATCTGGTACCCGCTACCGTAAATAAGTAAGGAGGACTGAATATGAAAAAGATACTATCTCTTGCCATCGTACTGATTTGTACACTACTGCCCACAAGCCTACGGGCTGCCGACCCCATAGAAGGTGGTGCTCCCTACAAGATATGGACTTATCCGGTAGTTTACCGTGCCACGGACAAAGTAACCTGGTACTTCGATATGACCGATACGAAATTCAAAACCGGTGAAGATCTCTACATCTGGACTTGGTCACCAAGCGAACCGGATGCAGGCAACTGGGACAACTCTTCGGACTTCGCCAAACTGACATATAAAGGCGACAATATCTATACATTTACCCTGATACCAGAGAAATACTACGGCAAACCCGCATCAGACATCAACGCCAACGATGACATCTTCTGGGGAAGACTGAAAACCAAGACCGGACTGATGCAAAGCGATGTATTCCAAATAAATACCTCGCACCTGGACTGGAAAACATTCGTCGACAGTGGAGAAGGCTCCAAACCTTTCCCCGAAAAGTTCAGCATGAAAGATCCCTTCTCATTGCTGGTGGATATCAGCAAGATTCCGTTCGCAGGCAAAGCCGGTGGTCTGAAAGACATTACCTGGGAATCTCTGCACTTGCATAGCGGACTGGATATGTGGACCGTACAAGTACAAGCAGATATGAGTAAACCCGAAGCCATCAAAAAGACCCAATTGACCCATGTAGAAGGTGATATTTATCGTATGGATATGATTCCGATGGAGTATTACGGTGTGGAAAGCGATTATGAAGCCGAAAACATAGCCTGGCTTATCACTACTCATAACCCTGACTGGGCAGGAACTACCCCCGATGCCGTACTGAAAGCCGCAGCAGCAGTGCCTTATCCGGACCCGCAGTTCTCTTTCTTCCCACAAAAATTCAGTTCACTGGATATCCTGACGCTGACCCGCCAATATAACGGTAAAACAGATGGTGACCTGAAATACACCCTCACCGCCGGTGAAAAGACGATCACAGGAACCCTGGACGGCAACCGTGACAAGCGCGAAGCAATCATCAATCTGGCCAAGGAACTGGCAGGAATGACCAGCCTGACCAAAATTCACCTGAAGATAACGAACACTAATAATGTAGCAGTAGTCGATACCGACCTGCCACTCGTTCCATTGTCGGAAATCACTTACGAATAATCAAATCTTCTAAATGGGAAAAGATATGAAAAACAAAACCATACATACCATTTGTTCCCTCTTCATGCTACTCATCATGCTGGGGACAAGCCAAAACCTATTGGCGCAAAACATAACAGCTACCGGCAAGGTAGTGGATAGAAACCAAGAACCACTGATTGGCGCCAACGTAAAAGTAGTAGGCACCCAAGGTGGAACCATCACCGGCCTGAATGGTGATTTCAGCCTGAATTGTCCGCAAGGAGGCACACTCGAAATCTCGTATATCGGCTACCTTACACAGAAAGTAGCAGCAGGCAAGAATCTGACCATTACCATGCAGGAAGACGCCGTGACCCTAGCAGAAACCGTTATTGTAGGTGTAGGCTACGGTACCATGCGCAAGAGCGACCTTACCGGTTCCATCGCTTCCGTCAGTGCCAAAGACATGAAACAGGGAGTCATCACCAGTGCCGAACAATTGCTGCAAGGCAAGGTAGCGGGTCTCTCCGTTGTACAAAGTTCCGGTGCCCCCGAAGCCGGAGCGAGCATTCGTTTACGCGGAGGTACGTCCCTCTCTGCCAGCAACGGCCCGCTCATTGTAGTGGACGGCATCGCAGGAGTGGATATGAACTCCGTACAGCCTTCTGAAATCGTATCTATCGATGTACTGAAAGATGCTTCGGCAGCAGCCATCTACGGATCGCGTGGTGCCAATGGTGTTATCATCGTGACTACCAGCCGTGCTGCCACCGATGTAGAGCAAAAGAGCATCCAGTATAATGGCTACGTAGCCATCGGACAAACAGCCAAGAACATGGACATCCTCAGTGCCAACCAGTGGAGAGGCTATGTACGGGATAACAATATAGGCAGCGCCCTCGATTATGGTTACGACACCGACTGGCAAAAAGAGTTGGAACGTACAGCCATCTCGCACTCGCACAACGTCTCTATCAGTAACTCCCGGAAAGCCGGTGGCTACCGTGCTTCCATCACCTATCAGGACAACCAGGGTGTTATCAAACTCAACGACATGAGCCGTTTGGCAGGTAGTATCACCGGTTATCAGACCGGATGGGACGGACGCCTTCGCATCGACGCCGGCATCAACGCCAATTTCGATAAATGGAATCCTATAGATAGCCGTATCTTCGAGCGTATGGCAAATATGAATCCTACGTTCCCTGTTTATAATCCGGATGGTAGTTTCGCCCAAATCGGCGGCACCAATACCGAGAACCCTGTAGAGTTGAATACCAACCGTACCAACGACCAGAAACGTCACCGCTTCCTGGGTTACGGCAAAGTGGAGCTGGAACTACTGAAAGGTTTGAAAGGCGTAGCCAACGGTTCATACGAATATCAATCCACCGAAGGAGGTCTTTACAAACCGACTTATGCCATGATGGAAGGACAAAGCGAAAAGGGTTGGGGTCAACGCACCCACGGCGAATATACCAACCAACAACTGGAAGCTTACCTGAACTATGATGTAGAATTTGCCAAGATTCACAAGCTGAACGTCATGGGTGGTTACTCTTACCTGAAGACTACAGCCGAAGGTTTCGGCTCTACCCGTAGCGGTTTTGATACAGATGCTTTCGGCTATAATAATCTGGCTGCCGGTAGCGACTTCCGTGCCACAGACGTTTATTCTTATAAGAACGAATCGAAACTGATTTCCTTCTTCGGCCGTGTCAACTACAACTTATTGGGTAAGTACATGCTTACAGCTACCGTACGCCACGACGGTTCCAGCCGCTTCGGCGACAATCACAAATGGGGTACCTTCCCTTCCGTATCTCTGGCGTGGCGCATCAGTGACGAAGCCTTTATGCAAGGCACTTCTTCCTGGTTGGATAACCTGAAACTACGTGCGGGCTACGGTGTGACCGGTAACCAGAATGGTGTAGAACCTTATAAGTCACTCGCCATCCTGAGCGCCGACGGAGCCAGCTACTATGATGCCGCCACCAATACCTGGAAGAAAAGCTACGTACAAGCTCAGAATACGAATCCCGATTTGAAATGGGAATCAACCGCACAGCTGAATATCGGCTTGGATTTCAGTATACTGAACCGCATCAACGGTACCATTGAATACTATCACAAAAAGACAAGCGACCTGCTTTGGACATACCCCGTTCCGCAACCTCCTTACTTGGTAGGCACCATGCTCGCCAACGTGGGAGACCTTGTAAACCAAGGTGTTGAGTTGACTTTGAACGCCAACATCCTTCGTCAAAAGGACTGGACACTGGACGCTAACGTTAGCCTTGCCTACAACAAGCAAGAGATTACCAAACTCTCTAACGATACTTATCAGGCAGTAGGTCTGCAATCCGGCTCACTTCACGGACTGCGTGGAATGTCGGGACAGTACTCACAAATCATCAAAGAAGGTTATCCCGCAGGTACCTTCTACGGACCGAAGTGCAGCGGCATCGACGCTGACGGCAAGTACATCATCGAACGTGACGCCGAAGGCAATCCGGTGAAAGAGAACCTGGGCAGTGCCATGCCTAAATTCAATCTGGGTGTCGGTATCAATCTGACTTATAAAGATTTCGACCTGAGTGTAGCCGGTTATGGCATGTTCGGACAAAAAGTACTGAACGCCACCCGCATGGCTATGTTCGACGCTACCCGCCTACCCGCACAGAACGTGCCCGATGACTTCCTGAACAGTGGCATCAAAGACGATCCAATCTTCTCCAGCTATTTCATTGAGAAGGGCGACTTCTTCCGCTTGCAATCCGTTACCTTGGGCTACACCATTCCTAACGTAAAGAAGATAGGATTACAGAAAGTACGTTTCTATCTGACTGGTGAGAATCTCTTCTGCCTCAGCGGATACAGCGGCATCGACCCCGAAGTCTCTATTCCTGATAAAGTGCTCGACGGTCCGGGTATAGACTGGTTCAACAGCTATCCACGTCCACGCACGTATTCTCTCGGTGTAAACATTGCTTTTTAGTAATTTGTAATTTGTAATTAAGAAACTATGAATAAGATATTTATATCCGCTTTACTCACTTCATCGCTACTACTGGGCGCATGCACAGACTTGAGTGAGAATCTATATGATAAAGTCTCCATGGACGACTATGGAAAGACACCCGCCGAAATACAGACTATCGTTTCGGGAGCATACGCCACCCTGCGTGGTTACGGAGCCAATACGCCCGAAGGAAACGGTGCCAACTGCTATCCTACCTGCGAATATGTATTCTTCCTCGACGAATGCGCCTCCGACGAAGCGTGTATTCCCACCCGTGGTACCGATTGGTACGACGGAGGACGTTACCAACAAGTACAATTCCATACCTGGGCTACCGATAATGCAATGGTATTGAGCGCATGGCGCTACTCCTTCACAGGTATCTCCAAGATCAACGCTATCATCTATCAGGTAGAAGCTTCCGAACTTTCTGCCGAAGCCAAAGCCAACGTAACCGCCGAACTTCGGGGACTGCGTGCTTACTATTACTGGCAACTACTCGATAAGTTCGGCAATGTGCCTATCGTTACTGACTTCGCCAATACGGAACTTCCCACGAGTACAACCCGCCTGAAAGTATTTGAGTTTGTAGAGAAAGAGATGGCGGAGATTCTGCCACAGCTGCCTACAGGCGTACAATACGGACGCTTCACACAAAACGTAGGTTATACTCTATTGGCACGTCTCTATCTGAATGCTGAGGTTTATACCGGTATCCCACGTTGGCAGGATTGCCTCGACGCTTGCGGAAAGGTGACAGGCTACACGCTAACCGCCTACTTTGACAACTTCGCCACACAGAACGAGACATCTCCCGAGATTATCTTTGCCATTCCCTACGACCACAAACAAGGAACGGTAGGCAACTATCTGGCATCTATGACCTATCATTACAACCAGAAACTAGCCTTCGACCCGAACGGCATCTATCAATGGTGCGGCAACGGTATCTCCGCCCAACCCGGTGTTTACTCTTCTTTCGAAGAAAACGACATGCGGCGCCAATCCTTGCTCATCGGTCAGCAGAAGAGTGCCAAGGACGGCAGTGACGTACTGATGGACAATGGCGAACCGCTGAACTACACCGAAGCCATCGTGAACTACACCAATGCCCTGCAAAACGAAGGTGCCCGCCTCAACAAGTATGCCTGGAATCCCAACGACGCCTGGGAGCGTGACAACGACTGGGTACTGATGCGTTACGCCGAAATCTTGCTGATGCAAGCCGAGTGTAACTTCCGCCTGGGTTATCCCGACACCGGTCTTCCTTACATCAACCAACTTCGCACCCGTGCAGGTTTGACTGCATTGACTACACTGACCGAGGAAGCATTAGACAAAGAATGGCTTCACGAATTTGTATTCGAAGGCTTGCGCCGTACAGTAAATATCCGTTTTGGCACTTTCTTCAAAGCATGGTGGGAAAAGGGAGACGACCCGGCAGACAAACGCACAGGTCTATATCCTATCCCCAAGGAAGAACGTGACAAGAACCCGAACCTAGGACAGAACCCGGGATATTAGGTTACATCATCCCAATGATAGGGATTCAAGCCCCCAAAGAGTAAGAGAGAGCCCACCTAAGGTTACGATCAAACACCCAAAACATCCGGGTCTTTTACCCAAAAACATCCGGATGTTTTCATGTAAAAGATGGGGATCTTTTGTAGTAAAAGACCCGGATCTTTTTGAAAATCACATGGGCATGTAATAGATGCTCGGTCGTAATGTGTAGCCTACTCAGACGTAATGTGTGGCCTGCTCACTCATAACAGGTGTACGGATAAGTACCCATAACTATAATAACAGAACTTAATCATGAAACGATTCACATACATTCTTCTCTTCGCTGCTCTCTTGCTGGAAGGCACAGCCTGCGGCAGTGGAAACGATGATTCTTCCGGCGGAAGCGAAGGTGGCAAGGAATTGCCCGGTGCCCTCGATCCCGCTCCCGTCAGTAAAAGTAACTCCATGAAGCTATACGCCCACTACATGCCCTGGTTCGAGACTCCCACCACCTCCAACGACAAGAAGTGGGGGCAACACTGGACCATGGCAACCCGTAACCCCGAACAAAAAGATGGTAACGGTCAGCGACAAATAGCCTCGCACTACTATCCGCTTATTGGCCCTTACGCCTCTAGCGATGCCGTAGTACTGAACTACCACGTCCTGCTGATGAAATATTCGGGAATAGACGGCGTAATGATAGACTGGTACGGCACGCAGGACAAGTATGACTACGCTCCCAACCGCCGCAATACCGAAGAACTGGTAAAGGCCATAGACCGTGCCGGACTACAATTCGCCATCGTCTATGAAGACCAGACAGTGAAAGAGCTACCCGATAACAATGCCCGTGTAGCGCAAGTCATTCGTGACATGCAATACCTGCAAAATAACTTCTTCAACAAAACAAGCTATGCAAAAACAGACGGAAAGCCACTACTCCTCGTCTTTGGCCCGCAAACCATCACAGCCCCCAAAGACTGGACCAGCATCTTCGGCAATCTCTCCACCAAACCTGCATTCGTAGTGCTGAACGACCATTCACACCTCGCCAATAGCAGTAGCGAGAAGAACTCCATCGGCGAATACCTATGGGCAAATACCGATCCCGCTTCTTACTACAACAAGGCCGCCAGCTTCGACCTCTGTATAGGTGGTGCCATGCCCGGCTTTCACGACTACTACAAGGAAGGTGGATGGGGGAACGGTTATACCTCCTATAACGACGAGAACGGTGCTCTTTTCGACCGCCAACTATCCGCAGCCCGGAGTGCCGGATTGGAATATCTGCAAATCAGCACTTGGAATGACTTTGGCGAAGGTACCAACATCGAGCCTGCCAAGGAGTACGAATACCGTTACCTGACCAAGTTGCAGCAGTTTGCCGGAACCTCTTACAACGAACACGTTCTGAAACAGATATATCGCTGGTACACATTAAAGCTGCAATACGCAGATGACAAAGGCAATGCCGGCAAATATCTGACACAAGCTTACTACTATTTCATCGCTTTGCAGCCCGACAAGGCAGAAGAATTAATGAACGAACTAAAATAAGTAAAACGCTCCTCCTCCCCCTTCAGGGGAATGGGGTTAAAACAAATAGGTATGAATATAGATAAACTAAAACGACTGACCGGCGGTTGCCTTTGCGGTCTGCTGCTTGCGGCATGCTCTGCCACGAACATAGAGACCTTGCAATCGCCCGACGGTGCGCTGACCCTGACAGCCGGAGTAAAGGACGGGAAACCTTATTACACGCTGAACCAAGGCACAGAGACTCTCATCAGCCCCTCCAACCTCGGCTTCACCCTCAACAATGGACCGTTGAGCGACAACTTCAAGCTGAAAGAAGTCCACCACAGCACCTTCGATGAAACCTGGGCACAACCTTGGGGCGAAGAGATAGAAATACGAAACCACTACAATGAGCTGACACTCGATCTCGAAGAACAGGACGGACTGAAGCGTCGCCTCAGCATCGTTTTCCGCCTCTTCGACGACGGACTGGGCTTCCGTTACCTCTTTCCGGAGCAGGAGAATCTGAAGGATTTCGTCATCTTGGACGAAGAGACCGAATACGCCTTTCCGCAAGATGCCCGTGCCTGGTCTATCCCTACTAATAGTACCAAATACTATGAAGCTATCTACACTCCTTCACCTTTGAGCCAGAAAGATACGGTCTCCACTCCTGTTACTCTGGAAGTAAATGATAGCCTCTACATGGTGCTACACGAAGCCAATCTGACGGATTATGCCAGTCTGAATCTGACTCAAAAGGCCAAACCCGGAAAAGATACAAAAGATGCCGGCGTTACCCTGCGTGCCGCCCTCACTCCTTGGAGTACCGGTGAGAAGGTTTTCGCCACTGCCCCCTTCGCCACGCCTTGGCGCACGATTATTGTAGCCAAGAAACCCGGAGATCTCATCCTCTCGCGGTTAATGTTGAACTTGAATGAGTCTTGCAAGCTGGAAGATACTTCCTGGATAGAACCGGGACGCTACATCGGCATCTGGTGGGGCATGCACATGGAAGCCTACACTTGGGCACAAGGTCCTAAACACGGAGCAACCACCGCCAACACCATGCGTTACATCGACTTTGCCGCCAAACATGGATTCAGTGGTGTACTCGTGGAAGGTTGGAACTACGGCTGGGACGGCGACTGGACACAAGAGGGTGATAAATTCAGCTTTACCCGTCCATATCCCGACTACGACCTGAAGAAACTCGCCGACTACGCCCGTCAGAAAGGAGTACGTCTCATCGCTCACAATGAAACCGGTGGTGCGGCTACCAACTATGAGCAGCAATTGGATAGTGCTTATACCCTCTATCGCTCTCTCGGCATCAATGCTGTTAAAACAGGTTACGTCAACCCCATGCTCGACCACAAGGAGCTTCAACACAGCCAATACGGTGTACGCCATTATCGCAAAGTTATCGAGACTGCCGCCCGCTACGGCATCATGGTCGACAACCATGAACCCGCCATGCCCAGCGGTCTGCAACGTACCTATCCCAACCTCATGACGCAGGAAGGAGTACGCGGACAAGAGTACAATGCCTGGAGCCCCGACGGTGGCAACCCGCCTGCACACACTTGTACCCTGCCTTTCACCCGTGGGCTTGCCGGACCGATGGACTTTACACCGGGCATATTCAATTTCAAGAACTCTGTTTTTCCGAATACCCATCCGCAGACTACCCTCGCCAAAGAATTAGCGTTGTACGTCGTGCTCTTCAGCCCCTTGCAGATGGCGGCAGATATGATAGAGAATTACGAGAATCAACCCGCTTTCTCTTTCATCACCTCTTGCCCGACGATTTGGTCGGAAACAGTTGTTCCTAATGCCAAAATAGGTGATTACGTCACCATTGCCCGCAAAGATCGCAACAGTGAGAATTGGTTTGTAGGCAGCATTACCAATGCTGAAGCCCGCACATTGTCTCTTCCCCTCAATTTTCTGGATAAAGAGATGAGCTACAAAGCTACAGTTTATGAAGATGGAGCAGGAGCGGATTACAAAACCAATCCGTATCCTGTAAAGATAAGCGAGCAGGAAGTAACGGCAAATAGTATATTGACGCTGCAATTAGCACCGGGAGGAGGTACGGCGATACGGATTGAGAAACTGTAGACACTGCCCCAATACCTTTCATAAGTTCTTAAGTTTCCTTTTCACACGTCCGGCACAGAGCAATAAGTTGTTGCTCTGTGCCGGACTTCTTATGTATTATTACATCAATAACCGATAAACCCCGCCTACCAACGCTTTTACCACCCCTTTCATTTCCAATTCGAAAAGTAAAGTGGTCATACGGTTTACGGGAAGATTGGCTTCTACTACCAAAGTATTGATATGCAGATCTCCTTGACTGGAAAGGATACGGACTACATTACTCTCTTCTTCCGTCAGTTCCGGGAAAAGATCACGCTGAACAGCCTCTGGTTTCTCCGCTTGCGCAGCAGGCATCCAGCCCATAGCACGTACAAAGTCCCCGGCAGACTGGATAAGTGCGGCTTTACTATCGCGTATCAACTGGTTACAACCGATAGAAGCAGCATCCGATACACGTCCCGGAACAGCGAAGCAATCCCGGTGATAGCCCTCCGCCAATTCTGCCGTAATGAGTGAACCACCCTTATCCCCAGACTCCACAACAATCGTTGCATCGCACATACCTGCCACAATGCGGTTGCGACTGACGAAATTATAACGGTCGGGGTTGGTATCGGTGAGAAATTCGGTAAGCAGACCGCCGTTCTCCAACATGTCGACGGCTGTTTTGCGATGTACGTAGGGGTAAATCCGGTCCAAGCCATGCGCCAGCACTGCAACGGTAGAAAGCTGATGGGCCAAAGCAGCACGGTGTGCATGAATATCAATGCCATATGCCAGTCCACTAACGACCAATATATCCGGGCAGAGCGCAGCCATATCGTGCAGGAAGTCAGCACAGAACTGCTTTCCATAATCGGTAGCACGGCGCGTACCTACCATATTTATCACTCGCAGCCGGTTGAAATCAGTGTTTCCTTTGAAAAACAAGACAAGCGGAGCATCCTCGCATTCCCTCAGGCGGGAAGGATAGTCCGTATCTTTCAACGTCAGACAAGAGATTCGGTTTTTCTCGACAAACTCCATCTCTTTTTCGGCACGGAGAAAGGCGGCAGGACAATCAAGAGAAGCAGCTACAGTAGGAGAGATTCCCGGAAGAATTTCAATCAGTTCTGTACGCCGGCGGAACACCTCGACGGCACTACCCATACCCTCTATTAAACGCTTTGCCCCGATATGTCCTATACCGGGGCAAAGCGTGAGAGCTATACTGCAAACATGTTCATCGCTATTCATTAGCAGAGTGTTTTTACATCGTTATTATTCCAGATAAGGAGCAAATAGCTTATCGAACAACTCACTATCCGACAAACGCCCGTTCACTAAACAAACAGTTTCCACCACTCCTTTCAGAGAAACCTTACCGTCGCTCTTGCGGAATATATCCTGATAAAAGACATACTTTATGCCTTCCTTCTTCATATACAGCTTAGAAACAAACTCATCTCCACTCTTCAATGGTGTCTTGAATGCCATATTGATACGCGCCACAACCGGGTCTACCCCTTCTTCATGCAACTTAGCAAAGCTGACACCCGTAGAAGCAAGGAACTCATGCCTCGTATGCTCCAGATAATGCTGATAATTAGCGTTATTGACAATACCTTGCAGGTCGCATTCATAGTCGCGCACCTTCATTGTAAGTTCGTAAATGTACTCCATTAGTGATGAGTTAATGATTAATACTATTTCTCATCCTCGTTGCTTCTCTACATCCAGCCCCTTGAACTTCTTCAGTTCTTCTACGGAAACCAATTTGTAGAGTTTGTCGCTTGGACGTATTTTAGGCGATTTCATGGAGAAGTGCTGACCTTTCTTTACGGTCTGCACAACATTCAAGTCCACACGGGCCTCATCCAACGTGAGGAATTCCGCACCGGTGGTAGGACCTGTTATCAACAATTTATCACCCACGTTGACTTCGGCAGCTTCTACCAAGAACTCCGCTACGCCGATATTGGAGAAGTATCTGATGCCCTTACCCACATATATCTTACGTTCTGTAGCAGCAGAACCGTAATTCTTAGTCCATTCTCCTAATCGTTGACCCAGGTAATAGCCATCCCAGAAACCACGATTGAAGACAGTCATCAAGCGTTCGTCCCAAATGGCAATCTTCTCGTCGGTGAATGTACCGTCCAAATAGGCGCGGATAGCTTCTTTGTAACATTCCACTACAGTGCGCACATACTCAGGACCACGAGCACGTCCTTCTATCTTGAAGACACGCACACCGGCATCGAGCATCTTGTTCATAAAGTGGATGGTCTTCAAGTCTTTAGGAGACATGATGTATTGATTATCCACTTCCAGTTCTACGTCGGTCTCTTTATCGCGTACCGTATAGGAACGACGGCACACTTGCATGCAAGCACCACGATTAGCAGAATAATTCATCTCGTGAAGCGAGAGGTAGCACTTGCCGGATACCGCCATGCAAAGCGCTCCGTGACAAAACATTTCAATGCGCAGTTGCTCTCCACTCGGTCCGCAGATATTCTCTTCGCAAATATACCGGTAGATTTCCGCGACCTGCTCCAGGTTCAGTTCACGTGCCAGTACCACCACATCGGCAAACTGTGCATAGAAGCGTAGGGCCTCTACATTCGAGATATTGAGCTGTGTGGAGAGATGTACCTCCTGCCCTATCTGGCGTGCATAGCTCATCACTGCCACATCTGCCGCAATAACTGCCGAGATGCCCGCCGCCTTGGCTGCATCTACAATAGTGTGCATCAGGGGAATATCGTTGTCGTAGATAATAGTATTTACCGTAAGATAACTCTTCATTCCATGCTCGTCACAGGTCTGTGCTATCTCACACAAATCGTCGATAGTGAACGTATTAGCAGAACGGGCACGCATGTTCAGGTTCTCAATACCAAAGTAGATGGAGTCTGCTCCTGCCTGAATAGCTGCGGCAAGCGATTCACGCGAGCCAACAGGCGCCATAATTTCGAAATCATTTATATTAAAACCCATAAGATATGTAGAAAGCTAATTTGATTTAGGGCAAAGGTAGGCTTTTTTCCGTACTTTTGTAGCGGAATAATCATTTAGTAACATTTTATACATGAAAATAAGCCATATAGAACTAAGCAAATACCCCATCCTCCTCGCCCCCATGGAAGACGTCACCGACCCTGCCTTCCGCCTCATGTGCAAACGGTTCGGAGCAGACATGGTATATACTGAATTCGTATCTGCCGATGCACTCATCCGCTCCGTCAGCAAGACCGAGCAGAAGCTGAACATCAGCGACGAGGAGCGTCCTGTGGCTATACAGATATACGGCAAAGACACAGATACGATGGTGGAAGCCGCACGAATTGTAGAAGAAGCTCGTCCGGATATACTGGACATCAACTTCGGCTGCCCCGTAAAACGTGTAGCTGGAAAAGGTGCAGGTGCAGGCATGCTACAAAATATCCCCAAGATGCTCGAAATCACCCGTGCCGTAGTAGATGCCGTAAAGATACCCGTCACCGTAAAGACCCGCCTGGGCTGGGATGCCAACAGCAAGATTATCGTAGAGCTTGCCGAGCAGTTACAGGATTGTGGTATCGCCGCCCTCACCATTCACGGCCGTACCCGTGCGCAGATGTACACCGGCGAAGCGGACTGGACACTGATAGGCGAAGTGAAGAACAATCCCCGTATGCACATCCCCATCATCGGCAACGGAGACATCACCACGCCCCAACGCGCCAAAGAGTGCTTCGATCTTTATGGTGTAGATGCCATCATGATAGGTCGTGCCAGCTTCGGTCGCCCGTGGATATTCAAGGAAGTGAAGCATTATCTGGAGACAGGCGAAGAATTGTCCCCTCTCAGCTCTGAATGGAGACTGAACGTACTCCGCCAAGAAGTAGACGACAGTGTCAAGTTGCTGGACGAACGCCGGGGCATCCTGCACGTACGCCGCCACCTTGCTGCCAGTCCGCTATTCAAGGGAATACCCAATTTCAGGGATACAAGAATAGCCATGCTACGAGCAGAGACAAAAGAAGAGTTATACGATATCTTCGACAGTATCGCCCCGTTGCTCCCTTAACGAAAGCTGCTATAATCTCATTTGAACATCGGCTGCGCAAACCATCGCTTGAACATCCACGTGGCCACTATATAAATGGCGAAAGCAGAGATGAAGCCTACGATAGAGTCTATCAGATAATGCGCCTGAATATAGACTGTAGCTCCACACAGCAACAAATAAAAAGGCAGCAGGCAGGTAAATAAACGCTTACTTCCACGCCACGCCATAATCATCAGGACAGTGGACATCCCCACGTGCGAACTGGGGAAAGCCGCCGTAGGACGTTCGCCCACTTGCTGGGAGCCTTCTACCAGGTTATAGAAGAAACCATGGTCATAGCCCGGTCCGGGCAATAGTTCCTGATGGTGGTGAAAATAATCGCCGATAGAAGGGAAGATACCTTGTGTCACATTGTCATCGCCAATAGCAGGGAAATAGAACTGCGGACCGGCAACAGGCACGAATATATAGATGAGATAATAGATAAAGAAAGCAGTAACCACAACAAACGACACCTTTTCGAAAAGGTCGTAGCGATAAATAAAGTACCACACCACTACCACCAGTATCATTGGATAATAGGCAAAGTAACCCATATTAAGCGGCTCGCTCACCCACATCTCGGGGAACTTGGCACAAAACCATACAGCCGGCTGACCTCCGAAAATCCATTGCTCGGCCGAAGCAAACACGTGGTCGAGATTAGGGAATACCCGGTTGAACTCAAAAGTATCTGGATACCAATAGGAGAGCAGGGACATCTGAATAGCGATACGTATAAACGCGGAGAATTTACAGGGCGCCAAACGATACAGATACATCAACAGGAACGTCATTCCTGCAATCATAGCACGGTCTAAGAGCATCTGCCCCGGATGATCCATTTCCTGATAAAGAAATAGAATGAGAATAGATGTCAATAGATTATATATCAACGTGATCTTCTCGACTGCAAAAAGCCCTTTACGGGTTTCCACCCTTTTAAATAAATCTAAAGCCATCCTTGTTCTTTATACCAAGCAATTGTTTCTTTTACTCCCCGCTCTAAATCGTATTCAGGACTGTAACCCAGTTCCTCGACTGCCGGAGTAATGTCGCACTGCCAGTTGCGTTGTTTCATTATTCTATATTTATCCGAATTGAGCGTACTGGTCGTATGCTGACGCTTCGCCCAAAATTCAGCGAGCAAAGATACTACTTTCAGAACAATTAACGGACATCTGAAGCGAATAACAAACGGATTACCCAATTCTTTCCTTATTAAATCGGAAAAAGTACGACTTTGGTATACCCCGCCGTCCGCCAAAAAGTAAGAACGGCGGCACACTTGTTTGTCGATTCCCAGGAATACTGCCTGCACTATATCTTTGACATAGACAAAAGTCAGGTCTTGCCGACGAAAACCCACCGCAAAATCGGTATGTTGCTGAATGGACTTCGCCATTAGGAAATAATCTTTCTCACGTGGACCGTAAACACCGGTAGGGCGATAAACGACGTACGGAAAGCCCGGTATACTCTGCAAATAAAGTTCGGTTTTCAGTTTACTGAAGCCATATGCCGTATTGGGCACGGGACTATCATCTTCTGCTATCGGTGTGAAATTTTTCTCACGGGCAGGACCGTATACGCTCAAAGTACTGATAAAGATAAACTGCTTCGGAATCATATTCAGTTCTCTCAGCGTATCTACAAAGTATTTGGTTTGCAGGAAGTTCACCCGGTCGAAATCGTTCTTATCGACGCATTTCGTAACGCCGGCACAGTGAATAATGTAATCGAACTTATTATATGTACCCTTGTGTCCGGATAATTGCGCCCGGAGTTCGTTGGGATGTGCAAAGTCCAGTTCCAGGATATGTATCTTACGGTTCTGCAAGTATTCACGACTACTGGAGGAGCGAACGCCTGCCCATACACCAAACTTACGCCTCAACGCCTCTTCAACGATGAAACTCCCGATAAATCCGCTTGCACCTGTAATTAGAACCGATTCCATGAATTTAATATATCATTTAGCGTTATAATAAACAAATCACTTATAACTCTCCCCTGTCTTCTTCCTTTATCGGCTCTACGTGGATACCGATGTGAGTACCCCTGCCAAATTGCTCCCTCAACTTGTTCTCAATAGCTGTTGCCGTACGATGAGCTTCTTCCAATAGAATTTTACCATTCATGCGCACATGTACTTCGATAGCATAATAATTACCAATACGGCGTGTACGAAGATGATGCGGCGAACTCACTCCGGGAAACGAGAGAATGGTTTCCTCTATTTTTTTCTCTACTTCGGCAGGTAAAGATTTCTCCAGCAATTCTTCGACACAAGGTATCAGCAACTGAACAGCCACTTTCATAATGAAGAAGCTGACGATTACTGCTGCTACCGGGTCTAATACCCGCCAATGACTGCCCAGAAGAATGGCTCCGCCAATACCGATAGCGGTTCCAATGGACGAAAGAGCATCGCTCCGGTGATGCCATGCATTGGCCAAGACTGCTTGGGAGTTTAGTTTCTTCCCCTCGTATATAGTATATTGATAAAGAATTTCTTTTGAAACAATGGATATCAATGCTGCAATAAACGCAAACATTCCCGGTTCGGGCAGAGAAGCGCCATTCAGGAAATGATAAATGGACGTAGCCCCATTCCAAAAGATGCCGAAACCAACAAACAACAAGATTATACCAATGATGGCAGTTGCCAACGTTTCATATTTACCATGCCCATAGTCATGCCCTTCATCTTCGGGTTTCGAAGAGATACGGACAAAAGCAATGACAATAATATCTGTTATAAAATCGGAAAGAGAATGAACTGCATCGGCAAGCATAGCCGCACTGTGTCCCATGATTCCTGCGAAGAACTTAAAGATAACCAACAGAAAGTTGACCAAACTTCCTACTATTGTCACCTTATAAATACCTTTTTCCCGTGCAACGTCTTCCGGATTCTTGTTTTGTTTTTCCATTTGCTCATTTGCTTAGTCGTTGCAAAGATAATGCAAACCGAGAGTAAAAACAAGCAAGCTTGTTTTTACCTTGGCGCAGCTCATCTTTGCTGCGCAAATATAGTACATAAATCGATTACGAGCGGTTGTTCTACTATTATTTTAGCAGTATAACAAGATTTTAGGGAAAGATTGAACGAGTAAATGCATTTATTTGTTTACTTTGCATTGATCTAAATATAAAATGTTATGGCTAAGAATAAAGAAAAGAAAGCCGGCAAGCGAATGAAGAAGAAAGAACTTGTCAAAATCGTGCTGGAGTTTTTCCATGCAAAGCAAAATGAAGTACTGTCCCTGAAATACATCTTTGAACAGCTCCACCTTACAACACATCCTCTGAAAATGTTGTGTATGGACATCTTGTCCGAATTATCTGACGACGACTATATCACCGAAGTAGATAAGCATAAATATAAACTGAATAATCATGGGGTTGAAATGACCGGCATCTTCCAGCGCAAAAGCAATGGAAAGAACTCTTTCATACCCGAAGGTGGTGGCGACCCCATCTTCGTTGCCGAACGCAACTCGGCACATGCCATGAACAATGACAAGGTGCGCATCGCCTT
This sequence comes from Bacteroides sp., assembly GCF_030151085.1. Classification (GTDB taxonomy): domain Bacteria; phylum Bacteroidota; class Bacteroidia; order Bacteroidales; family Bacteroidaceae; genus Bacteroides. The sequence continues at coordinate 110,331 of NZ_JASLER010000084.1, read as the reverse complement.
CTACGCCAAACGTCGCGGACGCGAAGCCGAAGGAGAAGTCATCGAGATATTGGAACGTGCCAACGATACGTTTGTAGGCACACTGGAAGTAGCTAACTCATACGCCTTCCTGGTGACGGAAAACCGCACGCTTGCCAACGACATCTTCATCCCCAAAGAGAAGTTGAAAGGTGGCAAGACCGGCGACAAAGCCATTGTAAAAGTAGTAGAGTGGCCCGACAAAGCCAAGAACCCCATCGGACAAGTGATTGACATCCTAGGCAAAGCAGGTGATAACACCACCGAGATGCACGCCATCCTTGCCGAATTCGGGCTGCCGTATGTATATCCTTCTGCCGTAGAAAAGGCTGCCGACAAGATACCCGCCGAGATCTCCGAAGAAGAGATTGCCAAGCGTGAGGACTTCCGGGGTGTAACCACCTTCACCATCGACCCCAAAGATGCCAAGGACTTTGACGACGCCCTCTCCATCCGCCACCTCAAAGACGGACTTTGGGAGGTAGGCGTACACATTGCGGACGTCACCCACTACGTGCTCGAAGGCGGCATCATCGACAAGGAAGCCGAGAAGCGCGCCACTTCCGTTTATCTGGTAGACCGCACCATCCCGATGCTGCCCGAACGGTTGTGTAACTTCATCTGCTCCCTCCGCCCCGACGAAGAGAAGCTTGCCTACTCTGTTGTCTTCGACATCACCGAAAAGGGAGATGTAAAAGACTCGCGTGTAGTGCATACCGTCATCAAGAGCGACCGCCGCTTCACTTACGAAGAGGCTCAACAAGTCATCGAAACCGGCAAAGGCGACTATAAAGAGGAAATCCTCGAACTGGACAAGCTAGCCAAAATTCTGCGCGAGAAGCGTTTCACCGCCGGTGCCATCAACTTCGACCGCTACGAAGTGAAGTTCGAGATAGACGAGAAAGGCAAACCTATCAGCGTCTACTTCAAAGAATCGAAGGATGCCAACAAGCTGATCGAAGAGTTCATGCTACTTGCCAATCGCACCGTTGCCGAGAAGATAGGTCGTGTGCCCAAGAACAAGAAGGCGAAGGTATTGCCTTACCGTATCCACGACCTTCCCGATCCGGAGAAGCTGGACAACCTGGCACAGTTCATCGCCCGCTTCGGCTACAAACTGCGCACCAGCGGAACGAAGACCGATATATCCAAATCCATCAATCACCTGCTGGATGACATTCAAGGCAAGAAGGAGGAGAATCTGATAGAAACCGTCTCCATCCGTGCCATGCAGAAAGCACGCTACTCGGTGCACAACGTAGGACACTACGGCTTGGCATTCGATTATTATACGCACTTCACTTCGCCCATCCGCCGCTATCCGGATATGATGGTGCACCGTCTGCTCACCAAATACATCGACCTGGGTGGTCGTAGCGTGTCCGAACAGAAGTACGAAGCGCTTTGCGAGCACAGCAGTTCGATGGAGCAGATAGCTGCCAATGCCGAACGTGCTTCCATAAAGTACAAGCAGGTAGAGTTTATGACTGAACGTCTGGGGCAGACTTACGATGGTGTTATCTCCGGCGTAACCGAATGGGGCTTGTATGTAGAGCTGAACGAAAACAAGTGCGAAGGTATGATCCCCGTTCGTGACCTTGACGATGATTACTACGAATTCGACGAGAAGAATTATTGCTTGCGCGGACGCCGCAAAAACCGGATATACAGTTTGGGAGACGCGATAACTATTAAGGTGGCACGCGCCAATCTGGAGAAGAAACAGTTGGATTTTGCACTCGAAGAATAAGTCCTGGCAAGCATATACTATATTTAGCAATCTTGAGATAATCAGTAATTGATCTACTAAGTAGTTACTGATTATCTCAAGATTTTTCACAATACAGCATTAACACGTCCGCTCTTTACAAACAAATTTAAACCATCCATTTATATGAAAAGTTCTTTTATACTAATCATTCTGTTATTATGCCTACCCTTTGCAACGATTCATTCAATAGGCAAAAATGACAGAAATACATTACAAGTAAAAGAGAATTTAGACAGTCTTGACAAATATATCCTCCATACAGATATTTATAAAAAACAAAAAGAAGAGAGAATCTCTGTCCTTTCTGAACGATTGAAAGATACAGGCCTCTCTTTGGATGAACAATACAGATACACCTACCTGCTTTTTGACGAATATTCTACTTATCAATCTAAATTGATGTACACCAGTGCTAATCGACTTATCGAATTGTCCTCACGCATGAATGACAAGAATAAAGTAGTTGATTCTGAAATCCAATTAGCATATAGCTATCTTTGGTGCGGAGCTTTTAAAGAAGCATACGAGTATGCTAATACGATTGATACAGTTGGAACTACCAATCACACGAAAGTCTATTACCTGATGTTTCGATTGAATTTGGAATATGAATCTGCCTTATACGTTAAGCCACTTCATTTTTTTCTCCAAAACTACAATAACAGCATGTGCCGGATCATTAATCAATTGGAAAAGCTATTGCCAGCTGATGACGATCACTTACTTGAAGCTCGACAAAAGGCATGTTCGCATAATAATCAATTCAAACAAGCCTACGAATATCTTCAACAACGACTAAAGCACTCATCAGGCGTTTCCCGCGAAATGTCCGCCAAACTGGGCGATGTTGGTTTCTATCACCTGGAAATGGGTGACACAGTAACTGCCATTCAATATATGGTAAAGAGTGCAATAATGGATATTCAAATAGGTTCCAAACAAGCACCGGCTCTTAGAAAAATAGCGGAAGCCATCTATCCCGATGGAGAAGTGGAGAGGGCCTATAAGTATATACAATTGTCAATGGAAAATGCAGTTTTCTTTGACTCAAGATATCGCATGTACGAATCCAGTATTACTTTGCCCTTAATCGACAAAGATTTATATGAACTAACAAAGAAGCAAAAAGATACTCTGGCCATTACTGTTTGTTTCATTATCCTATTCATTATTACTCTATTTATATCTTTCTTGTTTATCTGGAAACAAAACAAGAAACTCAAGAGTTCTGCCCTCTTGATTCAAGACCAGAACATGTCACTACTATCCATGAACGCACGTATGACAGAAATCAATAAGGAATTGCAAGATGCAAATAATATCAAAGCTACCTATTTGGGAAGAATATTGTCAGACAACTCTTCCTCTATCAGCGCAATGGAAGAGCTTGTGAAAGTGGTGAGAATCAAAATTAAGGCCAAGCAATTTGACGATATTATACAATTTATCTATAAACATGACTATCTGAAGAAACGGAAAGACATGTTAGCACGCTTTGACGAAATGTTCCTGAAGTTATTTCCCAATTTCATCGAGAAGTTCAATTCTCTTTTGAAAGAGGAAGACCGGGTGATTGTACAAGAAAAGAATATGTTGACGCCAGAACTACGCATATTTGCTTTAGTCAGATTGGGAGTCACCAAAAGTGACACCATAGCTGAGATTCTAGACTTCTCAGCAAGCACAGTACGCAACTACAAAACTAAAATCAGAAATATCTCAATTGTCCCGAATGAAGAGTTTGACAAATGCCTTTTAGAGATAGAATCTGAACCATAAGCTCTCAAAAGCAACTCCAAAAGAGTCCCTTAATTAAGTTTTTCGCTATTTATTACTGTACTCAACCTGCAACATTAACACGCCATACATCACTGATATTCAGCAGATGTATATAATATTATTGTATACTTGCTGTACTTTTTTTGTAGTTCATGTTTGCCTCCCCTACTTTTGCCTCAAGGAAAAATATCTATTAACCAATTAACTTTAGATTTATTACATGGAACATTTAACAAGAAATGTTTTCCGCACAACTTTAATGCTATTAATGTTTTTATTTGGAGTGGCTACTGTTAACGCCCAAACTCCCAAAAGCGTTAAGGGTATTGTTGTAGACAAGGAAAACAACTCCGTTATCGGAGCGAGCGTCTTACAAAAAGGAACTACTAATGGGGTAGTTACTGACATTGATGGTAACTTTGTGTTAGCAATGCAAGGCAATGCGCCAAGTGTTATCATCATCTCGTATTTGGGCATGAAAGTTCAGGAAATCAATGTGACAAAGGCTGATCTTGGGCGCATTATACTTGCGGAAGATGCCGAACTGTTGGACGAAGTAGTAGTTGTGAGCTACGGTAAGCAGTCAAAAAGATTGATTACCGGATCTGTTCAATCAGTAAAAGCCACTGAATTGGCAGACATGCCTGTAGCACAATTGTCTCAAAAGCTACAAGGCAAATTGGCAGGTGTACAAATCAACCAAATCACCGGTATCCCCGGACAAGGTATGCAAATTCGCGTACGTGGTCAAGCATCTATCTCGGCAGGAAGTGATCCGCTGATTGTCGTTGATGGCTTTCCTATCAATTCTGATCTTGCTAACATCAATCCCGATGAAATTGAAACTATTTCCATTCTGAAAGATGCTTCCGCTTCTTCACTCTATGGTTCGCGTGCCGCCAATGGTGTAGTACTGATTACAACCAAACGTGCAAAAACCGGTTCTTCCTCACTCAGCGTCTCCGCTTACATGGGTGTACAGCAAATTCCCAGTGAACTTAAACCGGACATGATGAATGCCCGTGAGTTCGCACAATTCAAGAAAGAAATTGCCGAAGAGAACGGTTGGGATGTACCTGATATGTTTAAGAACCCTGAACAATATGGTAAAGGAACAGACTGGATGGACGTTATCACGCGGTCGGCCTTAATGCAGAACTACTCCATCAACTACACTACTTCTACTGAAAAGTTCAGTACTTCGGCTATTGCCGGTTACATGAAACAAGAAGGTGTATTGCTCAATTCAGATTACGACCGCCTTTCATTGCGCATCAACTCTGATTATAAGTTCAATAATAAAGTAAAGATAGGCTTCAACTTTGCCGGTTCATTAACGACCAATAATACGCCCAACAGTGACGGTACGTGGTATGACTCCCCTAGTGTCATCCAAGGTGCATTGCTCACTTCACCGCTTGCGCCATGGAAGAACGAAGACGGCACAATACCTATCAATGCCGATGATTGGTCCGGTCATAGTTATGGCGCTTCCGCCGGACCGAACTGGTACAATCAAGTACAAATCGTTAAAAATACGGGAAAGAACATCAATGCTACTGCCAATGCTTTTCTGGAGTATGAGCCAATCAAAGGTTTATTCCTGAAGACCAGCCTCAACGGCGAGATATTGAGTTCGGTGGGAGACGCATTTACTCCTTCAACCGCCGGTGGTATATTCAATCCGGGTAGTGAAACGGATGCTTCACGTATCTCTGGTAGTCATAGCAACAACTATACATACTCATGGCTATGGGAAAACACTGCTAATTATTCTTTCAACTTATTCGAAGACCACAACTTCGATGCATTGGCAGGTTGGACTGCACAAAAGGCACACACAGAGACTGGTGTAATGTACGGAAAAGATTATGCGGACAACACCATCCAAACTCTTAACGCCGCCAAGACCATTACAGGTTCCACTGACATTCAATCGTGGACATTGCTTTCATTCGTGGCTCGTCTGAACTATAACTACAAGCATAAGTATTTGCTTTCATTATCTTATCGTACAGATGGTTCCTCTAAATTCGGTGTAGACAACCGTTGGGGAGGATTCCCTTCTGCCTCAATAGGATGGATTGTCTCAGAAGAAAAGTTCATGAAAGCCATTAAGCCTATTTCTTACATGAAACTGAGAGCCAGCTACGGTGTGGTAGGTAATAATAATGTAGGTAATTACACCCAATATGCATCCATGGTCAACACTAACGCCGTCATCAACAACCAGTACCTGAGCGGCAAAAGCCTGGGAGGTTTCAATAACGCAATGTTAGGTTGGGAAAACACCAAGGAATGGGACTTAGGCGTAGACTTCGGTTTCCTTAACGGTCGTATTAACTTCAGCTACGATTACTATCACAAGACAACAGAAGACTTACTCTACAACGTAGAATTACCCATATCATCGGGATTCACCAACTTCAACACCAATATTGGCAAACTCGCATTTTGGGGACATGAATTCATGGTAAGCACACAAAACTTTATTGGAACTTTCAAGTGGAATACCGATTTCAATATCGCTTTCAATGATAATAAAGTGCTGGCACTAGGTACTGCAAATGCCACCCTTTATGGCGATAATACCATCAATGAAGTAGGGCAACGTATCGGGCAACTCTGGGGACTGATTCAAGACGGTGTATACTGGAACCAAGAAGACTTTGACAACTCACCCAAGTATATCGGTGCACAAGTGGGTACTATCAAATACAAAGATATGGATGGAAGCAAGGATATCACCAACGATGAGCGAGACAAACGCCCCATCGGACGCACATCACCGGTTGCAACTTTGGGTATGACAAATACTTTCAGCTATCGCAACTTTGATCTTTCCATTGTGATGTCAGGAGCCTTCGGTCATAAAATGTACAATAACATGGAACGGTTTGTTACTAACCTCGACGGTTCGTTCAACGTATTAAGAGAAGTGAACGATCGCTGGCGTTCAGAAGACAATCCGGGCAGTGGAAAACACGGCAAGGTGATTTCGGGTACAACCGGCCAGGAAAGAGACTGGTTCAGCACCAACTTTGTATATGATGCGAGTTACCTCACAATTAAAAATATAACATTGGGCTATACCGTGCCATTGAAAAAGTCTGCTGCTATTAAGAACATGCGTGTCTACGGCAGCATACAGCAAGCTTTGGTTATTACAGGTTATCCGGGCAATAACCCCGAAGCATCGGCATCAGGTGGCGTATCGGCAGGTATCGACCACACAAGATATCCCGTTCCAAGAACCTTTACCTTGGGTATAAACTTAAACTTCTAATCAAATAATACTTCAAGTGATATGAAAACAAAAACAATATTACTCGCACTTCTTACTGGTTTTACAATCAGTTCGTGTAGCGATTTCCTTACGCAACTACCAGAAACCAGCGTACCCAAAGAAAACTTCTATAAAACAGAAGCCGACTTTGCGCAAGCAAACATAGGTATCTATCAAATGTTACGTACCATTTATGGAGCCGGTGCCGCCAATTATGGTTCATGGATGATGGGGGAGATGCGTTCTGACAACACAACTTATCTATATAATCTGGAAAATCGTGGATATGCAGATAGAGAATATATAGCTCTTTTCACCGATGATGCTAATGGAGGCGCTGTTAGTAATAAGTACAACAATACGTATTACATGATTCAGCGAGCTAATCAGGTTATCCAATATATTGAGGATGCCAATATCAGCGAAAGTGCCTATAAGAATTATAAAGGACAAGCTCTCTTCCTTCGTGCACTCGGCTATTTCGACCTTGTACAATATTTTGGCGGAGTTCCGTTGATTACTGTTGCCCCTACGTCTTACGGGCAGACTATGGTCCCTCGTAATTCTGCAGACGAAGTTTATGCACAGGTTATTGCCGATGCCACCGAAGCAGCCAACATACTACCACCCGCAGCCGAACAACAAAAAGGCTATGCTTCACAAGGATCTGCAAACACTTTGTTGGGTAATGTATATATCGTGTTGAAAAGATGGTCTGATGCCGAGACCGCACTCAAGAAAGTGACTGGGTATAGCTTGGTAAACAACTACGCTGCTATTTATGATCCAAACAATAAAAACAATGAAGAATCTATCTTCGAGATTCAATATTGGGACGACCAAGCAGCCGGTCAACAGAGTGATTTTGCTTACAATTTCCTGCCAATACTCTCTAACCCCGGACTGGTAGAGGGCTTCCCGGATGGCAATACAAATAACTACGCAGGTTGGAACATACCTACTCCAGAAATGATTGCCGCTTACGAAATAGGTGACAAGCGCAAGGAAGCATCCATCGGTTTTTTTACCGGAGATCCTGCTCACAACTATATTGACTTCCCTTATGTCAAAAAGTATGTGCACGGTGCCGTACAGGCAGGTTACTGTAATGATAACTGGCCGGTATATCGTTATGCCGAAGTATTGCTTTTCCTTGCCGAGGCACTCAACGAACAAAATAATCCTGAAGCACTGGGTTACCTCAACCAGGTACATGCTCATTCACGCACAGGTTTGTCACCTATTACTACTACTGATCAAGCTGAACTGAGAGAACTCATTCAGAAAGAACGTCGTGTGGAGCTGGCATTTGAGAATAAACGTTGGCCGGACTTAGTACGTACAGGTAAAGCCATAGAGGTTATGACTGAATTTGGTAAAAGGTTCAAGGCAGACCCTACAAAGTACTACTACCCTAAAAATGTTTTCCCGGCCAAGGAGGCCTTTACAGTGACTAAAGATCGCTTGTTATTTCCCATACCGCAGCGTGAGATTCGTCTGAATCCGGACATTATGAAACAGAACCCAGGTTACTAATTAGTCAAATGTGGGATATGTACTCATATCCCACATTTTAATATCTTTTATCCATGGAACGACGTACCTTTCTAAAGATTATATCATCCGCAGGCATAGTGAGTCTGGTTAGTCCCGCCTTTGCAATAGAAACTTGTAGAAACCTATCATCTGCCTCCTCCACTACACTTTCGGAATCTACCTTCCTAAATCCACCTTTCTCATCGGGAGTATATACCTGGTGGCACTGGATGAATGGCAATATAACCAAAGAAGGAATAACCCGCGACCTTGAAGCCATGAAAGCAAACGGCATTGCAGGTTATCAACTTTTTGAAGCAGGAAGCGGCATACCAGTCGGTTCGGTAGAATCACTTAGTAACGAATGGATAGACCTCATTCTGCATACACTCAAGGAATCAGAGAGATTAGGTCTGGAGTTCGCAATGCATAACTGCCCTGGCTGGTCATCCAGCGGTGGTCCGTGGATTACTCCGGATAAAGCCATGCAAAAGATTACATGGAGTGAGACAAAACTAACAGGAGGCAGAGAGATTAGCCTGCAATTATCTATTCCTGAACATCTATTCAATTATTACATAGATACCTACTGCTTGGCAATTCCTGCAAATACTGGGGTTGTATCGAGATCATCCGTCATAGACCTCACGAATCAACTCAAAAAGGATGGCATTCTGAAATGGAATGCTCCTACCGGTGAGTGGTTAATTCTACGTTTTGGCCAGACAGCCAAAGATCAAAAGAATCATTCAGCTCCCACTAAAGCGACCGGATTGGATTGTGACAAATTCAGCACCGAAGCATTAGATTATCACCTGGATTGTATGTTCAAGAAACTAATGCCAACAATGCAGAAAATAGCTAAGCATTCCAAAGTTGGCTTACTCATTGATAGTTATGAAATGGGTGATCAAGATTGGACACGTGATATGCCAGATTATTTCGAGCAAAAGCGTGGATATTCTCTGTGGTCATTCTTGCCTGCATTAGCAAATAAAACCATAGAAAGCAAAGAAAGCACACAACGCTTCCTATTCGACTTCCGTCGTACTCAGGCAGACATGTTTGCGGACCGTTATTACTCTCACTTTCAAAAGCGCTGTAAGGAGAAAGGAATCATCACCTATACCGAGCCTTATGGCGGCAGCATGATGGAAGAACTTCAAGTAGCCCAACGGCTCGATATTAATATGGGAGAATTCTGGTGCGGTCAAACAGTACTTTGGCCCAATTTCCTACTCAACCGTACCGTTAAGCAAGTGGCATCCGTAGCACATACTCTCGGAGGAAATGTGGTAGGTGCCGAAGCCTTTACATCTGAGCCCGATTCTGACAAATGGCTACTATACCCATACGCTTTAAAGTCATTAGGGGATTTTATGTTTACCAAGGGACTTAGTAGAATTTATTTCCATCGCTACGCCCACCAACCACATCCAACTGCTGCACCCGGAATGACAATGGGTCCTTGGGGATTGCACTTTGACCGCACCAACACATGGTGGAAACCCGGGAAAGTATGGATTGATTATTTGAACCGCTGCCAACATATATTCCAGTGTTCCACTTTCTATGGCGATATTCTTTATCATAGCGGTGACAACACTTTTGGTACTACCATTGAGCCGGAACAGACTCCATTGGCCCCTCCTGCAGGATATGACTACGATATCATTAATACCGAAATACTCAAGAAAGCGCATATCAGGAATAAAAAGATAGTTCTTCCTGCTACACGCTTTGAAGGATACAAACTTTTGGTTTTACTCCAGTCGGAAGCAATGTCGCTTGAGACTCTGCGAACGATAACCCGGTTAGTAGAAGACGGCATGGCGCTCATAGGTCAGAAGCCACAACATACACTTGGACTGCTTGATGGAGATAACGAAAACGAATTCAAGACATTGGTAAACCTAGTCTGGCAACATTCAAATGTGTATCAAACTGAAGATTTACAAAACGTGCTTACCCAACTGAGCCTGTCGCCGGATTTCAGCTACCATTCCACAAACGCAAATACAGCTATTCATGCAGTTCATTACCAACAAGAGGAAACAGACATCTACTTTGTTGCAAATCGCAAACGAACGTATGAAAAAGGAACGGCACATTTCCGCATAAAAGGTTATATTCCTGAACTTTGGAATCCATATACCAGTGAAATACAACACTGCCCGGTTTATAGAATCGACAATGAAGGTATAAGCATATCACTCAATCTTGCTCCTGCCGAATCCATGTTCATCGTTTTCAGGGAAAAGTACAAGCATCAAACGTGGACCGACATAAAGTACAATGGCATATCTCTGTATCCAACACCCGAAACGTCATTGGCGGAAACTCCCATCTCAACAAATTTCAGTATAACCTGTTGGATTAAACCCGAGGCAGACATCGCTTTGACGGAAGAGCAAGAGTTTGGCAGTATAAGTACCAGATGTTTCGCCATCTATCCATCGAACGGTGAGAGACGATACGGGAAAGGACATAGTATCGTCGGATTATCCGTTGGTCGAAACGGAGTTGTCGTATACGAACGGACTGCACTCAACAAAGCGGTCTACAGACAAGTTATGCCATTATCGGGGTGGACACACTTGGCCCTTGTGTACAAAGATAATACACCACACCTATGGATAAACAGCCAATATATTTCAGCAGGAACACCCTCAAACAGCACTGTGCACATAGAAACGAACATTTCAGATCATCTGGGCAAAGCTGACGCTTATGAAGGTGAACTATGCAACCTATGCATTCATCCATTTGCTATAAGCCAATCAGATATTACTGATAATCATCAAAAAGGGATACCTGAACCATCTCTACAGAACGAAACAACGATTTCATGGTTACCCGATTACCGGTTTATAGCATGGGAAGCGGGTGTTTACGAACTAACTTCAACACACACAAACCTACAAAAATATATCGATAATCTTCCTGCTTCCATACCTTTAAAAGGAACTTGGACAGTCCGGTTCCCTAAGAATATGGGAGCTCCTGAAGAGATTACCCTAACGAATTTACATTCATTGCACTTGGAAAAGGACTTTGGTGTACGCCACTTTTCAGGCACGATGACCTATCTCTATTCGCTATCTTTGGACGATTTATACTTGCAAGATAATCTCCGCCTTCGTTTGGATTTGGGCAGGGTGGAAGTGATTGCCGAAGTACGGGTGAATGGTAGTATTGCCGACACCTGCTGGGCACCGCCTTATACCACTGATATACAACATCTGTTGCATAAAGGAGATAATGAAATCGAAGTTCGTGTTACCAACTTATGGGTTAACCGCCTGATTGGCGATGAACACTTGCCTAAAGAAAACACCTACAATTACCAGCCTGTTTCGGATAAATTCTCAACTTTATACAATGGTGGTATTGAAAAGCTACCCGACTGGTATGTACAAGGCAAACCCAAACCTCTAAGTGGCAGAATAGCATTTACCACTTGGAAGCATTATGATAAAACATCGCCACTCGTAGAATCAGGCCTGCTAGGACCGGTAGTATTAAAAGTGGGAAAAATAGAAAACATAAAAATTAGTGAATCATGAAGAACTGTATTTTATTCATCTTAAGTTTAATATTCCTCACTGCTTGTTCAAGTGAAAAATCCCTCTCTACTTGGTCGGATAAGGATTTTCTGAAAACAGATGGGAAACTCATCCGGAACAATCATGGTAAAGGGGATACTGTCTTACTGAAAGGAATCAATCTTGGTGGTTGGCTGTTACGTGAAGGATGGATGGATCCTATCGGATTTGATTATACAAGTACCGAAGAAACATTGGATGACTACACCTCACGCCAGATCATGATGGAACGCTTCGGCGAACAGGTAACCGATGAAATGTTGGATATATATCAAAAAATATATATTCAAGCATCCGATTTGGATGTTATCCAATCATTAGGACTAAACTTCGTGCGTGTGCCTTTCTACTGGCAGGAGGTGATGAACCCACGGGGAGAGATCAAGACTTATGGTTTCGACCAACTTGATTGGGTAATCGAAGAATCCAAAAAGCGTGGAATGTATGTTATCATCGACCTACACGGTGCACCAGGCGGACACTCCGACGGTTACCTCACCGGCGGACAATCCGGTTCTAACCTGTTATGGACCAATCCTACCTATCAGCAATGGACAGAGACTATTTGGAAAACAATTGCCAAGCGCTATAAAGAAGAGCCTGCTGTACTTGGTTACGATCTTCTCAATGAGCCCGTAGCATCCAAAGAGAGTAATCTTTCTATCATAGACATGTACGATAGACTATATAAAGCAGTGAGAGCCATTGATCCAGATCATATTATCTTGATGGGAGCCTTTTATAACTTTGAATTTCTATGCAATCCTGCCGACAAAGGTTGGACAAATGTCGTTTACCAGACACATCCTTATGGAGCGGATAATCGTGACAATAAAGAAGTACAAAAGGAATTTATGACGGGACAACTGGCATATCTGAAGAAGTTTCGTGACGAATGGAATGTACCTGTTTACGCAGGCGAATACAACCTCTGGATTCATTACGACCTTTGGGAAACATGGATGACTTCTCTTACAGAAGAGAATATCATGTGGAGTAGCTGGACATATAAGAATATCGAATGCTCTCCAATAAATAATTGGGGCATATACATATGTAATGAGAACCCTAAACCCGATGTCCGCCACGACGAGCAGGAGGAAATTATTAAGAAATGGCAGATGTTCAGTTCGTCTCACTATAAGAAGAATGACGAGCTCTACAAGATAATACAAAAATGTGCAATGAAATGAGAGACTATTTGAATATGAATAATTATCGGCTATTATTGGGCTTAATCACCCTACTTTACCTTGTCCCGGCTTCGGCACAACAAAAAGTCCCACAATTAGGATCCTCATCTATAGATGAAGTGGTGCGGGCAATGACGTTGGAAGAAAGGATCACATTACTCATTGGTGGCGAGATGGGTGGAAAAGCAACAACTATCGGTGCTACGGGAGTAACCCAAAACCTTGTTCCCGGAGCAGCCGGCACAACGCATGCTATCCCCAGATTGGGCATCCCCTCTATTGTGCTGGCCGACGGACCTGCCGGTTTACGTATTCAGCCAATGCGAGACAATGACTCCGCCACCTATTACTGCACTGCATTCCCCATAGCCACCTTGCTGGCTTCAACCTGGAACACCGAACTGGTGGAACAAGTGGGACAAGCCATCGGCCAGGAAGTAAAAGAGTACGGAATAGATATTTTACTTGCCCCTGCACTCAACATCCAGCGCGACCCACTCTGCGGGCGTAATTTTGAGTACTACTCCGAAGACCCTTTCCTTTCCGGAAAGATAGCTACATCCATGGTTCGCGGAGTACAAAGCCACGGAGTAGGCACTAGCATGAAGCACTTTGCCGCCAACAATCAGGAAACCAATCGCATGGCAACCAACGCCATCATTAGTGAACGGGCGCTACGTGAGATTTATCTCAAAGGCTTCGAAGCAGTGGTTCGTGAAGCACAACCCTGGACAGTGATGACTTCATACAACTACATCAACGGCATTTATGCCTCGCAAAGCCGCGAACTCCTGACGGACATCTTACGAGAAGAATGGGGATTCAAAGGTTTGGTAGTAACCGATTGGTTCGGCGGACAAGATGCAGCGGCACAGATGCATGCAGGCAATGACCTGCTTATGCCGGGACGCCCCAACCAATACGACGACATACTGGCAGCCGTGAAAAATGGCAGACTGAGCGAAGAGGATATAAATACGAACGTCTGCCGTATGCTGCAACTGATACTCGCTTCTCCCCGTTTCAAGAAATATCCTTTCAGCAACCAACCCGATTTGAAAGCTCATGCAACCATAACCCGCCAATCAGCGACCGAAGGAATGGTATTACTCGAAAACAAGTTGCAGACTCTGCCACTTGCCGCTTCGGTGCATAACATCGCTGCTTTCGGCACAACTTCCTACGACTTCATTGCCGGAGGATCGGGTGCGGGCGATGTTCACGAGGCTTATACAGTATCACTGGTAGAGGGTCTTTCCAATGCAGGCTATCATCTTGACAAAGCAGTCTCCAGTTGGTATAAACAATATATGGCCGAAGAATCCGTAAGGATGAAACCACAAGGTACAAATCCTCACTTAGCATTCTTCAATCATCCGCGTATAGGTGAAAGCGTTCCGCAAAAAGAACTATTGGAGAAGAGTGCAAAAACATCCGATATGGCCATTATCACCATCGGACGCAATGCCGGGGAATATGTAGACCGCAAGGTAGAAAATGACTTCCAGCTCACTGCCGAAGAAAGAGCCCTCATGCAAAATGTGTGTCTGGCTTTTCATGATGCAGGCAAGAAAGTAGTGGTTATTCTTAATGTATGTGGTGTTGTAGAAACTGCTTCATGGAAATCACTCCCCGACGCCATCTTGCTGGCTTGGCAAGCAGGACAAGAAGGTGGTAATTCGGTTGCGGATATTCTGAAAGGTAATATCAATCCGTCAGGCAAGCTGCCAATGACCTTCCCGTTACAATACATGGATGTTCCTTCGTCTGCCAACTTCCCTTATAATTATGAGGCCGATCCCGAGCAAATAATAAACTCCATCTTTACCAACCGCGGATTAAAACATGAACTGCGCAATGTCGATTATACCGAATATGCCGAAGATATTTTTGTAGGCTACCGCTACTTCGACACCTACCATAAAGCAGTCTCCTATCCCTTTGGATATGGATTATCCTATACTCAATTCAGCTTTGGAGAGCCTGTTGTTCAGCAAACAAAGGAAGGCTACACAGTCTCAGTTGAAATTACCAACAAAGGACAAAGAGCCGGAAAAGAGGTGGTGCAACTCTATGCCAAGGCGCCTAAAGGTTCCCTCACTAAACCGGAGAAGGAACTGAAAGCTTTTGCCAAAACCAAACTGCTACAACCCGGAGAGACGCAAACAATATTATTGATATTAAAAACTGTCGATCTAGCCTCGTACGATGAAGGCAAACATGCATGGGTCGCAGATACAGGTTGTTATCAATTGAAGATAGGCAATTCTGTTGCCAACATTACATGTAGTTCCGAAATAGTAATTCCATAAATATTCTATCATGAGAAAAATATACTTCCTGCTGATACTGTACTGGGCAGCATCAATGAACGCTATGACCTCCATTTCCAATCTTCGCGTGCAAGGCATCAAAGAACCCCTTGTTATCGAAGATGCCCGCCCCCTATTTAGTTGGCAAATACTCTCGGATCTTACCGGACAAGAGCAAAAAGCTTATCAGATTATCGTCACCCGCGAAAGCGATAACCGCATGGTATGGAATAGCGGAAAAGTAGAATCGGGTATCTCAAACAACATTAAATATCTTGGTTTGGCGTTACAACCAGAAACCGGATATTCATGGGAAGTAACTGTTTGGGATGTAAACAATAAAGCCTATACAGAAGCATCCCGCTTTGAAACCGGACTGATGAATCCAACGATTGCAGCATGGGAAGGGGCGCAGTTCATCGGCTCGAAGGCTATTTCACTGGATGCCGCTTCGCACAACTATTTTGAGATCTCCACCAAGTTTCAGTTGCAAAAAGGCAATAAAGCTTCTCTTATTCTGGGAGCAAACGATTTCCGGTTGGCAGATGCTTTTCAGAACCCTGATAACCTGGCAGGAGAGAACTATGTCCGTGTGGAAATAGACCTTTCAGGAGTAGGCAGCCCACAAGGAGCAATATTAAATATCTATCGTGTAGGTTATGCTAAGAACGACCGGGCTGATAGCCCTTTTATCAGCCTTTCGGCAGCCAACTTTCCACAAACCAATATCAATGAAATCTTCACAAGCGAAAACAAAGGAGCAGAGCATACATTTTCGCTCTTTATTGAAAACAGCAACATCTATTTCGTTATTGATAATAAAGACGTATTGAGCGTTCCCACACAATATCATGCTTTCTCCTCGGGTTTCTCAGTAGGTAATTCGAACCTGAAAGTACGCAACGCCACACGTTTTCAAATAGGTCCCTGGGGGAATACACACGACTATAACACATTACCCAATCTCTGCTCGGTAGGTTTTGCCGCCATGCCCGAATGTGAAGTGGTATATACTGACTATCAAATAAAAAACTGCGGACACAGCATAAGTAACATTGCTTTCGATGAAAGACACTACGCCGCTTTCAAAGAAATACCAAACACGAAAGTGCTCGGCAACAAGATTGTAGTCAGCAACCCTGCAAGTAAAGCAACAATAGGTTACGCCGACCCCAGTCATGGAGCGTTGACCATGCTACGATCTACCTTCAACCTGACCAAGAAAATAAAGAAAGCCAAACTATATGCCACAGCAATGGGTGCTTATGAAATGTTTATCAATGGTAAACGTATAGGTGAAGATTGGTTTGCTCCCGGCGATAGTCAGTTCAGAGAGATTCTAGGGTATCATGCTTACGATGTAACGAACTTGGTAGATAACGGAATGAACTGTATAGCCGCACAACTCAATCCGGCATGGTACATCGGCTATATGACATTCACTATCAGCAACTTCAACTTCTTTGGTGATAACGAAGCTCTATTGGCTAAATTAGTCATTACTTATGAGGATGGCAGCAAACAAGTAATTGTTTCTAATCCGAATTCTTGGAAAGCATACAATGACGGTCCTGTACGTTATGGTAGTTTCTTCAATGGTGAACGCTATGACGCCAACAAGGAAACCGGTATCATAGGTTGGAATACCACAGCCTTTAAGGATGAAGAATGGAAGAAAGCCGATCCCATAGCGTGGCGCGATTGGATTCATTTCGACATCCATGCACGTTACGATTCGCCAGTGAAAGTACGTGAAACTCTTACAGCCATCAAGCAAATGCCTGCACATAGCAGAGACCAATATACCTACATTTATAATATGGGAGTCAACATGGTGGGTGTTCCCTCTATCAGTATTCCTGCAGGGTGGTTGAAAGCAGGTGACACTGTCATTCTCCGTTATGCAGAACAACTCTATCCCGGTTTTAAGGGAGACGAAAAGTATTATATCGATACTTACGGAAGTAAAGGCAAAAATATAGCAGGCAGACCACTTTACGAAACGCTACGCGCCGCATTGGTCACTGATTTCTATACTGCCAAAAACAGTGATGCGGTAGTTATACAGCCCAGCACAACTTACCGTGGTTATCAATACATTCAAATCACCCTCCCCAGCCACAAAGGTGCTTTACCCCTCGAAAACATAAAAGGTCTGGTACTTTCGTCCGATGAAATATCGACCGGTACTTACGAAGCAACCACCAGTGACGGAAATAAAACAGCCGGACTGGTCAACCAACTATTCAAAAATATCCAACGCAGCCAGCTTGGTAACTTCTTCACCATTCCTACCGACTGCCCGCAACGCAACGAGCGCATGGGATGGACCGGTGACGCCCAAGCTTACACACGAACCGCCACTTACAACTCGGATGTAATGAACTTCTTCCGCCAATGGATGATGTCTCTCCGTGCCGATCAGGGAATTGGAAGCGCTACAGAAGCACCGGGCGGTATAGGCAGCACCGTGCCAACTTACAATCAAACGGATGACACCAACTTTGCCGACGGCACCACTTGGGGAGCAGCTATTTGTATGGTTCCCTGGCAACTTTACAGTCAATATGGCAATACACAAATCATAGAAGAAAACATCGAACCGATGATGAACTGGCTCAATGGTATGGATTTTTATGATTTCAGTGAAACCTATCCGCATCTTTCAGACAAAACAACCGGATTGGCCGACTGGCTGGCAATGGACGAACGAACTCCGGCTGATCTGGTGAACAATGCCATTTATATCTACATGATGGAACTCACAGCCCGAATGGCAGATGCTATCGGTAGGGCAGATTATGCTGACATCCTCCGCAAACGTCATGCGCTAGCAAAAGCCGAATGGAACAAGGCTTATGTAAATCCTGAAACCGGCAAAACAAAAGCTGTTGACGGCACTCTTATCCATTCACAGTCCTCGTATGCCACCCCACTCAGTTTCAACTGCTTCGATGCAGTGAACCAGCCTAAGGCAGAGGCTTATTTGGCTGAACTTGCCGCTAATCCGTCGGCAAGCGGTTTGGGCGAGAAGAAGTTCCCTGCATATACAATTACCACCGGTTTTTCGGGCACACCCAACATTCTTCCCGCCCTCAGCCGAAGTGGACGCACAGAGCAAGCATTCCGCATGTTTACATGCACCGATTTCACATCGTGGCTCTATCCCGTAACCAAAGGAGCTACTTCCATTTGGGAACGATGGAACGGTTACGAGGTAGCATTTGGCGAGAAGAACGAAAACCACATGAATTCCTTCAACCACTTTGCTTTAGGTGCTGTAGGGCAATGGATGTACGAATACCAACTGGGTATTACCGGAGGGGAACAAGGGTACAAGCATTTCATTCTTCAACCGAGTGCCGGAGCAAACTACACCTCTTTATCCGGTAGCTACAACTCTAATTATGGAATTATACGCAGCGCCTGGACTGCCGACGGGCGAGGTACAATGCTGAGTTACAAGGCAACCGTACCAGCCAATACAACAGCCACACTCTTTCTACCCGTTACTCTGTCAACAGACAAATTTGACTCAGCACCAGGTGTGAAGTTTATCAGAAAAACAACTCACTTCAATGTTGCAGTTGCTGAATATGAGTTAACAGCCGGTTCCTTTGAGTTCAATATAGAGGAAGGAAAAAGTGTCACAATCAGAAATTGAAAGGAAAATGACCTTACCCATTGTATACATTAGGAAAGTTGCGTAACTTTGTCACAACATGAAGACAATTACCATTACAGACCCTGCCCAGATTGAGGAAATTATTCGCAAATGTCCTTACTGCACGGTTGGAATTACCGACCGTGAGGGCAACCCCTATTTAGTGCCTATGAACTTCGCTTATTGTGAAGGAGTCATTTACCTGCATTCAGGCCCCGAAGGGGGTAAAGTAGAAATGGTTACACACCATCCGCAAGTCTGCATCAACTTCTGCGAAGGACACGAGCTGGTATATATGCACCGGCAAGTGGCATGCAGCTACAGCATGAAGTCGCGCAGCGTCACCTGCCGCGGCAAAGTGCGCTTCATCGAAGATATGGACGAAAAGCGACGGATACTCGATATACTAATGAAACAATATACCGAGAATGAATGCGGATATGCCGAACCGGCCGTACGCAATGTGAAAATATGGGAAGTACGGGTAGAGGAAATGAGTTGCCTATCCTTCGGACTACGACCTAGTGAACTCTAAGCTTTTTGCCGCATCTCCTAACCACTTTCCTTGCGACAATTAAGTCGTTCCGATGCCACGTTTTATTCTTTCCACCGTGGAGATAGTTTCTCATGGTGGAAAGAATAAAACGTGGCATTCTTATCTCTTAAACCATACGAGTACGATGATTAGCTTTCGCAAGATCAATACCTACTGATTACAGCGGATATTCCTCAAACGCATAGAGCAGTGTCGAGAGATATCGCTCCCCTGTATCCGGCAATAATACAACAATCGTTTTACCTTCATTCTCGGGCAGCCTAGCCAATCGGGTAGCAGCGCTGACGGCAGCGCCCGAAGAAATGCCCACAAGTAAGCCTTCATCTTTTGCCAATTCACGACCTGCACGAATGGCATCGTCATTGGATACCTGCAAGATTTCATCTACTACGGCACTATTGTAATTCTTAGGGATAAAGCCCGCACCGATACCCTGAATTTTGTGCGGACTTGGTTTTCCACCCGAAAGAACGGGAGAAGCCTCCGGTTCTACAGCAACAATTTTCACCTTCGGATTAAGTTTCTTCAAAGCAGCTCCTACCCCGCTCACTGTTCCGCCGGTACCTACACCAGCAACAAAGATATCCACCTGCCCATCCGTATCACGCCATATCTCCTGCCCGGTAGTACGCTCGTGAATAGCGGGATTGGCGGGGTTATCAAATTGTTGCAGAATCAGTGAGCCGGGATGAGCCGCTTTCAGTTCTTCTGCACGGGCGATGGCGCCTTTCATGCCATCGGCACCCGGAGTTAAGATAAGTTCTGCGCCCAAGGCTTTTAAAAGATTACGACGTTCCAGGCTCATAGTGTCGGGCATAGTCAGTATTAGTTTATAACCTTTGGAGGCGGCTACAAAGGCAAGTCCCACACCGGTATTGCCGCTAGTGGGTTCTATGATGACAACGCCGGGTTTCAGTAGTCCTTTCGCTTCGGCATCTTCTATCAAGGCAAGAGCGATGCGATCTTTCACGCTACCGGCGGGGTTGAAATATTCCAACTTGGCTATGACATGGGCTTTCAGTTCCTTCTTTGCGTTATAATTGTTAAGCTCCAACAGAGGAGTATTGCCTACTAAATCAGTAAGGCGTTTTGCTATTTTCTTCATAACTTATATGGTTTTTAAATTTACTATTTTCTGATACGACAAAAGTAGCATGAAATTAGTTCAGGGAAAATACCATAAATATGGTAAATCCATACTATAAATGAGGGATATGTAGGATATTTGACGACTATTTTATACCTTTGTAGCCACTTTAAAAAACTTAAGGATATCATAAATGAGTCCACTCAACTTTACCCACATCTTGACACAGGCAGTCGATGAGCTATCGGAAAGCGAATCTTATAAAGGACTGTTTCACCAGCACACGGATGGCAACCCGCTGCCTTCGGCCAAAGCCTTATGCGACATCATCGAACTGGCACGTGCCATCATCTTCCCCGGATATTTTGGAAATTCTACGGTCAACAGTCGTACAGTGACTTATCATATCGGTGTTAATGTTGAACGTTTATTCGACTTACTAACTGAGCAAATCCTTGCCGGACTCTGTTTCGGCAGCGATGGCGAATGCAGAAGCTGCACAGAGATGCAACGGGAAGAAGCTGCATTGCTCGCCGCCAAATTCATCAGCCACTTGCCCGCCATGAGACGCATTCTTGCTACAGATGTGGAAGCGGCCTACAACGGTGACCCCGCTGCTCATTCGTTCGGGGAGGTTATCAGCTGTTACCCTGCTATTCGAGCCATCAGTAATTATCGAATTGCACATGAGTTGCTCCGTTTGGGAGTTCCTCTTATTCCACGCATCATTTCCGAAATGGCTCACAGCGAAACCGGAATTGATATACATCCGGGTGCTGAAATCGGAAGTCATTTTACCATCGACCATGGTACAGGTGTGGTAATTGGCGAAACTTGTATCATCGGCAATCATGTGAAGTTGTATCAGGGAGTAACATTAGGTGCCAAGAGTTTCCCGCTAGATCAGGACGGAAAGCCGATAAAAGGTATTCCACGCCATCCGATATTGGAGGATAATGTCATTATCTACTCCAATGCCACCATATTGGGACGCATCGTCATAGGACGTGACGCAACCGTGGGAGGTAATATCTGGGTAACAGAAGACGTACCTGCCGGAGCAAGAATCGTGCAGACAAAAGCAAAGAAATAGAGAATATTAGTAAATAGTCAAATAGTAAATTATTAAATGAGCGAACAACCATTTGAAATGATTGCCAAAACCTTCCAAGGATTGGAAGAGGTACTGGCACAAGAACTAACCTCACTAGGAGCCAATGACATTGAAATAGGACGTCGTATGGTGTCTTTCAGTGGTGACAAAGAAATGATGTACAAAGCAAACTTCTGCCTGCGTACTGCCATCCGTATCCTGAAACCCATCAAGCATTTCAAAGCCAAAGACGCTGATGAAGTTTACGAGCAGATTAAAGCCATCCACTGGGAAGATTATTTAGATACTGATAGAACCTTTGCAATCGATGCTGTGGTATTCAGTGAAGAGTTCCGCCATTCCAAGTTCGTCTCTTACAAAGTGAAAGACGCTATTGTGGACTATTTCCGCGAGAAATATGAAAAGCGTCCCTCCGTTCGCATCAGCAAGCCGGATGTATTGTTGAACATCCATATTGCAGAAACGAAATGTACGCTCTCGCTCGACTCTTCGGGTGAATCACTGCATCGCCGCGGTTATCGCCAGGAAGCAGTAGAAGCACCTTTGAACGAAGTACTGGCAGCAGGTATGATTTTGATGACCGGTTGGAAGGGTGAATGTGATTTGATAGATCCGATGTGTGGTTCAGGTACTATCCCTGTTGAAGCCGCTCTGATTGCCCGTAATATCTCTCCGGGAGTATTCCGCAAGGAGTTCGCTTTCGAGAAATGGATTGATTTCGATCAGGACTTGTTCGACACAATCTACAATGACGATAGCCAGGAACGTGAATTCGAACATAAGATATATGGTTATGACAATAGCCCGAAAGCAAACGAAATAGCCATAAATAATATAAAAGCAGCAGGCGTCAGCAAAGATGTAGTACTTAAATTACAGCCTTTCCAGCAGTTTGAACAGCCGGCTAAAAAGTCCATCATCATTATGAATCCACCATACGGAGAACGTATTTCAACAAACGATTTGTTGGGTTTGTACTCCATGATAGGTGAACGCTTGAAACATGCTTTTACAGGTAATACTGCCTGGATTCTTTCATATCGCGAAGAATGTTTCGACCAAATCGGTTTAAAACCGACTCAGAAGATCCCTTTGTTTAATGGTGCATTGGAATGTGAATTCCGCCAGTATGAAATCTTTGATGGAAAGTACAAGGAGTTTCGTGACGGAGGAGATGAACTGAATAAGGAACGTAAAGAGTTCAGACCTGCATCGGGCGAACGCGGAGAAAGAGGAGAACGCAGAGAGTTCAGACCCAGAGAACGCCGGGAATTTAACGGAGACCGTAAACCGAGAGAATTCAGCGGTGATCGCAGACCGAGAGAGTTCAAAGATGGTGAAAAGCGTGAATTCAAGCCTAGGGAAAGACGCGAGTTCAAGGATGGCGAGAAGCGCGAATTCAAGCCTCGTGGTGAGTTCCGTAGACCTGCCGATGGCGAACGTAGAGAGTTCAAACCTCGTGAGCGGAGAGAATTCAGTGGTGAGAAACGGGAGTTTGGTGGAGAGCGCAGACCGAAAGCAGAAACTTATCCGGAAAGAAAGAGAAGAGAAGCTGGGAAGAAGGAAGAGGAATAAGGCGAACTAGCCGCAAATTGCGACCAGTTGTTAAGCAAACTTTCTGGCAGTCTGTTTGAGGTCGCAAATTGCGACCTCAAGTAAAATAGCTAATAATCAAAGAGAATGAACGTGAAGAAAATAAATAAAGGTATTGCAGTACTGCTATTGGCAGTGCCCACCCTATTTACAACAAACGTTATGGCACAAGAAACGAAAAAGCCGACTTTGGAAGACCTCATTCCGGGTGGAGATACTTATCGCAAGACCGACAATAAACAGTATCAATGGTATGCCGACGCTGCATGTCTGGAGCTGGGTGCAGAACGTATCGAGGGAACTTGGACCGTGAATGGAGTAGGAGCAAAAGCAGGCAATACGTTCACTGCAATCACCTTGGAAGAAGCCAACAAGTTACTGGAAGAAAAAGGACTTGGCAAGCTCTCCAATTTCTCCAAGACACAATCTCTAAACCAGCAACGCCCCGTAATTGAAGGAATACTGTTACAGATAGATCCGCTTATCTTGGTAAACACCGGGAAGAACCGCGCTATCATCGACTGGAAGAAAAAGGAAATCATCTGGAGCCAACCTATTCCTGAGAAGGCTGCCAATGAGGACTGGAATGAAGTAAGTCGCCACTTAGCCTATACTATAGGCAATAATCTCTACGTAATGACCGATAACGGAAGCATGCTTCAAGTAACCAACGAACCTGAAGGCATCGTTTGCGGACAGTCGGTACATCGCAATGAATTCGGTATCTCCAAAGGAACATTCTGGAGTCCGAAGGGTGATTTACTCGCTTTCTATCGCATGAATGAAAGTATGGTGACACCCTATCCTCTGGTAGACATCACTCAAAGAATTGCGGTAGTCGATAAAGTCCGTTACCCAATGGCGGGCATGCTGAGCCATCAAGTAAAAGTAGGTGTATACAACCCCGCAACGCAAAAGACTGTCTATCTGGATGCAGGAGACCCGAAAGATCGTTACTTCACTAATATCAGTTGGGCACCCGACGGCAAAACTATCTACCTGATAGAATTGAACCGCGACCAGAACCACGCCAAACTATGCCAATACAATGCAGAAACCGGCGAATTGATGGGCGAGATTTACGAAGAAAGACATCCTAAGTATGTAGAACCTCAGCATCCCATCATCTTCCTGCCTTGGGACAGCAGTAAATTCATTTATCAGAGCCAACGCGACGGATACAATCACCTGTATCTTTTCGACGTGAAAACCAACGACATGAAAGGTGAGACATACGGCAGCCAAAACGGAGGAACCTATTTTCAGCGTCAGAACGTGACACAACTGACACAAGGTCCCTGGCTTGTGAAAGATGTGTTAGGCTTCAATACCACAAAGAAAGAAATCATCTTTACCGCTACCAAAGAATCTCCCCTGCAAAGCAATATATATAAGGTAAGCATCAGTAATGGCAAAATCACCCCGTTGGACAACGGCACCGGCGTACACAGCGCACAGCTTTCGGCATCGGGGCATTACCTTATAGACAATTATTCTTCACCGGAGATGCCACGCAGTATCGACCTTATCACCGTAAAGAACGGGAAGAGCATCAACCTGCTGACAGCCAAAGATCAATACGAAGGTCTCACGATGCCCTCCATCGAAGTAGGCACCATCAAGGCTGCTGATGGAAAAACCGATTTATACTACCGCATGGTGAAGCCCGCCGACTTTGACCCTACAAAGAAATATCCCGCTATCATCTATGTGTACGGTGGTCCCAAAGCCCAAATGGTAACGGGCAGTTGGATGTATAACGTCCGTGGTTGGGACATCTACATGGCAAACAAAGGTTACATCATGTTCACCCTCGATAACCGGGGCAGTGATAACCGTGGATTGGAATTTGAGAACGCCACCTTCCGCCAGCTCGGCATCGAAGAGGGCAAAGACCAAGTGAAAGGTGTAGAATTCTTAAAAGCCCAACCTTATATCGACGGTGACCGCATCGGCGTACATGGCTGGAGCTTTGGCGGACACATGACAACGGCATTGATGCTGCGCTACCCCGAAATCTTCAAAGTAGGCGTAGCCGGAGGCCCCGTCATCGACTGGAGTTACTACGAAATAATGTACGGTGAACGCTACATGGACACCCCGGAAAGCAATCCCGATGGCTACCAGCAATCGAACCTGAAGAACCTTGCCGGAAACCTGAAAGGACACCTGCTTATTATACACGACGACCATGACGATACCTGTGTGCCCCAACATACTCTTTCCTTTATGAAAGCCTGTGTAGATGCACGCACCTATCCCGACTTATTTATCTACCCCACGCATAAGCACAACGTAAGCGGACGCGACCGTGTGCATCTGCATGAAAAGATAACACGTTACTTCGAAGACTATTTGAGTAAGTGATTAGTGGTTAGTGATTAGCTAAAGAAACAAAATATAAATATAACAAACCATGAAAGTATTATTATTAGGTTCAGGCGGCCGCGAGCACGCCATGGCATGGAAAATTGCCCAAAGTCCGAAAGTAGAAAAGCTATATATCGCTCCCGGAAATGCCGGAACAAGCGCAGTAGGCGAGAACGTAGCCATCAAAGCTACCGACTTCCCCGCACTGAAAGCCTTCGCTCTTGAGCAGAAGATTGACATGATTGTTGTAGGTCCCGAAGACCCGCTAGTGCAAGGTATTACTAATTCCTTCAAAGGCGATGCTGCATGCAGCCACATCGACATCGTAGGTCCTACCGCCGAAGGTGCACAACTGGAAGGTAGCAAGGAATTTGCCAAGCAGTTCATGGAACGCCACAACATCCCTACCGCCCGTTACAAGAGTGTGACCGCTGCCACACTGCAAGAAGGTTTGGACTTCCTCAAAACCCTCGAAGCTCCATACGTACTGAAAGCTGACGGACTGTGCGCCGGCAAGGGGGTACTTATCCTCCCCACGCTGGAAGAAGCACAACATGAACTGAAAGAAATGCTTAGCGGCATGTTCGGCGACGCCAGTGCAACGGTAGTCATTGAAGAATTCCTCAGCGGCATCGAGTGTTCCGTATTCGTACTTTCGGATGGAAAGAACTATAAAGTACTTCCCGTAGCCAAAGACTACAAGCGCATCGGCGAAGGAGACAAAGGACTCAACACTGGTGGTATGGGTAGCGTTACCCCCGTACCTTTTGCCGATGAAGTGTTTATGGAGAAAGTCCGTACACGCATCATCGAACCTACCATCAACGGTTTGCTGGAAGAAAAAATCGTTTATCAAGGCTTCATCTTCCTGGGACTCATCAACGTGAAGAACGAACCGATGGTTATAGAATACAACGTCCGCATGGGCGACCCGGAAACGGAAAGTGTCATGCTGCGCATCAAGAGCGACTTTGTAGAACTTCTGCAAGGCGCCGCCCAAGGTAATCTCGACCAACGCACAATGGAACTTGACCCGCGTGTAGCAGCCTGCGTTATGCTGGTAAGCGGCGGTTACCCCGAAGCTTACGAGAAAGGCAAGGTTATGACCGGCTTCGAACAAGCTGCCGGAACCGACAGCATCCTGTTCCATGCCGGAACCGCCGAGAAGGACGGCAATATAGTGACCAACGGCGGACGCGTCATTGCCGTATGCTCCTACGGTGAAACCAAAGAAGAAGCGCTTGCCAAGAGCTACCGGGTAGCCGGAATGATAGATTACGACAAGAAATACTTCCGTCGCGACATCGGATTTGATTTATAAATAAAGAACGAGGAATTCTCTATCAGATGCCAAGAAATAAACGATTTCAGAACCAGATTGCGGCGGGTCGCCTGACGCTTCCCATCGCAATCCTTATTTCAGTAGCCTGCTGGATACTGACTGCCGTTCTGTTACCCGACCTGAAAGCTCAACAAGATAACTATCCGCTTTGGAAGTCAATCAGTGACTTCTGTATTCCCACTTGGGCAAGTCGATTTTGCAGTTTTATCTTTTACAGCATCGTCGGTTATTTCCTGATTGAACTGAACAATTCATTTGCTCTGATCCGTATGCGTGCCTCGGTGCAGACAGCTATCTACTTTCTGCTGATATCCGTTTGTCCCAGCATACATCTATTATATGCAGGAGACCTGGCTGCCGTCGCTTTCCTCATTGCCATATTTTTCCTGTTTAAGAGTTACCAGCAGACACGACCGTCAGGTTGTCTGTTCCATGCTTTTGTTTTCCTAGGAATAGGTAGCATACTATTTCCCCAGCTTATGTTTTTTGTGCCCATCTTCTGGATTGGAGCCTATAACTTCCAGTCGCTTCATCCGAAGAGTTTCTTTGCCTCACTGATAGGTTGGAGTCTCCCTTACTGGTTCCTTTTGGGACATGCATTCTATTACGGGCAGATAGAGTTATTTTATCAGCCATTTCAGGAATTAGTGACCTTTACGCCTATCCACTTCAGCTACCAGCCTTGGGAAATGGCAACTATCGGATATCTGTTAGTCCTGTTCATTGCCAGTTCCGGACATTGCCTGGCAGCAGGATACGAAGACAAGATACGCACACGCAGTTACCTGCATTTCCTGATATTCCTGAACTTCTGTATCTTTGTATATATCGGACTACAGCCTGAGCTAGGCGTCCACCTGCTACCTATCTTGCTGATTGGCGTCAGCATCCTTGCAGGACACTTATTTGTATTAACTAATAGCCGTACATCCAACCTATTCTTTATATGTGCACTTGTAGGGCTGTTTCTTTTATTCGGATTTAATATATGGACGCTTTTGTAGACACTCTGATTCAATTGCTGATAGACTGGGGATATCTTGGACTATTCATCTCCGCTTTGTTGGCGGGAAGTATTATTCCGTTCAGCTCCGAGCTGGTGATGATAGCGCTGGTAAAGGTCGGACTAAGCCCCGCACTTTGTGTGCTTGCCGCCACTCTGGGTAATACGATAGGTGGTATGACGTGCTACTACATGGGGCACTTGGGCAAGATAGACTGGATTGAGAAGTATTTCAAGGTCAAAAAAGAGAAGATAGAGAAGATGCAGCATTTCCTGAAAGGGAAAGGTGCATTGATGGCCTTTTTCGCCTTTTTGCCTTTTGTGGGCGAAGCTATCGCCATAGCGCTGGGTTTTATGCGGAGTAACGTACTGCTGACTACCACATCCATGTTTGTAGGAAAGTTAGTACGATACATCCTTATGTTACTGGCGCTGCAAGGGGCAATTTCAGTATTTGTGTAATCATCTCTATATGAGAGCGTTGTTGGATGTATACTTCCAACGCGTTGGACATATAGATGCAGCACGCTGGATATATACTTCCAGACCGTTGGATATATACATCCGGATTGTAGAATAAATAAATGGAACGAATCATAGAAAAAACCGAAGACGGAAGCGCAACATTGTTTGTACCGGAACTGAATGAACATTACCATTCAGTAAAGGGGGCACGTACAGAATCGCAGCATATCTTTATCGATATGGGGCTGAAAGCTGTGACTGCTGCCGAACCGTGCTTACTCGAAATCGGTTTCGGCACCGGCCTGAACGCCCTACTCACCCTCGAAGCTGCCGAAAGGGAGCAACGCCCTGTTCATTATATCGGCATCGAGCTATACCCCCTAACTTGGGAAGAAGTAGATGCACTTGGATACAGCAACAATCCGCTATTCAAAACTCTGCACACTGTGCCTTGGGAAGAAGACGTAGCAATCACCCCTTATTTCACTTTAAGAAAGATACAGGCCGACGCAACAAATCACTTATCACTAAACACTAACCACTCTTTCGATGTTATATACTTCGATGCCTTTGCACCCGAAAAGCAGCCTGAAATGTGGGACGAACAGCTCTTCCGTAATCTATACGCGAGTATGAACACCGGCGGAGTAATGACTACCTACTGTGCCAAAGGCACGATTCGCCGTATGCTACAAGCTGTAGGGTTCAAAGTAGAGCGTCTTCCCGGCCCTCCGGGAGGAAAACGTGAGATACTCCGCGCAACCAAAGACTAAAACATAGAAGAAACTAAGAACGAAAACATTAATTTGAGAACGAACAGATGAAAAAGAAATATTTATTCCTCCTTATAGCCCTCCTGACCGTTTCTTGTAAACAAGCAGGAACCCAGCAAGCCAAAAGCGATGATGACAAACCCATTATCACGGTCACTATCGACCCTTTGCGTTACTTCACCGAAGCCATTGCAGGAGATCAGTTTACCGTTGTGAGCATGGTGCCCAAAGGTTCCAGTCCGGAGACTTACGATCCCACCCCGCAGCAACTCATCGACCTTGCCAAGAGCAAAGCTTACTTCCGTATCGGCCACATCGGTTTTGAACAAACCTGGATAGACAAACTAACTGACAATGCCCCCCATCTGCAATTCTTTGATACATCACAGGGAGTAGACCTTATTTATGATAATTCCCATCCCCATATACACCACGATGGCGACGGAAAAGAGTCAGGAGATGTGCATCATCATGCCGGTGGTGTAGAGCCACATATCTGGAATTCCGCAACCAATGCACAGATCATTGCCCGAAATATACTAACTGCCTTGTGCACTATAGACAAACCCAACGAAACATTGTATGTGGAGCGTTACAACAAGCTTTGCAGGCAGATAGAACAAACCGACAGCCTCATCCAAACATTACTTGCAAACCCGGCTGCCGACCACGCCTTTATGATATATCATCCGGCGCTCTCTTACTTTGCCCGTGATTATAACCTGCACCAGATTCCTATCGAAGCCGGAGGAAAAGAGCCTTCTCCCTCCCACTTGAAAGAGCTGATAAACACTTGCAAACAAGAGAAAGTACGCATCATCTTCGTGCAACCGGAGTTCGACCGCCGCAATGCCGACCTTATAGCTCAGCAGACTGGAACAGAAGTTATCCCCATCAATCCGCTTGCCTACGACTGGAACACAGAGATGCTGAATACAGCAAAGGCACTGATAAAGCCGGATTCTAAAAAGTAGAAATGTAGATACTAAAACCGTATAACCTAATGGATGCCAACCCGATTATTGAAATAAAGAATCTCAGTGCCGGCTACGATGGTCGTACCGTATTGCGTGATGTAAACCTGACCGTTTACCAACGCGACTTTCTGGGCATCATCGGTCCGAATGGTGGAGGAAAGACGACCTTGATAAAATGTATTCTGGGTCTATTGAAACCTACAGCCGGAGAAGTGATTTTCCACTCCAGCCGCGCAGCCCATTCTCAATTCACCATGGGTTATCTGCCACAATACAATACTATTGACCGTAAATTCCCCATCACAGTCGAAGAGGTTATCTTATCAGGATTGAGCTGCAAGAAATCTCTTACCTCGCGTTTCTCTGCCGAACTGCGTGAAAAGGCTCACGAGGTGATAGCCCGCATGGGATTGGATGGTTTGGAAGATCGTGCCATCGGGGCTTTAAGTGGCGGTCAACTTCAACGTGCTTTACTGGGCCGTGCCATTATCTCCGACCCGGAAGTCGTTATACTCGATGAACCCAGTACCTACATCGACAAACGATTTGAAGCACGACTCTACGAGCTATTAGCCGAGATTAATAAGGATTGCGCCATTATCCTTGTCAGCCACGACATCGGTACGGTATTGCAGCAAGTAAAGTCGATAGCTTGTGTCAACGAGACACTGGATTATCATCCCGATGCAGGCGTTACAGGCGAGTGGTTGGAGCGCAACTTCCAATGTCCAATAGAATTGTTAGGTCATGGAGCATTACCACACAGAATACTAGGAGAGCATAAACACTCTCATGAATAATACCAAACATGAAAGAGGGAAGTTTAATCATCTTAGTATGAATAAACTTCCCTCGCTTTGTTATCCTCTTTTTCCTAAATTAGAAAGCAGCAGCAGATGTCTCCCATCCTTTATTCTGTACCAATACACCATTAGACAGTAAAATCTCATTATTAGGAATCTGCATAAAACCACCAGTCTCGCGATAGCGTTTATCAATATCCTCAAAGTATTGTTTGCACTTTGCATCGAACGCATTACTTGCCAGCGGAGTTCCGTCAATAGTGGTCGCCATAGCATTATTGTAAATCTTACAACCACGCAACGTTTTCTGAATTTCCTTACCGGCATCTTGTCCATACCAACGCATCATATCCTGATACCTTAGCCCCTCGAATGCCAGCTCCCAACGACGCTCGTTACGCAGCGCTTCATCGGTATAAGCTGCAATCGGTTCCAGTCCTACACGGGCACGCACCTTGTTTATGCCGTCTGTGGTCTGCGACAACTCAGAGTGCATTAACAACACGTCGGCAAAACGAATAACGACCCAGTCCTGCGTATTGTCCAACTGGTAATTCGGTTCGCGACCGTAAAGAGGACAACTATAGTTACAAATGACTTTATTTCCACTGGAATTGGTCATGCGTACATTAACCGGGAAGTATTTCTTAATGAAATAACCCGTCTCCTGCATGGCTTCCCATCCACCCAGTCTGAATCCGCTTTCACCGGCGGGCACGTTGACTCCGTCTACTGGCACACCTTCATTCTCCGTATCATAAATATCCAGCACACTGCCACGCTTGCGGATATCGTTATCCGACCATTCATTCCACATGTTAGTATTCACTCCACACATGCCGTAACCGCCGCCGAAGTTCATCAGCGTCATTCCACGGAATCCCAGGAACAAAGCAAAGGAATTTCCTAGATACGGAGCATTGGGAGATGCCCAGCCTGCCGTGCTGGAATACTTCACAGCAAACACAGTCTCTGTATTGGCACCCTCTTCTCCTACCCAACGCAGTTTGTTATCCTTGGCATATTTATAATCAGCTTCGGGTATATCAACCGCATACGGCCATTGATTACGAAACTCACCCAATAGGGAGTAACCACTATTCTTAATACAATCGTCCAAGCCGGATATAACATTCGCCTTCGTCAACGTTCCCTCTCTCAAAGCTACGTCCTGACGCTGATTGTTCTTATAATATCCATCGTAAAACAGATAAGCACGAGCCTGTAGCGCTTGGGCAGCCCAACGGGTAGCGTGTCCCATTTCAGAAACAGGTTGCACTTTCGATGGCAACAATTCAATGGCTTTGCCCAAGTCTGAAAGAATGAGCTTGAACATTTCTTCACTGCTTGCTTTCGGGTTATTCTGTGGTTCGGGTGTAGTAACGATAGGTACTGTGCCGAATGTTACAGCCATAAAATAGTAATACATCCCTCTTAAGTAGTAAGCCTCTCCTTCTATTATCTTTCTGGAATCGGTATCTTCCCACTTTATCAAATCCAAGCTATTTAATAGCATATTGCAACGGTAAATACCCATATAGAGTTTTGTCCAAGAGTTGGCATAGTCAGTAGTATTCTGATAGCGATGGAAGAAAATAGGTAAGCTGGTATCGCTTGCACCGCCTCCGCCTAAGCAGTCGCCGGACAACATATTATCCATCAGATAAGGATGGGTGGCACCGAAGAGTTGCCACAAGGGAGCATAGGCTCCAGTCAGAAGTTCATCTACTTCGTCTTTGTTAGTAGGACAGTTCGAAGTGTTTTTCTTAACCAGATTCTCGGTATCCAAAAAGTCTGCGCAACTTGTCACACACAAGGAAACAGCCGCAGCATAAAGGAATAATAATATCTTTTTCATATCACAGAGTTCTTTTAGTATTAAAATTTAATTGAAGCACCTACCATCAATGTACGTGGAGTAGGATAAAAACCATAGTCGATACCACTTACCCAACCTTCGGCCGTAGAAGAACCTATTTCAGGATCCATGCCCGAATAGCCGGTTATGGTAAACAGATTCTGAGCCGTGAAATAAAGTCTGAACTGTTCTACCGGAAGCGAACGGAACAGGCGCTTGAAGTCGTAACCGATAGTCATGTTGCTCATCCTCCAGTAAGAACCATTCTTCACAAAGAGGTCTGAAATGTAAGTTAAGTTCTGGTGTTTCTCACCCGTGAGGCGGGGAATACTGTTCGAAGTTCCTTCACCATGCCATCTGCCCAAGATTTCCGTAGTATAGTTATGCTCAATGCTATCAGGATTTCTCCACATATTAAAGATGTCATTACCCAGCACACCATTCGTTGCAAAAGAGAAGTCGAAGCCTTTGTAACCGAAGTTCATTCCAAAACCAAAGTTTACGTCGGGATTTGACTTACCTATCATCGTCTTATCGCTTTCATCAATAGTGCCGTTACCATCCAAATCTACAAAACGTACGTCACCCGGCTGTGCATTCGGCATAATCAATTTACCATTCTTGTCTTTATAACTCTGTACCTCGGCTTCATTCTGAAACAAGCCCGCTGTTTTGTAACCATAGAAGTAGCCGATAGGATATCCTTCCTGGGCATAAGCAAACTGATAAGAGCACTGTTTTAATTCAGAACGAATGATGCCTTCACTGTTTGCAATACGGGTTACTTCATTCTTGTTATGCGAAATATTTAAGTTAGCACCATACGAGAAATCGCTTATCTGATCTCTCCAACCCAATGACAACTCAAATCCTTTGTTTCTTACATCACCACCGTTGATATAAGGAGCGCCGGTACCATAACTAGCCAATACGGGAGCTTGTACCAACCAATCCTTGGTAGTCTTGATATAATAGTCGAAAGCCATACTCAAACGTGAATTGAAGAATCGGGCATCAAAACCGAAGTCCCACTGTTCGGATGTTTCCCAAGTTACATCCGGGTTGGCAAGGAGGTCGGCATAAGAACCCGGTGTCTTATGTGACTTATCCGGACCAAAGTAATAGTCATTGTCGGTAAAGGCTATTGTAGCCAAATATTGGAATGGAGAAATGGACTGATTACCGTTCTGTCCCCAACTGGCACGCAATTTAAAGAAATCCATAACGCTTGTAACCGGCTTCATCCAGTTCTCATTGGTCACTACCCAACCGGCAGATACCGAAGGGAAATATCCCCATTGTTTACCTTTGGCAAAGTTGGACGAACCATCGGCACGCATCACCACGGTAGCCATGTAGGTTTCTTTGTAGTCATAGTTCACACGCCCAAAGTAAGACATCAGTCCACCTTTCTGCCAAGGACTTCCTCCCAGGCTGGTATTGTTGGAGTTTATCATTTTGGTATTATCCAGATAGGCATGCTCGAAGTCTTCGAAGATAGAATTCCTGTTTGTGCCACTCATATTATCTCCCAATCCCGAACGTTCGGCCGACATACCAATCAAAGCATTAAACGTGTGATCTTGCTTCACTTTGAAGTCATAGGACAATGTATTTTCCCATGTCCAACCGAATCCCAGACCCATGCTTTGAGTCACACTATTTTCCGAAGACTGGTTGCGTTCTCCCAAGTCAAATTTCGGAGTAAACTGGCGATAAGCAGACCCACTCATGTTGTAACCGAACGATGTCCTTAGCTTCAAGTCTTTGATTGGTTCAAGTACAGCATAAAAGCTACCATTCAGAGAATGGTTCTTGCTGAGGTTATTGCCATGCTGGTAAACCATCATACCTATCGGATTGGCCGAAGTATTATTGCCGGGAAGCTGCTTATGATATTGTCCCACAATGAAGTTACCACTACTATCCCGTTCCCACAAAGGCATCAACGGAGTCATCTTCAAGGCGGCACTCAAGTCATTGTAGTACATGTTGCCAATGGCAATACCACTCTTTTCACTATAAGAGTATGAAATGTTTTCACCTACGGTAAGAAGATTGGTCTTGCCGTTCTTCAACAGAATGTGTTCGGAGTTCACGCGTGCCGTGTAGCGGCTATAATCTGGTTCCACGGGCTTTCCGTAGATACCTTCCTGAGATGTATATGATAAACCTATTGAATAAACTGAGCGTTCGCTACCTCCTGATATGTTTAATGAATGGCTTTGGATAGGAGCATTCTTGTTCTCCATCTCATCTACCCAGCTGGTACCCTTCCAGCCTTCCTGTAGGCGCTTGTAATCACCTTCAGCCATATCCTTTTCAAAGTTAATGGGGTCCATTCCACTGTTCTTACGACCTTCTTGCTGAATCATTACGAATTGTTGGGCATCCAGCAATTCAGGTCTTTTATAGACATTCTGCACACCGAAGTAACCGTCGTATTGAATAGAAGCTTTTCCTGTTTTACCTTTCTTAGTAGTAACAAGCACTACACCATTGGCAGCACGGGCACCATAGATGGCGGCAGATGCAGCATCCTTCAAAACGTCCAATGATTCGATGTCAGCAGGGTTCAGATAGTCGATATTACCACGCGACACACCATCTACTATATATAACGGACTGGAACTACCGGTAGTACCCAATCCACGTATCACCACTTTAAATCCTTCACCCGGTTGACCGGAAGTCTTAGTAATATTTACACCCGGCGTCTGACTTTGGAGGGCCGATAAAGGAGATACCGTATTCAATTTAGCTATATCATCACCTTTAACCTGAACAGTAGCACCTGTTACAAGTTTCTTCTTCTGCACACCATAACCTACTACTACTACTTCATCCAATACTTTTGCGTCTTCTTGCAAAACCACTCTCAGATTAGTTTGATTGGTAACCTTCACCTGCTGGGGAATATAGCCGATATAACTGATATCCAATACCGCACCAGCATTTACATTCAGCGAGAAGTTTCCGTCAATATCAGATATTACTCCATTTCCGGTACCTTTCTCCAATACATTAGCACCAATAACAGGTTCTCCATTTTGATCGATCACGGTACCCGTTATTTTTCTGATCTGTTGAGCTACTTCGGAAACTTCGTTCGGAAGAGCAGCAAATGAGAGTGGAACATAGCCCAGTGTAAGGGCAATTCCTACACCTGTACATAATACAGTTTTCTTAAAGTTTGAATTCATAGTAGTTAATTTCATTGTTTATTATCAAAATAACGGAAGCAAATATAAAAGCAACCGATCTACTAAGAGTTCGAAAATCGTTTAGAGTAGTTTGCTAATCACCAATTAGCAGATAACAAACCTTTTTTAATTATTAGGAAACTAAAACAGAGTGTAATAAGAAAGGTCACCACAAGTAAACTTGCAGTGACCTCTCTATTTGTCCAAGTAATGATTCGGAAATCTTTCTACCTACTCCCTTTCAAACATCCATTCATCCACTTTCAGCTCTTTACCTTTAAATAAGAAATAAAGATCGTGTACGCCGTCCTTCTCTTTGGTAATCTTTGTGGAAACAGTCTGCAAGGAATCTGCATCAGACGAAACGGAAGCCAGCATTTCTCCATCCGGTTTGTCAAGGCGAACCTCCAGGATACCATGCCCCGAAGCTGTGGCTTTAAACAAGCAGGGAGCACCCGAGAAGAATACGCCCCGCACAGCAATAGCCGACTTCTCTCGCCCGGAACCTACTGCCAGCATGTTGCCCGATGTACCTGCCGGTTCAAAGCATATACCCAACGTGGCGGCCACGGTCTCGGCCTGCTGATGGATAAAGGGGTTCACAGGCTTGATTTGGTCTACCCCTTTCAGGGTAGCTTCACCCATCTCTAACTTCATATCCTTTTCGTTCACTTGGAGTTTGTTCACGCACAGGCTACGGAAACCGCCTTTGGTACCCTTATATTCCTGCAAGCACATGTTATGGTATAACAAATAATAATCTCCCTTATACTTGTGCAAGTGGGTGTGGTTGTTGCTGAAGCCCATGCCATAGTCTCCGGGATTCTTAAAGAAGTTGCCTACATACTTCCAACTGTCGGTGTCCAATGGTGTATGGGAAGTCATGTAAGACATGCAACAGATACTTGGTTTTTCTATTCCCTGATGAGGCCACTCTTTGCGCTCCTTCCAGTCGGTATTATACGTATAAATCCAGGTGCCATTCCAATAATTCAGTTCGTTGGCTTCGAAGTGGTAAGGCGCCTTTATCTCAGCAATCTCACTGTCTAAACTGATGAGATCTTTACCTAAGCGTACAATGCGGGCATCTCCAGGCATGTAGTCGGTGCCTTTCTCGCCCTTGCCTCCTCCGCCAAAAGACAACCAGCCTGTTCCTTCTTCATCTATCACAGCGCCAGGATCAAAAGGGGCCTTGCACTCACCTAGTCCCTGCGAGAACTGGCTCACCAACATACGTCCCAACGGGTCGGTCCATGGCCCTACGGGAGAAGTGGCGGTAAGTACCCCTACGCCTGCACCGCTATTGGAGTAATAAAGGTAGAAATGTGTTTTACCATCTGCCTCCACCTGAGAAATGATGGTAGGTGCCCATGAAGCTATGCCCCAGGGCGAAAGTGCCTTCACATCAATCAAACCGTGATAGGTCCAGTTCACCATGTCATCCGTAGATAACATAGCCAGCGAATGTATGTACTGATAAGTATTCTTGCCATCTTTTCCTACGCTATCCAACTGCTGGGTGTCATTAGTACCATATACATAGAGTCGGCCATTGTATTCTATACTCGTAGGGTCGGCCACAAAAGCGAAATCCAACAATGGATTAGTATTTCCGGTATAAAACTTAGGTGATTCCACCGAACCCGTGTCTTTCTTTCCTAAACCGGAGGCAGCCCATACATTGTTTCCTATGGCAAAGGCCATCAACAGCAAAGCTGCCACAAATAACTTGATCTTCTTCATTTTCTTATTTATTACTATTCAATATCTTCTGAGATGCCAGAACCATATACATAAACCAGGTAGCATGTCCGCCCAGGCAATATTCACCTTCCTGCCATAAGAAGGGGAAATGAAGCAATTCGGGCAGGTCGGGACGAATCAGGTTTGTACCCGGAGATACTCCACCGGGGATATACGACCAGTCGGCACGGTTCACGCCATAGGCGGCTTTCATTGTCTCGGCACCCACACCGGTAACAAAAGCAGCTTGATTGCGTCCGGGATGCATACCCAAGAGGTATTGCATGGAATCGTAGATGTAGTCCGGTGCAAACAAGTCGGGATAAGCAGCATTCAAATAGCAATAATTGTAGCCCAAGTGTTGCGGTTCCCATGAACCGGATGAGCGGTTACCCCTATCATGAGGTACACCATACGGGGTTTTGCTGCCATACTCCTGATACATAGCCTGCAATTGGGGCAATGCTTTACGAATGGCTTTGCTGAAACGTGCATTACCTACCGCCTTATCGAAACGTCCAATGAACCAACCCGTCTGACGGATATTCTTGCAAATGAGATCTTGCTGCTGCAAAACGAAGTCGCGATACTCTGCGTCTTTGGTTGCCAGATAAAGTTCTACGGCGACATGTGCTTTCACAGTCAATAACCGGTTGTCTTCACAACGGGTAATCTTGAACAACTCACAGGCTATCTCCAGACAATCGGCACTCAATGCATCATTATGTCCTTTCAAGACACGCGAAATACCTGCCAGCCATGCGGCAACCTGCAATTCACGTCCGGGATTATCTTCGGTAAATACCCAACGGTCATCGGCTGTTCCGCTGAAGTGATCGGTATGGGCGGATGCATCTCCCAAATGCGCATATTGGCGCACGGTAGGACATAAGATACCTCTGTAAAGACGTCCCAACGCTTTCCAACCGGCTACTATGGTCAGTGCACCATTCTCTACTTGTTGCAGGAAGTCGTTCTTTCCATCCGGCTGGTGTATCTCTACAATCTGTTTGCCGAAGTCGATGGAAGTCTCATCCCAGTAAGCATTGAGGTTCTCGCAAGCCATCGCAAGGATATAAGCCTCACCAGCCTGGGATTCGATACGCAAGTCATAGTCGCCTGCATCGTGCCAACCGCCTATGTTCAATCCCGGAACCTGTTCGCCGGGCTTATATTTACACAGAGTAGAAGGGCCCTGAGTATATCCGTCTATATGATTGATATCCGTCTTTGCCATGAGGGCATCGTCCTGATGGCAGAAGTCATGCCATACACGATATTTCTCGTTTACACGCATGTGACACATCTGTACAGGTAAGAAATACTCTATCTCTGCCTGCCAGATGCCTTTATCCCACACATCATTGGCTATACGAAATACGGGAGAAGCTACATCACCGTACATCACCTGATAAAGCCCGCCTTCAGTCACTTCCGTAAAGTCGAACTGCAAATAATGGTAACGCAAGAAATTCCCCCAATCTTTAGCTGCCTGTTGCTTTACCAACTTCCTGCCATCAGCTGCGATACGGTAAAGGGCGGGTTGCTTGAAGTTTGTTTCACGTCCATCCAGTTCTATAACAGCAAGCTTCTTCTGTGCAGGATGATAACCCACTTGTGAAGTTTGCACTACCGGAGCATACCGCCACTCTTTGGTAACCGTAGGGCGGATAATCCACTTCACGGCACCCGACTTTGTTCCTGCCGGGAACTCCGAACGAAGCACAAACCAACCATTATTGTGGTTGATTCGTCCGTCATACAGCAACAGATTGCCTTTCTCACTCTCAATCGTAATCTTTGCCAGTTCGTCCTGCGGATTGAGTACGAACTTCTTTCCTTGGGCAAAAGGAGCGGAGACAATGTCATCGGCAATCATCGGATTATACGTCTTCCTATCTAAGAGCAACTGATCCAAATCAGCTTTCCCGTTGGGATTGAAATCTCCGATATGTTCCATGTTGGAAGTCTGTTTCATGGTAGGCCCCATTGCCTGATGAGGGAACACTCCTGTCTGATTATCCATGATCCAGGGTTTGCCCAGTAAAGTAGAGGGCACCAACTCCAGATTAAATCCCAGTTTTCCGGCAAAGCGATCAGGTACCGGCTGATCCAGATCAACCGTCAACACCAGATAATCCTTCTCACCTTTTACTTTGATGGTGTAGCCGAAAACGAAATCAGGATAAAGCATCGGATTGAAACCCGTCATGTGCTTGGTTGAATCGGGATAATTCAGTGTGACACAAATCTCGTTGTTAGCCTCATCCACGATGCGGCTTCTCATCTTGGGCAGTCCTTGCCACTGTCCCTGCGAGATTTCAAAACGCACATCACCACCTGCGGCTCTGCGGTCTCCATTCAAGACCAGAGTAACACCTCCTTGGTGTCCTTCAGGATAGACATCACTGAAAACCATCACATTGGCTCCCTGGTTCTCAAAATATCCCGAAGGGTTGATTTTGAAATCCTGAGCTTGTAAAGTTGCACAAAGCATCAGTGATACCGCACCTATTATCAATTTCTTCA
The DNA here is from genome assembly GCF_030151085.1 of Bacteroides sp. GTDB lineage: Bacteria > Bacteroidota > Bacteroidia > Bacteroidales > Bacteroidaceae > Bacteroides. Next base: position 69,751 of record NZ_JASLER010000084.1, on the reverse strand, counting down.
TACGTATTATTTTAAACGGTTATTTACTTCTACTCCCAAGCGTACCGTGTGATACGGACAACGCCACATGCTCACCTTTGGTGCATCTTTCTTGGGCTCTCCGTCGAAACAGTCGCTATACCATTCTCCATATTCCTTGTCTATCATATTGTTCTTTACAAAGGTCCAGACGATATCAGCCGATTGCAGCCAGGCTTCATCTCCGCTGATTTGCCAAGCATTGATGCAGGCTATCATGGTTTCAATCTGTCCCCACCATGAAGCATGTTTGGTCTTCCTATCGCCTTTCTTCTCATAAATCATATAGCCTTTGTCACTCAAACCTTCGGCCAGGCAAGCACCCGTCACATCCAGTGCAAGCCGGTTAGTCCGTTTTATCAGATTCTCATCTTCCAGTGTACGGGCAGCCTCACAAAGTAACCATCCGGCTTCAACGTCATGTCCGTAAGAGTCCATTTCTACCAGACTGTTCCACTCATTATCAAAGAACAGATTGAAATGCTTCCTCGAAGGATCATATATACGGTTTATGAACAAATCGACGTTAAACTCAAGCCTATCCTTCAATCCTTTGTCTTTCCAACACTGATATAGAAGAGTGTAAGCTTCCAGTACATGCAAATGGGCATTCATGGTCTTGGGAGCGTTATTATCATATTTGTCTTGTTGTTTCCAGTCTTCTGTGAAAGATTCCACATAACCATCATACAACGGTTCACGTCCTTTTTCCTCCAATGTACGATACAGGCTGATGGCTGTTTTCAAACTCTCGTTGTTGCCCGTCGCCAAATAGTGTTCTGCCAGTCCATAGATGGCGTATGTCATGGCGTATGTATATTTAGAAGCATTCAGCACTTCGCCGTCGGGATTGACCAGCCAATATACTCCACCATTCACCTTATCTATAAATGTATCCATGAAATAACGCTGTGACCTGTCGGCAAGCTTCAGATAAGATTCATCGCCAAACGTACGGTATGCAGCAGAAAAACTCCACAGAATCCGGGCATTCAATACTCCTCCCCTGGGTGCATCCGCCACCGGGGTTCCATCTCGCAATACGGCTCCGTAAAAGCCGTCACCGGGCGCCACTACATTATCCATCCAAAAAGGTATCACACTATCCTTGACATTTGCAACCACCTCTTTGCATAGACGTGTTTGCATGTCTGTACTCCCGCAACCCTGTTTACAACCAGCCAGAAAAATCACAGCCAGTAGTGCTATCCAATACAATCTCTTTTCCATAACTATACTCTAAAACAATCAACCTATTTCTATATAAATCAAGGGAGTTCTATCCCGTTTGTCAGACACTGGTCTTTGACCTGATAGACACTGGCGTTTGTCACGTCAGGCACTGGTGTTTATCGCGTCAGACACTGGTGTCTATCACGTCAAAGTCCAGTGTCTGACAAACAGGGAAAACTCCACCTATAAAAACATCATTATTAGCTACTTAAGCCAACACCTATTAATACCCCGGATTCTGGTCTTCCTGATTGATGAGCGGATTAGTCAGAATCTCGTTCGTCGGAATCGGGAACAGTTCCTGATAGGTTTCATGCTCAAAGTAGCGGAATGAATCGCCGGTTAGCAAACAAGCCTCCGGTGTAGAACTCGCTACCGTCTTCGGGTATTCAGCTTCAAACCATTCTTTACACATACCCATGCGACACAAGTCATGATAAAGTGAGAATTCAGCATTGAATTCATGGCGACGTTCTATAATCACTGCTACTTTCCATACAGGAGAGCTATACCCTTTGGCAGCCTTATAACTTGTATAATAAGCTTCGGCATCCGGTACTTCCACGGTTTGTGTACTCAACATGTCTGCGGGCAGATCAATCATGGTTGCCCCGGCTTCCAGATTACCCCAAGCCCGGTTACGAATCTGACGAATCATGTCCCATCCGGTAGTGTCATCACCTGTTTCAAAACAACATTCTGCATAATCGAGTATAACACCCGCATAACGTTTCAGCGTCAGAGAGATAGGATTGAATACCTGATTGTTTGAACCCGGCTTGCATCTCCAATATTTCAAGGAATAAACAGTAGGCATATTCTCGGAGCCCTGGAAGAGTCCGTCGAAACCGCTTGTCACACCCACAGTCTGCTTTGTGATGGGATGTGTATCACCTTTAGCTACAGCAGAGTATTGACGACGTTTGTCACCCGGTTCAAAAGAGCGTACAAACTCCCAAGAGAGACAAAGAGAGCCCCAGCCTCCCCATTCGGGAGCTGCGCACAAATATCCGTACCACATCATGGCATCCGAAGAGTTGTCGGCACCCCATCCCATGTAACCTTGGTCGTGGTACATTACTTCAAACACAGACTCTTTCGTCCAATGTGTATCCCAAGCATGAAGATTACCAAAACAAGGTTCCAAAGAGTAGGTCTTGCTATCTATGATATCCTTCAATTCTGTCTTGGCACTTGTGAAGTCTTTCCGCAACATATAAAGTTCAGCTAAATAAGCTTTGCAGAATCCTTTCGTGACACGTCCGTACTCGCCTTTCATCGGTAACCACTCCAAATGGTCGCGTCCGAAGATTAAATCTTTCTCAATAGCCTCATACGTCTGATCCACCGACTCCGGTCGTGCTTTACCTGCCGAAGTGGTATAAGTCTCACCAGTCAGAAGCATCGGTACACGTCCGAATATCTTGGTCAGATACAGATAGTTATAGGCACGGATGGCACGTGCTTGTGCTTCAAAGAGGGTTTTGGTATTGCTATCAGAAAAGACGGAAGGATCCGCAGTCTCCAGTCCGGCAAGAAAACGGTTGGCACGGTCCACAGCTCTATAACTCATCCGCCAGGCGGTTTCCAAAGAACCTTTGTCGGGTTTCCAAGCATGGCGTTGCCACTCTGCATCCCATCCCGAGGCTTGGCAGTCCATAGTAGAATGATTGGCGGCAAACACCTGAGGTTTAAATCCCCAAACCTCGTCGTCACTACCACTGACGCCATGCTGGTCTGTATAGAAAGTATCGTAAATACCATTCAGTCCGGAAAGTATATTCGCTTCTGTTTTGTACATGAAGTCCGATGGAAGGATATCATAATGATCCACTTCCAGATAATCGTCACAAGATGCAAGGGCGCCCAAAGTCATTACCCCCATCAACAGTTTATATAAGTTTTTCATAATCATCGTTTTTTTATCCATTACTTTAGAATTGTACACTCAAACCGAAGGTAACCGACATCGGGAACGGATAGCGTCCACCATCGAATCCGGAGAAGAGCACATTAGAATCACCTACTTCCGGATCTCCGAACTTATTATAAGAAGAAATGGTGCATACATTGTCTACGCTGGCAAACACACGGGCATTCTCCATCTTCACCGGTTTCAGCAGATTCTTCGGGAATGTATATCCTATCTGAATATTTGAAATCTTCAGATAATCTCCTTTCTGGATATAAGCATCGGATACACGCAGATTCTTGTTATAATCGGTCTTACTGATGCGCGGGTATTTAGCGTTTGTATTTGAAGACGACCATGCATTGTTCACATATTCTTTCAGTACATTCTGGTAACCGCCATCGGGTCCGTAAACAGAAGTCAAACGTGCCGAAGAGTATGAAAGGATATCCATACCGGCTACTCCATACAGATTCATTGAGAAGTCGAAGTTCTTCCAAGAGGCAGTGAGGTTCATGCCGTAGGTAAACTTAGGATATCCATTGCCGATAGTAGTGCGGTCGGCATCGGTAATCTGTCCGTCGTTGTTCAAATCGACAAACTTATAGTCACCGGGTTGGGTAGTAGGATCTTGATAAAAACCACTCGCCACTCCCTTTTCAACAGCAAGTCTGTTCATCTCATCAATTTCGGCCTTGTCTTTGAAGATACCGGCTACCTTCCAACCATAGTAAGAACCTACCGGATAACCGTTCTGTGTAATGGAGTGGTTGTCCCAGTTGTCACCGTCTTGAGCAGAACGGGATTTACTGAATATGGGATCGCCCACTTCAATTGCTTCATTCTTCAGGGTAGAACCATTCAGTCTGATACCGACATTCCAGTCACGGAAGCTCTTGTTCCATGCAGCAGTAAACTCAAAACCGGAGTTACGGATATGTCCTGCATTGGTATATACATTGGAGAAACCTGTGGAAGGACGAATCTGACGATACAGAAGCAAATCCTTCGCATCACGGATAAAGTAGTCGGCTGAGAAGGAAAGTTCATTGTTCATAAATGCGAAGTCAATACCGATATTAGTCTGCTCATTGGTTTCCCACTTTAGATTGGTGTCAATTTCTTTTTGTTGGGCGATACCGGCGGCATTTCCTACATTGATACCGTTGAAAATCCAGTACATAATATTGGCCGAAGACAACTGAGGCATAGATAAGTTGGTACCACCACCCGCATTACCGGTCTGTCCCCATCCGGCACGCAGCTTCAGGTTGCTGAACAAGTCCAGATTTTTAATGAACTTTTCTTCAGATAGACGCCATGCAACCGAAGCAGAAGGGAATGTACCGTAACGATTGCCTGAACCAAAGTTTGAAGAACCGTCGCGACGTACCGTAGCAGTAACGATATAACGGTCGTTCAAGGTATACGTCAGACGTCCGAAATAAGAAAGGAATCTTGTCTTCAGGTCCAAACCACCGTCCGTCTGTTTGGAGGAAGGATCGTTTGTCAGTGAAATCAGGCGGATGTTATCTGCCGGGAAGTCATTGGCGCTGGAGTTCAGCCAAGCACCGTTGGAATCGCTGGTAGAGAAACCAACCATTGCATTCACACGATGATGGTCATTAGACCAGTCGTAATTCAGGAACGCTTCCAGACCGAGCGAGGTAGCTTGACTTTGATTCAGCGAGAATGAGTCTTTACGGTCTTTTGAGCCGAAGGTTCTGCCATTATAAGCCGTATAGCCGTTGTAACCTTTGGTAGAATAATTATAGCTGGCAATTGTCTTAAAGGTCAAGCCTTTATACAAGTCGAGTTGCAGGAAAGCGCTGGCAAGTATGCGGTCCCATTTATTGATATTGTCGGCGGTCTTGGCAGCTGCAACCAGGTTATCAGCTCCCTTGTTCACGTCACCGTTACCTTCTTTTTTATAATGTCCCCAAGTACCGTCAGGCAGAACGATAGGCATGGAATAAAAGACTCCGTCTTCTACATAATCCATGGTTGGGATGGCTTGTGCATAACTCCTCAAGTTACCGTTACCCATCTTTTCAGAATGAGAGTAGTTCAGGTTCAAGCCTACATGCATGAAATCCTTTACTTTATGGGTAATGTTTGCACGGGCCGTCAACCGCTTGAAATTCGATTCAATGACAATACCTTCATTGTTCAAATAACCCAAAGACAAGTTAGCCTGGGTGTTTTCACTACCTCCCGAAGCAGAGAAGTTATAATTCTGCTGCAAAGCCGTACGGGACATTTCATCTTGCCAGTCAATGTTGTTCAGTTTGCCTATGTAATTCTCACCGTATGCTAGATTGGTCATGCCGATACCGTCATTTTTAACAGCAGAACGCACGGCACTTGCAAACAAATCGGCATCGGCCACATCAATCTTGTTGGCATTGAACTGGAGGGCGAAGTTGGCAGAGAAGTTCACCTTTGCCTTACCCTTGCCACCACTCTTGGTTGTTACCATGATCACACCGTTTGCACCACGTGTACCATAGATAGCCGTTGCCGAAGCATCTTTCAGGATCTCAATGGACTCCACGTCATTCGGATTCAGGAAATCAATGGAAGTTCCCACCTGCACACCGTCCACCACATAAAGCGGATCGGCAGAGCCATTAACCGTAGCCACACCACGGATACGGATGGAGAACCCACCTTCAGGGTCGCCGGAAGAGCGGATGACTGAAACACCAGCCGCCGCTCCCTGCAATCCTTGTCCCAAGTTCACCGGGTTACGCTTCATCATCTCTTCCGCATTGACGGAGGCCACAGAACCTGTCAAGTCGGACTTCTTCATGGTACCATAGCCTACAACCACCACTTCGTCCAGCGTTTCAGTATCTTCCTTCAGAACAATCTTCAGGGAAGATACATCGGGGGATACCTTTACTGATCTCGACAAATAGCCGATGTAGCTTGTCTTCAAAGTAGCCCCTGCCGTTGCCGTCAGAGTAAAATAGCCATCCAGATCGGTTATTACACCGTTTGTCGTACCCTCTACAATGACATTGGCTCCGATAATAGGCAGACCGGCCTCATCGAGAACTTGTCCTTTCACAGTAACTGCTTTCTGCTGCACAATGGCAACACTTGCAACTGATTGGCCTCCCGCGGCAAATACGGGGCCGGTGAGTGTCAATGACATTGACACAACGCCCAGATACTTCAATACATTTTTCATAAATACTAAATACTTAGGTTTAACAAATCAGATAAAGATCAATAAAGGAATGATTCTAGAAATTCAAAGTCGTGCCTTCCACTTGGTTCAAGAGTTGTGGTTTACCTTTTCCGCAATCTACTTTCACTGCCTGGATACGGTTATCTGTAGGCAAACAAATCAGTCCTTCCGCTTGCTTCTTATCTGCACTATATACTTTCAGGCTTATCTTACTCCAATCCATCTCGGCGGTAGATTGTGCCAACTTCAGGTGAGGTAAGACGGAACCGTCGCGAACCAGCATAATAATAGGCAGTTCACCTGCTTCAATCGTTTGCCAGCCACCTTCATATATCTTGTTGGTCTGGTAATCAAGCCACTTACCTTTAGGCAGATAAACCGTGCGGCTATTGATTCCGGTTTCCAGCAAAGGAGCAACGAATATCTGAGAACCGAACATGTATTCATCTTCCACCTTCCATACACCCGGATCATCGGGGAACTCTACAAACAAAGCTCTCAACATCGGCAAACCTTTCTCTGTACACTCCTTGGCTTGGGCGTAGACGTATGGCATCAGTCGGTACTTCATCTCCGCACTTTTGCGGAAGACATCCTGTACTTGTTTGCTCTTATATAACCACGGCTCAGTAGGAGGTGCTCCATGTGCACGGGTATGCGAGGTGAGGAAACCGAAAGGTAACCAACGGCAATACAACTCATCGGGAGTAGATTTTACAAAGCCGCCCATATCGTGACTCCAGAAAGAGAATCCTGAAAGACCAAAGGATAAACCTGCACGAAGCGTACCCAGCATACCGGTATTCGTAGTAGCTGCATCACCACCCCAATGTAACGGATAGCGTTGAGAACCTGCCCATGCGGCACGAGCCCATATCACATTCTCATTGTGCAACTGTTTGGTGATTCCGGCTACTGCCATATCATAGCGAAGAGGATAAAGATTGTGTTCGTACCAGCCACTCTTGCCGGATGCATAAATACCGTTCAACGGAGCAGCTTCTCCAAAGTCTACCTTAATGGCGCTTACACCGATATTCATCAATCCTGCCAGTTTATCCTGATACCATTTTACGGTTTCGGGGTTGGAGAGGTCAAGTACTACGTCTTCGTATGGCAACTCACCATTGCCATTCTTCACATACATATTCTTCTCTATCAGTTCCGAGAAGTAACGGTTTTTCGGAGTGAAGTAAGGCAGCTGCCACAGAGATACGTGGAAGCCTTGTGTTCTCAAATCCTTCAACATCTGCTCGGGATTCTGGAAACGGTTTTCAGAGAACTTATAGTCGCATTGCCAGTCTACATCAAACCAGCCCGTATCAAAGTGAATCACATCACAAGGATATTTGTTCTTGCGGATATTGGCAGCAACCTCATAACCTTCTTTTTCGCTGAAGTAAGTAATGCGGCTCATCCAAGTACCGAAAGACCACAACGGAGGCATACCCGGCTTTCCTACCAAGTCGGTATATTCATCCAGAATATCCTTCGGCTCACCAAAGAAGACGAATAAGTCCAGATTCTCATCTCCCATGAACATTTTGTTTAAACCGATATAGGTAGCTCCAAAATCACAAGTTACAGGTGCGGAGGTGTGCATAAACATACCGTAGCCTCTGCTGCTCATAAAGAATGGAATGGGTTTATACATCTGGTCTGTTTCGGGTCCCTGAGGATCGGTCACAAACAGATTTACTTTCTGACCCACTTTATTCAAACCTGTAGCAGACTCACCACAACCGAAGATCATTTCATCGGCAGTAATAGAGAATACAGGGTTGATGCGCCGGGCATTATCACTGCCACGTTTCACAAAGCTAAAGGGAGTATACTTCACCTGCGTAGAATCTGAATCGCCCAGTGTAGCAGTCTGGCTCAGGATGCGACCGGCTTTATCTTTCAATACAATACGCCAAGGGTTCTTATCAATCTGGATAGTTCCATAGTCGTTGGTATAGACAATAGCGTTACCTGTCTCGGTTGCTTTCCAGCTGGCATCCTTTCCCGGTTCTTTTGCCAGCATAATGGAAGTGGCAGGTTTGGGCTCTACAGGAGTAGTCAGCATACGAATGCGCACCGTACGAGGAGTAATAAAATCAATCTTGAATTTCAGATTAGGATCGTTCTCGTAGGCGGCATTAGGGAAATCGAGCATTCTCATTTTGCGAGGTTGTGCACAATTGGTATTGAATGCCTGACGAGGAACCAAGTGTCCACGCTTCCAGTTCACTAACCCTTCACCGGACTTGGCATCGAAGGATTCCAAATGATCGGCAAAGAATAATGTATTACTCAAGTCCAGGAAGTCGGCACTCATGTCCATGGCTTGATTCATCAAATAAGAAGTACCATTATTTACCTGAGGCTGTGCCGAAGAGTTGCCACACACAGATAACAGTACTGCAATCGCTAAGAATTGTTTCTTCATACTATTGGATTTATAAAATTATCTTTTGGCAAATGTATTCGCTATCTTTCAGATGCAGGTATCGTAAAATAGTCTTTTCTCACCCGGTTTTGTTTCATTGCATGCCCGTAAAAGAGTTAGGAAACAAAATAGATACTCATTTTCATCAAATGAGAGACCTCTTCTTCTTCGGATAGAGATATCCCCTCTTGCCCGTTCGGATGATTATGAGTAAGTTTGCATATCCAGTTTGTCGGATATATATATGCAGCGTGCTGGACATATACATGCAGCGCGCTGGATATATACATGCAACACGCTGGATGTTAACTTCCAGCAAATCGAAAAAAAGTAAGCTTCATTTAACTCACAAATGCTATGAAACGAGTATTTCTATTCTTACTGTTCGTTCTGTCTTTCTTCTTTGTTTCCTTTGGGAATTCAATGGAGACTCCCCCTTCGGTCATGTTCAAGCAACTCTCCACTACCGAAGGACTGTCCAACAATAGTATCCGAAGTATCTTTCGTGATAGCAGAGGCTTTCTTTGGATAGGCACAGAATCCGGGCTCAACAAATACGACGGCTATTCTTTCTGCCAATATTACCGTAACAACTCCGAACTACCGGATGATGCCATCAGTGCCGTATTTGAAGATCCAAACGGCAATATATGGATCAGAATGTCGAATGGTTACAGTATCTACGACTACAAGACCGGACAATTCAACAATGACTATAAGCTAGTACTGGAGGAAATGAAAATCCCTAGTAAGAATGTACTCAGGGTTGGCATGACTCCTAAAAATGAGCTATGGGCTTACGACCAGACTAAACTCTATATTCGTAGTGCGGACAATAATTCCATCAAAGCTTTCCCCCTGCAAATAAAAAATATATCCAACCTGATAGTAGGAGCACAATACATTTATATAATGTATACCAACGGTACCCTATACAGTATCAATAAACAGACTTCCGAAAATAGGGAAATCACCATCCCGATACTCTACAAACCTCTACTGGACAACCACGAACCGTATGTATATGTAGACCAAAACGAAAGTATATGGGTTTATACCAGCCAAAACAGTCTGCTGCTACATAAGAACAACTCCACTCAAACATGGGAAAGCATTAGCCTGAATGACCAGGGTATTCAGTATAACCGGGTACAACGTATTCTTGATATGGGTGATAGTAACGTATGGATTCTGACTAGCCACAAAGGTCTCTTCATTTACAATACACTCAGTAAATCACTCACCAACCTTGTGCATAACCCGCTGAAACCACATACCATTGCCAGTAATAACCTGAGTACCATCTATCAGGATAAAGACGGTATTGTATGGTTGGGGAACTTCAAGCATGGTATATCCTACTATAGTCCCATGTCGCAAATTGTTTTAGGTAACAAATCATTGGAGTATGATGATGTTCTTACCTTCTGTAAAGACGCCGGGCACGAATTTATCTATTATGGTACCGACGGAACAGGACTGATACGCCAATCATTGCTAACAGATATATACGAGAAAATACCCACTCCTGCCAATGTCGTTGTCGATCTATCTACCGATTCAAAGAACCGGATATGGATCGGTACTTATCAGAAAGGGTTAATCTGTTACTCCAAAGGGCAAATCAAGCAATATACCACCGCCAACAGCCAACTTCTGGAAGATAATGTCTATACCATAGAAGTAGATAAGAACGGATTTGTCTGGATAGGAACCATGAGAGGATACATACAACGGCTAAACCCCGAAACCGGGCAGTTCGATACCATCTTATACCGCCCCGAGGAGTTCTTTGTCCGTGATATGTACTATGACAACGACCACCATCTCTACATCGCCACCAGTGGAGGACTTATCGTGGTAGATACGGAAAACCAAGCATATAACATCTATTCGGAAACAAGCCGCTTCAAGGAAAACACCATGCTGACCGTTTACAAAGATAGCCGCGACCTTATCTGGATAGGACACCCGCATGGCCTGAGCATCTGGGATCAGAAAACCGACTCCATCCACTTCATTGACCAGAACGATGGACTTGCCGCCAACCTTGTCCGGGCAATAACCGAAGATAACAACCAGCAAATGTGGGTTTGCACCGGCAATGGCATTTCACGCATCAACCTGAATAATGGAGCATACTCCATCGTAAACTACTCCGTAAGCGACGGGTTAATATGCAATGATGCAAACGTACATGCCATTCTTAAGCTGGATAACGGCAATATCCTGATAGGTACCACAAAAGGATACCAAACCATCATTCCCCAGGATATACTGACTACCGGCTACAAAGCTCAAATCTATCTGACTGGAATAGAACTCAAATCAGAGAAAGTTCTTAAAGATGTACTTGGAGGCAACTCTCCCGAATGTACGCAGAGCCTGACCCTTACCGAAGAAAGTAACTCCTTCACGTTATCTTTCTCCGCTCTCGACCTTATTGAACCTGACAAGATAAAGTATGCCTACCGGATAGACCAAAGCCACTCCAACTGGATCTATGCGGAAAACAACAGGATCAACCTATCCATGCTACCCGTCGGAAGTTATACTTTATTAGTTAAGGTATGCAATTCGCAGGGTGTATGGAGCCCCAATATCAAGACTCTGAAGATTAATATCCTTCCACCTTGGTGGCGCACTTCCTGGGCTTACATCCTCTACAGCTGCATCTTTCTGTGCCTGATTCTACTCATTGTCCGCTACCTACGCATGCGGCACAAAGAGAAACAAATCCTGCAAGCCATCGAAATCGAAAATGAAAGGCAACAAAAGGTCAGCAACATGAAACTACAATTCTTCGCCAATATCAGCCATGAATTGAGAACGCCTTTATCGCTCATCATCAATCCTCTTGAAGAGTTCTTTGAGAATTATCCCGAACACCGCAAAGGCATATTGGACATGGTGAAGCAGAACGCAGATTACTTACTGGAGCTCATCAACCAATTACTGGACTTCAGAAGGCTGGACGCCAAGGCGGAAACGTTGAAATGCAAGCACGATAATATCCTCATCATCTTGAGTGAGATATTCCACTCTTTCGATCCCATCGCACAGAAAAGGAATATCAACTATACTTTGAAAAGTCCTCAGCACTCCATCTTTATGGATTTCGACTACGACAAGATACGCAAGATAATGACGAATATTCTTTCGAACGCATTCAAGTTTACTCCAAACAAGGGAAGTATTTCTTTGAGCATAGAGTTGGAAGGCTCTCACTTGAAGCTTGTTTTTACAGATACAGGCTGTGGCATAGATGATGAATCGAAGGAAAAAGTATTCCTGCGCTTCTACCAGTCCGACAAGAACCAATCGAGTAGTGGAGGTAGCGGTATCGGACTGCATATTGTATCAGAGTATGTGAAGATGCATCAAGGCAGTATACACATTGAGGATAATCAGCCAAGTGGGTCTATATTCATACTCACTCTGCCGTTACATCAGCACAGCGACAAAGAACAAAAAGTAGAATTGACGGAAAAGCAAACAGTTGAAGAAGAGCCTCATCCATTCACCATTCTACTGGTAGATGATAACTACGATTTCATCAAATTCCTTTCGGAAAGTCTTTCCAAGAAATATCATGTGCTGAAAGCCATGAATGGAAAGCAAGCCTTGTCCGTTCTCGAGAAAGAAGATGTGGACTTGATAGTCAGCGATATTATGATGCCCGAAATGGATGGATTGGAACTCTGTTCTACAATCAAGAACGATATTCGTTACTCCCACATTCCCATCATCCTGCTGACCGCCAAAGCAAGTGAAGAACATCAACTCGAAGGTCTCAGTGTCGGTGCGGACGATTATATCACCAAGCCCTTCAACATGGAAGTTCTTAAACTCCGCATCAACAAGATTATCGATATGAATGTGAAACGGCAGGAGTTATTCAATCAGGAGATAAGAATCGAGCCCAGCCGGATAACCATCACTCCCCTCGACCAACAATTGGTTGAGAAAGCCATTCATATTGTAGAAGAGAACCTCAGTGAGACTGAGTTCTCCGTAGAAGAGCTTGCCGCCAGCCTGAATATATCCCGCAGCTATTTCTATAAAAAGATGGTGAAGATTACCGGAAAGAAGCCTATCGAGTTTATCAGAACCATTCGTATGAAGCGTGCCCAACAACTACTGGCAGAGAGTCAGATGCAAGTTGCCGAGATTGCTTATATGCTGGGATATAATTCGCCGAAAGTCTTCTCCAAACACTTCAAGGAAGAGTTCAACCTAAGTCCTTCGGAGTTTATACGGAAGCAAACAGGGAATGCAGGGGGCAATGCTGCTGTGGAGGAGGAGTAATTTATATATCTAAAAGGGTATTGCCATTTTCTACACCCTCTTCCCCTGCCGAAAGCAAGGAAAGAGGGTGAGTTTTTTATTTAGAGAACACAGATATAAAGCTAATAGCAGGCAAATAGACCCGAGCCTGTCCATTCTCAACCTTCACAGTCGTTTCCGTCATGCAGTCTTTGGTATTGGTAACATAGACCTTAACCTCGCGCACCTCTGCCGGGAGTCCTGAAATAACGGCATGGCAATCGGCACCATTATTCACCATGTGAACTGCATATTCTCCACGGGTTATATTGCCAAATGCCGCACAATTTACATTCTTCTTATCGCTACTGACCGGAATAGCCAAAGCGTCGGCAGGAGTAGACGCCAACTGCTTGATATTCCAGAAGCGTTGTGTAGGACGCAAAGCACCTTTAGAACCGTAAAGACCATCCCCCCACAACAAGGAATAGTCGGATGTCAACTGCCATTGCAAGATGGACAACGGCTGGCAGATAGCACAAATGCGAGTATAAAGGTTAATCTCGTAAAGCGCAAAGGTAGATTCATTAAAGATCTCGGCATAGTTGTGGGCGGCAGCATCCGTACTACCTTCACCGATGATGAGAGGTACATTCAGTTGCCGGGCGGCACCTGCCCACTTCTTCAAGGTAGCATCATCGCAACCTCGCCAGGAGTGGAAGGAAACTGCACCAATGTACATAAACGTTTCTTCATCTCCCAAAGCCGGAAGGATAAAGTCGAAGGTAGTGGCATCGGAGTTATCTCCCAGTAGCATGCGGGTAGGCAGATTCCGTTTGGCAAGATAGCCGCCAAACTCTTTGATAAACTCCGCATGTTGTTGGGGAGTATAATATACATCAATACCCAAATCGGACTCATTGAACGAGAACATGGAGAATTCGATGCCGTAACGTTGTTTGGCATACTGTATATAATCGGCCATGGACTTATATATCTTCTCTTTCTTCTCCGGATTAAGACGGTAGGCAATCACACCTCCACGATATTTATAATCGGCAGGGTCACCTTCGATAGCCCATGTAGGAGGAAACCAACAACTTAAGATAACGGGCATGCCGATCGCTTTCAGTCGTTTCGCCATCAGAAGGCTTTGCTCTACACGCTCGTTCAAACCACCGTTTTGGGCAGCGGCAATTGGATCTGTATTTTCTTCGGGCTGCCACAATCTCCAGGGAAACTCAATACGTCCGTAAGCTACCCGCAGATTTTCAAGGCAATAATCTATCACTTTAGGATCACCGGTAGGATTCTGAAGACGGAAGTTCCCACCGAAGCCGGTAAACAGATTACCCGGGTTCTGCCTATCGAGCACAATATTCACATCACTATGGTCGATGGTTCCGGATGCACGAAGCTCTATATTCAAGGTGGCATCAGATGACTTCTTCAATGCAGGCAATAATTGGATATAGATAGCAGTACTCTCCTTCCCCTTCTCTACAAAGGTCTTTACGGATTTATCGAACTTGAATTCAAGCTTGCGTTTGGCAGAGGTTATGGATAGTTTCCGGCTACCTGCATTTATCTTAGCTTGGGCATAGTTCTCCGCCGCAAGCGTGATGCAATAATAGGCTGATTGGTTCAGGGTAGTGTCCGATGAGGCTTTGATGGAAATATCCACCAGTCCCCGTGCCTTGTCGGTGACCTGTTGTTGGAACTGCACGCCGCGAAGGGTGGTTATCACTTCCTGCAACTCTCCTTCCCTGTGATAGCGGGGACGGACTTGTCTTTCTTTTCCTGAGGCTTCCATGTCTCCTTTCAAGGTACCTACACAGAGGGAAGACTCAAAGTCTATCAGTTCACCATCCACCCGGACACCGGTTATATTACTCCACGCCATTACTTCGGTCTGCGCCGAAAGTGGCAAGGACAGAGCACCACACAAGAGTGCAGCCGCCCACAACTGGAAAATTCGAAAGTTCTTCATACGATTCATGTTTAATATAAGGTGTTATTTCAATCTAGTCTCTATCTCAAAACCCATGCGACTATTGTGATAAGGACAGTTCCACATACTTGCTTTAGCCTCTTTGTAACGGGGAGTTCCATCTTCCTCTACGGTACGGAACCACTCGCCGTATTCTTTGTCTATCATTCTCGATTTAATAAACTCCCACGTGCGGGAGGCGGCATCGAGGTAAGACGGTTGCCCCGTCAGTTGCCAGGCGTTGATACATCCCACTACAGTTTCCGCCTGACACCACCAAGAGGCGTCTTTGCGGATTTTATCTTTGTGCCTTTCGTACATCATAGCACCCATTGGGTTGATACCTTCGCGAAGCGAGGCGTCTACCAACTCCAAACATATCTTCTTGCATTTCTCCAGTGTTTGAGGATCATCCAGAGCTTCGGCAGCCTCCATCAATAACCAGGAAGTCTCGATGTCATGCCCGTATGAGTCAATATCATCCAGGTTGTTCCAATCGGAATCACAATACAATATCAGATGATGAGTGCGGGGATTGTAGAGAGGAGTGGTTACCATATCTATCACCTTGGCAAGGCGTTTGCGCAGACCATCATCCCTCCAAACTTTATATAGAGCCGTATATGCTTCGAGCACATGTATATGGGTATTCATGGTTTTGGTGGCAACTCCTTCTCCGTCGTAGCCCAGCTTGTCAGGGGTGCCCCATTCGCGGGTAAAGGATTCTATGTAACCATCTTTAACCGGATCTTTTATCTTACTCTCCAAGGTATGATAAATCTCAATGGCTTTCTGTAGACTTTCTACATTGCCGGTTGCCCTGAAATGCTCGGATAGCCCGTAGATGGCGTACGAACAGCCGTAGGTCTGCTTGTCTGTGTCGAGCGGGGTACCGTCAGCATTTATCAGCCAATAGATTCCGCCGTATTGCGGGTCGATGAAATGGTCTATAAAGTAGCGTTGTGCTCTATCCGCCAAGTTACGGTAGATGGTATCTCCGTACATGCGGTAAGCGGTAGAAAAGGTCCACAGGATGCGAGCATTGAGCACACCTCCTTTGGGAGCGTCGGCAACGGGAGTGCCGTCACGTTGCAAGGAGCCGTAGAAACCTCCGGCAGGGTCTATGCTATGCTTCTGCCAGAAAGCAAGGATATTGTCTTTCAAGTCTGCGGTGATTTCATTGTGCAGTGCCCGGGTTGAAACGGATTGTGCTTTAGCGACCGGGAAAGCAAGCAATTGCAGCGTCACCCATAGAAGGATAAAAAAGCGGTATTTCATATATAAGACGAATTTAAGTGGTTAACGAATGTGTCATATCGCAAAAGTAAGGTTTTTCCGGGTCTTATCTACGTGCGCCAAGGTATTTCAAAGGTAGCAATTGTAGCCAAATACGGGATTATTTGAATACTAACCCCGAATACAAGGGTTATGGAAGCGTTATTAGTCCTTCATAACTTTCAAATCTTGCAAATTTTAAGTAGGTTTGCGCCACGCTTAAGCTAATAATGCCATGAACTCATCCGTTACTTCCTATCTATACCGCCTGGTGCTACTACTTAGCATACTGTTTCCCCGTTATGCCCAGGCTAACCCTACGGAGCAAAGCATTATCATGTTCAGGCAATTGTCCACTACCGAAGGGCTTTCAAACAACAGTATCTTTGCCTTGTGCCGTGACAGCCGGGGTTTCCTTTGGATAGGAACCGCATCGGGCCTCAACCGCTATGACTCTTATTCCTTCCAGCAGTATTATCAAGGCATTGATAACTTGCCCGATAACAATATCACAGATATCTTCGAAGACTGGAAAGGCAATATATGGGTATCTACCAACGAAGGCATTGCCATCTACGACTATCAGACGGGGAAGTTCAATCAAAACAGCGAGGAGGTGCTTCAACAGATCAACATCACTTGCGACACCATCCCCCACGCCGGAATGGACCCTAAGAAGAAGTACTTCTGGGCATACGATAATAGCAAGATATACCTCTACGACCATCAGCAGAAGATGACGAAGATGTATCCTTTGGTAGATACTTATATTACCAAGTTGTTTGTCACCGACGAATATATCTACTCCATCTACGAAAGTGGGAAGTTGTTCTACACCAATATCAATTCGTCTCTCACCCATGAGATTCCCATCCCTGCCCAATACAAGAAATACCTGGAGAAACACCTGCCACGGATATATATCGACCGCAACGGCGGTATGTGGATTTACACCTTCCAGAACAGTCTGCTCCTCTACAAGAAGAACCGGCAGGCAGATTGGGAAGAGATAAAACTGCCCATCCATACCGAACAATTCAACCGTATACGCACCATTGAGGAAGATAAGAACGGCAATATCTGGCTTATCACCAGCCATCTCGGAGGATTCGTCTACCAGCCGCAGTCACGAACACTGACTAATTTATCGCACGACCCTCTGAAGTCCCATACCATAGCCAGCAACAACCTGAGTGCCATCCATATCGACCAGGAAGGCATTGTGTGGATCGGCAACTTCAAGCAAGGCATATCGTATTACGTTCCCCAATCGCAGGTATTCATCAACCAAAGGTTATGGCAATACAGCGATATGATCTCGTTTTGCGAAGATTCCCTCTCTATCTGGTATGGCACGGATGGCGGAGGACTGATGCGCCAATCCCTGGACGCCCCGCTTCCCGAACGGATTCCAACGCCTGCCAATGTCATTGTCAACATCAAGAAGGACAACAAGAACAGACTTTGGTTGGGAACATTCCAGAACGGGCTGATATGCTACGACCACGGAAAGATAACGCAATATACCTACGAGAATAGCGGATTATTAGGCAATGACGTTTACGGCATACAACCCGATAAAGAAGGTAACATCTGGATAGGCACTCTGGATGGTTGCATACAAAAGCTGGATGCAAAGACGCAACAGTTCCAAACCCTTCTGAACATGCAAGGCAGGATAAATATCAGGGACATGATATTTGCCGATGAAGACAACCTGTATGTAGCTACCTCAATCGGACTGATGCTTGCCAATATCAAGAACAATCAGTGCACGTTTATCCACCACAACCAACCTAAAACACAGGAATTAAAGAAGCAGACCTTATACACCCTCTATAAAGACCATCGCAACATCCTCTGGCTGGGAGGTACTCAGGGTTTATCCTATTGGAACCTGAACAACGACAGCATCCACCACTTCGACCATAGCAACGGATTGCCCGCCAATATGGTAACTGCCATTTGTGAGGACAATAACCACCAGATGTGGATAGGCACCTGCAATGGCTTAACACGTATCAACCTGACTCAGAAGTCGCCTTCGGTCTGCAACTATGACGTGAACGACGGCATCTTATCCAACAACGTCAATGACCGTGCCCTCTATAAATTGAAGAACGGAAATATCCTCGTGGGAACCTCCAACGGATATACTACCATTACTCCCCAGGAAATAGTGCACAACGCCTACAACGCACAAGTCTATATGACGGGAATAGAACCCGGGTACTATCCCTTATCCGAGATGCTGAACGGCAAATCTCCCGAATGCGCTACCGAAGTCATTCTGAAAGAGGGATTACCTTTCTTCCAGCTTCAGTTCTCCACACTCGACTTTATAGAGCCGGGCAAAGTACGTTACGCCTATCGCATAAAGGGACAACAATCGGACTGGAACTATACCGCCAACAATCAGATTGATTTCTCCATGCTCCCTACCGGCACTTACGAACTTCAAGTGAAAGCCTGCAACTCCGAGTATATGTGGTCGCCCAACATCAAGACTATCACAATCCGAATTCTGCCTCCCTGGTACAAAACCGGATGGGCTTATCTTGCTTACTTCCTCATTGTGGTATGCTCCGGATGGAGAACCATCGTGTACTACCGCTCACGCCGCAGAAAGACAGCCCTACAAAAAGCAGCCGAAGTGGAGAGCGAACGCCAGCAGAAAGTTACCGATATGAAGATGCAGTTCTTTGCCAACATCAGCCATGAACTGCGGACACCGCTATCACTCATCATCAATCCCTTGGAAGAGTTCCTGAGCAAGTATCCCCAATATAAGAACACCTTATTATATACTGCCCAGAACAATGCCAGATATCTGCTGGAACTTATCAACCAGTTGCTGGACTTCCGCAAACTGGATGCTAGCGGGGAGACTATGCACTACATCCACGGAGATATAGTGAGCCTCGTAAAAGACCAGTTCCAAGCCTTCGACAGTGTGGCACGCAAGCGGGAGATAGACTATCGGATAGTAAGTCCGCAGGCTAATATACAGATGGATTTCGACTATGACAAAGTGAGGAAGATAGTCATGAATATCCTCTCCAATGCATTCAAATTCACCGAGAACAAGGGAAGCATCGAGATTACCATCCATATAGAAGGCAGCAACCTCGTCATGCAGTTCAGCGATACCGGGTGCGGCATAGACGACACCCAGCAGAAGAAAATATTCCAATGCTTCTATCAGGCGGAACAACAAGAGAACACACTGGGAGGAAGCGGCATCGGCTTATACCTCGTAGCCGAATACGTGAAGATGCACAAAGGAAACATTCAGGTTTCCGGCAACGTACCCCACGGAAGCATCTTCACTATCAGCCTGCCGATGCATGCCACCGTACAACCTCAGATACAGGGGCAAAAAGCCGTTGAGGACGCCCGTCCACCGGAACAGCCCGGCAGCAGGAACGAGCAGAACTATACCATCCTACTGGTTGACGATAACTACGACTTCCTCGACTTCCTGAGCGCCTGCCTTTCCACCAACTACAATGTATTGAAGGCCATGAACGGGCTGGAAGCTCTGGAGGTATTGAATACCGAGAACGTAGATATCATCATCAGCGACGTGATGATGCCTAAGATGAACGGCTTGGAACTCTGTACGGCTATCAAAAACGACATCCGCATTTCACACATCCCTATCATTCTCCTGACCGCCAAAGCCAGCGAGGAATATCAACTGGAAGGGCTGAACATGGGTGCCGACGACTACATCACCAAGCCTTTCAACATGGAAGTCTTGAAGTTGCGTATCAGCAAGTTGATAGAAAACAACCTGAAGAAGCACGAACTCTTCAACGATGAGATAAAGATAGAGCCTAGCCGCATCACCATCACGCCCCTCGACCAGCAGTTTGTAGAGAAGGCTATCCGTATTGTGGAAGACAACCTCACGAATGCCGAGTTCTCGGTAGAAGAGCTGGCGGGACAACTGAACATCTCACGTGGTTATCTTTATAAGAAGATGGTGAAGATTACAGGGAAAACCTCCCTAGAGTTCATTAAAGTGATTCGTATGAAAAGGGCGCAGCAACTACTTGCCGAAAGTCAGATGCAGATAGCGGAGATAGCCTACATGCTGGGGTATAACTCGCCCAAAATCTTCACCAAGCACTTTAAGGAAGAATTCGGAGTAAGCCCTTCCGAGTTTATCCGCAGCCAAAAGAGTACAAATTAGTTGAAATACTGATACTAAACACATTTCATCACGCTATTGTCTACAAACAACCACCCTCTGTATCTCATGAAGTGCGTACATTAGCAGAGAAATCAGTAACTCTAATAAGATATACTATGAGAAAGAAACATTTCGTACTTGCATCGGCTTTCGCCTGGCTGTTCTCTTGCGGCGCTTTGCATGCACAAGACTTCAAGCTAACGCCCTCCGGCTACTTCAAGAACCAAGGAGTGGATGTGATGGCTTTCGACGACATCTACCCCGAAGGACATCAGGGTGGAGTCTGTATCATTATGAACGGACACCGCATAGCAACCAACGGTGATATCCGTCTGGAAGCTACCCCGGGACAGTGGCAGCCCGTGCCCAAGCAACTGGATCGCAAACTAGGCGACAACAGTATCACCGCTACCCTGTGTTATCCCGATTCTTCGCGCCATCTTACTGGCTTCAATCCGATGGTTTATCCCGACCTCAACCTGAAGTATACCGTAAAAGTAGAAGCCAAAGGCAGAAACATAGAAGTAACCGTAGACCTAGACCGTCCTATTCCCCAAGAGTTTATCGGGAAGGTGGGGTTCAACTTCGAATTCTTCCCCGGATCACTCTTCGGCAAGCCTTGGCTGATGGATAACAAGAGCGGCATCTATCCGCAACAACCCAATTCCCCCTTATTGACAACACAAAGCAATCATCTACATACAGGTAATTATCACAATGGAAAGAGTCCGCTGGCCGATTATGACAAACTGGTTGGCAAAGGATACAGTCCCATTGTAGCGGACGACGTGATCAGTGAACCCTACGCCGTAGGAACGAAGTTCACTTCTCGTCCCGATGACCCCTACAATAAAGTAACTATCGAATCTCTGAACGGCGACCTGCAACTCTTTGACGGACGCATGAACCACAACAACGGTTGGTTCGTATTGCGCAGCAACATCAAGCCCGGCGTCACCAAAGGTGCAGTGAAGTGGATTATCTCTCCGAATGTGGTAGCCGACTGGATGTACCAACCTATCATCCAAACCTCACAGATAGGGTATCATCCGGCACAAAACAAAGAAGCGGTTATCGAGATGGATATTCGTGATAATCGCCAGGAAACGGCACAAGTAATCCGTATCGATGCGGATAAAGAGAACATCGTGAAAACCGTCAGCCCTGCCAACTGGGGAAAGTTCCTGAGATATAACTATCTGAAAGTGGACTTCACCGACGTGAAGGAGCCGGGACTGTATAAGATAAAGTACGGAGCTTCCATTTCACCCATCTTCCGTATAGACAGTGATGTATATGCCCGTGGTGTTTGGCAACCTGTACTGGAATACTTCCTGCCCGTGCAAATGTGTCACATGCGTGTGAATGAGAAGTACCGTGTATGGCATGACTTCTGCCACATGGACGATGCACAAATGGCCCCCGCACACAACCACATCGACGGTTACGACCAGAAAGAAGGTCTTTCTAAATTTAAGCCGGGCGAAATAGTTCCGGGAGTCAACATCGGCGGCTGGCACGATGCGGGCGATTTCGACCTGCGTATAGAGTCGCAAGCCGGTGAATCTTATATCCTTGCATTGGCCTACGAAGCTTTCCGTCCGGAGATTGACGCCACTTCTATCGACCAAATCAACCGTATCACCGAAATTCATCAGCCCGACGGTAAGAATGACTTACTGCAACAAGTGGAGAACGGTGCACTGAGTGTAGTAAACGGGTATCTTGCTTTAGGCCGATTGTATCGGGGTATTATCTGCAATGACCTGCGCCAGTACGTGCTCTTAGGCGATGCTGCTGCCATGACCGATGGTAAGATAGGCAATAGTGATGACCGCTGGATATTTACAGAAGATAATCCGGGACGCGAACTGGCCACAGCGGCACAACTCGCCGCTACTTCGCGCGTGCTGAAAGGCTTCAACGATACATTAAGCGTGCATTGCCTCAACATCGCCCGCCAAATCTATGCCACTACTGCCACAAATAATAACAGAACGCTTTCTCCTAAGATTCAGGCAGCCGTAGAGCTTTATCTCACTACCGGAGAACAAACGTATATGGATTTCTTGCTGGCAAATCAGGAGACTATCATCCAGCAAATAGGACGTACCGGCTGGTACACCGCCCGCGTAGAGAAACAATTTGCGGAAATGAAGAACAAGAAAGCGAAAGCCTTCTCTACCGCCTTCCGCAAAGCACTTGCCGATTACGAAAAAGAGTTGAACAAGCAAGTTGAGGAAACGCCTTACGGTATTCCTTACCGTCCACACATCTGGGGTGCCGGCTGGGACATCCAACGTTTCGGCTTCGAGCACTATTTCCTGACTACTGCCTATCCTGAGATATTCCCAAGCGCACCTGTATTCAGTGCACTCAACTTTATTCTGGGATGTCATCCGGGCTCCAATCAAGCTTCCTTCGCTTCGGGCGTGGGTGCACAATCGGCTACGGTAGGTTATGGTCTGAACCGTGCGGACTGGTCGTATATCCCGGGTGGAGTTATCTCCGGAACGGCACTTATCCGCCCTGATTTCCCTGAGCTGCTCACCTTCCCCTTCTTGTGGCAACAAACGGAGTATGTGTTAGGAGGAGGTTCGTCGCACTATATGTTCCTGGTACTGGCAGCACAACAACTTCTGAACAAATAGAGTTAAGTTCCAAGACAAGTATCTTGCTGTTATTGCCAACGGGTTGGCAAGACTTTGCCTGCACTTTGGCAAGGTCTTGCCAGCATGTTGGCAACAGTTTGCCAGCCAGTTGGCAAAACCTTATACAATAGTATTCATCATTTACTACTCAAGACAGGCTTTCCGCCTTTCCAAAACACTTCTACATTAGTGATATACCAAGTACGACCATTGTCGTTGTTTCCCTGAAAGAACAGATATGTACGCCCGTCGGTATCAGCAAAGATATGCGGATGTCCGGATTCACTTGAGTTCCATTCACCGGGTTTGCCATTGGGCATGAAAGGTTTATCAAATAAGCGTTTCCAGTTTACGCCGTCTTTACTAACTGCCACACCTATTTGTTGGGGCGCATTATTGTATGCTCCGGCATAGAACATGAATAGCTTATTCCCCTTTCTTACTATAGAAGCTGCTTCAATACATTCTCCCTCCCAAGGAAGCTCGGGTACAAGTATCGGAGCATCCACAGCCAGTTTCCAGTCTTCCCGATTGAAGTCGGTATTGCCCGGAGCTACAGCTACACCTTGTAGCTGAATCTTGAAGTCTTTATCACGCGATGCGAAATAGAGGTAGTATTTGCCTTTGAATTCATACACTTCCGCATCAATGGCACGCCCACAGTTCCAGTCTCCGGTAGGATGAAATATCGGATTCGTAGGGTTACGCTCGAAGTGGATACCATCAACAGATACAGCATGGCAAATGGCATCTTTCTGCATATTACCATAGGTTTGATAAAACAGATGTACCTTACCATCACGAATCAAAGCGCCGGGAGCACATAGACCTTTCTTTTCATAATCGGCACCGGGAGCGGGAGTTATTTCTCCGACTTTCGTCCAGTTAATCAAGTCGTGACTTTCGGCAATACCGATATTCCATCCCGATTGGGGATTGTTCTTGTAAGGTGGAATGGAGTAATACATCAGGTATCTATTCTGAAAATGAACTACATGCGGGTCTTTGCAGAATGGAATGCCTATCCGGGTAGTGTCTCCATACATCATTCTCGAAACTTGGGCTTGTACATTTCCGATAGCTACTTGTGCTTGTATATTACCGGTAAATAGTATCAGCAAACAGCATAAAAGAATCTTTCTCATTAGTAGTTTATCAATATTAAATTAATATATCCGTGTTATCAAATCATCTGCAATACCATCTCAATTATTCTCATTTGACCAGAGTTACATCAGGCCCCAGATAAGACCTTTTCATCCCTCCGAAATCAATAACCACCTTCTGAATAATCATGCCCGGATCAGCACAAATCAGCTTGAAGGTATGCTTGCCCGGCTTTCCAACATTCATAGTAATGCTACTTATCGCACTGTTACGAAATACATTCAATCTCCATTGCCCGGAATATTCTTTAGCATTAGTAGTAAGCCATTGTACCATGCCGTCATCGATCATGATGCCATAACGAGTATCGTGCTTGGAGTCAATCGGAAATAGAGGCAGTGCATATACATGTACCGTCGCATTACCACCATTGAACGTATAGAAATCATATTCGGCTTTCGGGCTCTTGTTGGTGAACCACATATTAGGCACTGCCTGCATGGCTTCGCCCAACTGTACACAATCGTTCTCATAACCCAAACCCTTTACGGTACGGATTTTAATTCCGTTGCTTTCTACCTTCCGGTGGAATAGTCCTGCATTGATCGCTACGCAGCCGTTATCTTCCACATAAATACCTTTCAGTTCCTCTTTCGAAGGAGATTGAGGATTAAAAAGCGGCAGATAAACCTTTTCTGTTTTATTGCCGGAAGTGAGTTCTATTTCTCCTGTAACAGCCTCCCCTACCGGAGCTTTTGTCCAGTCTACGGAAATGCCGATACGGTCTTGCAAGACTGTTTGTCCCGATTGTTTGGTCAGTTTAATCCAACGTTCCTTGGTGGTGGCTTTCCAAGAGAATGCCTTATCGCCTCTGTTATAAAGCTCTATAAACAGATCTTTATGGTTATATGGGTTCACTGATGGCAATGCATTAACAGTCGATACGCCTACCGTATAATCTTTTCCGGGAATAAAGACTTGCATATCTTCACCTTGAGTGGGATGCCAGGTTTCTACAGGAGGCATCTTCTGATATTCGCCCATCCACCCCGGAGAGACGGCCATCATGTGGTTCCACTTGCCATTGAGCATGGTATTAAATCTATCGGTATAGTAATTCAAACTGTCGTGATAAGCTTTGGTTTTGTCGGCATAAAGATTCGTTGCGGCACGTCCTTGGCGAGCATACCAACGGTTTTGTTGGGCGGTCAGCATCTTCTTGTTCATCAACGCAGCTCCTTTTACGGGGTAGAACAACAACTCGTAGAAGGCAGGCTTGTAGGCTTCGGGAAGTGAGTTCAGCAGTTTCTCGCTCTTATCGGCAATGCGGTCGTACTCTTTCATCCGCGATTCGGCTTCATTGTAATTGATGAATGAAAAATCGGTATCAATGACACGTTCACGTTCAAGATGATTATTCCATAAGTAGCCCCAACCCATTGATTCCGGTTTATGCTGAAATCCCAACAAGAAGTAAGAATCAAGAATGTCTTTCAAATCCTTCTTGTATTTCTCGCCAAAGATAGATGCTAAGTATTCGGCATTGAAATCGTAGGAATAATCGAAATCAAACTTCTCAATATCCCATGCCATATCCAGAAAGAACTTCATACCTAACTCTCCCGGTTTGATGTCGCCTACATTCAGTAACCAATAGCGATTTGCCCCTGTATCGTAGGCTTTGCGCATTTCTTCGTAAATCAAGGTAGACGGAGTGGTGTTAAGCCACAGATAGTCGTGCGGCTCACCGCAGTAAGAGATGTGGTAATAGACGCCGGAAGCTCCTTTACGCTTCTGTTCTTCTTTATTGCTCAAGCGTTTCAGATAGCCGAAGTTATCATCAGGCCAAACCAGTGTAACATAATCGGGTACCTTCAGACCCTTCTCATAAATATCCATCACCTCTTTATAAGGAACAAATTGTTGGGGAATGGAATCTATATTTTGATTGATATGCTTCGAAAGAATAGCACGTTGATCGTTCAGGACTTCTTCCATCAAGCCCACTTCTCTTTCTTTTGAAACACCTACCAAGCCGGCATCATGAATGCCACGCATTGCCAAAGTGTAAAAGTTCTCATAAGGGCCGTTTTCGGAGATACGTTTATCAAGAACACGGTTTATTCCGTCTTTATTGGTAGTATAATTCCAGTCGCCCATCGTGTCATTGTACCACTCTGTTACATTGTTGAATAACAGAGGCTCACAATGAGAAGAGGTCATCACGATACCATAACTATCGGCCACTACCTTATTCTCCGGGTACTTGTTGAAAGCACCCGAACCCGGATGCATAGCTGGCGCCAGCATATTGCCCTTCATGCGTAGAATCAGCTCACAAACTTTGGCATAGGTTTTAGGCCCGATATCTCCCAACTCCGGATCGAATGTCTTTGCCGCCCACGGGGTGATACCCCAACCTTCATCGTTGATAAAGATACCTCTATACTTCACACTCGGGGCTTTCGAAACATACTCCGATGCTTCAAGATACAAAGCCTTTTGCTTCTTAACCGGGACATCCGCCCACCAATACAAAGGAGAAACTCCCATTGCTTCGGATAAAGCGAAAACGCCATACGCCGTACCACGACGATCGCAACCCGCTACCACTAAAGCACGCTCAACGCCTTTAGCAGGTTTATCAATTGTTTTAATGATATATTGCTCCCAACCGTTACGGATGGTGGAGACATCAAGTTTATTTTGCTTTACCAGTCCGTCAATAAAGCCGTTATGCCCTAATGTACCTATAACTACTACTTCTTTACCTTTTACCGTTTTAGAAGTCGAGACTTCTCCCTTCACCCCGGTTACCATTTGGATGTCTTCGGCAAACAAACCGGAAACTTTCTTCACTACCTCAAAGTCAGAAGAGTCCATATAAATATTACACGGTTTCCCGTCAACAAACAAAGGAAAGTCCGACGCTGCTGTTGGTTTATTGTTTATCCTTACTTGTGCAAATGCAGATATTCCGCAAAAGAGAAACAACACGATAAATACTCTTTTCATAATAAATAGAATTAAAACTTGATTATCAGGCTAACAATACGAATATTTATATCTTAATTAGCTCTTCATATACAATCTTCATAGTGCAAATATAAAGACATCAAATAACATAATTCCACTCTATTCTTTCAAATATTAGTAATATCCAGTCAAAGCAAGTTTTATTCCAGAATAATACAGCAAAAATAATTATTTGAAATACATTATAGAAGTAAGCCTCTCAATCTTTTCTCATTTCATTAATGGCCGCAATAATAGAAGGTATTTCATTCATTTCCCCCATCATTACTATACCATTCTTATTTTCTCCCCCTCACAAAAGTTAAAAGATAGCCTATAGAGTTCTTGTATACAACCACTTACAACTCATCTAATATTCATTATTTTATCCCCCTACCCACTTCAGCTAACTATAGATATTATCTCTATTTTTGCCAAAGACATTTCAATTAATCACTAATTTCAATTTTAGACAATGAAACAAGCACATCAGCTTCAACTTATGTTGTTAACAGTAGCATTGCTACTCTCTTCTTGCGGTGGACAATCAGGTAAACGAGTTATTAAAGACGAAAGACTGGCAAGCTACATGCTGGCAGGTGTATATACCTTGACCGGATATGAGGGAGAGGCAGAAGGAACCATCAAAATGTTCAAAGAAAATCTGCCCGATACATTAGCAAGTGAGTTCCTAACCCAAATGCAAGAGGGGTATACGTATCTGCTTATTTTCCCTTTCAAGGAAGGTCACTCCAAATCGGACATCATGCGTGAGTTCAAGAAGTCATGGGGCATAGAAAACAAAGAAGACTTGCTGGCTACTCTGAAAGAACTGAAAGAGGGATTGCATCAACCTACATTTGAGAAATGCGTGCAAATCGTAAAAGAAAACGGAGGAAAAGAAGTTGATATCAACGCTATTGACTTCGCCAAATATGATGTTGACAAAGAGGACGTAGAGTTTATTATAAAGAATTTCGACACTATCTCGCCCTCCGGCATCAAGGCATGGGACTACTCCCGATATGCCAACAATGTCAACATGGCTCAAGCTGCCGGATTACTGACCGAAGACGAATGTGACAATATGATGAAAGACTTACTGACTACCGTCCGTGCCAACTACAACGATTGGAAAACTTATTTCGCCGACTTCGATATGGGACGCCGTTTCTGGGGAGGTGACACTGAAAATGCGGAAATGTTCAGCCGTAACGCAGCTTTACTGGGTTCTGACAATAGTTACCTCATCTATAAATATATCCCGCTTCAAGCAACCGAATAAACACATATTCTCTAACCAAAAATACAGACTTATGTTTCAAAAGAGTTATCAAATCACCGGCCCGCTTCCCAGCTTGGAAGAAATAGAGGGCAGCTACAAGAAATCAGGCAAATGCCCCACTGAAATAAAACGAGGCAAAAAAGGAATTACCGCCAGCGTACTTGGACAAATCAAAGAAGATTATCTCTACATCAGCAAGAATGGTTATCATGGAGTAGGTATCACGGTATGCCAAGAGCAAGGACAATGTATGATTATGGCAGGACAATGTATACCTAGCAGTATGGTTGCCTGGTTCAGAAATCAAGCCGGCTTGTTACTATTACCCCTTTTTCCTTTAATATGGGGCAAACAGAAAGATTTTTATGAGGAAGTAGACACTTTTATCAAGAACACATATCATGTAGAAAGCACATTAGATGCCAATGACATGAATGTCATGAATATGTTCAAGAAGAAATAACCGGAGGTAATCAATAATTAGTTTTAGAAGAAAGGCACTGCTTCATAGTTTATTGAGCAGTGCCTTCTTTTTATTTACCAGTTATCTGTACGGAACGGAATCAACGGCAGTTCGTTACCTCCAATCATTGTTCCACTCTGGAAGTTACGGAAACAGTAACGCACAGCAACGGGATTAGGCACTTTCTCTGAAGTGAGAATAATATGATTTGTTTGCCAACGCAATGTTACATTATCCGCAGGATAGAAGACACGGTCTTCACCGGCAACTTCGAAACCACGGAGATCATAATTACGGCAAATGCCCATTTCGAGATGATCGAATGAGACGAGTGCTTTATTTCCTTCTATTGTCAGATCTTTGTATTGGGGACCGAAACAAACAAATTGCTTCTTTCCGTAAGTAAGATTAAGTGCCAGGTAACTGAGGCGATGACCAACCATTGTTTTGTTACGCGGATGGATATTGAATCTTTCGAAGGGTTCCACCAAATCATTTGTAGAAACCATAGCACTGTTCGGAATAAGGCTTTGCGCTTTGAACTGGGCTTCACGCAGATAAGCTCCGGCAGTATCATCCCATTTGTCACCATAAGCGTATGGAGCAATTTCTACAAAATAGAAAGGAAGTTCACCAAGTCCCCAATCATTGCGCCAAAGCTGCACCATATCGGCAAGGCGTTGGGCATAAGTATCATGGCGTCCTACGTTGGATTCCCCCTGATACCAGATAAAACCTTTAATAGTATAGTTTTGAAGTGGTTTCAACATGGCATTGTACATCAACAACGGACGATGCATAGGGTGTAAGCGTTCAACAGAATCAGGATTAAGACTTACATCAGGATAGCTTTCCAGAAGTTTGCGACCTATCCATCCTTCTACGGTTGCTCCACCATAAGAGCTATTGATAATACCTACGGGAATTTGGAGTGCACGACTCAATGAAGTAGCGAAATGATAAGCGGTAGCACTGAAGTCCAGTGCAGTTTCTAAGGAAGCTACGTTCCAACTACCCGCACATTCGGTTTTAGGCTCATAACTCTGATCCTTGGGAACAGTAAACATACGCACACCTTTATTATCAACAGCGGCAATAATATCATCCGCTCCATTCATAATACAGCAGCCGCCGAATCCTTTCAACGGCATCTCCATATTACTCTGACCGGAAGCAAGCCAAACTTCACCGATAAGAACATTCTTCACGGAAGTTTTCTCTCCATCGTCAAAAGTAATTTCGTATGGGGTATAACCGGCTTTCGGAGTAGAGACTGTCAGCAACCAATTACCGTCTTTATCTGCCCGGCAAGTAGTGGTTTTCCCACTCCAGGAAGGAGTTACACGTACTTCGGCTTTCGGGGTGGCTTTACCCCATAACTTTACTTCTGTCTGTTGTTGAAGTATCATGTTGTCTCCCATCAAAGTAGGGAGCTTTACTTTAGCACCTAACGATAGGGCGCAGAATAAAAAAATCAATGCAAAAGCTTTTCCTTTCATAGTATATCTGTTGTTTTGAGAGATACAAAAGTAGATATTATCTGTAAAAAGGCAAGCTTTAGAGACGTTTTTTTGCGTCCCTATTTTCCCTACAAAATAAGTCCGGACTCATCAGACAATGAATCCGGACTTATCTATAATAAAGCAGGCTTTTATTTAGAGTTAAGGTATGATTTGACTTTTTGGATATCTTTTTGTAAGGTGATACTATTCATTCGTTCGTATGCAAATGGTTGCAATAACTTACGAATGGCTCGGGCATGTTTGGGGGTTGCCTTCAGCAGTTGTATCTTTTCGTACATCTGTATACCTTCTATCAGCTTTTCAAAACGGGCAGAAGAGACGTTCTTCGGATAAACCAGATACGTATCACCTGCCGCCCAAGTATGGAAACGACTGTCCTGACAAGGAGATTCCACCCAACTGTTGTATGCCCAACGCAGGTAACCATCCAACCCGCGTTCTTCGGCCAACAGCCCGAGAACAGAAGCTTCTATTGGTTGCGAGAAGGTAAAGGTATTAGGGAAAGCTTCGGAGCAACAAGTATAGAGGGTAGTCAGTTTACCTTTCGCTCTACGCTCTTCTACGATGCCTTCAGGGTAAGCATCATGATAGCCGATACTATAATCGAATATCTCGTCATTCAGTTCTTCATGATAAACACCGGCAAGGGAGATCTTGAAGTTCGGATCTGCTTTCCGTATTACACGCAAGGCTGCTTCCATACTGGCTTTAGGACGTTCGTCCATAGCAATGATAGTGTTTTCGAACCAGCCTTTTACTTTCAGATGGGCAGCAAAAGCTTCAAGTTTGGTTACCCAGTAAGCATCAAATTCGGGATCGTCTACATTCAGTTTACGATCAACCATTGAGTTTGTTGCCTGATCGTAGTAACGGAAAGTCAATTCCCAAGGGATTACCGAATAACAATAAATGAGGGGACGTATGCCACAAGAGAGCATGAACTCTACCCAACGGTCGAATACGGTATAGTCAAACACCCAGGTACCATCGGCCTTACGAACCTCGGTGATCATATTCTCGAAGTAATCGTACGTTTGTCCATTCCAAGGTTTATGGGTGATGGAAGTGGTGATACCACCTTGCCCGGCTTTTGCCAAACGTACCATCAAGGGGCGCATAGCATCAAAATGCTCTTTGCTCCATAAAGGAACTTGTGCGATACGCGCCACAGCAAAAGGATTTTGCCAAAGATCGAGGTGAAACTTCCGTGCACTTGCTTCGGGTAAAGTACATTCGAGCACTTGTATGGAGTAACGAAGGATACAGGAAGCATTTTGCTCGTTTTTTATCACTATATCTCCTTTGTAAGATCCGGGGCTTGCATCACGAGGTATGTCGAAGGTTATCCAGACAGGACGAACAGTTTTAGGTTCATAACGAATAGACCGGATGGGGGCTATACGGTCGGCTACAAGAAATGAATCAAATTCCGCTTTATTCGGACGGTAGCCGCAGCCTCCTTTTCCATCCTTGGCAAGTTCATCGGTCATCACATAGGTCATGAATCCGGTAGTAGTTTCATCTACCCAACGCTGGTTCTCTGGTTCGGTAATAATGAAAGAGATTTCGCCTTCATCTACCGGAGACCATACCAATAGCTTGGCATGCACCCTTTCGCCACGCCAGGCAACAAGCGTTTGTGTGCCCTTTTGGTTCGTAGCAGACGGACAACTAAATTTATCCACCAAATAATCGGTATCTGCCCAAGCGGCCTGTAACCGTGCGGGGCTTTTGCTCCATGCAGGGTCTTCTTTTGTTCTCGGAACGCTCAGTTCTCCACGGTTCTCTGCAATAGCATTTGTGCAGATGGAGAAAAGCAGTAAAGTAAAAAGAGTATAACCGTAATTCCTCATAAGTTAATTATTTAAAGTTAGTAGAATAGTCCTGATAGTATTTCTTTCGCCACTTTAATTGCATTTTCTTTGGTCTTCTCAATAGAATGATAAGGTTGATCTATCCATTTTTCTTCCAAAGCATAATAATCTATAGGGTGGGATTGGTCAGCATCCCATTGATTCAATGTTTCATCGATATAGACTTGCCAGCGCATGGCGTAGAAATCTTTCAATAAGCCGCTCCATTCCCGGTGAGCATAATCACGTAAACCACCTTCATCGGCTGCTTTGCGGTTGCCCCAAGTCGTTATCTGTACTTTGGCATTCCATTCATAGAGTTTCTTTTCTTCAGGTGTATTTCCTAAGTGAGTAGCCCGGTTCACCCAAGTATCAAGACCAAATTCCGGACGGGTAGAAAGTAGCCGGTCCTGCCACATCAGTAGTTCCATAAAACGCCGGCTACAGTCCTTGAACAATGTTTTCTCCTTAGCCTGTTTAGCAGCTATCATCATCTTATATACCATTCGTCCTTTTTCTGCCACAGCCTGACGAACAATATCAACCAAATCGTACTCGTAATTATTATTGCCCCGGAATGAATCAGCTACAGAAGCAAACTGTTCCGCCGCCTGTATCACCTCCATCGGATTGTAATAATCACTCATTTCCGACCAACTCGAAACTTGATATACCTCGTCGGAAGGACGAGCACAGAATACCGATTCGTGCGTGCCTTGCTGAGTAGACACTACCGGACAATTATAGATGGAATTGCCCAAACGAACCCATGCCTCATAAAGGCTCTGACTAAAGCTACCATAACGGGAGGTTACATAACCTTTCAACCATTCGTCCTTCGAGAACTTCTCGGTGTGCCAAGGCAGTTCGCAAAGCAGTTCGTACATCACCGGGTTGTTCTCAATACCTTCCATAGTGATACCCACCCCCTTCAATGTCTTGCCAAAGCTGATGGAGCGAGCTTTGAAATATTCGTCAATCACATGTTGCATCTTACCGTGAAGTCCTACATTACCTCCATAATTCAGCAACATACAATAAATCCAGTCATGACCGTTGAAACCTTCTTTCCGATACCAAGTCGACTCAGGATCACCCCATTGCGGGCGACTCTCAGAATAAAGGTCAAGTACGACCATATCACCTTTATTCAGGTTCTTAATCATTGCTGCACGAGGATTAGCGCCCCAAGCCTGTGCTACCCAAGCTGCTTTCGGATTACATTGCTTCATGGCACTCATAATCGCTTTGCCCGCTTCTTCCAAATTCACTCCCTCTATACTTCCACCTTCGTGGAAGGGATCCATACTGTAGTAATTCGCTTTTCCAAAAAGGCGGGTCATCTCTTTATAGTACAGTTCGGCTATTTGTGCAAACTTAGGGTCGGTTGGTTGTAAGAAAGCCGGGCGTCGATATCCGCACCATATACCGGGATCGGTTACATTCAAACTTAACTTCTCTTTAGCATTATTGGGAACCATCCCCGAGTAGCCCGCAAAGACCGGTTCTATATCCAGCTCACGCATACGATTTATGATCTTCTTTTGCAATGCAGCACGCTGTACATACCAGCTATCGGGATTGGGACCACCCCAACCTTCCAAATTATTCATCAGCCACCAGGCAAAGAATCCGGGACCACTGATAAACTCGTTAATCTCTTCATGAGAATACCCCAGTTTCTTGAGAACATTAAACCATACACATTCTGTACCTGTGATTGTCAAAGG
Organism: Bacteroides sp.; assembly: GCF_030151085.1. Classification (GTDB taxonomy): domain Bacteria; phylum Bacteroidota; class Bacteroidia; order Bacteroidales; family Bacteroidaceae; genus Bacteroides. The sequence goes on along the minus strand of NZ_JASLER010000084.1, from coordinate 35,605 downwards.
CATATTAATACCATGAAGCGCCATCCAGTCTATTTCACGTTCCCATCGTTCCCAATCCCAGAAAGCCATGGAATAAGAGTAGGTACAATAATTAAGATCATAACGAAGAAGAATATCCGTCTCATGGCATTCTTTTTCGGGAATTGTAGGCAGTACAGCCGGAAGTGCAATATTCATATTATTCCATGAGATATTAGCGTGAACATAATACTTCAAATACCAACGTACACCTGCTGCCAGATTAACATACGTATTTCCTCGCACTACAATCTTATTGCCTTTGCTCTCCAACTCGAAGAAATCTTTATCGGACTTTACCTTTTCAAGAATAAAATGTTTGGAGGCTCCTTTTTCCAAGCGTTCTAAAAGGTTATGAACCGGATTGGCTTGAATAACTGTTGAGAACAGTAACAGACACCAAATGAGTTTAAGATATTTCATAGTATTACTTAATTTAAATACCGTAACTGGTATATAATTACAATCCTGAAAGAACTTCACCGCTTTTGTAATTCGAGCAAAATGTTGAATGCAAAAGTATTAAATCATATGTATAATTCAAATAAGTAGAGTTCATTAATTTATAATATAATAATAAAGAGGTTGTGTCAAAATTCTAATAAGCCTATCATTCTGTCATGCTGAGCGTAGTCGAAGCATCTCCTCTCTATGTGAAAGGAGAAGAGATCCTTCGACAAGCTCAGGATGACATGGCATAATGATAGTGTATTTTACTTTTGACACACCCTCTTCAAAAGATTCTTGACTTTATTTCTCGCTCAAAGCATCAAGCGCGGAAGCCAGTCCTACCAACGCTGCATTCCAGTTAATCGCTATTTCATTGGAAGCATACGAGGGTTCTGTATCTGAGTATGATTCATCGGGATAATTGGAGGCATAAGCCACTTTATCCTGCTGTCCGGGATTAGGGCCACCTACTAAGAAGCCGGGAATTGGTTCTTCTATAGCATCCGAAGCAGCTAAGCGGTAATGCGGATGCATAGGACTCTTCGCACCGAAACCGGTTACATAGCAATAACCAGTGGCATTTCGCCCGAGCATGTAATCCGAATTACGGTAAGCATTCGCCAAATAATCCTTATTCCCACTCTGAAGATAAGCGTAGACCAATGAAATTCCTTGATTGGCACAGCCTTCGGCGATGCATCCCCAGAAGAAATCTTTTGCTCTATTGCCATAAGGAGAATGAAAAGAAGTAGTATCTGCTCCTGAAATGGCGGCATCGCTATAAGCAAGCAGCTTTTCTTTCAGTAATCCGGCAAAGGCACGGTCGGCATCATTCAACTCTCTGCCCGGTTGCAGCCAGGCAAATACTCCTAATGCTGAAACACTGGGCCAGCCGGGAGTCTTGAAAGTTTCAGGAACTTTTGTCGTAGCATCTTCCCGGTAAGCGGCTTTTCCGGTAGTCAGATAGAGTTCGGTAGCTGCCCAGAAGAATTCATCATCGGCATGGTTATCGCCGTATGCTCCGGTGGTTACGGCAGGCTGGTATTCTCTGTTCAGTTTATCTTGTTCATAGTAAGCTTCAGGATTCTTTTTAGCCCAGAGATACGCCTTCTCGGCAGCGGCAATCGCACGTTTGGAGAAACCGGGATAATCTTTCTCAAAAGGAGCAAAGAGACGGGATGCTTGTGCCATAGCAGCGGCAAAATCGAGGGCTGCCGTAACAGATTTCTTTACGACATATCGCTGCTGCTTACAATCGGTAGGCTTAATGAAACCTTCAAAAGCGGGAGTGGTGAGTTTATGATAAACGCCTCCATCCGAAGGGTCTTGCATGGTTAACATCCAATCCAGATTATAATACATCTCGTCCAATAAATCGGGCGTAGCATTACCGCTTTCAGGGATGTTGACAGACTGCTGAGCAAAATAATCGGGAAAGAGTTGATAAATATTCTGCATCAAGCCGATGGAGTATGCAGAGTTTACAATGTACTTGTTATAATCACCCGCATCATACCAGCCTTTGGGTGAAGAAATGATTGTCCCGGCAGGGTGTTGGGGTGAAACGGCATTGGGATGCACCATTACATTGTTGTCCGGATGTCCTACTGGACGATTCCACTTTCCTGCATACTGTTCTTCAATAGGCATTCCTGTACGTTGATAATAAAATGCTTTGAGTGCTGCATCGGCTAGAGGTGCCAATACTTTTTCTTTCACTTCGAAAGGTACTGAAGTACCATTTACTTCCAGGAGATATTTTCCGGGAGTTACTATTTCGCTGAAGTCCAAAGTAGTTCGTGTTTTACCTGACCACTCAGAAACAGCAGTACTCTTTGCCTGCCCTTTTAAGATTTCTTTACCCGAAGCAGCGTCTGCTATCGTAAATTGTTGGACTATGGCACTATCCACTACAGCCACTTTCTCTTGCGAGGGATAATAGCCCAATTGATTCACTTTGATACTCTCCGCCGGTAACTTACCAGTTGAAGTACTACATGCAGCGAAGATACTGCAAATGCCTACCAGCCATAAATGCTTTTGATTCATAGTATTATTGTTTTGCGTTATTGAACTCTCTAAAAATAAGCCTTTTCTACAAAACAATAGATAGTTAAAAGTAGAAATATCGGAAGGGGAAACATTTCTGTACCTCTTTCAATACATTAGCAACATATATCATCGTTTATCTATACAATGTCTTCTATGAATAACCTTGTGCTTCATTCCGAAGGCAACTCCTGCAACAACCATTTCCAAACGGGAACAACCTCTGATGAATGGCTACTATGTTCTCTAATAAAGAAGTGTTTTCTATAGAAGACGATTTTAGGGAATAATCGTCTTCTATAGAAAACAAAAACCGTGTAGTTTCCCTGTTTCCCCTTTCTTTCTAAAAATGCATCTTCTTGCAATGGCAAGTTATTATTTGTACATTACTTAGTGAGTATTTCGTACAAGAAAGAGTGATGGAATAAGAATAAGCATTATATTTGCAGTGACTAACATTCTTTAAAAAGGAAGCAGAGAACCTGCTTCGGCGAGTTGCAGGCCTTTTTTGAGGTCTGCAGCCTCTCTCATAGGCGGTTCCGTACGCCCGTGGGGAGCATTAATGTGCCTCCAGCTTCCTTTTTAGGCGAGTGTTAGTCAACGGGACCGGCGGAACCGTCTTTTTTCGCCTTCACTCCAAATACTGTTATATTATGGAAGCAGAAAACTCGTTGACTACCACAAAACAAATTTCAGATGAACTTTTCTTTGAAGAAGAAGCACGCCGTCTCCGCGAAATATTTGTTGGAGCGAGAGATGCAAATCAATTACACTATCTACGTGGCGTATTGCAGACAATGAAGGAAATGATGCAGAACCTTGAACTTCCGTGGGATAGCTTGATTCCCATATTGTTCCGAAACTATGCCGTATACATGTTGCACCCCGATCCCGAAGTTAGTAGTAAGAAAACCTACCGTCCCGTGACCATGCTCATAGAAAGGATGAATTACATGGCTCAGCACAAATATATACTCCACAATACGATTCTTTTCCTTGAAAGCCAAATTACCGACATTGATAAATTGATGGCAAAAGGTGATGAAGATACAAAAGCCGAAGAGATAGTAGCAAAAACCGAATAGTAAAGCACTCTATCAAGCCTTTTGAATATACTTCAACCAGCTATACGTAATTGTTGAACTATTATTTAGTGGTTCAACAATTGAGAGCTGATAACTTCCTCCTATAATAAGCCGAGCCTTCTTTCCCTCCCAAAAATCAATGTATATCTTTTAACCTATCCTAATAATCTGCCTTATTGTCACTTATTTAGAACTGAATTCATTATCTTTGCGCCCTTAATAAGAGTACTGCTAGTACCCGGCATGTCAGACACTGGTGTCTGATGTGATAAACACTGGTGTTTGACGCGATAGACACTAGCGTTTGAGATGATAAACACCAGTGTCTGACGTGATAGACACTTGCGTCTATCAATCGGAGAATAGAGCATTGATAATAAGAGAATTAACAAATAACGAATTTCATCCGAATGAAACAGTACAAAACCGTAAACAACCTGGTAGGTTGGATTACCTTTATCATTGCAGCGACGGTTTACTGCCTTACCATTGAACCCACTGCAAGCTTTTGGGACTGCCCGGAGTTCATTACCACCGGCTATAAGCTGGAAGTAGGACACCCACCCGGCGCACCGTTCTTCATGTTAGTAGCCAACTTGTTCTCACAGTTTGCTTCCGACGCTTCAACCGTTGCCAAGATGGTGAACTATATGAGCGCCTTGATGAGTGGGGCTTGTATCTTGTTCCTTTTCTGGACAATTACCCACTTGGTGCGCAAACTCGTTATTAGAGACGAAAACAATATCACTCGCGGACAATTGATTACCGTTATGGGTAGTGGTCTGGTAGGTGCACTGGTATATACATTCAGCGATACATTCTGGTTCAGCGCCGTCGAAGGTGAGGTTTATGCCTTCTCTTCTCTGTTTACTGCCGTTGTATTCTGGCTGATACTGAAGTGGGAAGATGTTGCCGATGATCCTCACAGCGACCGTTGGCTGATTCTTATTGCTTACCTCACCGGACTCAGTATCGGTGTGCACTTGCTCAACTTGCTCTGTTTGCCCGCCATCGTACTGGTATATTACTACAAGAGAGTGCCTAATGCAAATGCTAAAGGTTCACTGCTGGCGTTGCTGGCTTCCTTGATACTGGTTGCAGTAGTACTTTACGGCATCGTACCGGGTATTGTGAAAGTAGGCGGCTGGTTCGAGTTGCTCTTTGTCAACACCTTGGGAATGTCCTTCAATAGTGGTGTCATCGTTTATATTACCCTGTTGGCGGGCTACCTTATTTGGGGTATCTACGAAAGTTATACCGAAAAGAACAGGGCGCGCATGGCATTGTCATTCATACTAACCATCGCCATGCTGGGTATTCCTTTCTATGGTCACGGCACTAGCTCGATTGTAATCGGTATCATTGTTATTGCAGCGTTATGGCTGTACCTCAGCCCGGGCATGCAGGCTAAGATCAAAGAAAAATACCGCGTATCGGCACGTACACTCAACACTTCGTTACTCTGTACAATGCTGATCGTGATAGGATATTCGTCATACGCACTTATCGTAATCCGTTCTACCGCCAACACGCCGATGGACCAGAACTCACCGGAAGACATCTTCACGCTGGGCGAATATCTGGGACGTGAGCAGTATGGTACCCGTCCGTTGTTCTACGGACCTGCCTTCTCTTCACAAGTGGCTCTCGACGTAAAAGACGGTTATTGCGAACCCCGCATTTCTTACAACGCAACCAAGTTCATCCGCAAGGAAAAAGCGGATGCCAATGAAAAGGATAGCTACGTAGAAATACCCGGACGCATTGAGTACGAATATGCTCAGAATATGCTTTTCCCACGTATGTACAGCAGTACACACACCAACGAATACCACAGCTGGCAAGATATTAAAGGCAATGATGTGCCTTACGACAAATGCGGAAATATGGTCATGGTGAACATGCCTACGCAGTGGGAAAACATCAAGTTCTTCTTCTCCTACCAGCTCAACTGGATGTACTGGCGATACTTTATGTGGAACTTTGCCGGTCGCCAGAACGACTTGCAAGGAAGTGGCGAGATAGAGCACGGCAACTGGATTACAGGTATCAAGTTCATCGATAACTGGCTACTGGGCGACCAGACCTTGTTACCGCAAGAATTGCAAAATAATAAGGGACACAACGTCTTCTACTGTTTGCCGTTACTCCTTGGTATCATCGGTCTGCTGTGGCAGGCCTACCGTGGGCAAAAGGGAATCCAGCAATTCTGGGTAGTGTTCTTTCTCTTCTTCATGACCGGTATCGCCATCGTGCTCTACCTCAATCAGACGCCGAGCCAGCCGCGCGAACGAGACTACGCATACGCAGGTTCGTTCTATGCCTTTGCTATCTGGATTGGTATGGGTGTAGCAGGTATTGTCCGCCTACTTCAAGATTATGCCAAGATGAAAGAACTGCCGGCTTCCGTGATTGTTTCCGCAGCCTGCCTGCTGGTTCCTATCCAGATGGCTAGTCAGACTTGGGACGACCACGACCGTAGCGACCGCTACCTGGCACGTGATTTCGGTCAGAACTACCTGATGTCCTTGCAAGAAAGCGGCAACCCGATAATCTATACGAACGGCGATAACGATACCTTCCCCTTGTGGTACAACCAAGAGACAGAAGGCTTCCGCACCGATGCACGTACCTGTAACCTCAGCTACTTGCAGACCGACTGGTATATCGACCAAATGAAACGTCCTGCCTACGATTCTCCTTCGCTACCCATCACATGGGACCGTATGGAATACGTAGAAGGAACCAACGAATACGTCCCCATACAGCCGGATTACAAGAAGAGCATCGACGCCCTCTATGCCGAAGCCGAAAAGCAAGCATTGAACGGCAATCCCGAAGCTTTAGTCAACGTGAAGAAAGAATTCGGTGACAACCCGTACGAGCTCAAGAACATCCTGAAATACTGGGTACGCAACAAGAACCAAGACTTGAAGGTGATTCCTACGGATAGCATCGTCATCAAAGTAGACAAAGAAGCCGTACGTCGCAGCGGTATGCTGATACCGGGTGATAGTATCCCCGAGTACATGCATATTAAGTTGTTAGACCCAAGTGGCAAACCCAAGCGTGCCCTCTACAAGAGTGAGCTCATGATGCTCGAAATGCTTGCCGAGGCAAACTGGGAACGTCCTATCTACCTCGCCGTTACTGTGGGTGCTGAGAACCAACTGGGCATGAGCAACCACTTCATCCAAGAAGGTCTTGCTTACCGCTTTACACCGTTCGACACCAACCAGACAGGCGTGAAGATCGACACAGAGAAGATGTACGACAACCTGATGAACAAGTTCAAGTTCGGTGGTATCGACAAGAAGGGTATCTATATTGACGAGAACGCCATGCGCATGTGTCACTCACACCGTCGCATATTCTCACAACTCATTCAACAATTGATGATCGAAGGCAAAAAAGACAAAGCCAAAGCCGCTTTGGATTACGCCGAAAAGATGATACCTGCTTACAATGTAGCCTACGACTGGCAGAACGGTGCCGCACAAATGGCGGAAGCTTATTATCAACTGGGCGAAACAGCCAAAGCAGATGCCATCATGAAAGCTCTCGCTACCAAAGCGTTGGAATACCTCACTTGGTATATGAGTCTGGATGAAAACCGCTTCTCCATCTCCACCCGTGAATTCGAATATCATTGGGCGGTACTGGATGCAGAAGTGAAAATCATGAAGAAGTACAATTCCAAACTTGCGGAAATCTACGAACCGAAAGTAGAAGAACTGTACACTATGTATGTAGACCGAATGAAACAATAATATTTTAGTAATTAGTGGTTAGTGATTAGTGATTTGCTTATCTGGTAAATCACCAACCACTAATCATTAATCGCTAATCATTAACCAATAATCACTAATCACGTGCTAATAGAACAGCCTCCCGAGATATTTCGTAAATTATATCCCAGCGCCCTTTGGAGGATGGACCCGAATGAAAAAGCCGTTTATCTGACTTTTGATGATGGCCCTATTCCAGAAGTAACCCCTTGGGTGCTCGATTTACTGGACAAACACGAAATCAAAGCCACCTTCTTTATGGTAGGTGACAACATACGTAAACATCCCGAAGAGTTCCAAATGGTTGTTGAGAGGGGTCACCGTATCGGTAACCATACTTTCAACCATATCCGCGGATTTGAATACAGTGCAAGAAAGTACTTATCCAACACCGAACAAGCCAACGAGGTTATGCAGACCGACTTATTCCGTCCGCCTCACGGACACATGGGTTGGGCACAATATATGACGCTGAAACGCAAGTATAAGATAGTAATGTGGGACTTGGTTACCCGCGACTATAGTAAGAAGCTTCGCGGTCCGCAGGTACTCGCCAATGTGATGAGATATGCACGAAATGGCTCTATCATTACTTTTCACGACTCACTGAAGTCATGGTGTAACGGAAACCTGCAATATGCACTTCCACGTGCTATCGAATTCCTGAAGGAAGAAGGATACGAGTTTAAGGTGTTATAGCCTCACCCCCGACCCCTCTCCGAAGGCGAGGGGAGAAAGGAAGTGGGGATATGGGCTGAATAAGTATTGAAAGGAAGCTATATAAATAGAATAACGGCATTTGTTTTACTATGTGATAAATCTAGTAAAACAAATGCCGTTACTTCATTCTTTCTTTCCTATCCCTGTTATCTTTCTCCCCTCGCCTTCGGAGAGGGGTCGAGGGTGAGGCCTTACTTGATAGTAATCGTCAACGGATTACGTACCTTTTGTGCAAAATCTGCCATATACTTGTTCCAAGCCTCAGCAGTCTTGATATCTGCTTTATCCCACGCAAATCCCCAATAATACTCGTAGGTAGCATCGGGCTCATAGTCGCTGAAAGCCAGCACATGACCGTTGGCATTGTTGCGTTGCTTCCTCTCCTGTTCTGAGAAATAAACAGCTTTCGCCTCTTTTACTACAGCGGGGAAAGCTGCACCCATGAAGATTTTACCATTGTCGGGACCTGTTGTAGGATCAACGTATGTCATATAACCGTTTGTAGCGTCGGCAACTACAGCGGCCGTGCTATCGGATTCATGCAATACAATACCTGTAACGATAGGCAATGTTTCTTTCAGGTTGCTGTAAGTAATGTCAGTCTTGTTGAGATGAGAACCGGCGTCCAAGGTAATGATACGTGTTTCCACAACTGTAGTGTCACCCTTCACATTGAGAGGAGTAAACTCTAGTTTCACGGTAAAACGCAGCGGCCCATTATCCAGAATCTCTTGAGTCTTGTAACACCAAGGGTAGATAATAGTATCATTTGCCATTAATGCAGATATACCGGCACCCAACGTAGGCCCTACTGCATAACAGTCCATACCAAATCCATGATCGAGATGATAGGAAATGGAACTACCCAATTCTGCCGCAGCTTTAGGATCAGTCTCTTTCAGTTCGGCTATCTTCGCACGGGCTTCCTTATCGAGTTCCTTTGCATAGAACGATTCCAATACGGGTTCGGTAGTGTTGTACTTCGTAAACAAGTCATAACCAAAACCACGTTCGCCCCTTGCCTGCAAAGCAGGACCGTATGCCCGGAAAGCTACAAGGTCATTCTCCCAAGCTACATCGTCCAGACGTTCGGGATAGCATTTTCCGCAAGCTTTCACTTCTACATCACGGGGAGTACCTGTTTGTATAGTATAAGTTGTAGCAGAATTAGCAGCTACCGTTGCGGGGAAAATAATCTTATCGTCGTAAGTTATCTGATAAGACACCTCTTGCCCCTCAGCATCCAGCACCACAATTTGTGCCGTATCAGCCAGGTTCAGGCGATCTGATATTTCAGTCATAGATAGTTCTACCATCTCACCTGAGCGCTCCATTGCCAGCGGATTGGTTACCGTTACGGTTACAGTCTTACTCTCGCCACACGCAAAGCAAAACATAACCGTCATACATAGTAAAAGAAGTTTCTTCATTGAATTACTATATCACCTTTTTATTATTTCGGTTGTTTGCCAATGTAAGCCAAGATACCGCCGTCTACATAGAGAACGTGTCCATTCACTGCATTTGAAGCTTCAGAAGCCAGGAATACAGCAGGACCGGTTAATTCTTCAGCCTCCAACCAACGACCGGCCGGAGTCTTAGCACAAATAAACGTATCAAACGGGTGACGGCTGCCATCTGCTTGCGGTTCACGCAACGGAGCAGTTTGCGGAGTAGCGATATAACCCGGGCCGATACCATTACACTGGATGTTGTATTCACCATATTCAGAACAGATGTTACGAGTCAGCATCTTTAATCCACCCTTAGCAGCAGCGTATGCAGATACAGTTTCGCGACCCAGTTCGGACATCATAGAACAGATGTTGATAATCTTACCAGCTCTCTTCGCCATCATTGCAGGCAGAACAGCCTTAGATACGATGAAAGGAGCATTCAAGTCGATATCAATAACCTTACGGAAGTCAGCAGCATCCATTTCGTGCATCGGAACGCGACGGATAATACCGGCATTGTTTACAAGAATATCAACCGAGCCTACTTCTTTTTCGATAGATGCCACCATAGCTTGAACTGCGGGTTCATTAGTTACGTCGCATACATAACCATGTGCTTTGATGCCCTTTTCGGTATAAGCAGCCATACCTTTGTCTACCAACTCCTGGTTGATGTCGTTGAAGCAAATGATTGCACCTTGTTCTGCAAAAGCTGAAGCGATAGCGAAACCAATACCGTAAGAAGCACCTGTAACAAGAGCTACTTTACCTTCCAAAGAAAAATTCAAAAACTTGTTCATGATATTAATTATTAAAATTAGAGAAATTATTGTATTTACGTTTATACTATTATGAATATACGATTAAGCAGGCTTCCCTACTCAAAGTTACTTTAAGTCGGTAATTAGCGAGAAATCCTGATCACCGTAATCCAGATTCTCACCTCCCATGCCCCAGATAAAGGTATAGTTATGAGTAGCCGCAGCGGAATGTATAGACCATTCGGGAGACAATACAGCCTGATCGCCTTTCATCCAAATGTGACGCGTCTCGTCTACCTCACCCATAAAGTGACAAATGGCATGTTCTTCGGGGATCTCAAAGTAGAAATAGGCTTCCATACGACGACTGTGGACATGTGCCGGCATTGTGTTCCAAACGCTTCCCGGCGCAAGTTCAGTCATACCCATTTGCAACTGGCATGTGGGCAATACCTGATTTACCAGCATTTTATTTATATTACGGTGGTTGGAACCTTCCAATGACCCCATTTCGGCTACGACAGCATCTTTCTTGGTTACCTTCTTATCAGGATAATTGCAATGTGCAGTTACTGAGTTGAAATAGAATTTTGCAGGATGTGCGGCGTCTTTACTCTCAAAAGTTACTTTTCGGTCGCCTGAGCCCAAATAAAGGGCTTGTTTATAATTCAATTCAAAGATTGCATTATCGGCTTTAACTACACCCGGTCCACCTACGTTGAAGATACCCATTTCACGACGGGTCAGGAAGAAAGGAGCTTTCAACGGGTCGATAGCTTCCAAATTCAACACTTCTTCCACAGGCATAGCGCCACCTACCACCATACGGTCGTACATAGAATATACCATATTCACTTCATTCGGAGAGAATACTTTCTCTATAAGGAAATCGCGACGGATTCTTTTTGTATCGTAGCTTTTTGCATCTTCGGGATGCGCAGCATAGCGAATCTCATAGTTCGTTTTCATAATTCTACTACGTTTTTATAGGTTACAAATTAGAGTATAAAAACACATCGTTTGCGTACACGGTGCAAATGTAGTAAAAGAAAACGGAGTAACATTGCAAATTTGTGCCAATTATGTATCAATATCGTACAAAGGAAAGAAAAGGAGGATTAACGAGTAGTTGGGACAATAGTCTATCATTGAACTTTTAATATCTCCAATCGCCATGCTGCGCCAGTATCCTTTTGAGCGGCTGCTTTACGATACCAGTAAATAGCTTCAGCCAAATCCTTCGTAACACCTTGACTAGTTTCATAACATACGCCTAAATTAAATTGAGCACTAACATCGCCCTGATCGGCAGATTTACGATACCAACGAACAGCCTCAACTAAATCCTTTGTAACACCTTTACCATATTCATAACATAAACCTAATTTATATTGAGCACTAGCATAACCTTGATCGGCGGATTTACGATACCAGCGAACAGCCTCAGTAAAATCCTTAGTGAAGCCTTTACCACTTTCATAACATAAACCTAAATAATATTGAGCAGTAGCATCACCCTGATCGGCAGATTTGCGATACCAACGAACTGCTTCAGTAAAATCCTTCTTAACGCCTTCACCATATTCATAACAATAACCTAAATTAAATTGGGCACTTGCATAACCTTGATCGGCCGATCTACGAAGCCAATGAACAGCCTCAGCAGAATCCTTAGTAACACCTTCACCATTATAATAACATAAACCTAAATTAAATTGAGCACTAGCATTACCTTGATCGGCGGAATTACGATACCAGCGAACAGCCTCAACAGAATCCTTAGTGACGCCTTCACCATTTTCATAACATACACCTAAATTACACTGAGCCTTAGCATTACCTTGATCGGCGGATCTATGATACCAATAAACAGCCAAAGCAAAATTTTTAGTAACTCCAGTACCGCTATAGTAGCTATCTCCTAGTGTAAATTGTTCTTCAGCATCCGTTGGTCCATCCTGTTCTTGTTTATTGCACGTTTGTTCCGATTGTAAAACAGACTCTCCTTTTATATCTAACAGTTTCTCTATATTCTCTGCTAAAGCTCCAAACCGTTGTTTCGGATCAGGGAAAGCATCAATCCAATTCAGATTCTTGAGGTAATACTTTTTCGCTCCTTTAAAAAGATCATCTGTAATACGAAATGTCAGAATAGGTTTCCGGTCTTCCGAGGCTATTTCTATCTCTCGATCTACTTGTTCGGAACGGTTAAAGTTACCTGAGAAGACGACCGCCATCATTCTACTGTCATCCAATGCTTCCGTTATAGCTCTTGCCCAAGGTACGCCAGCAGGAATATCACGGTAAGCGACAAAGCATCGTATCTTTTGTTGTTCCAGATATGCACAAATACCTTCAGCTACCTTTTGATCGAGACTAGAATAACTTATAAAAACATCGTATCTCATATTGTCTATAAATTAAAAGAAGATTGTAACAGCAAGTTTACGAAAAAAATATTTTACACCCAAATAAATAGAAAAAGAATTCGAATGAAGTCTTATTTAATGACTGAGAAGATAAATTTATGCGTTCTCGTCAAGAGCAGATTTACGAAAGATTAACGGGCAGGAGGCTAAAGCCTCTCGTTTATGTCATCAGAACGGATGATGCGTTTACCCAAAACAGACCGTCTGTTTACTCCAAACGCATCATCCGTTTGTTCTGAACAGACCATCCGTTTTGCCACACTTCATCGTCCCGAATGCCAGGGCTTTTCACCAAAACCACAGAGGTTTTCAAGGCAAATGCCAGCCATTTCACCTGCCGAAACGTGACGTTTAGGGAGCTAAAGTGCAGCATTAGGGGAGCAAACATGCGGCATTTCAAATAAGAAGACGTAAGGGGAAAAAAGAAACGGAGAAGCAATGCCCCTCCGTCTATCCTAATTTAAAATTGAAGTATCTATAAATTCACTTTACAAATATACAACATAGCAAAGGCGATGTCAAGTGTTTCGGCAATTATTTTAAGTACATCCACAGACATACTTAGGGTTTTTGGAGTGCGATTACCCAGAATACAATCAACGTATCTTATTATTAGTATATTTCGTAATCAACGTATTACGCAACTCAACATACGTCTGCATAATCTTGTCGGCACATTCCTGAGTATAACTATTTAGCAACTCAACTGCTTTCTTCGGATTCTTCTTCTGCAAAGCAATGAAATCTTGTTCTATCTGCCGGTTGCGTGCAAAGAAACCATCTTCCATCGGAGTACGAGCAGCATTCAAGTCTTCCTTGCCATCCTGCCAGTTCAAGTACAAAAGATTATCTACGAAGTCGATAGCCCAGCGAACGGAATTGTCTGCATACTGGCGGGGATTGTAAGTAGAATAAACTTCCGGTATTCTGGTAACTCCCGTAAAGATAGGAATGTAAGGAGAAGTATAGGCATTGTCCTGGAAAACCCAATAAACACCTCCGATCTCACGAGGCATATCCGAACGCAGTTGGGCAACCATTCCGTATTCTCCATCTACTCGCGCTACAGCACGGCGACGGGTAGTCTTCATCAGTTTCTGAGTTTCTTTAGAAGGGAAAGGAGTGGCAAGTTTACTTTTTACCATTTTACCATCTTTGTCAGGATAATACCAAACAGCATCATTCTCTTTGTCGTAGATAGTACCGGTAAAAGTGGAACGTTGGAAAGCCATCAAGTCTTTGACAGATACCTTATTATCAGGTTTCAAAGAGAATGGATACATGCTGAGAGGTTCCACATATTGCATATACTGGTTCAAGTTCTCGTATGGATCATTAGTTCTACGTTCCGGAATCAGCTTCATAGATGGAGCGAAGGTATTGGCAAACAGCCAGAAGCGGTTTGTTGCAAATTCCCGTGGAGTGGGACAATAAGCTTCTTGCCACACAAAAGGTTTGCCGCTTTGCGGAGAGTACCAGCCATTTTCGATGGCTACCGTCTGATAATTGGAAGAAGCTTTGTATTCAGCGGGTTTGGAGAGATCTATTTCTTTGATGATGCTCCAGTTGGGAATCATCGCAATATGATCATCAGGTACTCGTTGTGCAGCCCAGATAACACCGGGCTTACCACTTTCAGGCGTCCAGTTCTTGCCTACGCTGAACAGTTCCAGTACCCATACATTTTCGGGATCGGCTATCGTCAGGCATTCCGATTCGGGACCACAAGAGGGCAGGAAGCCATATGTTTCCATCAATGAAGTAATAAGGGCTAGCGCATCTTCGGCAGTTTTACAGCGTTGAAGAGCAAAGATCATAGCTTGCTCCACGGTCATAATCTGCTTGCCTTGTCCTTTATCAACTTGCAACTCGGAACGTTGACTCATGGTACTTTCGCCGATACAGAGTTGGTATTCGTTTATATGCGAATAAGCCGACTGGAAATAGGTATAAGTTTGCTCCACCTGCGGAATGTAACCAAGGATTTCACCATTATCCTCCAACGGAAGATCCACCCGCTGAATGCCGTAATAAACAGGAGCAAGGGCACCTTTGGCAAATTTCTGCCCGGGTACGACACGTATGCGGCAATCAGCTCCGGCATCAGTATGAGAGTTGAGTACACTACCGTCAACGGTTGCATTTTTTCCGGCTACAATGGCGGTACATGCATCCCCCGTCTTAGAAACCAAAAGGAGAAGCAGTGTCAAGAAGATGTTTTTTAATGATATCATTATAAAGTAGTTTATATAGATGAATTACTTGTTGTCTTTCATTCTATTATCCATTGTTCGATATTTCTCGTTTTGCTACTGAAGTTCACCCCAATCTTGAATATCCTGCGCTTGTCTGTCTCGAAAGGGCGGGCGTAGTGTTTATCTTCTATCTGTTGCAGTGCTTTTTCGGCAGAATCATTGAACTTGAATTCCATAACATAGATAAAACGGTCGGTCTTTAACACCATGTCGATGCGTCCTTCGCTTGTATGATACTCTGCCTGAACGTAGAGACCTACGAGGCGGAAGACAATGAAGAGCACATTTTGGTAGTGCAGTTCCAGATTACGAATCAGTTCATAGGGGGTATCGGCAAAGAAGCTTTGCAAGCGGAGGAAGAAGGCATCAGGATTGCCGACTTCAACTTCATGAACAAACTTCTGTATCTCAAAATTAGTATCTCCCTTAGTGACATTAGTATAGTAGGGCATCAAATATCTGATGAATCCCTCTTCAACTTCCCGATTGGGGAATCCAAGACGGTAGTTACCAAAACGGGGATCGTAACTCTTTATCGTTAAATATCCACTTTGGTAGATTACCGGAATAGGATTATAGGAAGTGGAGTCTACACTGTTCAGTGTCTCGGCGTCGGTCTCTTCGTTCGCCATACGATGCAGGTCGTATTGGTCACGCTTCAATAGCTCCACCAAGTAGGTGGGCGTACCGGTCTCGAACCAGTAACTGCCGAATTTCTTGTATTTAAAGGTATTCAGTAGACTGAAAGGATTGTAGATACCTTCGGTATTCTCTACGAAATGATAGCCGTCGTAGCGTTCTTTAAGTTCGCGGGTTACTTCGTCATAGGTCATACGGTTGGCGGCGGCAAGTTCGTGAAGCTCTTCTTCCAGATTGTGGTGTATCTCCTGTTCAGTGATGCCACACACATCTACAAACATCTCCTGCATAGAGATATCTTCCAAATTATTGAGATCGCTGAAGACACTCACCTTTCCAAACTTAGTTACGCCAGTGAGGAAGGCGAATTTGATACAACCGTCCATAGTCTTAAGTACACCATAGAAGGGCTTCAAGGTAGTACGGAACGATTTCTGTAGTTCTTCATTACCAATGGCTTGGAGCATAGGCTTGTCATATTCATCTACGAGTATGACGACACGTTCACCAGTCTGCTGGCAAGCACGTTCAATGATTCCGGCGAAGCGCAGGGAGAAGGAACGTTCAGAAGGTTCAGCTCCATAAAGCTTTTCCCATCCCACAAGATTCTTTTCGAGGATATTGTCCAGACTCTCGGGAGCGTCGTACTTCTCGATGTTGAGATCAAGGTGGAGGATGGTGTATTTCGTCCAGTCTTTCTCCAGTTGCTCCATGGCCAGACCTTGGAATAACTCCCGTTTCCCCAGGAAGTAAGCTTCAAGAGTGGAGATGAGCAAACTTTTGCCAAAACGACGCGGACGACTAAGAAAGTAGTAGCTGCCAGTCTTTACCATTCGATAGATGATGGCCGTCTTGTCTACATAGAAATATCCGTCCTTACGTATTTTCTCAAAGTTCTGTATTCCGATGGGATAGATTTTATTACTCATAATATTTCCTCCTTATTGATAACGTAAACAAAGGTACTGAAAATATCTGTTTGTTTATAGTAATAGAGCAATTTCGGACAAAAAAAAGCTCCGACAATCAAAGATTATCAGAGCTTTATTTTCTGTTGTCCCACCAGGACTCGAACCTAGTCAAACAGAACCAAAAACTGTTGTGCTACCATTACACCATGGGACAAACTCAGGTGCTTTCTGTTAAAAAGCGGTGCAAAGATAGAAGTTTGTCCCGAAACATCCAAATATTTCGGGACTATTTTTCTATCAATCTATTATTTTGCGATAATCAGGTAATAGTTTTTCTTTCCTTTCTGTACCAATAAGTACTTCTCATCGAGCAAGTCGGCAGCAGTAACTACTTGATCAAAAGCGCCTAACTTTTCCTTATTCAAAGAAACGCCACCACCTTGAACCAATTTACGCATTTCGCCTTTGGAAGCAAAAACAGCAGCATTGTCAACGAACAAATCAACAGCTTTCACACCAGCCACCAATTCATCGCGTGATACTTCAAACTGAGGAACGCCTTCGAATACAGCTAACAATGTATCTTCATCCAGCTTCTTCAATGCATCCGAAGTTGCATTACCAAACAAGATATTGGATGCATCTACCGCCGCATTGTAATCTTCTTCAGAGTGAACCATAATGGTTACTTCCTGCGCCAAACGCTTCTGAAGGATACGCAAGTGAGGTGCTGCTTCGTGCTCAGCAATCAAAGCATCAATCTCTTCTTTACCGATAGAAGTGAATATCTTGATATAGCGGGCTGCGTCCGCATCGCTTACATTCAACCAGAATTGATAGAATTTATAGGGAGAAGTATAACGAGGATCAAGCCAGATATTACCGGATTCAGTCTTACCGAACTTACCACCGTCAGCCTTCGTAATCAGCGGACTGGTAAGAGCGAAAACTTCGCCACCATTCGTACGACGAACCAATTCGGAACCTGTAGTGATATTACCCCACTGATCCGATCCACCCATTTGCAACTTACAGCCACGGGTTTCGTACAAATGCAGGAAGTCGTAG
Source organism: Bacteroides sp. (assembly GCF_030151085.1). Lineage (GTDB taxonomy): Bacteria > Bacteroidota > Bacteroidia > Bacteroidales > Bacteroidaceae > Bacteroides. The sequence continues at coordinate 17,975 of NZ_JASLER010000084.1, read as the reverse complement.
CCTTGCAGCAACTGGTATGTAAACTCAGTAAAAGAAAGACCGTCGCGTGCCTCACCGTTCAGACGCTTCTTTACAGAATCTTTTGCCATCATATAGTTTACGGTGATGTGCTTTCCTACTTCGCGAGCGAAATCGAGGAAAGTGAAGTTCTTCATCCAGTCGTAGTTGTTCACCAGTTCGGCACGGTTGGGAGCATCGGAATCAAAATCCAGGAACTTGGCAAGTTGCGCCTTCATACCATCCATATTACGCTGAAGGATCTCTTCGGTAAGCAAATTACGTTCAGCCGATTTCCCTGAAGGGTCGCCAATCATACCCGTAGCACCGCCAATCAGAGCCAACGGCTTATGTCCGCAACGTTGGAAGTGACGCAAGATCATCACACTGCACAAGTGTCCGATATGCAAAGAATCTGCTGTAGGGTCAAAGCCGATATAGGCGGTTACTTGTTCTTTTTCCAAAAGTTCTTCTGTGCCGGGCATTATGTCTTGAAGCATGCCACGCCATCTTAATTCTTCTACAAAATTCATCGAATGATTATATTATTATTATTTAAACGATTATTTATATAACTGACTGATTATGTTTTTTGGGCAATCTGGTTATATTTTTATAATCGTCCGATTATATTTTTGTTATAAATCCGATTATATCATCTAATAAACCGATTATCTGCCAAGTGATTGATACATAATTAGTGCCTACAAAAGTACGACACTTTATTTGAAGTTACAACTCTTATAGCTTAAAAAAGGCTTTACGGATATTTTGCCGCACCGATTCCAAAAGTTCATCCCCAGTAACTCCACGAAGATGCGCCGCACGTTCATATAACTCGACAACAGGAATCACACTTTCATCAGTCTCAATGAACAACCGCTCAACAGGAGTCAGCCGAAGTACTTCTTCCTGATATTTCTCTCCGAATGAAAGATAAAAGCCATGCCGAAGATATTCCTGAGCCATCGCCGCTTTACCACGAAAACCATGAATAATCCATGGATTTGCAGGGCGCAAGGTGTGTTTCAGCTTCAACAGTTCATCCGCCGCCTTAACCAAATGAATGATTAAAGGTTTATCAACCTCCATAGCCAACCGGGCTTGATGTTCAAAGAATTCTATCTGCATAGCCATCGGAGCATCCGCCAATTTATCCAGCCCAGCTTCTCCAATAGCCAATACCTGCGAATGGTTCACCAACTCTGCAAGAATCTTCCTACGGTCATCCTGTTCTCCCTGATCAGCGGAAAGCATAAGATGCCAAGGATGTATTCCCACAGAATACCAGCAACCTTCATGCGGGGCAAACGTCTCAGGATAGCAGTTTACAATCGCCTCTCCGGGCACTACGGACAATTGGTGGGTATGTATGTCAACAGGAATCTTCATGAGACAAAGTTATTCATGGAACAGGATCATATCCGGAACCTCCCCAAGGATGGCAACGCAAAATACGTCTCACCGCCAAATAGAAGCCTTTGAAAGGACCATGTTTCTTAATGGCCTCCACAGCATATTGCGAACAAGTAGGAGTAAACCGGCATGATGGGGAAGTCATGGGCGAAATACACTTCTGATAAAAATAAATGGGAAGTAACAACAGATATGAAAGCAGCCTTTTCATACCGACTAAGGAAGTTGTACCGGAGTTTCGGATTCCGGAGAAAGTGTATCCTCAGTCTTTAAAGGAAGTGCAACGGCAGATGAAGAAATTACCTTTTCAGCAATACGTGCCAAAGCAATCTTTATTCTGTCTTCTATCAAAGAAGACTCCACCAATTGGTCTGAAAGATAAATAAATGCAATTGCCAACCGAGAGTGATTTTCATCCAATACTTTCAGCAATTCATGCTTATTGACACGATATGCCTCCCGTATTTGACGTTTCACCCGATTACGCTTCACAGCACGCTTAAAGCGGCGTTTCGATACACTTACAAGAATGGAAGCGGGTGCATCCAACTCCTCTACAGGCAAATATACCACGCGTAAGGGGAAGACCGAAAACGAACGTGCTCCGCCCGCAAACATCTTCTCTATTATTTTCTTCTTATCGAGCCTCTCGGGCTTACGCAGGGTATTCTCCATAAGTTATGTGCTACAAAAAAAGCGAGCTACAAGTGCCTGGCGGCATAAAAGCACAACCACTTGTAGCTCGTAATCATAAAATTTACCGTTACAGCAACAAGTCACAAGCAAATAGCTCATAACTTATAGCTCATAACTAAATTTACTTTCCTTTATTATTCTCCTTGATGAACATGTCCAGTGCTGCCGTCATAGAAGGTGCCTGCACACTAGGTGCTTCCAAATCCAGACGAAGTCCGGCATCACGCACTGCTTGTGCAGTTGTAGAGCCAAATGTTCCGATCTTGATTTCCTTCTGCTCAAAATCCGGGAAATTCTTCTTCAGAGAAGAAACTCCGGCAGGGCTGAAGAACACTAACATATCATAGTCAAATTTCTCATCCGCAGGGAAATCATTGCTGACCGTGCGGTACATAATAACCTCATTATGCTGGATCTTATTCTTCTCCAACAAATTTTTGATTTCTTCGGTATGCACATCCGACATCGGCACCAAGTACTTTTCAGTCTTGTGCTTAATGATAGAAGGCATAAGATCATCAAACTTTCCGGTATTTCCAAAGAAAATCTTACGCTTACGATACTGTACGTACTTCTGGATATAGAGTGCAATAGTCTCTGACACACAGAAATATTTCATGGTCTCAGGTATTGTTACACGCAATTCCGTACAAAGATGGAAAAAGTGGTCAATTGCATGACGCGAAGTGAAAACGACAGCAGAGTGATCTAATACAGACACTTTTTGTTGTCTAAACTCTTTCGCAGAAACGCTCTCCACCTTAATAAACGGATGAAAATCAATTTTCACACCGTATTTATCGGCTATGTCGTAGTAAGGAGATTTCTCTGATGCCGGTTTCGGCTGCGACACAAGTACTTTCTTTATTTTCAACGTCCTAAAAATTTATTATCAAATAATCGTTTAGCTGCATCATCCCTTGATATAACATAAAACAAGGTACGATTTCAAGGGCACAAAAGTACAAAATTAAAAGGAGACTTCCATATAAATTGTTACAAAAAAGCTTTAACCACTTATAGAATATCAATATTCCAGTCAAAAAGAGTAAAAATAATCCAATTATTACCGTAAATTGCAGACTTAAATCAAAATAGACTATAAACAGAACAAACGGAAATAGAGCAAATCCAAGGTAGTAAAGTAGTGTAGAATATGATTCAATCCAAAGAGCAGTGGTGCTATCGTCAAAAAAAATCCAACCTAAAAAAGAATAAATCAGCCATTTCAGAAACAGGAAGAGTAAACATATCCCTACATAAACTCCCAGTAAAACGACCGGTGGTACATGCTGCACTAAACCGGGTTGCTCATCATTGAAATAATTGAAAAAATAAACTCCGGCAAGTACACAGGTCTGCAAAATCAACAGCAACAGATAGCGCATATCCGTCGCAGTAGAAGTAGCAAAGATACTGGTGCGTTCACGGTGCAACAGAAAATCCTTAACCAACTGTAACAAAAACTTGCGGCTACGAGACAGAACGTATGACGACAAAAAGAAGCAGCCTAGAAGGACAACTGTGATACAATCATCGATTCTCGGAGAATAAGGAATAGGAATTCCCTCTGCCCCGGCTACTATCCAAGCCATCAACATCGTTATCATATAGCGGCAAATTTACGGATAGAAGCGTCCCACAAAGGAGTAGTATGTATCAAGTCAACAGCTTCTTGCGGAGTATGGGCTACATGCCAGATGGCACCATGCTGCGCACGCATAAAGTTTTCATCTACTGCTTTCTGAAGCATGGCAAGCAGAGGATCGAAGAAACCTTTGGTATTCAGTATGACAATGGGATTGAGGTACAGCCCCAATTGCTTCCAGGTTATCGCTTCCAAAAGTTCTTCTAAAGTGCCGCATCCTCCGGGTAAGGCAATAATGGCGTCACTAAGGTCGGCCATTAGTTTTTTGCGTTCGTGCATGCTCTCCACTTGAACAAGTTTGGTCAGCCCTGTATGATGCCAGCCCTGCTCTACCATAAAATGAGGAATCACTCCGGTCACTTCACCTCCGGCAGCAAGTGTGGCATCGGCCACAGCGGACATTAATCCCATATTTCCCGCTCCATTAATCAGGCGGATTTGCTTTTGTCCCAACAAGGTACCCAATTCACGGGCAGCATCGAAATATACAGGGTCAATCTTTGTACTTGAAGCACTGTAAACACATACGGAAGTTATCTTATTCATGGAGTCCTCTTCATCTAATATTAATAGTGAGTGCAAAGGTATGGTTTTTCAGTGAAATCTTAATAAGTAAAATCAATTTCGTCCAATCATAGATTCCTTTTTCAAAATTTAAAAGTATAGTTCAAAGACGGAACAATACCATAGAGATACAATTTATAGACACGACCTTTATCCACAGCGCTATGACCTTGACGTCCGGCATAAATAGAAAAAACATTCTTCCGGCTATAGGCATTAACAATCGAGAAGCTCAGACTACGATCTTGCCTGATGTGCCAAGTGGTCGAAAAATCAAGTTGGTGAAATGCGGGAGCACGATACCCATTCCGTGTAGAATAGATATAAACCAATACATGTTCCGAGTAGTACTTTCCTATTGGAAGCGTCAGGTTCATACCCGAAGCATAAGAAAAAGTAGAAGATAGTGACCAATAAGGACTCACCTCCCAATTCAGGAAAAGCTTCAAGTTATGTGGCCTGTCATACACTGGTCTATACTTCATACCACCAATATGATTTCGTGCCCGCGAAAGTGTATAGCTAAGCCATCCAGTTACAGGTCCTTTATTCTTGGAGAAGTAAAACTCAAATCCGCATCCCTTGGCAAAGCCTGTCTCTAACTCACTTTCTATCCGGTCATTCTGAAAAATATCGGCATTATCACGATAATCTACCACATGGTTCGTCCTACGCAAATAGGCTTCCAGCGACAAGGTATATTCCCTGTCAGGGAAATTACACTCATATCCCAATGCCAATTGTCGCATTACAGAAGGCTTTAAAAGTGCATTGGCAGGCATCCATACATCCGAAGGTATACCTACCGAAGAAGTGGTAAGCATGTGTATACTTTGCGAAGCCTGAGTATAGGATGCAGAAAAACGATGAGATGGGTTTGGTGCAAAAGTCAGTTCAGCACGAGGTTCCGGCATCACAAATGTTTTGGCAGCATAGTAAGAAGAAGACGGTGCATGGAGTACTGACAACCTGATGCCGGCATTTAACTGAAAACGGGGCAAGAATTTATAATTTACTTCTGCATAAAGTGCTGCATCCCACAGGTTTTTTCGTGGCATTTGCGAAGGAGTAATGTTAGAATCTTTACCGGACTTTTCAATAATACCAGGTATTGTAGTGAAATAATGTAAGTTTATGCCCGCCTTAAAGTTCAGTAGATTATTCTGATACCTTTCCCAGTCGGACTTAAGCTGATAAGACTGCATATTCGACTTCCAAGCGTATCTCAATCCATCGGATAATGATTTATATTTATAATAATAGTTGCTGAATACGGCACTTGTATTCACATTAGTTTTATCATTCGATATATGATTCCAACGCATGGTAGCAGTAGCATTGCCCCAATCCATTCCATACCCCTTCACCAATTTGTTGAATACCGTGTGGTCACCACCGCTATAGAGTGAGAAATAGAGTCGGTTATGATCATTCAGCGTTCTATTCACCTTGGCATTTACATCGTAAAACCACATCTGTGGCTTTGATGTCAGATCGCTTCCTAATAATCCGACTACAACTCCGGGGTATCCAAATCTGCCAGAAACCAAATAAGAGCCTTCTTTCTTCTTCAGTGGACCTTCAAACATGACTTTCGAGGCAATCAGTCCCAAACTAGCACTTCGCTCACTCTCTTTACTGTTACCTTCGCGCATCCGCACATCTATAACAGACGAAGACCGCCCTCCATACTTCAGCGGGAAAAACGATTTATAGAGATTAACCTCACGTATTGCATCATTATTAAATACTGAGAAGAAAGAGAGTACATGGCTGGGATTATAGACTACAGCTTCATCCAGTAATACCAGATTTCCCCATTGGTTGCTTCCACGTACCGAAATATTGTTTGATCCCTCATTACCACTTTGTACACCTGGCAAAAATTGCAGTGACTTCATTAAATCGGGCTCCCCGCCCACCGATGGCAACGCTTGTATGCTTTTCGCATCTAAAGCAAATTGGCCGCTATGCTTCCTGGCACCCACAATCTCTACACCTTTCAACAAATACTCATTAGGTCTCAATGCAATATCTACCACCACATTGGCTGATAGGGCTAGTGTATCTCTCCAGGTTATATACCCTAACATGGAACACTGAAGTATACATTCGCCCTTGGGCAGCGAAATAGAATAAAGCCCATATGAATTTGCCGCCATGCCCGCTCCGGATTTCCTTTCCAAAACATTGGCATCCGAGAGGATTTCTCCAGTTTTAGCATCGGTTATACGTCCACGTACAACAACCTTTTGAGCAACAATGGTTTGCCATGAACAGGATAAAAAACAGATATATAATAGTAACAGTTTCATCAGTTTCTGATTTCTATAATTCAAAAAGAAGTATTATTTTTCTTCCGTAGCTATTCCTTTCTCGGAGAGTGCACTAACACGAAAACATCCATATACGCCTCCACTTATGTTACTTATCACGGAAGATGGAGCAGGCGTATAAGCACCGCCATCTGCCCTAAACTGCCGTATCATCTGATCGAAGATATTGTAGCAGCTCTTGGAGATCGTTTGTGCCCACACGTACAATGAGTCAGAGGCAGGATAATTCCACCCTGGGGGATATCCCAAAGGATTCTCCCCATCGTCAATCAAGAAATCCTTCACATTTTCTTCAAGATACTCATCACTTAATATTGAGTATTGCCAAAATGTGCCAACAAAACCTAGCAAAGACTGTGGACGTGAAAAAGTAAAATAGTTACTAGTACGTGAATGTAATCGGAACAAATAATAGTTGTCTACTCCGGGTGGATTAGTAAAACTGATGCATGGTGCCCACCTACCTCCCTTTTCATTGAAATCGAAGCGCTTTACTTTCAAATCAGTGATAACTAATGCAGGTTCCATCTTTTGGATATCAGATTCATAATGTTTGCCATTATAATAGATCTCCAATTTATAAGAATGCCCTTCTATACCATAAATCTTGGTAGTGACATACATGCCCCGACAAGACTCCTCAATATATCCGGCGTTTACATTCTCACGAGCATTCTTCTTCTGGTGATAATCATAGAAGTCATAAAAGTAACCTCCATAATCGCCGTATGGATATACTACCTGCATCGTATCTCTGATACCTTCAGTAACATCTGTCACTATCATTAAAGCATCTTCAATACCTTCATACAGATCATCTTCGGCCGACATAACAGCCGGCTTTCTCAAAAGGAAAAAGTAAGGTGGATTTTCGTTGGTTATTGCTCCATCGAAAACTATCCCATCAAGTACAGAATCAGGGATAGAGATATCAAACTCTTCTTCACAGGCTGATAAAATTAGTGATAACCCCGCCAATATAGTAATACTTAAATGTTTCATCATAATTAGTGGAATTTATCAGTTTTGTAATTCTTGGTCCAGTAGTACTTTTAGTTCATCATAAGAATTTGTAATATATACCAACCGGTTATTAATAATAATGGTGGGAGTTGCAAAGAGTCCTCGCTCCATTAGTTTATTAATGCTATGGTTTACCTTATCATAGTTTTCGGCAGACACTAGTTCTTGCTTATATCCTTCTATGTCTAACCCGAAGTTATTGGCAATATTAAAAATAAAAGTTGAGTCGACCAAAGTTTCATGCTCAAAAATGGCATCATGAAACTCCCAAAACTTATTATATTTAGCAGCAGCCTCGCATGATAAAGATGCAAAAGTTGGTTCATCAGCAAAATTAATAAAACCAAATTTTACTCTATCCTTATATTCGTTATAAATCCGTTTTAATGTCTTTTCAAAATCAAGGCAACGCTTACAATCAAAATCAGACGCTACAATAAACGACGTTGTTGCTTTAAGATTTCCTCTATAACGTACATTTAAATCATCTACAGTACAATGGGGTTGCTTAGGAGGATAAAGAAATCTTTTGATCTGTGCTTTATTGTACAACGAGTCTGCCAAATGCTGAATTACAGCTGCCCTTATATCATTCTTTAATGAGATATTTCCTTCAATACTTTCAGAAGACACTTTGTTTAAACTCTCCCTAGAATGCAAAACACGATCTTTAACTGATCCGTATACCATCAGTAGGCTATCCTTCTTGGTAATCATCACCTTCTTTACATAGTCACCCAAATAAGTATCAAATGTTTTTCCTGCAGCTATAGATTCATATTCTATTAGTTTATGCTTAATCAAATCGTCCAACGCCTTTAACTTTATCTCAAACGCAGTATTCAACAGATCAAAGGTTTCTTGCGTAGTCAATTGTGATAATTCAGAAGAATAGATCTTATATCCATTTACTTCCGCTACAATGTTCTTGCTCCTATTGGAACAAGAACATAAGATCAAAAAACATAAAAAGATAATATATTTCATTCTTCTACGGACGAGGTGTAGTTTGAAATAAATAATATGGATTTTTTTTCACAAAATCTACATCAGTGTTTAATGCAACATAATACCTTGTATTATCTGATGCATCCATCCCATAAAAGGTCTGATCACCTGATAAATCACCTTTAAATGCATATCCTGTATATTTCTTAAGCCAATTCTTATTATTGGAATCCTCATCATCGACATAAATCGTTCCCTTTCTGATTTGAGGCCCTCCGGCCAATACTCCAAAATTTATATAATTCTTAGGTCCTATACCAAAAGAAGGTTCCCACTGTTGTCCAAGAGGATAGGGAGGAAAAGCCCAAGCTAAAGCAGCATTATTATTTACTACAGTATATCCTCCCAAATCCTCAATAGACTGATAATTAGGATCATTACTACCTCTTATATTATTATCAGTATGTTTATCATCGCAATCATGATAACGAACAAGTATATCCATTGTTCCACCAAACTGACTATAATTTATATGATCGACAAGAAAAACCCCTCCGGCATAATACCGGTCTGCTTCTGTTAAACAAAATTTAAAATGAACATTGCCATTACTATCTACAAAAGAATCTCCTACCGAGCCTGTAGTCTTTGAATTCTGTCTAGAATCTTCAGCATCAATATAAAGTGTCAATTCCTTATAGGTACCACATGAACCAACTTTAAAAACTCCTACAACATTAGTTGTCGTAGCATAAGCAGTCCTCATCACTCTTTCTTTAGCTACAGATTGCCTATTCATCAACTCCTGCTCATACTCATTCATCACAGATTGAATAGTCTGTTCATCAGCTATTGTTTCAATTTTAGCTGTATCAGTTTCTTCACTAATTGCCCTAGTGGTCAGCTCATAATCAGCAGACACCTTAGCAAGCTCCAAATCATTCTCTAGTAAATCATAGCTATTGCTACACGAATAGCAAGCTAACGTGCCTAAAAAGGCAAATAATAATTGTTTTCTCATGTTTATCGTGTGGTTACGCTGCACCACAAGCTTTAAATTAAAGATTGAAATATCCATAAAAGACCATATCGCCAATAGTGATTTCTAAGCGATACAAATTATTCTCACTCAACAGACCTGACAAGTTCAATTCTATATCTTTTATAGCAGTGAATTTTTCAGAACAGACACAATTAGCCCCCAAAGTATCAATAATTGATATACTAATATCCGCACTTTCACCTTCATTGATGATTAGTATAGATTCATTGTTCGAATTAAAAAATGCTGAAACTTCTAAGATATCTAAGGAACGTTGTCCTTTATGCGGCACAGTAGTAATATGTTTATCCAAATCTATCCTCTTGTTACCACTAGCCACTGCACTTACAGTTATTGACACAAAAATAAATAACCAGATTAATACTCCTCTCATAGCTTTCATTATTAAAAATATTAGACACAACAAAGAAGCCAATATTTCTGTATCCGCCCAAAGGAATAATGGTAACAATGGTAACAATCAAGATTGCAACGGTAACAATACTAAATTACAAAAGCGATAATAGCAAGCATAACATAATGAATATCAAGTTCTAAATACTCTATTGAAGAGTTCAGCATCCATTTTGTTTTTGATTCTGCTTTTTCGTGTTTTTATAGCATCAGCCGAGACATCCATTACATCAATAATGACATCTCTTGAACATTGGAACAAGGATAGTATGCAATAAAATAGATCATCATTAGTTAAAGCCGGACAATAATGTTTCAAATCTTCCATGACATAAGCAAATGTTTTTCTAATATCATTGGCTATAATTTGCCTATAAATATTAGCTGAACTGATACGTACTTTAGGTGTAGCTTTTTCAAGCTCATTAAGTTTTTTATACCCTTGGGTTGCTCGAAACAAAGTGATACTAATTTGAATCCGTTCTTCTTCCAACTCGTTTAGTCCTCCGCTTTTGGTATTAGGAATACTTGTATCCTCAGATATTTCATTTAAAAGCAGCGTTTTAGCACGACTTTCCATTAATCGCTGTTGTAGAACCATAAATTTCTTCTTACGACTTCCATCCCTCCACAAGTATAATACTATTAAAGTGAATGCAAGAAATAAAAAGAGGATTATCAAACAAACAGTTATTTGTTGATTTCGAACAGATAGCTTCTGTTTATGCAATTCTACCAGATGATTATCCAACAGTTTGTCAAGTTCTGCACGATTGTTCATTGTTCGGATAGAATCATAGTATATAAAGAAGGAGTCAGCATACTGTGTAGCCTTTTCCCAATCTTTCCTCTTCTTATATTCTCGATTCAAACAATTATATGAAGATGATTTAACATAAATATTAGAAGATGTTGCTCCTATACTCCAATAATAAACAGCGGAATCTCCATTATTTAAACAATCCAAAATATCACCTTTAGTTGAACAGGCTAAAAGATAATCTTCTTTTGACAACGAATAAGCTAATGCATTTGAAACATAGTCAATTGCCTCAAAATTATTATTTTGTTCTTTACAAACTGCCGCCATATCACTATATATTATAGATAATAAATCAGAGTTATGTAAAGTTTGGGCAATTTTTAGTGATTGTTTATAATAATACAATGCACTATCCAGGTGATTAACATCTAAGAATGTATCTCCAATGTCATTTAAAGCATAACAAGCACGTACAGAATCCTTTTGAGCACATATTTCAAAACACTTTTTATGCATTTCCCTTGCATTATGCTTTAAGTTTTGTTCATTATAGCAATTCCCTAAATGACTATATACCATTGCTACAAATATTGCATCCTTTTTTGGCTGTATCAATCTCAAGGATTTCAAATACAATTCAATTGCCTCCGCCAGTTCTTTCTTTTCTACATGAACACATCCCATATAGAAATAAGATTTAGCTAAACGTTCTTTTTCATTACCTTTTTTATAATACTTCACCGCTATCTGTATTAAGGAATCATTCTCCAACAATATACAGCATTTATATCGTGCTTGCGTCATCAATAAAGCATACAAGGCGCAGTCAGCTCCTTCCAATTGCTGAGGTTCGGATATCTGTTCTAATAGTAACAAAGCACTGTCAGGATCAGACCACATCAAAGAATCGGCAGTTAAAAGCACAGAATGAGTAGGGGCAATCTCTCTTCTGCAAGAATAACACATAAGTAAGACTACTAATAGGAAAGAGAATAAAAACAGTATATGTTTCATAATAATAGTATTTAGGCTTGATAACCACAAAGGTAAAGAATTTAGTATAAAAAACACTCTGTCAATGAATATAAGATACTTAATCAGCGACTTTATTCATTAACGTTTCGATAGTAAGTATCAAAAGTCCCCCTGACTAACCAAGGGTGGAAACCGGCATCTTTATTTTTATCACCCAAAAAGATTTAGCGAACAGCAATAGTTGGGAATAGAACTATCTTATATAAATCCGATAAAATGACCAATTTAACTCTCTCCCTACCTGCTCCGTACCCGCTCCGTACCTGCTCCGTACCTACTCCCTATATCCCCCCTCGCTATAGAAGCGGAGAAAACAGGGAATTGCTAGGGACCGGAAGAGGCTTTGACCAAAACAAGAATAGGTGGAATCAACCCTAACAACAAAGAAGCCACCCCTCCCCTCTGCGGTAGCAGAATGGAGTGGGTGGCTTCCTATATAAATAGCTGTAAAGCTATGCTGATTACTTATTTATACAAATCAGGCTAGTCCGAATGCAGCTTTCACCTTATCCACGTAATCCAGTTTTTCCCAAGTGAAGAGTTCAACCTCTACATCCTTGTTGCCTTCGTAGCGTGACTTGAAGTGTTTGATAATGGTCTGCGGTTCGCGTCCCATGTGACCGTAAGCGGCAGTTTCCTGATAAATAGGATTGCGCAACTTCAAGCGGTCTTCGATAGCTTTAGGACGAAGATCGAACAGTTGGTCAATCTTACGGGCAATCTCACCATCGCTGATGCTTACGTTGCTGCGGCCATAAGTATTGACATAAATATTGATAGGACGTGCCACACCGATAGCATAGCTCACCTGTACCAACATCTCGTCTGCCACACCGGCAGCAACCAAGTTCTTGGCAATATGACGGGCAGCGTATGCGGCGGAACGGTCTACTTTCGAGGGGTCTTTACCGGAGAAAGCACCACCACCGTGAGCACCTTTACCACCGTATGTATCTACGATAATCTTACGACCGGTCAAACCAGTATCGCCGTGAGGTCCGCCAATAACGAACTTACCGGTAGGATTGACATGGTAAGTGATGCTATCATTGAACAGTGCCAACACCTTTTCGGCGCTGATGGAGGCAATGACGCGCGGCATCAATATCTCGATGACGTCACGACGAATAATAGCAAGCATCTCTTCGTCAGCTTTGAGCTGTGCAGCCTCGCTATCATCGGCAGGCTGAACAAAATCATCGTGTTGGGTAGAAACTACAATCGTATCAATGCGGACGGGAGTTCCGTTATCATCATATTCAATGGTTACCTGGCTCTTAGCATCGGGACGGAGGTAAGTCATGTCTACACCTTCGCGACGGATGTCAGCCAGTACTTGCAAGATGCGGTGAGCGAGATCCAGTGAAAGCGGCATGTAGTTTTCCGTTTCATTGGTGGCATAACCGAACATCATACCTTGGTCGCCGGCACCTTGTTCCATAGGGTCTTGGCGTTCTACACCACGGTTGATGTCGGGGCTTTGTTCATGGATAGCGCTCAATACGCCGCACGAATTGCTCTCGAACATATACTCACCTTTGGTATAGCCGATTTTCTTGATTACTTCACGTGCGATGAGTTGGAGGTCAACGTACGCTTTGGTTTTCACTTCTCCAGCCAGCACTACCTGTCCGGTAGTTACCAGAGTTTCGCAAGCTACTTTCGAACTGGGGTCGTATGCCAACAGTTTGTCAAGCACAGCGTCCGATATTTGATCGGCCACTTTGTCGGGGTGTCCTTCAGACACCGATTCGGATGTGAATAAATATCCCATTTTCAATTAAAAATTAAGAATTAGAAATTAAAAAATGAGGCATGCGGGAAAGCACTATTGAGTAGAGGCACCGCGGCGGAAAAGCCGTCAGAAAAGGATGTTGTTTTAGCATTTTTTTCTGTGGTTGCAAGCTACTCAAATCTCTCCACATTTCATTTTCGGGTGCAAAGATAATGCAAACTGTAATTAGTACAAAATAAACCCGCTATTTTAACTGTTTAGATACAATTTGAGTTATTAAAAAATTAAGTATTACCTTTGCCACTCAACCAATTCTAAACATCGTTATGAAAAAACTGATTTTACTATGCATGCTTTTCTTAGCATCTATTGCAGGCAGAAGCCAGGAAAAAGGAGAATTTACTGTATTGCAATGGAACATCTGGCAAGAAGGGACAAAAGTCCCCGGTGGATATGAGGCCATTGTAGACGAGATTGTCCGTCTCAAACCCGACTTTGTAACTTTTAGCGAAGTACGCAACTATCACAATACACGCTTCTGCGACCGCATTGTGCAATCTCTCAGGGAGAAAGGCGAAACTTACTATTCCTTCTATAGCTATGACACCGGTCTGCTGAGCCACCACCCCATCACCGATTCGCTGACTATATATCCTGAAAAAGATGATCATGGAAGTATCTACAAGCTGACCAGCCACATCAAAGGGCATAAGATTGCTATCTACACCGCACATTTGGATTATTTGAATGATGCATATTATAATGTACGTGGCTACGATGGTTCTACTTGGAAGGAGATCCCTATCCCACAAACTGTACGGGAGATTTTAGAAGTAAACGATGCTTCACTCCGTGACGATGCTATCCGTGATTTTATTGCCGCAGCTCAGAAAGATATTCAAGAAGGAACAATTGTCATTTTAGGTGGAGATTTCAATGAACCCTCACATCTCGACTGGATTCGTGAAACAAAAGACTTGTATGATCATAACGGGTTCATCATCCCTTGGACAGTACCTTTATTATTAGACAATGCCGGATTCATCGATACCTATCGTTCATTGTATCCCGATGTATTGAGCTATCCGGGTTTCACTTTCCCCGCCGACAATCCGCTTGTAGCCGTGGATAAACTGACGTGGACACCAAAGTCTGACGAGCGCGACCGGATAGACTATGTATTCTACTATCCGCATCCGGCCATCAAACTGAAAGATGCTGTGATCTTTGGTCCACAAGGAAGTATCGTAAAAAGCAAACGCACTGCAGAGCAGGGTAAAGACAAATTTCTGTTACCCAAAGGCGTATGGCCCACTGATCATAAAGGAGTGCTGGTAACGTTCGAGGTATTCTATATCAAAAAGTAGAAGAAGAAAATCATTTTGTTCAGTGATAGAATCCTAAAAAAGCGCTTACTTTGGAATTTAGTAATCCTATTGTTAACGCCGTAAATCACTACAAGATGAACAAAACGACATTGTTTCTTACAATCGCCCTTCTTTGGGGATTGGTAAGTTGTGCTCCTACCGGACAAGTAGAAGTAAAGAATCTACGTCTGGAAATGAAAAAAGACCCGATGGGCATTGATCTAACACAACCCCGTTTCTCCTGGCAGATCAGTTCAAAACAACCGGACCTGACACAGGTTGCCTACCAAATACAGGTAGCCACCTCACCCGAAGAACTGGCACAAGGGAAGAATTTATACTGGGATTCGGGAACCGTCTCCTCTGACCAGTCCATTCTAATACCTTACTCAGGAAAGGATTTAGAATCCGAAAAGCCTTATTACTGGCGTGTACAAATCACTACCAACCAAGGAAAAACAGTTTGGAGCGAACCCGCTCAATGGTCGATGGCCATATTGAATCCTGCCGACTGGAAAGCGAACTGGATAGGTGAAGATACCCTTTCGAACCCTAATGAGCGACTGGGCGACGACAAGAATCAAAAGACCCGTCTTGCCGCCCGCTATTTCAGAAAAGAATTCACCGCAGACAAAGAGGTTAAAAGAGCAACCCTCTACATCTCAGGACTAGGAAGCTCGGAAACTTACCTGAATGGGCAGAAAATCAGCGAAGACATCTTTGCTCCCATACCGTCTATGTACAACAAACGCGTTTATTATAATACGTATGATGTAACTCCGCTCATCCAGAAAGCCGGAAACACGCTCGGCATCATTGTTGGCAACGGCCGCTATCTTGCCATGCGCAACCCCGGTATGGTTACCTTCGGTCTTCCCAGCCTTCTTGCCCAACTGAAACTGGAATATGCCGACGGCTCTCAATCCACCCTCCTCACTGATACATCTTGGAAAGTAACCTCCAAAGGTCCCATCGTTGCCAACAATGAATTCGATGGCGAAGAATACGACGCCCGCCTCGAAATGGAAGGCTGGAACAAGAACGGATTTAATGACGCTGAATGGAAAAACGTCGACATCATGCCCACCCCGGCAGGCGAACTAACCACTCAACAAGCTCCCAACATCCGCATACAAGATACTGTGAAGCCCATCTCTATCACTGCCCGCCCCGACGGAAAATACTTGGTAGACATGGGACAGAACATGGTAGGCTGGCTCAAAGTTCATCTGAAAGGAAAAGAAGGACAACCCATCAAGATGGTTTTTGCCGAACTGCTCAAAGAAGACGGTTCCCTTTACCTCAATAACCTTCGTTCGGCACAAGTGACGGATATTTATACCCCTGCCCGTGACGGCGATTTCAACTGGCATCCTTCTTTTGTCTATCATGGTTTCCGCTTTGTAGAAGTTTCCGGATTGGATTATCAACCCGCCGTTGAGGATTTCACAGGCGAAGTATTTTACGATGAAATGGCAACCACCGGCAACTTCGAAAGCTCACAACCTCTACTCAATCAACTCCACAAGAACGCCTTCTGGGGCATTCGCGGCAACTATCGTGGCATGCCTACGGATTGTCCGCAACGTGACGAACGTCTCGGCTGGTTGGGCGACCGTACTACCGGAGCTTACGGAGAAGCTTTCTTACTGGATAACTCCCAACTCTACAACAAATGGTTGCAAGACATTGAAGACTCCATGACTCCTGAAGGCAGCATCTCCGACGTTTCACCTGCTTACTGGCAACTCTACTCCGACAATGTGACCTGGCCTGCCGCCTTCTTCTGTGTAGCCGACATGCTCTACCGCCAATATGGTGATGACAGCAGCATCCGAGCCCACTATCCTGCCATGAAACGCTGGATGAATCGCATTCAGGAAGTCTCCATGAAGGACTATATCATCACTAAAGATACATACGGCGACTGGTGCATGCCGCCTGAAAAGATGGAGCTTATCCACTCTCAAGACCCTGCCCGCAAAACAGACGGTGCCATTCTAAGTACTACCGTTTACTATGATTTGCTGAAAAAGATGGCAAACTTTGCCCGTATCTGCGGTCAAGATGCCGATATTCAAGGCTACGAAGAACTTGCCGCCAAGATGAAAGAGGCTTATAACAACCGCTTCTTCAATAAAGAAACTGCACAATACGGTAACAACACTGTCACAGCCAACATACTCTCACTTCGTTTGGGGTTAGTGCCCGATGGTTATCAGGAGAAAGTTTTCGCCAACATCATCGAAAAGACCGAGAAAGATTTCAACGGACATGTCAGTACCGGCGTACTCGGCATCCAACACCTCATGCGTGGATTAACCGAACGTGGACGTACCGATCTCGCCCTCAAGATTGCCACCAACGAAACCTATCCAAGTTGGGGATATATGATAAAGAATGGCGCTACCACCATTTGGGAGTTATGGAACGGTAATACAGCCGATCCTGCCATGAACTCCGCCAACCATGTTATGCTATTGGGCGACTTGCTGATTTGGTATTACGAAGACCTCGCAGGAATAAAATGCGCACCGGATGCTATCGGATTCAAGAAGATATTGATGGCCCCGCTATTTCCCGAAGGGCTTCCCCACGTAAACGCTTCCTATCAATCTGCATACGGTGAGATAAAGAGTGACTGGACTAATAAAGACGGAAAACTATCTTGGGAAATCTCCATTCCGGGTAATACTTCTGCCATTGTTCGTATACCTAAAGCATTCAATGTGAATCAAAAAACGAAAGAACAGAAAGGTGTTCGCCAAGTATCTGAAACGGAAGAATATACTGAAATTGAAGTAGGATCGGGAGATTACAGATTCTCTAAGTAAATATATCCTGAAAATAACTAGAAGTGGGGGGGGAAGAGTTATGGGGACGGGTTGTTTTTTTGATTTTATATTTAATTTTAGAATATGTTTTTGTGCGATCCGAATTGAATTTTAGTGTATTATTGGGTTTTATTTAAATTGGGTTCTCCATTGTGTT
>NZ_JASLER010000055.1 GCF_030151085.1 Bacteroides sp. | reverse complement strand
TGAAGAGGCTTTGAAGAAATAAACATGATAATTTACGTATAGAAAATCATATTATGAAAAAAGTATTTATAATAAATATATTGATATTGCTGGTGAATATTACAGCAATAGCACAAACAGTTAAAGTGGAGGGCACAGTAGTTGATAATAATAATCGAGCTATTGAATATGTAAATGTAGCGGTTGTTTCTTTACCCGATTCTACTTTTATTACCGGAGGTACAACAAGTAGTAAAGGGAAGTTCTCACTGAAGGTGAATGCTGGTTCCGATCTTTTATTGAAAGTGTCTTATATCGGCTATAACAGTGAACAAATCGTAATAAGTAATCCCCATGGTACTATTCAGATGGGTGATATCCTTTTGCAAGAGGCATCAGTTTCACTGAATGAGGTCGTTGTTTCGGGGAATAGCATCACGCAGAAAGTAGATAGAATGGTGATTGTTCCCACGAGTGCGGCAATGAAGAACGCCTATAATCCATACGACTTGATGCTGAATCTTTCTATTCCACGGTTGCAGGTAAATTCAATAAATAAAAGTATGGAAGCCAATGGTGCTTCCGTACAGACTCGCATCAATGGTATTGTTGCTACCTCCACCGAAGTGGCAGCTTTGTTACCCAAAGATATCGTAAGAATAGAGTTTATCGAGAATCCGGGAGAACGTTATGGTGACAGTAGCTTGGGCGCAGTAGTCAATATTATTGTGCGCCAACGCGAATCAGGTGGATTGGTGAATATACAAACGCTAAACTCTCCTCAAATGCTGTTTGGAGAAAATAGCGTGGTTGCCAAATACAACTATAAAAAATCACAGTGGGGAGTGTTTTATAACTTGAATGACAGAGGATTCAAGAAAACACGTACGGATATGACGGAAGAATATCACTTGGATAACAAGACTATACACCGTGTACAAGAAGGTATAAACGATAAGAGCAAACATTTTGATCACAATGTTGACCTCTCGTACAATCTTTCCGAACCTGATAAATATATGCTGAACGTGACATTCCGTAACAGTATAAATGATGCTCCTTTCTTGGATCAGTCAAATAAACTTTATGACGCATCTAATACTGATAGTTATATTCTCTCTAAACTGCATAACAAGCAGTTCAGCTATACGCCTTCTCTTGATGTGTATTATCAACGTATGTTACCGCACGACCAGACATTGACTTTTGATGTAACTGGTACGCTGATTCATTCTACTTCTAACAGGCAGTACAGTGAATATACTACTCAGGACAAAACTTTGGCCGCTATTGAAACAGATGTGACAGGAAATAAACGTTCTATTATCGGTGAAGCAATCTATGATAAAAAGTTTAAATCATTGGCCTTCAGTGCCGGTTTGCGCCATTATCAGATGTATGCCGAGAATAAGTATGCAGGTTCTTCACCCATGACCTCCGAGATGAATCAAGCCAAGTCATCAGCTTTTGCAGAAATACAGGGAAATATTAAGAAAGTAAGCTATGGCGTCAGTGCCGGTCTTACCCGTTCTTATTTTGAAGAAGGAGGGCAAAAGCATACTTATTATACATTTACACCTACTGTACGATTGAACTTTGCACCCCATAAGAACGGTAATATCAACTACCGTTTCAATGTAGAGCCTTCCATCCCTTCGCTTAGTGCACTTACCGATGTGGAGCAGCCCATCGATACCATTCAGATTATGCGTGGAAATCCGTCTTTGAAGACCTATAGTACCTATAACAATACACTGAACTACTCGTATATGAAAAAGGCCTTTATTTTTATGCTGAATGTGAGACATCTGTATCGGAAGGATGCTATTATGGAGAGTGTCTTTGCTGAAGGCGATAAGATTATTATAATGGATGAGAATCAACGATCCATGCAAGCATTTCTGTTGGGACCTACTTTTGTACTCCGTGGATTGAAAGTGGGTAACCTGGAGAATTTCCTTACTCTGAGTGCTGAAGGCGGGTTTGCACGATACTGGTCTAATGGAAATGACTACACCCATACCTATAACTGTTTCTATTATAATTTGATGGGAATACTTAATTATAAAAAGTTTTCATTGATAGGGCAGTATAGCAAGAATAAAAATGAATTGTTTGGAGAGACCATTTACAAAGGTGAGAATAAGACTGTATTCATGGCTACTTATACCCATAAACAGTTTCAGTTAGGAGTTGGTGCACTTTTCCCATTTACCAATAACTATAAAACTGGAAAAGAACGGATCAGTAAGGTTGCTCCCAACTCTTCGTGGACATATGCTAAGGAACTCGGTCAAATGTTTGTTTTGCGGCTTAACTATAATTTTGAGTTTGGCAAGAGCTACAAATCATCGAAGAAACGTATCAATAACAGTGATAGTGAATCAGGTATCCTGAATGTTGATAAGTAAAATATACCACAGACATTTTATTAATTGATTGATTTTACTCTCCGGTGGTAGAGAGTGTTTTACGAACAAAAGGCTTCCTCACGGAAGCCTTTTGCCATTTTTTAGAAATCATCTTTCTATAGGTAATTTATTAGAGAGAATCTAGTTTAGGTTTTCTATTTATTAATCCAAAGTTAATGCAATTTCTTTATAGTTTATATAATCCTTTCTTCGGAATGTCCAGTTGCGGTTCGCCTTTATAACCTACGCTGCCGCTTCCACTGGTACGAACTTTCAGAAAATCAGTAGCGAAACATTTAATGTCGCCTG
Organism: Bacteroides sp.; assembly: GCF_030151085.1. Lineage (GTDB taxonomy): Bacteria > Bacteroidota > Bacteroidia > Bacteroidales > Bacteroidaceae > Bacteroides. The sequence goes on along the minus strand of NZ_JASLER010000055.1, from coordinate 45,855 downwards.
AACCTGAAATGGAGGTATTTACATTCTTGGCTTCCAGACCGTCTGCGAAGATATCGCCCGAACCGGCGATAGAGTATGAGGCTTCTTGTGATTTACCACTCAACAGGATAGTACCGGAGCCTGCGATACTTGCTTCAACATTGCTAGTTGTAATATCCTTAATATTCATGTCACCCGAGCCGGCAACCGATGTTTTCAAGCTATTGCAAGAGATAGAGCTGGTATTTATATCACCTGATCCTGCAATGGAAACTTTCATATTATTGCAACCGATGTTTGCTCCTTTGATGTCGCCCGAACCGGCAACACTGAGAGAAAGGTCATCTTGGCTTTTCAATCCGTTGGCAAAATTGAAATCGCCTGAACCGGCCACTGAAACACCTGTTAAATTAGGAGAAGTGACACGTACTTCGAGTTTGTCGTATGAAACATTTACTCCTTTTTTGAATCCGATAACGAGCGTATTGCCTTTTACCTGGATATCGAGCAAATCAACAATATTGTCGGAAGTATAAATTTCCAGACTTGGAGCACCCTGTTTCTGTTTATAGATTACATCTTGGCTACCAGCGACACTGATCTTTTCGAAGTTTTCTACTTTGATGTTCTTGGTTACAAAGTTCTTGCTGCCCTTAACGGTTTTACCTCCGAAGAGACCTCCGGAGCTGTACGTATGTTGTTGTGAACAAGCTGTAGTACTGAACGCTAAAAAAGCGATTGCGATGAATGTTGTTAAACTTTTCATATTCATTTGTTTTTATGATTTAGCATTTATCTATTAGACGTAAACAGTTTCCAAAAAGTTGCATGATCGAGTGTCTTTTTTGAAAGAAAGTTTAATCCGCCTATAATATTCAATATTTGTGCCATAAATGTAAAGTGTTGATTATGTGCAGTTAATTGTAATTGCTGAGTGTTCGTTTTCGGACACTCCGTTCGCTTTTAGGAGGCAATTACTTGTTTTTTCGGTCAAATCTTTGTTCTTTTGTTCATTCATAGAGAATTCAATGGAATCAGAACACATTATAGAAGATGAGGAACTTGGCCGTTTGTTTGTTCGGGTGAATAGTCGGGCACGGCGCCTGACGTTCCGTACAAAAGAGGATGGGGTATTTGTGACTGTGCCTCCCGGCACCTCAATGAAAGAACTGAAAAATGCTATTGAAGAGTTACGTCCCCGCCTGAAAACTGCCAAACAAAAACAAGTGCGTCCGTTAATCGATTTGAATTACCGGATTGATACGGAATTCTTTAAACTAAGCCTTGTTAGTGGTCAACGGGAGCGCTTTCTATCCCGTTCCGAACTGGGCGAGATGCAGATTATATGTCCTCCTGATGCCGATTTTTCTGATGAGGCATTGCAGGATTGGCTACATAAAGTAATTGAAGAGGCGTTACGGCGAAATGCAAAGATTATTCTTCCTCCCCGTCTATATATGCTTTCCACTCGGCATAACCTTCCTTATAAAAGTGTGAAGATTAATTCTAGTAGCGGACGTTGGGGAAGTTGTTCCGGTCGTGGTAATATCAATCTTTCCTATTTCTTGGTTTTATTGCCCAAGCATTTGATTGATTACGTCCTGTTACATGAGTTATCTCATACCCGTGAGATGAATCATGGAGAACGCTTTTGGGCTTTGTTGAACCAATTGACCGATGGAAAAGCGCAAGCTTTGCGGGATGAATTGAAACAATATCGTACTACTATCTGATGCTTTCATGATAACTCTCTTGTCTTCTTTTTTGAGTTAATAAACGTCAACACTTTTGCGGGCTGATAATAAATGTTTATTTTTGAAAAATTAAATCAAACAGATATTCAGATAATTAAAAGTCAAGCACTATTTATGAGAAAGATTCTATTAATATTATTCTGTTTATGCTATGTAGCAGCAGGATATGCTCAAAGTTTTGATGAGCCTAAAGGGAAACCCACTGTATTTATTGATTACTTTCGTCGTTCGAGCAATGCACCTTTTGCATGGGTAGAAGGTCTACGCAATAGTGTGATTGAAGGTATACAGAAGATGGATCGTGTTATTCTTATTGATGTGGATGCACAAGATGCACTACGTATCGAGGCACAACGACGGTCATCTGAGAATATTTCAGCAGGTGAGGATAACGAAATGGACCGCCTTTCTGCGATGAACGAATTAGGTGCTCAATATATTATCACCGGACAAGTATCTTCCATGACATCCACTTGGAAGAAAGATAGTGAGGGTAAAGGTTATTATGATGGTTCGATTACCTATACGTTGAAAGTTACCAAATCTCAAAATGGCACTTTAATAGGAACAAAGACTATACAACATGCTGGGCTGACTGGTGGTAGAGGAGGCAATAAGGAAGAAGCCATCGCTAATACCATTACTTACGCTGTGCATAGTATGCGTGACTTTGTAGATGAATACTTCAAAATAGAAGGAACGATTCTTGAGGTAAATACTGAAAAGAAAGGAAAAGCCGAAGAAGTTTATATTAATTTGGGATCTATGCATGGCGTGAAAGAAGCGCAAAAATTCACTGTTTATGTAGCGCGTGAAGTTGCCGGCAGAACTGCTAAAAAGGAAATCGGACGTCTCACAACAAAAACCGTTGAAGGAGAAGATATTTCTCTTTGCAAAGTCCAGAAGGGTGGAGAAGAAATCATGCAGGCCATCAATGACGGGCAAACTATAATGATCGTCTCACGTGAGCAGACACTGATGGGTGGTTTGTTCCATTAATAAATCTACAATTATGAAATGCTATTGGATGCTCCTTTTGGGGATGTTTCTGGCTGTGGGTGTGCATGCACAGAATTATTCCAGCGAAGTCACCTTCTTGCAACAGCAGGGAAATACACTCTCTGTTCACTCTACAGGCGTAGCCGAGAAAAAGAAAGAGGCTGTGCCTATGGCTCTGAAATCCGCTTTCTATACTCTGTTCTATACGGGGATAGAAGGAGTGAACAATGGCAATCCGCTAATTGCAACTGCTAAGCCTGATTATGATCGTCGATTTTTTGATGAAGGACGTTACTCCGTTTTTGTGAAAGATTACACAGAAACTGAGAACACGGTGAAAGTCGGAAAGAATTATCGTGCAACGGTTGATGTAACTATACTCTTTGATGCTTTACAGAAAGATCTGAATCGGAATAAAGTACAGACTAATCTCACAATGGCGGTAGGCAATGCCAGTAATCAGGTGAAATTGCCTACTGTGACGGTGGTTCCTTATACAAAAGAAGGGGAGGATGTACGCACTATTCTTGACCACAATCAGATGTTGAGCTATGCCGTGAGTAAGATGACAAGTGAATTCAGTACCCGTGGCTATAAGACTAAAGACTTTATAGCCCAATTGAAACGGGCTAAAAGGAATGATGTTCTGACTGCCGGTACACAGTCCGATGCTACAACGAAGATGATACAAAACATGGGTGCCGACATTATTGTGACTGCAAAAGCCATAGCAACCACCCATCCGAATCGTCAGAGCGAAGTGACACTTGAACTGAGTGCTACCGAACTTCAGACAGCAGGTAATCTGGCAAGTGCAACCTTTCAGAGTGGCAAGTACATGACAACTGATACTGTAAAGCTGACCGATTATGCGCTGAAGAAAACCAAAGAAGAGTTCTTTACCAAATTGCAGGCCTCTTTTAATGACATCGTGAAGAACGGTCGTGAAATGGCCATTCAAATGGTGCTCTCCAAATCTGTAACCGATTGGGACTTCGAACAACCCACACCCGGTGGAGATAATGACTTTAAACAAGTGTTGGAAGACTGGTTGCAAACCCATTCTTTGAATGGTGTATATGATATGAGTCGCAGCAACGACAAAGTGATTGATATTTCTATGCAAGTACCTATTTGGGACGAAGCGCAAGGACGTGCTTATACCATTTCCCACTTTAGTTCCGAACTAAAGAAATTCCTCGATGAAATACTTGGGGGAGATTATGTGGCTTCTGTGGTTACCATGGGGCAGGGATTGACTATCACAATCAAGTAAACTGTAGGACAATGAAAAACAAGATCATTTTATGGGCGTTGTTTGCTGTGCTTTCTTTGGGAATGGCAGCACAGGAGAGCATCCACTTTATAGCCGGCACTCCAGTTCAGAAAGGGCTAAGCCAGAAAAGTGCCGAGGCGTTAAAGTTGAAAGTGGAACAAATACTGGCCCGGAATAATGCAGGAACTGCATCGAAGAGCAACGTTTATGTGATTCAGCCGGAGTTGGTTCTTGGAGAAACAAAACGTACGGAAGGTTTAGTACGAAACGTGATACTGGTCACCGGAGAACTTTCTTTGACTGCCCGTAACCGGGAAGATGGAAGTATGTATGCTACAGTAACCATTGAGGTGCAAGGTGATACCACTGAAGGCGAAGAACAAGCTGTTGCTGCTCTAATCTCTCAGATTAAGGTGACCGACCGCGCTTTTGTTCGCTTCATCCGCACAGCCCGCAAGCGTATTGCAGAAGCTGCCGCCAAGACACCCGTTGAATCGGCTGAAGATAATAACCAAGAAGGAGGAAATGAATGATGAAATTACTTCGAATTTTCCTCACTACTGCCGCACTGTTTGGCTTCGGTATCACAATGTTGTTTGCCCAACAATATAAAGTAGTTGAGAAGAGCGACAAGAAAGCCCCGTTGTGGTATGAATCTGCTGAATCGGGCTATATGGTGGCTTCTGCCGAAGCTGGCAACATGGAAGAAGCCCGTCAGCAATGTTTGGAGAGTATAAAGCGGCAGATTATACAGTCTATCGCACAGAATATCGAGTTTTCAGACTCCCACACTGTAAACCAAGTTACCGGGAATGGTGACCGCATTACCGAGTTTGTAGATCGTTATACGGCGGAAGGCTCTACCAAAGCGGCTTCTTTGCCGTTTATCAAAGGGATTTCTTTATCAAAGGTTGATGGTTCTTATTGGGAAAAGCGTCAGGAAAAGAAAAGTGGAAAGATTACCTATTGTTATGCTATACGCTATCCTTTTCCTGAAAGTCAGCATAAAGCCTTGATTGCTGAGTTTGAGAAGCAGGATCGTGAAATGGAAGACTTGATAAAGAGTATGGAAATCCATATATCTGATATAACTTTGGTAGAAGAGATCGATCAATGTATTACAAAGATGAATCCTGCTGTGGAATATTTCTTTGATAAAACACGTCGCGAATGGGCAGAAGGTGTGTTGCAAAATTATCGTAAATTGCCTGCATCCATTACCGCAGAAAGCAAAGCAAATGCAAAAGATGCTTGTTTGGTGACTTTGTATCTGAATGGGAAAAGAATCACGACTTCCGTTATGCCCAAACTGACATCTAATTGTGCTTCACAGTTGAAGGCTATTCCCCGTGGAGAAGAAATTCTGATTACCTACAGCAGCGAAGATTGTCTGGATGACGAAGAAAACTTTATAGAACTTACGTTTAAGATGCCGGGCAAGTCATTGAAGCATAAGTTCTATTTCAAAGCGGAGTAGTCTCCTGGAGGTTGCTTTATTCTTGAGCCAACTGCTTTACTTCTCCGTTTTCTTTTTCAAATCTGTATTTTCCTCCTTTTTCGCTTAATTCGAATAAGGAGAGCTTTTCAGTTGCATTGTCTACTATCATCAATGCACTTTGTTCGGCGAAGCGTTTCACTTCTATGGTGAAAGGCTCTTCGGCAATTTTCTTATTTACCAGTACACTGTCATTAATCAGTAGAGAAAGTGAATCACCTGCAAAGCCTTTCGTCAGAGTAATGGTGTATGTTTCCATAAAATTGCGTTCGCCATTCTTCTGTTGCTGTAAACGCATACTCATATAAACGAAGATTACAACTACGAAAATCACGGCAAAAGCCAGTATGCCGTTGCCTATCATGAACTGTTTGTTAGTATTCAGACGGTGTGCCATGGGATTTATTATTTAAGAATGATGCAAATGTAACGAATTAATTTGAACTATCGGTTCAAATAGGTCGCATTTGTCCCTCACCGGGGAACACCTTGCTCCTCACCGGGAAAGGAGGCGTTCCCCGGTGAGGAAGAATCGAAGCAACGTAGGCGTATTTGAGACTATGATTTCTGATATTCACTAGGTGTCACTTCAAATTGCTTCTTGAAGCTTTTGGAGAAATGAGAAAGCGTATTGAATCCCGTCATATCAGCAATCTCAGAAACTGTATATTTGCCCTCCGCTATTAACTCTGCCGCACGGTTCAACTTATAGGTTTTGAAGAAGACACTTGGATTTTCACCAGTCAGACCTTTTACTTTATAATAGAATTTGGTACGCGATATTTTAAGTAACTCTGTCATGCGGGCAATGTCCAGTTCCGGATTGGAGAGTTCATTTTCCATGAGTCGGTACAGGTCCGTCATAAAGGCATTATCTTGTGGGGAAAGTATATTTTCCTCTATGTTGTCCGTTTGCGTGGCTTTTCCTAAAAGGGTGCGCGCTTTTTCCCGGTTGTTGAGTTGCGATTTGATAAGAGCTAATAGATAGCTTGGCTCAAATGGTTTTGTAACGTATGCGTCTGCACCGGTATTTAAACCCTCCACCTGATTCTCAACGGTTGCTTTTGCCGTGACTAATATGACGGGGATATGGCAGAGTTGCAGGTCTTCTTTTATTTCACGGCAAAGTTGGTAACCATCTTTTCCGGGCATAACTACATCACTTAATATCAAATCAGGGGCTTCTTCACTCATGGCTTTAAGCGCACTGTTGGCATCGAACCGGCAAATAACCCTATAAGACGTTGACAACAATGTTTTCAGGTAATAGGCTACTTCTGTATCATCATCTACTACCAATATGACTTTTTGTTCTTCCGAACCTTCCGATAATTCATTGGGTTGGTATGCTTTTTTATCAAACAAAGGAAATGCTTCCGATTGATTGCTTTGTTCGGGAGCTCTCTCTTCTTCCGTGTAAGAAACATCGTTTACCGGGAGGATAAAAGTAAAAATGGCACCACTTCCTTCTTCCGGTTTACAGGCTTTTAAATATCCATGATGAAGTTCAGCCAAACTGCGTGCATAGTATAGACCGATACCTGTTCCCCAATTGTAAGTTCCTTCTGTAGAATTAGCCATTTGGTAGTATCGCTCAAATATCTTTTCCAGTTTGTCTTCGGGAATATCTTGTCCTGTATTGGCTACAGAGACTTTTATATATTGTGTATCTTTATCTGAGCTGCGTAAAGTGAAGAGCTTCTCCGCTTCTTCTCGATTAATAACATCAAAGCATACGCTGATTTTTCCACTGGTCGGGGTGAACTTTAAGGCGTTAGACATCAGATTACCAAAAATCTTATCTACTTTGTCTTCATCCAACCATAATAAGAATGTATCTTCCAATCCGTATGTATTTAGTGTGATACTTTTGTTCCTTGCATTTACCCGGAATATCTCTACCAACCGTTGCAGAGATATAATGATGTCGGCCCGTTTAACTTTCAACTTTAATGTGTCGTTCTCCAGTTTGTTGAAGTCCATCAACTGGTTTACAAGTTTTAGCATTCTATTCACACTACGTTGTACGATGTAAAGCAAGTTTTTGTCCTCACCTACGATTGCCGTGCTATTGCATAATTGCATAATAGGGCCTGAAATCATAGTCAGTGGGGTACGGAACTCGTGAGAAACATTGGCAAAGAAACTCATATTCATTTTGTTTACACGTTGCTCTTGTGCTTTTTCCAGTTCGGCTTGCAATGCAACTGCTTTCTCGGCACGAATACGCAACCAAGCACTGACGAGTGACCAGATGATACTTACTGCTATAATGATATAAATACAGTATGCCCACCAGGTAGCCCATGGAGCGGGAGAGATATGAACCAGAATGGAACTTTCAGCCTCGACAATACTTTTATCATTATTTGTAATCTTCACCTTGAACGTGTATTCTCCTGCCGGTAAGTTGGCATAATAAGCCTCCCGGTTGTTGCGCGCATCAATCCAGTACTTATCAAAACCTTCCAACTTGTATTGATAATGCACACGTTCGTGTTCACAGTAATCCAGCGCTGAGAATGAGATGCTGAAACTGTTTTGGTCGTGCTTCAGATGAATGTCCGGCTTATAAGACAAATGCCTGTCTATACATTGACTTTCACTTGGGTGAATCAGTTTGTTGTGTATTTTAAGGTCTTCAAACAAGAGTGGGATATTTCGTTTTGCCGGTACATCCAAAGGATTAAAGAAGGTAAGCCCATGAGTACCTCCGAATATCAACGTACCGTCTGCCAGGCGACATGAAGAACGGTCGTAAAACTGGTTTCCGCCGATGCCGTCGGCAGTGAAATAGTTGGTGAACTTATTCACAGTGCGGTCGTACTTACTCAATCCATATTGCGTGCTCACCCACAAATGTCCTTGAGCATCTTCTTCAATGCCCGAAATGTCCAGGCAGGCAGTGCCGGGTACCGGTTTCATTCGTTTCGTTGTAAGCGAGTAGCACATTAATCCATTGCTTACCGTACCTATCCAGATATCTCCTTGCGTATCTTCATAGATGGCCGTCGGAATCAGTACGGAACGGCGTATGCAGGCTTTGAAGTCTTCTTCAGATATAGTTAGGTCTTGTATCTCTCTGGTTTTAGAATTGATAAGTTTTATGGGTTGATAGAATGCCGCCACTAAAATATTGCCATCACTGAGTGGGAGCAAACTTGGGATAAAAGTAAACCGGGCATTGAAAATAGGTACGGCTTGAAACTCCTTTTCCCCTTCCCGTAAGGCATAAATATTCTGGCTGGCTGTCCCTATCCAGATAGTCTTGTTATGGTCTTGCGTGATGGACATTGGCATGGAAATAGAGTACTTGGCTTCTATTTGCAGGGAGCCGTTAATATAACGACATTTGAATACTTCACTGTTAGACGTCGTCATCCAAATAGCGTTGCTGTCATCTACAAATACCTGATTAACATAAATAGCTTTCTGTTTCTCTTGTGGGAAGAGTTTGTCTGTTCCTATTATTTCTATCTTCTGGTTTTGTATTCCATAAACATATACTCCGTTCATCAGTGTGGCTATCCATAGATTCTGATCCTTGTCCGAGGCTATGGACATAACCGATTTGTTTTCTATGTTTGAGCGAAGATAGTTGTTGTTGTTAAACCGCTCTTTATAATGATACCGAACTGTAAACCCTTGGTCAATGGAGCCAATCCACAGGTTTTTCTGGGAATCAGTAAATATCTTGCTTATCTTGAAGCGTGGCATCTCAAAAGGAAAGCCATCTTCGTCCTGATGAGTGACGGTGCTTTCAACATAGTTGTAACAGAACATTCCATATTTGGAAGTATTCATTAGCAGACTATTACTCCCGTATGGATGTATGTACTCAATATCGGCGTATGATAATATCGGGTGCTTTCTGATGATTTCGGGAATTTCTTTAAAACTATGGGTTCGTATGTCAAAGATCGACATCGTGTGATTTCCTGTTATCCAAAATTCTCTACCGTCATGCAGATAAGAGTAATAAGGATAACCTATTAGGGGGATTGAATCTTTTAGTTGCAAGGTAGATGAGTCATAGCACCGCATGGCTAATGGACTGATTGCCCAAAGGTTATTATTGGCATCTATATGGCATTTTACGTTGAAGGTATGCTGCTGGTCGAAGTTCGGAATTACACATTCAATTTGTTCTGTCTCGGGATCGTAGGCATAAAGTTGTACGACTGCATTTAGAAAAATACGTCCCTCTTTGTTCTCCAACAGTTGATGTCCGTTCTTGTTGCTGAAATTTATAGGAATACGTAGGAAGTTATCTTGATCGGTATACCGGCATACTCCATTAACGGTTGCTATCCAAAGACGATTTCTTGAATCACGGAGAATATCTTGAATTTGATTGTCGGGTAAACCAAGAGAATCGTCGGTGCAGAAGTATTGATGATACTCGTGTACATTGAATTTGTTCAGTCCGCGAAAAGTACCTATCCAAATGTGCCCTTGTGCATCTTCGGCAAAAGCTTTTATCTTTTGGTTCGATATGTCATTGGTTATGACTGGGCTTTGTTGTTCCAACTCCTGTTCCTTTACATTATCGATAGGTTGGCAGGAGGTGATTAACCCTAAAAGGATTAGCAAAAATAGTGTTCTCATTTACTAGAATTAATTAGATTTTGGACGGTTCCCATAGTGACTACACTGCGAAAATAGGAATAAAAATTGGCTTATCATCTGCTTAATAGCATTATTTGAACGTAGAGATAAACATTTGAACATATAGAACAGTGATTTTAAACGTACGGACAAATCTTCAAAACAAACGAATAAATAGCTTCAAAACGAATGATGTAATATTGCAACTGTGAAAACTTTAAATGTAATACGTATATGAAACAGCAATTCTTATCAGCATTGGCTTTTGCTTCTTTGCTTCTTGTGTCTTGTGCAGGAAAGGCAGTTGCCGAAAAACAAATATCACAAGAAGGAGAGGTGATTGCTTCGTCGGACAAAGCTATTGTCCAGACCGAATCGGGTAAAGTGGGAGGATATATTGAAAATGGCATGTATATATATAAAGGTATACCATACGCCAAAGCCGAACGGTTTATGGCTCCTGTGGCTCCCGACAGATGGGAGGGAATTCGTAGTTCCCGAACTTATGGTCCTACTTGCCCGCAAGGTAAACGCATGGGTTGGTATAGCGATGAACATGCTTTTGCATTCAATTGGGACGACGGCTATCCGGATGAAAATTGCCTACGGGTAAACATCTGGACTCCCGGGATAAACGATTGTAAGAAACGCCCGGTAATGGTATGGTTGCATGGAGGTGGTTATGCAGCCGGTTCCGGTCAGGAACTGCCTTCTTACGATGGAACCAATCTGGCAAAGAAAGGAGATGTTGTAGTCGTTACATTAAATCATCGCCTCAATGTTCTAGGCTTTTTGGATCTCTCGGCCTTTGGTGAAAAGTATGCGAAATCCGGTAATGCGGGATTGCTTGATTTGGTTGCAGCGCTTCAGTGGGTAAATAAGAATATAGCATCGTTTGGTGGCGATGCATCCAATGTTACGATTTTCGGCCAATCGGGCGGTGGCGGCAAAGTGTCTACTTTGCTTGCTACTCCATCAGCAGAAGGATTGTTCCATAAGGCGATTGTGCAAAGTGGCTCCATGCTTCGTACGATGGAATCAAAATACTCTCGTCGTATAGGTGCTGCCATGGTAGAGGAATTGGGCTTAAAACCCTCTGAGATAGATGAAATACAGAAACTTCCATACGAGAAACTACTTGCAGCCGGCGAAAAGGCAATAACTAAAGTGCGTGCCGAAGCAGATAAAGAAGGTGTAGCTTCTTTTATTTTCGGTTGGGCTCCTACTGTAGAGGGTGATATGCTTCCTGCACAGCCTTTCGATCCGCAAGCTCCGGCGCAATCAAAGAATATCCCATTGATGATAGGAACCACTTTGCATGAATTTACTACGAGCACATACGTTCCGGCTTTCCGCTCCGTGACTAAAGAAAAAGCGGTGGAGTTCTTGCAAAAGAAATACGGTAACCGTACAGAAGAGTTCTTGAAAGCCTTTGAGAAAGCTTATCCCAATTACCAGCCGAAAGACTTGATTGATATCGATTTAATATTCCGTCCCAGTGCCGTAGAACAAGCTAAACTTAAAGCCGCCCAACAAGGTGCACCGGTTTATATGTACATGTTTGCTTGGGAATCTCCTGTTCTGGATGGTATGTTCCGCAGCACTCACTGCATGGAAATTCCTTTTGTCTTTAATAATGTAGTACGTCATGCCAGTATGACCGGCGGCGGTGCCGAGGCACAAGCCTTAGGCGAAAAGATGAGCAACGCTTGGCTGAACTTTGCAAAGACCGGTAATCCCAATGCGGAAGACTTGCCAACCTGGGAACCTTATACTATAGAGAAAGGTGCAACTATGTACTTCAATAATGCATCTGAGATAAAAAATAACCATGACAAAGAGCTGTTGGAAATTGTGAGAGCATTTCCTACACGTGGCTTTTGATTAAGAAAAGAACCTTTTATTACCAATATCTAATTAATAACTAATGAAAAGAATTATGAAAAACAACTCAGTGAAAAGGGCGATGGCGTTTGCCATACTGCTTTTAATGTGCATACCTCTTGTGCTGGCACAGGGTACGGTGAAGGTAACAGGTAGAGTGATTGACGATCAGAAAGATCCGATGATTGGTGTAAGTGTATTTGAGAAAGGTACGTCGAATGGTGTGATTACCGATCTGGATGGAAATTATGCGTTATCTGTAAAGAAGGGTGCAACCCTTGTGTTTTCCTATATTGGCTATGTAACGCAAGAAAAGCAAGCTGTAGGTGGAATTATGAATATTACCCTGAAAGAAGATTCCAAAACATTGGATGAAGTAGTGGTGGTGGGCTATGGTGTACAAAAGAAAAGTTCATTGACCGGTGCCGTTTCTTCTGTAAAGTCTGAGGATATGGAGGCGCGTACTATCACTCGTGCGGAACAAGCTCTTCAAGGTAAGACTGCCGGTGTACAGGTACTCAGCGCTTCTGCCAAACCGGGAGCTTCTCCTTCGGTTCGTATTCGTGGTGTGAGTTCCAATGGTTCCAGTGATCCACTATATGTTGTCGACGGACGTATTGCATCAGATATTGGGGGTATCGACCCGAACGATATTGAGTCTATGGAAGTTTTAAAGGATGGTGCATCGGCTGCTATCTACGGTGCTGCTGCCGGTAATGGTGTTATTTTGATTACCACCAAGAAAGGTAAAGGTAATGGTAAAATTACCTATGATTTCCAGTATACTTCACAAAGTTTGGGCAAGGTGCCGGAAGTAATGAATGCTCAGGAATATAAGGACTACTTCCTTGAATCCGGTAAGATTACTGAAAGCGCATTCGATTTGAATTGGGATGGAAAGACTGATACCGACTGGACTGATGTTGCTTTTGAAAACAGTTCAATGGTTCGGCATAATGTTACTTTCCAGGGTGGCAGCGAGAAAGGTTCTTTCTACTTGTCTATGTCTCATCTGAAGAATGATGGTATGATTGTCGGTAATTCTGATACTTATGAGCGTTTGACAGGTATGGTCAATGCCAGCTGGAAAATCAAACCTTGGCTGGAAGTAGGTACCAATAATCAAATAGAACATTACAAAACCCAGTCTGTAGCCGAAGGTAACGAGTATGGCAGCTTATTGCTCTCTGTACTACAACTTGACCCGTTGACCAAGCCGGTTTATGCTATTAATAATTTGCCGGAGAATATGGCTTCAGTCTATGCTCTTCATCCCAATATGTTGGGCGACGGTAATGGTAACCTATATGGTGTTTCTGCTTTTACGGGTAATGCAGAAGCTATCAATCCCTTTGTGATGCGTGACCGTTCTTATACGAAGAACAGAGGTTTTAATATCAATGGTTCTACTTTCCTGAATTTTACTCCGATTAAAGGTCTTACGGTAACTTCTCGCTTGGGATACCGCATGTCATCTACCTCCTCTTACGGTGTAAGTCAGGATTATTACTATCATGGAACAGCAAAACAAGATTATATTCAGGTAGATGCTTCAGATTATAGTCCGGTATATTGGCAATGGGAGAATTTCCTTAATTATTCACGTTCTTTCGGACAGCATAATGGAACTATCATGGTAGGTACTTCTTACAGCCAAAATCGCACTTTTGGTGTCAGCGGCAATAAGAAGGGCGATGACAAGAACCTCGGTTTTCTTCAAGATGATCCACTCTTCTTGTATTTTGCGTATGCTACTTCAGATGCTTCTAAAGATATTTCTGGTGGTGAACCTAACTATACCCGCAAATTGGCTTACTTCGGTCGTTTCAACTACGACTATGCAGGTAAGTATATGGCTCAATTCTCGCTGCGAGCCGATGCAGCCGACCTTTCAGTTTTGCCTAAGGAGAAACGTTGGGGTTATTTCCCTGCTGTATCATTGGGCTGGGTCGTTTCTCAGGAGAATTTTATGAAGAGTACGGAAAGCTGGTTGTCACAACTGAAGTTCCGTGCAAGTTGGGGTCAGAATGGCTCAACTGCTTCTTTGGGTGGCTATAAATGGAATGTATCTATAGGTTCTACAGGCCATTTGGCAGTGGGTGACAACAATAACTTCCATTATATTAATGGTTATGCACCTTCTTCAACGGGTAATGATGCACTTAAGTGGGAGACTTCGGAACAAACCAATATCGGTATTGACGCACGTTTTCTGAACAGCCGTTTGTCTGTATCAGCCGACTATTTCAACAAAGAGACGAAGGATTTGATTGTATCTGGTATAAAGGCTTCTACTGTGGTAGGCAATACATTCTCTCCAGTCAATGCCGGTAATATCACCAATAAGGGATTTGAATTGGAAGTAGGCTGGCAAGATAAAATTGGAGGTATCAACTATGGTATTCGCGGCAATATTGCTACTTTGAAGAATAAGGTGACTTACATTCACGAATCTTTGGCCGCTATTGATGGTGTTTCTTTGGTGACTTATGGACCTATCACTCGTTTTGAGGTAGGCAAGCCGGCCTGGTACTTCTATGGATACGAATATATAGGTGTAGATAAAGCAACTGGTGAGCCTATGTTCAAAGATCAGGATGGTGATGAAGCTATCACTGATAATGACAAAACAGAAATAGGCAAGGGTATTGCAGATTTTACTTATGGCATTACTTTAACAGCAGCTTGGAAAGGATTTGATTTAATTGTCTTCGGTACAGGTTCACAAGGAAATGATGTTTATTGCGGTTTGAATCGTGTGGATTATAACCTCAATAAATTGACTTACTTCACGGAAGACCGTTGGACAGAAAGCAATAAGAATGGTAGCTTGCCAAGAGCCAATGCTACTGACTATACTAAATTCATGACTTCATCCGGTTCTGTATTCGATGGTTCTTTCTTTAAGATTAAACAGATACAGTTGGGTTACTCTTTCCCGAAGGTTCTGGTCAAGAAAGCTGCAATTGAGAACCTTCGTATCTATGGTTCACTTGAAGACTTTTTTACATTCACCAACTATCCCGGCTTTGATCCTGAAGTAACAGGAGTAGGCAACGCTTTGGGCGTGGATAAAGGTAGCTATCCTAACTCTAAGAAGGTAGTACTTGGCTTGAGTGTGACATTCTAATAATACGTTAACCTATAAATAAGTAATCGATATATGAAAACAAAATACTATTCTTTACTCCTTAGTGCCTTATTTGCACTAGGTACAACTTCATGCGAAGATAAACTTAACATTCCTCAGAAAGGGGTCTTAGACTATTCTTCCTATTATCGGACAGATGAACAAGCTCAGGCTGCGGGCGATGCACTCTATATTCAGTTAAAAGGTACATATTATAACTATACTATGTTGAAGTCTGCTTTGTCCGACGATGTATGGGCAGGTGGTGGAGGTCGTAATGACAATTCTGAACTGGAGGGTTGCAATGAATTCTCTTTTGGCTCTGATCAGGGTTTTATTCGTGGTGTATGGGAAAGCTATTATAGTTTGATTTATAAAGCCAATGTAATCTTGGGACACATTACTCCTGATTCGGATATTAAAGAGAAGGTTCGTGCAGAAGCAAAGTTTTTCCGTGCATTCGCCTATTTTGACTTAATCTCTATGTGGGGTGAAGTTCCATTGGTCGATCATGAATTGACTTCAAGTGAGTATCAGATGGCTAAGTCTCCCAAAGCCGATCTTTGGAAGTTGGTGGAGACCGATTTAACAGAAGCAATCAACTCCGGTTATCTGGAAGAAAAGAAAGATGCGAATGACAATACTACATGGCGCATCACCAAACAAGTAGCTCAAACCGTTTTAGGAAAGGCTTACTTATGGCAAGAGAAATATAAAGAAGCGGCTGATGTTCTGAATGAAGTTCGTCGTAGTGGAAAATATGCACTTTATCAAGGTGATTATCAGAATATATTGACCTATTTGGCAGAAGGCTGTTGCGAGAGTATGATAGAAAGTAACCGTGTCCTTGATATGAGTAATGCTTGGGATGAATTCGGCTTCTTTGAAGTTATGAACCACTGGCGTATGGACAATTTGGAAGCGTCGTCACCTGCCTTCAAGGATTATAAAGAAACAGGTTGGGGATTTATGGTTCCTCAGAAGTCTCTTTACGATGCGTTTGTTGCAGAAGAAGGTGCTGATGGTTATCGATTGAACCAGACAATGAAAACCTATGACCAGATGACGCAATTGGGTGTGAAATTGTCGAAGGGTAAGAGTATTATCAATGAAGGCTATTTCTTGTGGAAACGTCGTTTCTCTTCTTCGGAGGCACCTATTACCTTTTGGTGTTCCTATAATAATTATCGTTGGATGCGTTACGCCGAAGTCTTGTTGCTGGCCGCTGAGGCTAATCTGAAAGCAGGGAGCCAATCGGAAGCTGATGCTTGTTTGAACGAAGTACGTACACGTGCCAAATTGCCCGCCAAGGTTGCGACTATAGAAGCTATCAAGTTAGAGAAACGCTTGGAATTATGTTGTGAATATACCAGATATCAAGATATTATTCGTTGGAAAGATGCTGAGGCATTGCTCAAAACTCAAGGTATTCAGACACCGATGTTGATAAACAAAGCTAAAGAGGACGGTACTTATCAGGTAATAGTGGAGTATAAACAATATAATACAGACCCGACACGCTATGGCTTCAAAAGTAAGCATTACTTGTTGCCTATCCCTGCAACCGAAATGCGTTTGAATCCGAATATGGTACAGAACGAAGGATGGTGAAAGCTATAAGTGAAAAAACTGATATAAATCAATCCATCTTATCTTTTAAAAGGCTTAATTTGTAGCACCTTTTATTATACAATACCATGAAGAGATTAATACTTACCCTTTTGGCCGCCTGCTCCTTGTGGGCGGCAAATGCACAGAACCCAGGTTGGGGACCGCAAAGCAAAGTGATGACTGATAGTATTTACAGTCAGATACTGAAAGCACAACGCGCTTACACGATTTATCTTCCTAAAAGTTACGAAGCAGACACAAGTCGAAAATATCCTATCCTTTACCTATTGCACGGTATGTCGGGTATCAATACCAGTTGGTTTACCGACCAGCGTGCGAAGGATGTGATGGACCAATTGGTGGCTTCGGGCGAGGCTTGTGAGATGATTATCGTGAGCCCCAATGCCGGTGGTAATCCTGCTACCTGCTGGAATGGTTACTTCAATATGCCGGGCTGGGCTTATGAAGACTTCTACTATAAAGAGTTCATGCCCTATATAGAGAAGAACTACCGTGTGCAAGCCGATAAGCAGCACCGTGCCATTGCCGGACTCTCAATGGGTGGTGGAGGAACTGCAAGTTATGCGCAGCGCTATCCGGAACTTTATTGTGCAGCCTATGCCATGAGTGCACTGATGAACATCCCCGCTGTGGGTGAAGAAGCAGGAAAAGATCCTGACCCGACTAACAAAATGGCTGTCTTGACCCGTTCGGTGCAAGAACATAGTTGTATCAAGTATGTAGCCGAAGCCGACGATGCCCGAAAGGAAAAGCTTCGTTCCGTGCAATGGTTTGTGGATTGCGGCGACGATGATTTCCTGCTCGATCGCAATATTGAGTTCTTTCAGGCGATGCGCAATGCAGGTATTCCTTGCCAGTTTAGGATACGTGATGGCGGGCACACTTCTGAATATTGGCATTCGGCACTCTACATCTGCTTGCCTTTCGTAACTCGGAACTTTGCTAAGTGAGAACTATGTTTAGTTTCCTATCACTAATGAAGAAGTATTAATATTAATAAGATTACCATGAAAAAATTATCAAGTATAATGGTAGCACTGCTGATGTGCTCATTGACATTTGCCCAACAGGCACTTTGGGGAGGCGCTCCGGTAGTATCTCCCGAAATCCATGACGACAATACAGTGACTTTCCGGTTGAAAGCGCCAAAGGCGGTGAAAGTACAGTTAACGGGCGACTTCTTGCCGACACAGAAGATAACAACCCCGATGGGGGAATTTGACGGTCCGGGTTTTGCCGATTTGAAAGAAGGTAAAGAGGGCGTGTGGGAGTTTACTACTTCCACTCCGTTGCAACCCGAATTATATAGCTACTCCTTTATAGTGGATGGCTTACGAATGATGGATCCTAGCAATGTCTATGCCATTCGTGATGTGGCTACGGTAACGAATGTTTTCATTATTGGTGGTGAGCGTGCCGATCTTTATAAGGTGAATAAAGTGCCCCATGGTACCGTAAGACGTATGTGGTACAACAGCCCGACACTGGATATGGACCGTCGTCTTACAGTCTATACTCCAGCCGGATATGAAACAAGCGGCAAACGTTATCCCGTATTCTACCTATTGCATGGTGCCGGTGGTGACGAAGAAGCTTGGATTAACCTGGGACGTACTTCTCAGATTCTTGACAACCTGATAGCACAAGGTAAAGCCCAACCTATGATTGTAGTAATGACTAATGGCAATGCTTGGCAAGAAGCTGCGGCAGGAGAGTCTCCTAAAGGCTTCGTTGCTCCTTCCATGCGTCCTGAAGAAAGAGCAAAGGCTCCCGAAGGTGGTTTCGAATTGTCCTTTCCTGAAATCGTAAAATTCGTGGATAAGAATTTCCGTACACTAGCCAACAAGAAGAATCGTGCTATTGCCGGACTTTCAATGGGTAGCTTTCATTCTTGCAATATCTCCAAGCTCTATCCTGATATGTTCAACTATGTAGGTCTGTTCTCGGGCGCAAGTGCAAAGAACGACAAATCTACCAGTCCTGTATATGCTGATTTCGAAGGAAAGCTGAAAGTGCAATTTGACAAGAAGCCGGCACTTTACTTCATTGCTTGTGGCAAAACGGACTTTGTAATGAAAGGTGTTACCGACTTCCGTAAGCTGCTGGACGAGAAAGGTTATAAATACGAGTATCTTGAAACCGATGGCGGTCACATCTGGAAGAACTGGCGTATCTATCTGACGGAGTTTGCTCCCAAGTTATTTTAAAGATAATCTGTTAGCGGAATTGAAATACCTGCAAATCACAGTTGCAAGGTGTCTTTCAAGGGGACAACCCTGTACCCGCTCCGTATCTGCTCCGTAAAAAGGTACCTTTATAAGGAGTAGATACGGACCGGATACGGACCAGATACGGAGAGGGTGCAGAGGAAGACCCGATTAATTCCGCCAACCGCTTATATCCCTATGATACAAAGCTTTTATCCTTTGTATCAGTAAATGCGATTCTTAATTATAAAACAAATATTAGTATGAAGAAAATCTTATTTTTATCAGTTATGCTGCTGATGTGTACATTTACTTTTGCACAACAAGCACTGTGGGGAGGCGCTCCGGTAGTTTCTCCCGAAATTCACGACAATAACACGGTTACTTTCCGAATGAAGGCACCGAAAGCGGTGAAAGTACAACTAACCGGTGATTTCTTGCCGACACAGAAGATTAAGACTCCCTTTGGTGAGTTCGACGGACCGGGTGTGGTCGATTTGAAAGAGGGTAAAGAGGGTGTTTGGGAATTTACTACCCCTGAACCTTTGAAACCGGAACTTTACAGCTATTCCTTTATTGTTGACGACTTGAAGATGATGGACCCGAGTAATGTTTATATGATTCGTGACGTCGCTTCTGTAACCAATGTATTTATCATAGGTGGTGATCGGGCCGATTTGTACAAAGTCAATAAAGTGCCTCATGGAACTGTTTCACGTGTATGGTACAATAGCCCGACACTGGGAATGGACCGCCGTCTGACAGTCTATACACCTGCCGGTTATGAAAACAGTGGAAAGAGTTATCCGGTATTCTATTTACTTCACGGTATGGGCGGCGATGAAGAAGCCTGGATCGCCCTTGGACGCACATCACAAATTCTCGATAACCTCATTGCGCAAGGTAAAGCCAAACCGATGATCGTAGTTATGACCAATGGTAACGCTGCGCAAGAGGCTGCTCCCGGTGAATCTTCATTAGGATTTGCTGCACCTAGCATGCAACAACCCAAGACGATGGAAGGCTCTTTTGAAACGGCTTTTCCCGATGTAGTGAAGTTTATCGACAAGAATTATCGCACTATCAAGAGTAAACAAGGACGTGCCATTGCAGGATTGTCTATGGGTGGCTACCATTCTATGCATATCTCCAAACAATACCCGGATATGTTCAACTATGTAGGTTTGTTCTCTGCAGCCATTATGCCTGATAAGAATGTGAAATCTCCTGTTTATGACGATATAGAAGGTAAGTTGAAAGTTCAGTTCGCTAAGAAACCGGCTCTCTACTGGATTGGTATCGGCAATACAGACTTCTTGTATAAGGCCAATGAAGAATATCGCAAGTTGCTCGATGAGAAAGGTTACAAATATACCTATTATGAAACAGGCGAAGGCCATATCTGGAAGAACTGGCGCATCTATCTGACGGAGTTTGCACCTCTGTTGTTCCGATAGTAAGATGCAGTTTGTTGGATGTATATATTGAGCGTGCTGGATATATACATGCAGCGCGCTGGATATATACTTCCAGCACGCTGGATATATATGCCCAATAAATCGCCCTCACAGTACCTTTAAACGCGGGGTAAATCCCCCATATATCAATGAATCTATAAAAATATATCAATGAAAAAACAATTATTCTCAATGGCGCTTACCGCAGTAACCCTACTGGCTTGTGGTCCTAACGTGCCGCAACTTGGAAAAGCCTCCTTGGATGATGTAATAGGAGCTATGACACTGGAGGAAAAGGCACATTTGGTTGTAGGTACCGGTATGGAAGGCTTTGGCAACGGTGATAGCGCTGTAGTGGGTGAGACACGTAGCTTGGTGCCGGGTGCTGCCGGAACAACCTATCCCATCGCACGCCTCGGCATTCCGGCTGTAGTACTTGCCGACGGCCCTGCCGGACTGCGCATCAGTCCCACGCGTGACGGAGATTCGGCTACTTATTATTGTACTCATTTCCCTATTGGAACTCTGCTTGCCTCTACTTGGGATCAAGACTTAGTAGAAAACGTGGGTAAGGCAATCGGAAACGAAGTATTGGAGTACGGTGCGGATGTGCTGTTGGCTCCTGCCTTGAACATTCATCGTAACCCGCTCTGTGGACGTAACTTTGAATATTATTCCGAAGATCCTTTGGTGAGCGGAAAGATTGCCGCAGCTTACGTGCGTGGTGTGCAAAGCAACGGTGTGGGAACATCCATTAAACACTTTGCGGTCAATAATCAAGAAACGAATCGCATGGCAAATGATGCGCAGGTATCTGCTCGTGCTTTGCGTGAGATTTATCTGAAAGGTTTCGAAATTACCGTGAAAGAGTCCGAACCGTGGACAGTAATGTCTTCTTATAACTATTTGAATGGTCTTTACACCTCCGAGAATCCCGAACTTCAAACCACCCTTTTGCGCGACGAATGGGGTTTCAAGGGTATGGTGATGACAGACTGGTTTGGTGGAAAAGATGCTGTGGCACAGATGAAGGCGGGCAATGATATGCTGCAACCGGGCTATGATAAACAATATCAAGATATTGTGGCAGGTGTCAAAGAGGGTAAACTGGATGAGGCTGTATTAGACCGGAACGTGAAGCGTATCCTTGAACTAATTCTCCAGACACCTCGCTTCAAAGGCTATCACTTCTCTAACAAGCCTGATTTGAAGGCACATGCCGCCGTCACCCGTCAGAGTGCTACGGAAGGTATGGTGTTGCTGAAGAATGAGAATACTGCTTTGCCGTTGGCTTCAGATGTGAAACGTGTGGCACTGTTTGGCTGCACTTCTTACGACTTTATTGCAGGTGGTACCGGCTCGGGGAATGTAAATCGGGCTTATACGGTTTCTCTGCTCGATGGTTTGAAGAATGCCGGTTACGAGACAGATGAGAGCCTGAAAGCTGCATACGAAACACATATTGCCGTCGAAAAAGAGAGACTGGAACCGAAGGATGGAAAATATTCGGCTTTCATGCCGGTGGTATTGCCTACGGAAATGGTGATTGATGCCAACCATTTGAAAGAGTTGGCAGGCCAGAGCGATGTAGCCCTGATTACCATCGGACGTGGCTCCGGTGAGTTCTTGGACCGTGAGTCTGCTAACTTCTATTTAAGTAAGCAGAACCAACAACTGTTGAGTGATGTGTGCCGCATCTTCCATGCTGCCGGAAAGAAAGTAGTAGTGGTCCTGAATATTGGCGGAGCTATCGAAACCGCCTCTTGGAAGTCGCAACCTGATGCCATTCTTTGCGCTTGGCAAGGTGGACAAGAAGGTGGTAACAGTGTGGTAGACGTACTGAGCGGAAAAGCTTCGCCCAGCGGCAAACTGACTATGACTTTCCCCGTGAGATTTGAAGATCATGCTTCAACGGTGAATTTCCCGATAAACTTGAAGTCCGACATCGATATCGTAAACAGCAACAAGGGTGAAAAGAAGCAAAACCTCAAGGATGTGGACTACACTCGCTATGAGGAAGATATCTACGTGGGCTATCGTTACTTCGATAGCTTTGGTAAGGAGGTATCTTATCCATTTGGTTATGGTCTTTCTTACACGACTTTCGAATATGGTAATCCTATTATTAAAGCTGATAATGGTGTATATACCGTTACTGTTGATGTTAAGAATACAGGTAAGATTGCCGGTAAGGAAGTAGTTCAGCTTTATGTTACCGCCCCGAATAGTGCCCGGATGAACAAACCCGAAAAAGAACTGAAAGCCTTTGCCAAGACCAAGGAACTGAAACCGGGAGAGACGGCTACTGTTACCTTGACCGTGAAAGCTGCCGACTTGGCTTCTTTCGATGAGGCTAATTCGTCTTGGATGGTAGATGCCGGAAACTACAAGTTCCTCGTCGGAGCTTCTTCACGCGACATCAAAGCGACACTGGATGCAGAGGTGGCCGCTGCTACTACAAAGACTAACAATCTCCTGAAATTGCAAGAACCCATCAATCTCCTGAAAAGATAATGGATTATAGCTCGAAGAGATTACAAAACAACCCCTAAAAAGCATCCTGCTATATCCTTGAGTGTAGCAGGATGTTGCTATATTTGCAAACGTAACACTAATATCAAAATCATGAATAGAAAGTTAATCTTATCTTTTGCCCTCTTTGGGACGTTATTGACCGCAACCGCACAAACTAAAGTTGCTCCAGCCATTCCAAGAGACGAGAAAATAGAACAGCAGATTGAGACTCTGCTAAAGAAGATGACCCTCGACGAGAAGGTAGGGCAGATGTGTGAACTTACCATCGACCTTCTGCAAAAACGCACCAACCCTTTTGCCGGTGTAGATCCGCAGAACTTTAAAGTAGAAGACCTCAAGAAGATACTCAAGACGTACAAGCTGGAGAAGGAATACGACCTTTCCAAAGGCATGCCCGACCAGCAGGTTATGATGCAAATCTATATGCGCATCCAAGGTATCGAAGGCAAAAAAGGCTATCAGATGGATGAAGCTATGCTTGATACCATTATTGGCAAGTATAAAGTGGGTTCCATCCTCAATGTACCCAACGGTGTCGCTCAAAGTGTAGAGAAGTGGCAGGAGATTATTAAGCGCATTCAAGAGAAGTCCATGAAGGAGATCGGCATACCTTGTATCTATGGTGTAGACCAGATACATGGAACTACCTATACCTTGGGTGGTACATTCTTCCCTCAAGGCGTCAATATGGCTGCTACTTTCAATCGTGCCCTGACTCGTGAAGGTGCCCGTATCTCTGCCTACGAAACCAAAGCCGGAAGTATCCCCTGGACGTATGCCCCTGTTACTGACTTAGGACGTGATCCTCGCTGGCCCCGTATGTGGGAAAATTATGGTGAAGATGCTTACGTTAACGCCGAAATGGGACGCGAAGCTATCATCGGTTTCCAAGGTGAAGACCCCAACCGCATTGGCGATAACAACGTTGCCGCTTGTATGAAGCATTACATGGGCTATGGTGTCCCTGTCTCTGGCAAAGACCGTACTCCTTCTTCTATCACTGAGCAGGATATGCGCGAGAAGCATTTCGCTCCTTATCTTGAAATGGTGAAAGCCGGAGCACTCTCCGTAATGATTAATTCTGCCATGAACAACGGTCTGCCTTTCCATGCCAACTATGAACTATTGACTCAATGGCTGAAGGAAGACCTCAACTGGGATGGTATGATTGTTACCGACTGGGCGGATATCAATAATCTCTACAGCCGCGACCACATTGCCAAAGACAAGAAAGAAGCTATTAAACTTGCCATCAATGCCGGTATCGACATGTCTATGGACCCGTATGACTGGAAGTTCTGTACACTGCTGAAAGAACTGGTACAGGAAGGCGAAGTGCCTATGAGCCGCATTGACGATGCCGTTGCCCGTGTATTGCGTATGAAATACCGCCTTGGTTTGTTTGAAAAGCCGTATAATGACCTGAAAGATTATCCTCTGTTCGGAGGTAAAGAACACGTTGCCGCTGCCTTGAAAGCCGCCGAAGAATCTTTGGTACTTCTGAAGAATGCAGATGGTATTCTGCCGCTAGCAAAAGGAAAGAAGATTTTATTGACCGGCCCGAATGCCAACTCTATGCGTTGTTTGAACGGTGGATGGTCTTATACTTGGCAAGGTAGCAATGCGGAGGCATGTGCCGCAGATTATAACACAATCCTCGAGGCGTTCACTAACAAATTTGGTGCCGACAATATTATCTACGAAGCCGGTGTGACCTACAATGAAAAGGGTAACTGGCAGGATGAAAATGCTCCTGAAATAGATAAAGCCGTAGCTGCCGCCGCCAATGCCGACTACATCGTAGCTTGCATCGGTGAGAACTCTTATTGCGAGACTCCGGGTAACTTGACCAATCTCTTCCTTTCCGAAAACCAGCTTAATCTGGTGAAAGCCCTTGCGAAGACCGGTAAGCCTGTCATCTTGATTTTGAGTGAAGGCCGTCCCCGCTTGATTGCTGATATTGAACCATTGTCAAAAGCAGTGGTAGACATCATGCTTCCGGGCAATTATGGTGGCGATGCACTGGCTAATCTCGTAGCCGGCGATGCTAACTTCAGTGGCAAGATGCCTTTCACTTATCCCAAGGAAATCAATTCCTTGATTACCTACGATTATAAGCCTTGCGAACACATCGGCAAGCAAATGGAAGGCGCTTATAACTATGATGCTCAAGTTTCTGTACAATGGGCATTCGGCTATGGTCTGAGCTATACCACTTTTGAGTACAGCAATCTCAAAGTCAATAAACCCAACTTCAATGCCAACGATGAACTGACCTTCGCAGTCGACGTGAAGAATACCGGTAATCGTGTAGGCAAGGAAAGCGTTCTGTTGTTCAGCAGCGACCTGGTAGCTTCTCTTACTCCTGACAACCGTCGTCTTCGTGCCTTCGAAAAGGTAGAACTGCAACCCGGTGAAACCAAAACCGTTACCCTGAAACTGAAAGGCAGCGATCTTGCTTTTGTAGGTTATGACGGCAAATGGATTCTGGAGAAAGGTGATTTCCGCATTCAGGCGGGTAACCAAGTGTTGAATGTGGTTTGTACGGATACGAAGAAGTGGGAAACGCCGAATAAATAAGCAAAAATCTCCTTGATAGATACAGTAGCCGCCAGTTTCAGACTTTAAAACTGGCGGCTATTTATTTTTAGAGTGGAATAATACCTATATGTTTTCTAGTTTGAAGTAAGAGAATTCCACCGGGTAGGTACTATCTCCGATATGTATTAAACCGGGACGGGGTACTCTTTCCCAGCGTACTAACTTTTTGAAATTGATTGTGGGAGTATCCACTTTACTCCATTTCTTTCCATTGCTACTCCAATAGAAATCGGAATGACATCCTTCCGTAACTTCTATTTTCAAGAATACAGAGGGTTGTGCTAAAGAATGCTCAAAAAGAATGGTTTCTTTTCCTTCCTCAACCAGCTTTAGCTGTAGCTTATTGTTGGTCGTTCCCCAAATAATCAAGTTTTTATCGTCGCCATACATTGTCAGGCCACCAATGCTCTTATTCGGATTCACATTTTGAGTTTCATAGGTATAATGAGGTGAATTGGCTCTTACACAGAGTGCTGTTCCATATTGATTACTGCCTTTAGGATTTCCACTCAGATAGAGTTTTCCATTGCCAATGTTTATTTGTGGATCGCTAAATGGAAAGCTCCAAGTCCAATCAACTTTCAGACTTTCATCTTTAAATTCATCTTTGAAATCGAAATTTGATTCTTGCTTGGTTCCTTTAAATGGCACAGGCTGTTTTATCTGAGCCACCGTACCTGTTTTGAAGTGTAGCCAGTTGTCTTCACCTACACCTATTTCTTGTAGAATGGGTTGACGTCCGGCATAGAAACCGGCTTCCGGCAGATAGGCATGACATAGGTAGAATAGTCTGTCGTCTGGCGTGACTACAATTGTTCCGTGTCCGCAAGATTGGAAATCCCTTTCTCCTCCATAAAGAATAGGGTTGCCTTCATATTTCTCGTAGGGTCCTTTGAAATCTTTGGAGCGTGCTACATACACATCGTAATCGCTCAGAGGACCACAACAACTATGGGCAGCATAAATGAGGTAGTAATAATCGCCTTTCTTGAAATGATATTGACCTTCCATCCCTTTTCCTTCATCATCTTTTAACAGAGAAAAAGGTTCTCCCTCAAGTTTCAATCCATCCGAAGAAAGTTTGCTCCCTAGCAGTTCTATGGGACGATTATCCAAGCCATAGGCTTTCCATGATATGTATAGCTGTCCGTTATCATTGTATACAGATGCATCGATTGCTTCTGTACCATACTCTACCAATAATCCATGGTCGGTAAATGTCTCTGTCGGGCTATTGGCTACTGCAACACCGATATAAGATGTCCCATCGGACTTTCTACGGGCTGTGTAATAGCAATATACTTTATTATTATAATAGTATAATTCGGGTGCCCAAAACGACTGTGAAGTCCATTCGGGCACTTCCTGAAAGATATGGCCGGTTTGTTTCCAATTAATCAGATCCTTAGATACAAATACCGGATACTGAGGCGCCCATTCTGCAGAGGTACCGGTAGCATAGTAGGTATCATCAATCCTCAAGATAGAGGGGTCGGGTACATCGCCACGAATAACCGGGTTGTGGTATTCATTTTGCTGTCCTTGCATACTTGGTACTACAAGAAAGAAAAACAAAAGTGTGAATAAGGATCTGTTCATAATAGTTGATTTAATTTGATTTTATACTCTGAGTCAGCTTTATCGCCGGTAAATTCTTATTAGATGGCGATGGCTGAGCTTTAACGTTATTAATATGTATGTCCTTAACTTTAACAGCCTCAATGGCATGTTTGTGGTAAGGTTGCATTTTCCCTTCCCAGTTAATAGTGCCTTCGTGGAAGGTTATATTTTCTCCATTTTCAATGTAAACCACCGGAATGTCTGCCGCAAAAAACTCTTTGCCCATTACTGTGGTCGGTCTTAAATCGAAATTACCTCCGGTACTTTTCTCAAGAGGACTTTCGCGTAATGTAAAATCGAAGTTGTCAAAGGTAATATTTTCTAGCTTAGAATCTTCTGAAGCATACATAAGAATACTATTTTCGCCTACACAAGATACATTAGTAAACTTAATGTCCTTGATAATACCTACCAGATTACTGGGAGCACCACGCATGGCTGATATTTTAATAGGTTCGCCATTTCCCCACCAATCACCGGTATGGAGGCGTGTTTCGATGCGGATATTGGTGAAGTTCATCTTTTGTGCAGATCCTTCGTCTCTTACGGTTATGTTGATTCCGCAATTGGAGTCAAAGATGGTAATATTGTTAAAGTTATAATTAGACATGTGGTTTTGATCCCATCCCCCGATACGGATGCCACTTGAACGTGATTGCAACACACAGTTAGAGATATTGATATTCTTTGAAGGTGCAAGGATATCCTTATAGCCGGGGTCGCCAAAGTGATGTGCATATCCTGCCACTACAATAGCATCGTCACCACAAGTAAAGATACAATCGGATACATTTACGTTGCTGCAAGAGTTTATATCAAGTCCGTCACTGTTCGGTATCAAAAGATTGTTGTTTATGGACAGTTTTGAAACAAATATTCTTTCACTATGAACAAGTAGAAATGTCCAGTATGGAGCATCGATACATTCAAAATCCGTAAGTCTTATGTTCTTGCAGTTAGAGAATACAATCATCTGGTGATAACGGTCTTTGGGATGAACAGGACCATCACCCAACCCACTTTCTACTCTCCTTAGGTCTTTTTTCTGACGTACATGGTTCAGCACGTCACCTAAGATTACCTTGGCACTATCTTGATACATAAACTCCATGCCTTGTCCATGAATCTTTCCTTGTCCGGTGATTGATACATTCTCTGCATTCTCGGTATAGAATACTCCTGCCAGATGCTCGTTATGTTGCTGGTATTGGCTGAGGTCTGTTGTAGCTACCAATGTGGCACCATGCTCAAATCTGAATTCAACATTCGACTTGAGGTTTAGTGTTCCGGTGAGGTATTTACCCAATGGAACATATACTACTCCGCCACCATTATCAAAGCAACGATCAATTGCTGCCTGGATGTGTTTTGTTGTGAGTCCTTTTCCTGAATTGTCTGCTCCAAAATCGAGAACGCTATATACAGCGGCTTTTGCTGTAAAGATACTCATGATTAGGAAAGCTAAAAAGATTCTTGTTTTCATATCAGTTCAATTTTAGTTTGATGAAATCGTTATTTTTCGTTTGTTAGTTTTGAGTTAGCAATATCTTTGCACATCAAGATATCCGGTTTGTTTACAAACTTGTTGAAGTCTTCGCTTGCCGGATGGTCTTTGAAGGGGACATAATAATGATTAGGCTTATCTTCTTCCCATGCATTTCTCCAAAGAAGAACATAACTGATTTTATGCTTACTGATTAATGGGTACAGTATCTCGCTGAAATAGGTCGAGTCGGCAACACTCTCCATCCCAGTTTCAGCTACACAAGGGATTTTATTAGCTTTAGCAGCATATTTTGTGATGATATCCAGATTAAGTGCCATTCTGTTGTTGTAATTCTCAATGGATGCCGAATCTTTTCCGGAAGCATAACAGTCGAATCCTATGATGTCTACATATTCATCGCCTGGATAGCGGTCTAGATAATCAGCTTCATTCTCTACTTCCGCATCCGAAGGAGAGTAAGCATAAAGCAAATTATGCACATTGTTCTTGTCGCGAAGGCGCTCCACAGTCATTCGCCATAGTTGCTTGTACTCTTCGGATGTACATTGCTTTTTACCCCACCAGAACCAACTGCCGGTATGCTCGTGGTACATTCGGAAGATTACCGGGATCAGTTTGCCCTCATCATTCTTTAGACTAGAGAAAAAGGCAGATAACCGATCCAACCATGTCAGGTATTGCTTGTGATTTTCACCACCTGGTAATATACTTCTTACTACAGTGTTTTGCTCACAATCCCAAGCTGTATTGCCAGTAACAATATTATCACCATGCCAGCTCAATGTATTGATAGAACCTCTACGGTCTCCTTCTTGTATATATTTTCTCATGTCCGAGAAGTAGACGGAGTCAAGATTGAAAGGAGCTGCTATCTCAATGTGCCCTAGTTCCCATCCAATCATGGCCGGATAATCGCCAGATACATCCTTAACATCTGAACGCTCTGGTTCTTTATACCAATTATGCCCATACGCTAAGTCGTCCTGATGGGCGAACATAATTCCTTTCTGCTGTAATCCTTGTAATTGATTGTATAATTGCTTGGTTTCTGTTGTGGCCTGTTTGTCAACAGTTGCGATTACTTCTTCCTGTTTTCCGCAGGCAAGAAGGAGTGACATTGCAATGAGTGCTAAAATTGCTTTCATGATTATTTATGAGTTATTTTTTTGTGAATACAAGAGTGGGGTCGAGTGGATAGCGTCCAAAATCCTTGCCATATATCGCCAGTCCTCCATTGATACCTTTGGGTACTTCCATACGAATAATAATAGGTTTTCCTTCTACCAATATTTCTTTAGGTATCATGGTCTCAACTAAGTAACCGTATGAACCTGCTTCGGATAAAGTCTTATTGCGAGGTTGTGATGCCCATGATAGCACACCTCTGTGGTCGGCCGGATCATCGGGAAGGTAGGTGCTTCCGCAGGAAAGGTTGTTTACGCTTATATTTACCCTTGAAGGATGTGTTTTTAAATCAGTCATTGCATAAGCATTCTGCCCTTTGCATGGATCGAAGCTGCCTCCACCGCGCATATAGTCAATATCGACGTCAGTCATATCCGAACCCTCTATATCTTTTCCAAAGAGTTCTTTTGCTGAAGCTTCAAACACTAGTGATACGGACTCTAACTCTTCCTTCTTGACACCTTCGGGCCATGCTATTGCATATTCAAAGAAACCGTCTCCTGCACCATTGACTTTCAACCCATTCAATACATTCCATTGTTTGAGTGACCAACTATTGTTCTGGAACGAGTTTGGAGCAAATGAAGTTAATGTCATTTTCTTAGTTGATGCAGGTTGCTTACCGTCTTTTATAATGAATAATGAGAAATTACGTCCAAGTATTTGACCGGTATTGTTCTTTAACTCATATTGTAGTACATACAGACCTGATTCGGCAGGAGCCTGAAACTGTACAGGGGCGATAAGCTCATTTTTGAAAGGTTTGAAGGTTACCGGATAATCTCCTGCGTTGGTACGTTCAATTGGATGTCCAAGAATATCCCAGCCTATGAGATGAGTTTCTAAGGTTAGAGTTCCAGGATCACAATCGGTCATGAAAGAGGCAAAAAGAGGAACCTCAATAGAAGAACTGGCGTGAACTTCCTGACAAAGTTCTCCCTGCGGAGCAATGTAATAAGCAGTGTGGAAGTCGGCGATTGTCATTCCCGGAACAAAAGAATCCAGTCCGTCGATTTTAGGCGACCTGTCGTAGCGTACATAGCCATTCCATTCATTGATCACATCGTGATGTTCTGTGTACAGCCATCCGGAAACTTTGGGATGTGAACGGAATTCGTTCATCATAATATGGTAGTCCCAGGTGTAATCTACGTCATTAGTACTTCCTTCATATCCCCATACATTGCCACATTCGCTGTTAAACATTGGAATGTCAGTTTGTTTATTACCATCTTTGTAATTCCATGTTGAACCGGGGTAAGTTTGTTCGGTAACGTAGTCCAGCATCTTTTTCCATTCATATCCCGGAAGATAGGCGTGCCATGTGTTGAGATCAGTCTCTACATGGTCATGGTTGCAGGGAGAGTTATCCTCTACAAGTCGTGTCGGATCCAGTTTCTTAGTTTCCCGGTACATTTTCCGTACCCAATCCTGTGTTTCGGCAAGATATACTCTTTCTACCTCTTGTGGGGTGAAGAGTCCCCAAGTCTCATTAAAGTTTACCCATGAGAATATGGAAGGGTGATTGTAATCGCGCTTTATTTGGTTGCGCATACAATATTCCCAGTCAGTTTTAGCCTTATCAGTGGGCAGTCCCCAGAAGTTGGGAACATCTGCCATAATTAGTAATCCTAGCTTATCCGCCCAATATAGTTTACGCGGAATCTCTACCTTGACATGCGTACGGTTACCGTTTAGTCCCAAACTTTTGGACAATAGTATCTCATCTCGCATAAACTTATCACTTGGGAAAGTATAATATCCTTCCGGGTGATAACTTTGATCGAGTGTGAGTTGAAGATATATCGGTTGATTATTCAAGGCTACATACGGGAAGTTAAACCCTGGAAGTCGGGTGACACTAATCTTACGTTGGCCGAAGTAGGTATTCACGGTATCTATTACTTGTTTGCCATTCGTAAGAGTGGCTTCTATTTCATACAGATAAGGATTGTCGAGATCCCACAATTGCTGATTCTCCAATTTGATTTCAAATTGATGAATCTTCGATTTCTTGTTTCTAGGCGAGTAGGTAAATGCAGCCTGCTCACTATTCTTAAACCTAATCTGTATCTGAGTATTCTTTTGTATTTCAGTATTCAATCCTAATTCTACCTTAACAACCGATTGGTCAATGTCCGGTGAAAAGTGGATATAGTCTATGTAATTATTTCCTCGTGCTTCCAAATAGACCGTCTGCCAGATGCCTCGCACATTGCCATAGCCTTGTTTCCCTTCCAAACGTTCATTGGTATAGGTATCATCGGCACTGATGACTATCTGCTGCGATTTACCAAATTGGATATGATTGGTAATCTCAAATTCGAAAGGCGTATATCCTCCTTGATGGCCTCCTACTTGTTTTCCATCTATCCATGCGTGAGTATCCCATTCCGACGCTCCGATTACCAGATAAATGCGTTTTCCCTCCCACGTTTGTGGAACTTGTATTTCGCGGGCATACCAGCCTTTATCTCCTTTATCCTCTACTCCTGATAGTTTCGACCCCCAACCAAAAGGAACCTGAATGTTTAGATCAAATCCGGATATATTGTTCTGCTGTAAGGCATTGTTTGCCAGTTGTTCATTGAAGGTAAACCTCCAGTTACCATTCAGATTGATCCATTCAGCTCGTTCAAAATCCGGCCGGGGATGCTCAGGCAATGGAATCTGCTCTTGTGACATCATGTTTAAGAAGAGCATTGTCAATAGTATTGTGCTAAACAATCGTTTCATATTTTTTTATTGATTATTTCGTAAGTAACTTATTGGTGTATTCCTTTATAAGCTGTATGGTTGAATCTGTGTTGAAGACCGCATTCAACCCTTGCTCCTCTTGAGCCGGATCGCCTATATAATCATCCCACGGCTTCCAGAACTTATTACTAGGGCGGCCAAACCCTCCCCATGCCCAGAAATTACATCCGGCTAAAGCATCTTTTTGAGAGGCATTGATATTAATCAGCTCAAATACATTCCGGTAATATTTATCCCTGCTTGTAGTGAGGTCGGATAATTCATATAAATGGTGGTCACGTGGTAATCCAAACTCTTCCAATACAATAGGTTTGTTCAGCTTCTTGGCCAGAGCCAAATGTTGACCTATGTATTGATTAGTCTTCACGATGCTTTCGTCTATAGAACCCGGAATATCTTTGGGATCTAACCATCCCCAATTCTTGGGCCAGATGTGTATGGTCAGGTAATCTACATTTGGATCGCTGTGAATGCGTTCGTATAAGTCGATATCTCCTTCAGAACCGGCTGACCCTTCTGATCCGGTTGAGACTAAATGATTTGCATCGAGGCTTTTGATGTAAGCAGTGACCTCTTTCATCCATGTCTCGAACAGAGGTTTATTCTCGTCGGAGAAGGCACGTGGCTCATTGCCGATTTGCCAGGCCATAATAGCTGGGTCTTCCGAGTAGATATTGCCGGTATATTTATTCGTTCTGGTGATGACTGCTTTAATGTGATTCTTTAGAAGTTCCTTACATTCATCGCAAGAGGCATATTGAGCTACATATTTTGTAAAAGCATCCCATCCATCTACAATGGGAATAGGTGCGTTTCCATGGCCTGCCCAGCTTAGATACTGTCCGTAGCCTCCTGACCATTCCCAACTGTTGGTGAAATAGAGAACGGCATACATTTTCCGTTTCCCCATTTCAGATAGCAAGAAGTCTAATCCATCAAATACTTCTTCGTTATACTTGCCCGGTTCTTGTTGTAGGGTTGGCATTACTTTAGCCGGTACTCCATCAAGTCCATCGGCTCCTATCAGTACGCGGAGGTTATTTACCCCATTTTCTTGTAGGAAGTCGAGTTCCTTAATCAGTCGTTCTCTATTGCCGCCTTTACCTTGCGAACCCAGGATGGCTCCATACCAGAAATTTGTTCCGATGAAGTAATAAGGTTTCCCGTCTACTTCAAAACATTTTCCATTGGTGGTCACAAAAACATTTGTTGGCTTTGTACACGAGGAGTTCCCCAAACAAAGAACGGATAAAACAAACAAAAGAATATACTTAATTGGTTTCATAGCTGAATGATAAATAAACTGTAATATATAATTTAATACCTATTGAAAACTGTTTTAACTAATAATTAAATCCTTTTCTCTTAAAGCGCCAATACCATGTTTCGCCATAATCTACTGTTGGATTAAGATAGGCCAGCACTAATTCATCCTCGGTCAGTATGCAGATGTCGAACTTATAAATGGTTTTATTGCCTTCGTTGACGCTGATACCATGAGGAATGGTTGCACTACTTAGTTGCAGGCTACCTATCGACCATAAACTGCCATCGTCATTCTTTACTTGTTCATCTAACTTCAAGTCGTAAATGCCATTGGTGGTAGTTCCGTTGTAGGTTACTTTGAAGTTGGCTGCACCTTCGAGGTCAAAATACATCTCAGCATTGAGGTCTATCTTATCCTCGTGTGCATCTGCAGCAGTACGTCCCCACCAGTCGGGCCCTTGTGGCATTCTCTTATATCCACCATTCCCCCAGATACGTCCCTCGTAACTGCTTTTCGGAATATCGGTTGCAAATACCCATGTTTTTCCTTTATTATTTCCGGATAGCAATCCCCATGCCGGATTTTCAAAATATGCCGGGTCGTTCTGGGCTACGTTGAATGTGCGGGTAGTACTTACAGCACCTCCGTCACAGTAAGCCGTGAAAGTTAATGTATATTCGCCAGCAAAGGGGAAATAAGCTTCTGTTTTTTGCTTATTGGAGTAGCCTGTTCCCCAATCGAAATAAGGGATAACACCTTTAGTCTTATTTTCCAGTATGACCGTATTAGAGCCGACGGGGGTTTGTATCATGTCGAACTGGAGTTCATTTTCGGTTAGTAACCTTCCTCCATTGTCTCTATCCTCAATCGTATTGCATGCTGCAAGAAGTAAGGACATGAGTATTGACAGGTAAATTGTTATCGTCTTCATAGTTGCTGTTCTTAATTTTTAGTTAAACATTACAGATGATCCTTCCCATCCGGAGTTTTGTTTCAAAATACCTCCTGACAAAGATATTTCTTCATTTGGAATTTGCAGGAACCCACCGGTTTCTTTAATGCGCTTGTCTATTTCGTCAAAATAGCCATTGTTTCTATCATTGTTGATGGTAGTTTCTGCTCCCATATTGAAGATTTTTGCTCCGGTCATGTTCTGCTTCATAATGGTACCGGCTTCTGCACCATACCAACGCAGCATATCATAATAGCGGATTCCTTCGAATGCCAGTTCATAGCGTCTCTCTTGTCTTAATGCTTCATCGGTATATACGCTGATTGAAGGTAGATTAACACGTGCTCTAACAGCATTGATTCCCTCAGTTGTTTGTGTTAATTCAGAATGCATTAGTAAAACATCGGCAAAACGGATGTAAACCAAGTCTTGCGTATTATTCGTTTGGAAGTTAGATGCTCTGCCATACAGTACGCAACTATAATTGCATATTTCTTCATTACCATTATTATCTTTTCTTTTGACATTGATTGGCATGTACTTCTTCTGCCAATATCCGGTCTCCTGCCACATCATGTCACCGCCCCATTTGTAGCCAGAGATTCCTTCGCTGGCATCGTTTACGTTGCAGATAGAACCTTGTTTACGTAAATCGTTTTGTGGCCACTGCTCGTAGAACTTAGGATTTACGGGACCAAAGCCCCAGCCTTGACCAAGAGGAGTCAGTGTCTGATCTCTTATTCCCTGACAGGTTAGTAATTGATTGTTGGGTATCTTATCGTTTTGATCCCATCCGCCGAGTATCGAGAATTTAGTTGCAAAAATAGTTTCTTTATTGCCTCCGGCTTCGCCCAGCCAACTCAGGTTGTTGTCTTTGGCATACTTATAGTCAGCTTCGGGTATATTAACTGAATATGGCCATTGGTTTCTAAAATCACTTGCTAGCTCATGACCACTGTTTTTTATACAATCAGTCAGGTACTCAATCACTTTAGCAGAAGTTAATGTACTCTCATCAGGCAATTGTACGTCCGATTTTGCATTGGCTTTATAGTAACCATCATAGAATAGGTATGCACGAGCCATCAGTGCTTCAGATGCCCATTTGGTTGCACGACCAAGTTCGGAAGTAGACTGCTGCACGGCTGGTAAAAGTTCTGCAGCCATCTTTAGGTCATATAGGATTTGGCCGAACAAAGTTGCCGGTTCTGCCTTCGGGTTGTTTTGTGGAAGCGGGTCGATAACCAAAGGTACTGTACCCCACATGCGAGCCATATTGAAGTAATAGAATGCTCTGAGGAAGTAGGTCTCTCCCAGTATCTTGTTCTTTTGGGCTTCACCTTCCCAAGTCGTAATCTGCTCGATAGATGAAAGGAGCATGTTACAGCGGAAGATACCTTTATAGAAACAACCCCATGCTTCTTTAAACTGATTGTCGGATGTGGCTTTGAATACATTGATAGCTTGTGGTTCGCGGTCGTTTTGTCCGCCTCCACCAAATCGGTCGTCCGAAAGTAGATCGCTGATCAGAACCGGATTCTGTGCGGCACCCATACCAAAGATAGGGGAGTATGCACCATACAATGCCTGAAGTGCATCTTCCGGCGATTTAGGGAAGTTCGAATTGTCTTTCTTGACTAAGTTGTCTGTATCAAGAAAATCACTGCAGCCTGCAAAGCACAGACTTACAATTAATAGTAATATACTTATTGGTTTCATTGTTTCTTGAGTATTAAAATTTTAGATTTAAGCCAAACATATACGTTCTTGGGAGGGGATAGAAACCTACGTCTACACCGCTCACCCATGCCGACTCGCCATCATTGGTACTTGTCCCGATTTCGGGGTCCATGCCAGAGTATCCGGTGAATGTGTACAGATTCTGAGCAGTGAAATACAAGCGCATTTGTTGAAGTGGAACTTTGGGAAATAGCTTCTTGAAGTCGTATCCCAGAGTTAGGTTGTTAATTCTCCAATAGTCTCCATTCTCTACATAACGGTCCGAAACATAGATTTCATTAATATGTGCACCGCTGGTTACACGTGGAATCTTGTTCGAGGTTCCTTCACCATGCCATCGGCCTAATACCTCAGTGGTGTAGTTGTTTTGAGAGTTATCACCGCGATATTGTTTATAGATTTGATTACCAAGAACTCCACTGGTATTTACAGAAAGATCGAAGCCTTTATAACCCAGTGAGAAATTAAAGCCGAAGTTTACATCCGGATTAGGGTCGCCAATGTTTGTTTTATCACGGTCGTCAATGATACCGTCATCATTAATATCTACAAATCGGATATCTCCGGGGACAGCTGTGGGTAAAATGACTTCACCTTTCGAATTCTTATAGTTTTGTACCTCTTGCTCATTTTGGAAGATGCCATCTGTTTTATAACCCCAGAAGTATCCGATGGGTTGTCCTACCTCTGCCCGTGGGAATGTAGAAGCATTGTAGCCTACTTTGACTCCTGAACGGATAATACCTTCATTATTTGCAATACGAGTTACTTCATTTTTGTTGTATGCAATATTGGCTCCAACGGAGTAGGTAAAGTTACCTAACTTATCTTTCCAGTCCAATCCTAACTCAATACCTTTGTTCTCAATGTTACCACCATTGATATAAGGTGCTCCTGTTCCATAGCTACCCAAGATAGGGGCTTGAATCAGCCAGTCCTTCGTCGTTTTTTTGTACCAGTCGAATGCTACTCCTAACCTTCCGGCCAAGAAGCGGGCATCGAAGCCTAAGTCCAGCTGTTCCGATGTTTCCCAAGTAACGTCGGGATTCGGCAGAATATCGGGATAACCTCCCAATTGAATCTTGTTTTTGTCATCTCCTTGGAAGAAGTAGGCTCCGTCGAAAGAGATAGTCGATAAATATTGGAAGGGCGAGATTGATTGGTTACCATTCTGTCCCCAGCTTGCACGGAGTTTCATGAAGTCCATCCAGTGGGTCACAGGCTCCATGAATTTCTCATTGGTCATTACCCAGCCTGCCGATATTGAAGGAAAATATCCCCAACGGTTTCCCTTAGCAAAGTTCGAAGAACCATCCGCACGCATCACTACGGTAACCATATACTTTTCTTGGTAATTGTAGTTTATACGGCCGAAGTAAGAGAGAATACCGCCTTTGCCCATTGGTGCTCCACCTACAGTTGTTTTAGAGGTGTTGATAACCTTTGCGTTATCCAGGTAAGCATGGTTGAAATCATTAAATAATGAGTTGGCATTTCCTGCCGATAATCCTTCGCCTAATCCCCAACGTTCGGCAGATGTTCCGATCAGGGCATCGAAGCTATGACTCTCTTTGATCTTGAACTTATAAGATAGCGTGTTCTCAAATGTCCAGCTTATGGAGTTGCCTGAATTCTGGCTTACATAATCTTCGTCACTGAATGTTTCCGGTCCTAATTTATATTTAGGGGTGTATGCCCTGTAGCTATAAGCATTAACGTTGACCCCGAAGCTACTGCGATAGGTCAAATCCTTTATAGGCTGAATCACAAAATAGAAATTCCCGTTGATGTTGTGATTCTTAGACATGTTCTGTCCTCTTGTGTAGTCCATAACTCCAACAGGGTTCGGCTCACGGTTGTTCCACGGCAAGGCATAATGATACTGTCCTACAATATCATTACCATTTGCATCGCGTGCCCATAAAGGCAAGAAAGGTGCTGCGCGTAATGCATTACTAATATCATTCCAAAAATTGTCGCCAATACCAATTCCATTCTTCTCGGTATATGAGTAAGAGAGATTCTCGCCAAACTTAATCACGTCCAGATTATTGGCTTTATATAGTGTGTGTTCTGTGTTTACTCTGGCTGTATAGCGCGAATATTCAGGCTCTACTGGTTTACCATAGATACCCTCTTGTGAAGAGAATGAAAGGCCGATGGAATAAATAGACAGTTCCGTACCACCGGCTATATTCAGCGCATGACTTTGTATAGGAGCATCTTCGTTCTCCATTGCTTTTAGCCAATTGGTTCCTTTCCATGTCCCCTTCTGGATACGGTCCCAATCACCGGGAGCTAACAGAGTGTCAAAGGCGTATTCTTTTAGTCCGGAATTAACCTGAGCCTCATTCATGATTGTGGCATACTGTTGTGCATCCAATAGTGGCGCTCTTTTATAAACATTCTGTATTCCGTAATAACCATTGTATTCAATCAGTGCTTTTCCGGCCTTGCCTTGTTTGGTCGTAACTAAGACAACTCCATTGGCTGCACGTGCCCCGTAGATCGCTGCTGATGCAGCATCTTTGAGTACATCTAAAGATTCTATGTCAGATGGGCTTAAATAATCAATATTATCTCTAGCCACGCCGTCTACTATATATAAAGGCTGTGAGTTGCCCACCGTACCAATACCACGGATATTTACCTTGAAGCCTTCGCCTGGCTGACCGGATTTCTTCATAATGGTTACTCCTGGGCTTTGACCTTGTATGGCTGATAATGGTGAAACCGTATTCTGTTTCAGAATATCATCGCCTTTTACCTGTACGGTAGCTCCTGTGATTAGTTTCTTCTTCTGCACTCCGTAACCTACTACTACTACTTCATCCAGTATTTGTGCATCTTCCTTTAATAGAATAGGATAATGAGTCTTGTTTGGAGTTACAGCGATTTCTTGTGTGTTAAACCCTACGTATGAAACAATAAGCGTAGAGCCGGCTGGAACTGCCAATTCAAAATTACCGTCAATGTCAGTAATTGTTCCATTTGTTGTGCCTTTTTGTAATACACTCACTCCGATGAGTGGTTGACCGTCAGTGGCAGAGGTGATTTGCCCACCAATTTTGTGACTGCTCATGCTTTGGGCATTCATTGATGCTGAGAGCAAAATAGCAAAACATAATAATGTATACCTTAGCAGGCATAATGCTTTGCAATTAGAAAGTAGTGTTTTCCTTCTCATAACTTAAAGATTGATGTTATTTATTAGATATGTTTTTTACTGAAGTATCAGCATGGCAAATGTATTGAGAATATAATAAAAGCTTTTGTTACCATGTAACATGAAGCTGGTGATTATGTAATATTCCTATTGGAACTGTTTCAGATCTTAAAGATTATGTAACATGCCCCTGAAATAAGGCTTAATAATCTTGTAAGTCCGATTTTTCATCTAATTTTGTGTCTGTTATCTATCATTGGAAAAATGCTATGAAAAGTCATTCTCTCAAAATTAATCGAAGCTTGATAATCATTCTTGAGATTCTTGTATTCTTGTCTGGTGGTATACTCCATGCATCCATGCGTTTTATTTCGGTTAAAGACGGTCTGTCGAATAGCAGTATACATTATATCTTTCAAGATAACCGTAGTAATATGTGGGTTGCTACTGATTATGGTTTGAATCGCATTACCGGTAACGATATAAAAGTGTTTATCCAATCTTTAGACAATCAGGATTCTCTTCCTAATGACTATGTACTGACGGTGTTTGAAGATTCCGAGAATAACTTTTGGGTAGGTACTTTGAGTGGTCTCTATTTATACGATTATAAAACTGAAACTTTTAGTTCATGTTTTGAAGAGAAGTATCCTTTTATTTCGAATACCAAAGTTTCTTGTATTATTGAGGACCGGGATAAGCATGTTTGGATAGCTTTGAATGATGAAGGGCTTCTTTGTATCAATCTTAAAGACAACTCTACCCGTTTGTATAATGATCCGGCTATAAAGAAATTGAATATTATGACAATGATACTCTCTGCAAAAGGCGAGATATGGTTGGCAAACAAGAATGATGGGGTTGGGATCTTCTATCCGCATACAGGAGAAATGAAAAACATAAACACTCTATATCCCACTAATGAGGTACTCACTAAGTATCAGGCTTTTTCACTCTGCGAGGATAACAGAGGGGATATATTGGTAGCCGCTTTGGGAGGAGGTTTGTTTAAAGTGGATGCTCAAACGCTCATAATACAACCTATTGGAGATATGTCCGGGGCTCCGGAACTTAAACTATCACAGGTTATTCTGCGTGATAGCAAAGATAGGATATGGATAGGTACAGATGGTGGTGGTTTGTGGCTTTTCGATGAAAGGAAAGAAGCGTTTACTCCTTATATGATTGATAGCTTTGGCTTTGATCCGAAGACCGGGAAGATAGAAAATATTTATGAAGATCAGCAAGGGAATATCTGGGTCTCATATATGGAGAAGGGAGTCTTGATTATACCTTCGCAAAAGAGTGGATTTGAGTATCTCACTAACAATCCTTATAGCAACCTGAACATATCAGATCAAAGTATAGGTTCTCTATTGGTGGATAAGGAGAATGTTTTATGGGTAGGAACTAATGGAAGTGGACTCTATCGACTCACTTTTAATGGAGACCGCTATGTATCAAAAGACAAATTCCTGCCGGAAGAGAATGTAATTACTTGCTTATACCAGGATACTGAAAGTAATATATATATAGGTACATATCTTCATGGTTTTTATTTATATAGTCCGCAGCATGGAACTCTAAAGAATTTCAATAAGAGTAATGACCATAACTCAGTGAACTGTAATCATATTACGGGGTTTGCGGAAGACAAAGAGGGTAACATTTGGATCTCGACCAACGGCGGAGGGGTAAATAAAATGGAACAAAATAATAAGAGCTTTACTTATTACCGGCAAGGCATACAAAATGAGGATGATGTGTTGCTTAGTGATTGGTGCAACACGATAATTATTGATAATGATAATACATTATGGGTGGGGACGTATGTCGGATTCTGCTGCATGGACTTGAATACATATAAAAAGAAGTCTTATACCAAAGACGATAAACTGATAATGAATAATGTAATAAGTGCTTTCTGTGAAGACAATGACGGGCATATCTGGATAGGAACCCAGTGGGGAGTGGGCAGATTGGATAAGAAAACGCGGAAGATAACTCTGTTTACCACAAGAGACGGACTTCCAAGTAATGTAATTGCTTCCCTGCAGAAAGATTTGGAGGGGAATCTTTGGGTAAGCACCAATAATGGGATTGCCCAATACATAAAAGGTAAAGAGAAATTTATTAATTATGGAATAGCCTATGGACTGAATAATACTGAATTTAAGCCGCGATCTTCTACCGCTAGTCCCAACGGATATCTTTATTTTGCCGGAACTGATGGAGTTACTTGGTTTAATCCTCAAGATATGAATAAAGAAATCCCCTTTGCAGGGTTAGTCTTTTCTAAGCTGATGCTTTTCAATAAAGAGGTATCGGTAGGAGTAGCTTATGATCGGAACATCATATTACCTCAATCTCTTCAATGCGTTGAGGAGATTACTTTACGACATGATCAAAATAACTTTTCTATCGGCTTTGACGCTCTTGAGTTTATAGCGCCTGAAAGAATTAAATACGAATATAAGCTCCAGGGCTTGAATAATGAGTGGCAATTATCTGAAGATGGTAGCCGGACGGCCGTTTATACTAACATTCCTCATGGACAATATCTGTTTATGGTAAAAGCATATACAGGCTCCGGTCATGAACAAATTCGTCAATTGGCTATTACTATTTTACCTCCGTTGTGGCTTACATGGTGGGCAAAGGTCTTATATGCTATCCTTATTCTATCTATGTTGTATGGTATGTACCGAATCATTCTGATTCGTGAAAAAGAAAAACAACTTATGCTGGCCAAAGAGCATAGGGAACAATTGTCACAATCCAAGTTACAATTGTTTACCGACATTTCTCACGAGATACGAACTCCATTAACTTTGATAATAGCTCCTTTGCTGAAGTTGATTGAAGAAAATAAGAACCTTGCACATAATTCTACATATCACATTATGTACAGAAATGCTTCCCGAATACTGCGTATGGTAAATCAAATGCTGGATATAAGGAAAATAGATCGAGGGCAGATGCAGCTTTCTGTGCGCGAAGTAGATATCGTTTCGTTTGTTACAGACATCGTAGACTCTTTTATCCCCTTGAGTCAAAGTAAGAATATCCGTTTGGAATTTGTCGCCAAAGACTTGCCTGACACTGTTTGGCTTGATTCTGATTTTATAGATAAAGTACTCTATAACCTACTGTCGAATGCTTTTAAATATACTGATAATGGTGGTAAGATCATCATTCAACTAAGCATCTCTAAAGAAAATAGACTGAATTTTAAGATTGAAGATAACGGAAAGGGGATTGCCCCCGAATATGTAAAAAAGGTCTTTGAACGCTTCTATCAGGTGAATAATCAGCAGAATGTTGCCAGAACCGGTACGGGAATAGGACTCCATCTTTGTAAGATGCTTGTTGAGTTGCATCACGGTACTATTGACGTAGATAGCATACCTGGTAAAGGAAGTGTCTTTACTTTCACTATACCCTATTTGAAAGCCGATTATTCAGCAGAAGAAAAGACTAATGTGTTAGTTGATTATCCCACTCATATATCCTCAGGAGAGATTGATCTTCTGTTGCATTTGGACGAGACAGAGTTACTTGAGGGTGAGAGTAATGCTCCGGTATCTAAAAATAATCCCACGGTGTTGGTTGTTGAGGATAATCCTGATATACGTGCTTTACTAAGAAATGAATTGCGGAGTCGTTTCAACGTGTTGGAAGCTTCTGATGGTAAGAAAGGTTACGAGATAGCTGCCACACAACTACCCGATCTGATTATAACAGATATTATGATGGAGGGAATGAATGGCATTGATATGACCCGGAAACTGAATGAGAATAACCATACTCGCCATATACCGATTATTATGCTTACCGCTAAAACTACTGTTAATGACAGTCTGGAAGGCTTGGGGGCCGGAGCTGATGTATATATAAACAAACCTTTTGACTTGCGATATCTATTGATGAATATAGCAAACCTGTTAAAGAAACGAGCTTTGATAAAGGCACAACAAGCTATTGGACAAGTGTCCGAAATGAATAATATGGAAGTGAAAAGCGCTAATGATAAATTAGTGGAGAAACTGAATCAGGTTATATTAAAACATATTAGTGATTCTGACTTGAGTATAGAGTCCATTAGCTATGAAATCGGGATTAGCAGAGTACACTTGCATCGCAAAATAAAAGAATTATTTAATCTTACCCCGAGTATCTACTTACGAAATGTAAGACTTGAGTATGCGGCAACTTTACTCAAAGGAAAGAAGATATCTATTTCTGAGGTAGC
Organism: Bacteroides sp.; assembly: GCF_030151085.1. Classification (GTDB taxonomy): domain Bacteria; phylum Bacteroidota; class Bacteroidia; order Bacteroidales; family Bacteroidaceae; genus Bacteroides. The sequence continues at coordinate 1,852 of NZ_JASLER010000055.1, read as the reverse complement.
CTATGCCATAGGATTTTCATCTCATCAGTATTTTTCCAACTGTTTCAAAGATTATTATGGCATTTCACCTGCTGAGTATGTACATAAAAATAATACTGATCAGTAATTCGAGAATCCCTTAAAAGTATTTCTTTAGTCAGAGAAAACAATTATCTTTGTGACTACAAATAGATGGGCTGCTTGCTAACGACTCATGGGTTGTTTGCAGGCAGCCCATCGGTTGTTTATAGACGACTCATTAGTTGGTTGCTACCAACTCACTTATTTGTAGCTACAACGGAACTTGTTTTTGGCAATCTGGAAGTTAGTTTTCCGCAGTACAGAGATTAATTCTTTTCGGCAAGAGGTAAACGTTTAAAATATAAATAGATATGGCGTATTATGATTTAAAGAAGAAGCCCGCACTTACCACCAAAGAGGGAGAAAAAGAGCTGTTCTATGTTCAAGCTATTACAGCAGGAACTATTCCGTCGGATGAGTTCCTTGAATTAGTATCTAAGCGATTCGGATTCCGTAAGGGAGAAATAGAAGGAGTGCTGATGAGTGTCTTCGATACAGCTACCGACTGGATAAACAAGGGATTTGCCGTGGAGGTTGGTGAGTTCGGCTTCTTTACCGGCAAGGTAAAAGGAGAACGACTGGTGGAGAAGAAAACAGATATCCGATCACAGTCCATCCGTTTTAACGATGTAAATTTCCGTCCTTCCGCCAAGTTCAAAAAAACGTTGAACGGAGAACTATCGCGCGTGCCGACAATAAAGTTCCGCCAGTCCAGCAGTCTGGGTATGGATGAGTTGGAGAAGCGGTTGATGAACTATCTGGATAACAATCCGTTCATCAATAGAGTGACCTACAGCGAACTGACCGGGCGGCTGAAATGGAAAGCAGCACAGGACTTAAAATTCTTTGTGGAGAAGGGAGTGATTGTAAGTCGTGGACGAGGAAATCAGAAGCATTATGTGAAGGCTGTTCGACAGGTGGATTCCGACTTATGATTTTCCCTCTTATGTTTGGACAACTCGCAGGAATAGACTAATTTTGCAAGAAGAGGAATGAAAGACAGAAAGGAAAAAGAATATGAAATATCCTATTCGTGAGTACGCTTGAGGCCTATTATCGTGGACGGAAAGAACTTTTCGAAGGATTGACTATTGCTGACTTGGAGCAGGATTGGCTGGAATATCCTTACCTCACCATCAAGGACTACGACCTGCGCAGGGACAGCTATTTGTTGGACTTCCCCAATAACGAAGTCCGTCAAGGTTTTCTTACCATGATAGCCAATAGTTATCTGAAGCCTAAGAACGGCAACATTGAAGACTTCTGAAGCTACCGAGAAATATTTTCAATACACATTCTACCTCATTTTACGTTTGATAGGCGAAGGTAATTGCCGTCTTATCAATGAGAAACCTCAGGCTATGGGGCGTGTGGATTGTATTATCGAACTGAAAGACTACGTTTACATCTTCGAGTTCAAGCTCAATGGCTCGGCCGACGAGGCGCTTCGTCAGATTGAAGAAAAGAACTATGCCAAATCCTATATTGCGGACAAGCGAAAGGTAGTCTGTATCGGTGTGAATTTCTCTTCCGAGACGATGACGGTAGAAGATTGGAAAGAAGTGATCTGTTGATTATGACATAAAGACTTCACTTTTATGCTAAATATTCTTTTTTTCTTCTAATATTTTGTAGTCGAACAGATTATTTGTATCTTTGCAACCGGAAACGGATGAAAGGTGGAGGGGCGATAAAGCTCCTCTTTTTCGTTCTTATAGGATTAATCTATGATAGAAAAGAAAATTGTTTGTCAGATTGTTGACGAGTGGCTGGAAGGAAAAGACTATTTCTT
>NZ_JASLER010000053.1 GCF_030151085.1 Bacteroides sp. | reverse complement strand
CTGGCGATCGTCTTTAAGACGGGCTTCCCATTCAGTTTTCATTTCATCCAAACGTGTAGAAAGCATCTTCTCACGGTCACGATAACTTGCCGCAAGTTCAAAATTCTGTGATTTCACCGCATCACCCTTTAGGGAACGTGCTTCTTCGATCAACTTCTCTTGCTCTTCAATTTCTTTTGGAACATTTATATTGGTCAGATGCACTCGTGATCCTGCTTCATCCAAAGCATCAATTGCTTTATCAGGAAAATTACGATCTGTTATATAACGGTCTGACAACTTGACACATGCTTCAAGTGCTTCATCCGTATAGTTCACATTATGATGATCTTCATACTTCTCCTTGATGTTTTTCAAGATTTGAAGTGTTTCGGCTGCTGTAGTAGGTTCTACAATTACTTTTTGGAAACGACGTTCCAAGGCACCATCTTTTTCGATGTTCTTTCTATATTCATCAAGAGTAGTGGCGCCAATGCATTGTATTTCACCACGAGCCAAAGCAGGCTTAAGCATGTTAGCGGCATCCATAGAACCTGCAGCAGCACCTGCCCCTACAATAGTATGAATTTCATCGATGAAAAGGATGACATTCGAATTTTTCTGCAACTCATTGATAATAGAACGAATACGTTCTTCAAATTGCCCGCGATACTTTGTTCCGGCTACAACGGAAGCCATATCAAGCATCACAACTCGCTTTTCAAACAAGATTCGAGATACTTTCTTCTGCACAATACGTAACGCAAGTCCTTCAACAATAGCAGATTTACCAACTCCCGGTTCACCGATCAACACTGGATTATTCTTTTTGCGACGACTTAATATTTGTGCTAAACGCTCTATTTCGCGTTCACGACCTACCACAGGATCAAGTTTTCCTTCTTCCGCCGCCCGAGTCATATCCATACCGAAATTATCCAATACAGGAGTATCATTTGATGGCTTTTTCGCAGCCTGTGCTGCTGACGCCTGACCGGCACCGGTATTACGAGAAGAACGGGAAGCATTCATATCCTCTTCTTCATCTTCATCGTCTTCAGTAAATCCCATTCCTGCATTTGGATTGGTCGATTTCATCGAAAGTTGCTCAAATACAGAATGATAATCTACTTTATTTTCTTCCAAAACTGTTGCAGCAAGGTTATCACCATCTTTCAGTATAGCTAATAATACATGCTCTGTATCTGCAGTCGCACTCTTTAAAAGACGAGCTTCTAACATGCACATTTTTAATATTTTGGCTGCCATAGGTGACAGAGGAACATCAGCATCCGGTAGGAGAGTATCATCTTCCGCATCCTTAAGAAAGCTCTCCAAACGGCTCTTTACGCGTTTTAAGTCTATATCAAGCTTCATCAATATCTCAATAGCCTTTCCTCCGCCGTCGCGTAACATGCCGAGCAGAAGGTGTTCAGGACCGATATATCTATTTCTTAATCGGTTAGCTTCTTCCTTGCTATAAGTTATTATATCAGAAACTCTTTGTGAAAATTGATTGTTCATACTTTATTATTCTCCTCTATTAAAAGGTTATCCATTGACAAAGATACGCAATTATTATTTCAACGTATCCAAATTTAACTGTTTTATAATATACAAATCCCGTGCCATAAAAGTTTTATCTACTAGTTCTTCTTTTATACCTATTTTATATATATGCACAATATAAGTGAAGCACGAAGCAAAGTTTATGCCTGAAAACTTTTGTATATCGTAAAAAAGCAGTACTTTAGCGTGGTTTTTCACGAACCCGAAAATGTATAATTAATAATCTTTTTAAATGCTTGAACAAGACAGAATTATAAAGATTAACATCGAGGAGGAGATGAAGTCATCGTACATTGACTATTCAATGTCGGTTATCGTTTCTCGTGCTCTCCCGGATGTTAGAGATGGTTTTAAACCCGTTCACCGAAGAATTCTTTTCGGAATGATGGGATTAGGAAATACATCAGACAAACCTTATAAAAAATCAGCCAGAGTTGTAGGTGAAGTATTAGGAAAGTATCACCCTCATGGTGACTCTTCCGTTTATGGTGCGCTTGTCCGCATGGCACAACCATGGGCTATGCGTTACATGTTGGTGGACGGACAAGGTAACTATGGTTCTGTAGACGGTGATAGTGCAGCTGCTATGCGTTATACAGAGTGTCGTCTACGAAAAATTGGTGAAGAGACAATGCAGGATCTTGACAAAGAGACTGTTGACATGCAAAACAACTTTGACGACTCATTACAGGAGCCTACTGTCATGCCGACACGTATTCCAACCCTTTTGGTTAATGGAGCGTCAGGTATTGCTGTAGGTATGGCAACTAATATGCCAACTCACAACTTGTCTGAAGTGATTGATGCCTGTGTTGCATACATCGATAACAATGGTATAGATATAGAAGAGCTTATGACTTATGTTAAAGCTCCCGACTTCCCGACCGGAGGTTATATCTATGGAATGAGTGGCGTACGTGAGGCATATCTCACTGGTCGTGGACGAGTTATCATGCGTGCCAAAGCCGAAATTGAGACCGGTTCAACACATGACAAGATTGTTATAACCGAAATTCCCTACGGCGTCAATAAAGCAGAGTTAATCAAAAACATTGCCGACCTAGCTAATGAAAAGAAGATAGAAGGCATAGCTAATGCGAATGATGAATCCGATCGTGAAGGAATGCGCATTGTTATTGATGTTAAGCGTGACGCTAATGCCAGTGTAGTGCTGAATAAGCTCTATAAAATGACATTATTGCAAACATCTTTTGGTGTAAACAATGTAGCATTGGTTCATGGACGTCCTCGTCTGTTGAATCTGAAGGATTTAATTAAGTATTTCGTAGAACATCGCCATGATGTAGTAATCCGCCGTACTCAATATGACTTGCGCAAAGCTAAAGAACGTGCACATATCTTGGAAGGTCTAATTATTGCATCTGATAATATTGATGAAGTAATAAAAATTATTCGTGCGGCAAAAACCCCGAATGATGCTATTATTGGCTTGATGGAACGCTTCCAGTTGACTGAGATCCAATCTCGTGCCATTGTTGAAATGCGTTTACGTCAGCTCACTGGTCTTATGCAAGATCAACTTCATGCTGAATATGAAGAAATTCAAAGACAAATTGCTTATTATGAGGAAATTCTCGTCAATGATGAACTCTGTCGCAAAGTTATTAAAGATGAATTGATCGAAGTAAAAGAGAAATATGGTGATGAACGTCATTCTGAAATTGTTTATTCTTCCGAAGAATTCAATCCGGAAGATTTCTATGCAGATGATGAAATGATTATCACCATTTCTCATATGGGATACCTTAAACGTACTCCGTTGAGTGAATTCCGTGCACAAAACCGTGGTGGAGTAGGATCTAAAGGCACTGAAACCCGTGATGAAGACTTTATAGAGCACATCTACCCTGCAACTATGCACAACACGATGATGTTCTTTACTCAAAAAGGTAAATGCTATTGGCTGAAAGTTTATGAAATACCTGAAGGTACGAAAAATTCTAAAGGACGTGCTATTCAAAACTTATTAAACATTGACTCTGATGATGCTGTTAATGCTTATTTACGTGTGAAGAATCTGAATGATCAAGACTTCATCAATAGCCATTACGTTTTATTCTGTACCAAAAACGGCGTTATCAAGAAAACTTTGCTTGAGCAGTATTCACGTCCTCGCCAAAATGGTGTCAATGCTATAACAATTCGTGAAGACGATCGCGTTATTGAAGTGCGTATGACAAACGGCGATAATGAAATCATCATTGCTAATCGTAACGGTCGTGCAATTCGTTTCCATGAAAATGCTGTACGCGTAATGGGTCGCACAGCCACTGGAGTACGTGGTATGACGTTAGATGAAGATGGACAAGACGAAGTTATAGGTATGATTTGCATTAAGGATCCTGACACTGAAACGATTATGGTTGTCTCTGAACAAGGTTATGGAAAGCGTTCAGACATTGAAGATTACCGAAAGACTAATCGTGGAGGTAAAGGCGTTAAAACGATGAATATCACTGATAAAACAGGCAAATTGGTAGCAATCAAGTCTGTAACGGATGAAAATGACTTAATGATTATCAATAAATCAGGCATCACCATTCGTCTAAAAGTAGCTGATGTCCGTATCATGGGACGTGCAACACAGGGAGTTCGTTTGATTAACCTTGAAAAGCGTAACGATGAAATCGGCTCAGTATGCAAAGTTACTTCTGAAAATGAAGATGAAATTGCTATTCAGGAAGAAGATGAAAACCTACCTCAAGGTTCTCAAGAAGAGATTAATAACGAAAATGAAGAATAGACATAATATTAATTTAAATTTTCTACAATCATGAAAAGAGTACTATTTTCAATGGTTTTACTACTTGCCGCTAGCTTTGTATTTGCTCAAGAAAAGAGTGTAAAAGAAGCTAAAAGTATTGCTAATGAAGTAAAGCCAGATTTTGCCAAAGCAGAAGCGCTGATCAATGAAGCTTTGACTAATCCCGAAACAAAGGATAAACCTGAAACTTGGGATGTAGCCGGTCTTATTCAAAAGAAAAGAAGTGAAAAAGAAATGGAAAATGCCTACCTGAGAAAGCCATACGATACTCTTCAGGTGTACAATAGTGCATTGAACATGTGTAAATACTACTTCAAATGTGATGAACTTGCACAACTTCCTGATGAAAAAGGCAAGATTAAAAATAAATTCAGAAAATCAAATTCTGCTTCTATTTTGGCAGAACGCGGTAATTTAATCAACGGTGGTATTCAATTCTTTAATCAAGATAAGAATAAAGAAGCTTTTGAATTCTTTGCAACTTATGTTGATGTTGCATCAAACCCGATGTTCGAAAAAGAAAACCTATTGAAAACTGACACAGTATTACCTCAAATTGCTTATTATGCAAGTTTGGCAGCTGCTAAGATGGAAGATTATCCTAGTGTATTAAAGTATGCTCCTTATGCACAAAATGATAAAGAAGTAGGAAAGTACGCAATGGAATTTATTTCTACTGCTTTGAAAGCTGAAGGTGATACAGTAAAATGGGTAAATTCATTGAAGGAAGGTATTCAGAAGTATCCTGAACACCCATTCTTCTTTGGCCATTTGATTGACTACTATAGCAATAACAACAAGTATGATGAAGCTATGCAATTCGCTGATGATATGTTAGCTAAAGACCCCAATAATACATTCTATCTGTATGTAAAAGGCTATCTTTATCATAACATGAAGGACTATGACAAGGCAATTGAGTTCTATACTAAGACTGTTGAAGTAGATCCTAATTACGCAGAGGCATTCTCTAATTTAGGATTAATCTACTGTTTACAAGCTCAAGATTTCTCAGAGAAGGCTACAACTGATGTAAACGATCCGAAATACAAAGTTGACCAAACTACATTAAAGTCTTTCTATGAAAAGGCAAAACCAAATTATGAGAAGGCAAGACAATTGAAACCTGATCAAAAAGACTTGTGGTTGAATGGTCTTTATAGAGTATATTATAATTTGGATATGGGACCGGAATTCGATGAAATCGAAAAGCTGATGCAATAATTCTAAAATGATTATAATGAAAAAGCCTGACCAAGTAAAATTGGTTAGGCTTTTATTTTTTAGCAATTCTGCAATGAAAAGCTTTATTTCTCTATCAGGGGAGCTAACTAATGAAATTATAATGAATTAGATTTGTATATTAAACATAATACTGATTATTACTCAAATATAAGAAGCATATTTAAATCAGTTCGGTCGTCCGTAAGTAACTAATAAAGGTGTATCAGAATGAAAAATCATTTTTCGGGCAATACCGGGATTAAATAATCGAGAAAATATATTTCTCTTATAAGAAGTCAATGCAATAATATCTATATGATTACTTTTTATATAAGTATCTAGACTATTCAATAAATCATCGTTTTTCACAACATCATAACTAATATCTAATAACGGATATTGTTTTTGGAAATATTCTTTGATTCCGCCTAATTTAATCTCATTCCATGTATCTTTCACATCTGAAAGATGAATTAAAGAAATAGCAAATTTAAATGGCTTCAAGCTACTTATCAGAGAATCAAAAGCAATCAAATCACGTTGATCAAAATTAGTGATAAAAGCAATACGTTTCACTTCAGCGAATTGCTTAAAAGGAGTATTTTCCGGAATGGCCAATACTGGTACTCGGCTACGCTCAATTACTTCTGCAGTAACACTACCAATTAAATCAATATCTTTCTGGTTTTTACCTCTTGTTCCCATCACAATAATTCGTGGACGATATTCTTTAGCATAACGCAAGACTTCCTCTTCAGGAATACCTTCACGTAATACACAAGCATATTTTACACTAGGAAATTCTCCAGTAGCAACTTTTTCCTTTACTTTGTCTGATAAGGAATTTAAATCAGCATGAACTTTTTGTAATATATTCTTAACATTCTCTTCATCAGCAAGTTGATAATTGAACACATCACCATAAGGTAAAGAAGTTGCATATATAGGTGTAAAATAAACATGTAACAAGACAACTTCTGCACCTATACTATGAGCAAAATTAAAACCAAACTCACATGCTTTCAACGAATAATTAGAGAAATCTACGGGAATAAGAACTTTATTATTTGTTTTCTCTATTTTGGGAGACTTTCCTCCTACTACCTCCTCAGATAACCAAGCTGAACTTTCAGTAATTTTTAGAGCATGAGGCAAATCGCTTTCCTTTATTCGTACACGCACACCAGAAGATATAACAGGCTGTATCTGATTTACGTTCATTATATAGGTTTCAATACCCTCATTCTCAAGTACATTCTTCAGTATTTGCGCTTTTGCATACGTCAGAATAGCTAATGTAACTAATTTATCTTCCATAAACCATTAATTTTTAAATTAAAACAAATAAGAAATCCCAATTGTTTGTCAGCAATTGGGATCCTTTTACTTTCTTTTCTTAAGCTCTAATGGGTTCTGCGGTTTTAGCTGCTATTTCATCTAAAATCTTTAATGCCCGGTCTAGAACAGTAGTATCGTCGATCATTACTAACCCGCCATCAGGACCTGGTTCCAAGTGAATCCCAACACTTTTTCCTTCTTTAAAGTTATGTCCGCCGAAGAAATTTCTTACTGTATCAACATTTAGTCCAAGTTCATCAGCTATTCTATGCATACTACCACTAGGCAATGAGTCTTTAATTTTACGTAGTTCATTAAATGTTATTGTTCTCATATTTATAAATTTAATGGTTAATACTCCATGTTTTTATTATCACGCTATAAACTTAAGGAAAAAAAAAGATAAAACAAACTATTCCTTTAACTTTTTTGAAAAAGAAATCGTATACAAGGAAAATAAACAATGGATTGTCTTATTTCAGAAAAATCACGATGAATTCAGGAAATATTAGAGCAGCAAAAAAAGAAAAGGCTCATACAAAAAAGAAGATAATAATACTCTTCCTTTTATATGAGCCATTCCTATTGTATCAAAACGCTTAGATCATCTCAATAGCAGAAGCTGGTACCCAACCTACTTTGCCATCTTCCAAACGGATCTCTTTCCATTCACGCATTGAATTATCTTTTATTTCAACTTTATGTCCCTCATGTAGAATAAATAGGCTCGTACCACTATCACTAGGTGTGCTACGCACTGTAACGCTCGGAGACAAGACGATTGCATCATTACGGTCAATTAATTCATTCTTTTGCTGAGATGCAAAAACATTAGTCAAAATGACAAACGCTAAAAGAACTAATCCTCCAATAAATCCTGTTTTTTTCCATACAATCTGTTTGGAAAAAAAGAATAAATATAAAGCACCTAATAAAAGGATAAAAAATACAACTCCTAACTTAGCCCAAGCATCTATGCTCATACTATTAATCAAGGATTTTATCCAAGACACAAAGAATATCTCAGGTACCGGAACAACTTTATCTATTGTTTTCGAACGAGCTATTTCTAAATTAGCACGAACATCTGCATTGCCTGGTTGTAACAATAAAGCACGTTCATAATTCAAAATAGCTTTTGCTATATCACCAGCTTTATAATAACTGTTTCCTAAGTTATAATAAACTTCAGCAGCTTCACCCTTCTTTAATAGATTTTCATATATCTGAATTGCAGAAGCAAAATCATTTCGTATATAAGCACTGTCCCCTTCAGCCTTAGTTACATTACCTTGCTGTTTCGCAGCAGAGAATTCTGCATGTGCAGGTATTGAATCATTTGTTGATTGTAGAGTATCTACAACGGTAGAATCCTGTGCAAAAGTATTTACTGACAGCAACAAGCTAAGGGTAAAAAATAGTATTTTCTTCATTATTGTACCCTCCTAATTAGTGTTTAATTGAATTTTCCATTTTGCTGATAACCTCCAATGAAGCAGAGTAAACCTTATCCATAGCCTGATTATCATCACCAGGTGCAAAACGGGCAAACTCACAATTATTCAATGTATCAAGAAACTCCTCTATCAATGCATCAGAAACGCCATAATTGCGAAGTTCTTCAACGATATTATCCTTCGATAAACGAGATACCGGAATATTCAGTTTATCACTGATATACCCCCAAAGTGCTTTCAACACTTCATCATAGAAGTCATCTTTCTTATTCTCGGTCAATAATTTGCCTGCTTGCTTCATACGTTTTACAGCAACCTTATTAGCCTTTTTAGTACGCATTTTGGCAACATTTGCATTGGCAGCTATTTGCTTACGATAGATTATAAAGAATATGATAAACGCAACTCCAGGTACTAAATAGAATAACCAATATGTCAATGAGCCATAGAAGAAATCACCTTTCTGAGAAAGAGTTACATCATTTTGTTTGATATAACGGATATCCTCATTCAGTACTTTCAAATCTTCTTTGTTAGTAAAGTTTGCAATAGTTTGAGCGGCATTTCCTGCACCTTTCTCTACATGTAATTCATATTCTTCTGTAGTTAGCGTCTTATAAGAACGAGTATTAATATCAAAATAACTGAATTTTACGGCAGGTATCTTATAAGTTCCAGCAGTACGCGGAATAGCAAGATATTCAATTACTTTACTACCTGAAAGGCCAGAATTTGTTAAGCGGAACTTATTGTCCACTTTTGGATCATATACTTCAAAATCTTCCGGGAATTTGATTTCCGGATTAGATAAAAGCTTCAAATTACCAGTTCCAGAAATAACAATCTTCACTGTAATAGCATCATTCGTCTTAACATTCGTACTATTAATAGAAGAAGTTATATTAAACTCTCCCACTCCACCTGAAAAATCAGCCGGTTTGCCAGCAGGTAATGGATTGACATTAATGGTTAATTGTGGAGTCATAATCGTCTTCTTTACTTCCACGTAGTTACTACCACCATTAAAGAATGCTTCAAATGGATCAACTGCCTGTGTTGCTTTAGCAATAGAAGCATCAAAGCGAGCAGCATCAATCGTCAACTTACCTGATTGTTGCGGAAACAATACGAATTGTCTATAAACAGTAGTTTGATAATTTCTACCTTTATAATGTTCCAAGCCCCATCTTCTATCATTAGGCAACTCAACCTCTTGCGAATGGAATCCTTTAAAATCGGGCAACTTTACATTATCAAACATACGTAAATCTACTAATGTATAAATCTTATATGTTAATAAGAAAGCCTCCTGCTCATATACAGTTGTTTTACTAGCTGTAGGAATAATAAACAAGTCACTGCTGGAAACAGCTGTTCCCGATGAAGCACGACTTGTACCACCACTTTGTTTACCACCACCACTATTGCCGGAAGATGTTCCAGCATTTGCCTGGTCAGCTGGCAAGACTTTTATCTGCACTGAATTAGATACCAATTGGTTACCATCAGCGGTAATCGTAGCCCCGGGAATAGTAAAACTACCTTCTGTATTAGCCAACAGGATGTAAGTAAAGGTAATACTACTCGTTGAAGTAGTTTGACCATTAATTATCTGTACACTATTCTGTTGTGAACGGCTAGGACCCATCAATACATCAAATCCTTTAATAGATGGAGCGCGAAAATCTCTCACGTTCTGCGTAGTTACTGTATATGACAGTCTGAACTGATCGCCTACCGCTATAGCATCAGGCGCAGTCGCAGTAAATGATGCTTTGCCATCAGCAAAAGCACATATACTGACTGATATCAGCATTATCCATAAGAAAACTATTTTTCTCATATATTATTTCCTATTTATGTGTTACCAATCTTTTTCCAAACGGCCACCTTGGAGAACTTGTTGCTTTTTCACCTTGTCTTGCACATCCTTTTCATCCTGCATAACTGAGTTCAGAAGCTGCTCTGCATTCTCCTTTGACATTTGATCATCCTTCTTCTCAGGCTTTGGAGGTTGTTGCTGATCTTGGTTCTTCTGTTGGTCTTGTTTATTTTGATCCTGCTTATCTTGATCTTTTTGTTGATCTTGCTTCTGATCTTTGTTTTGGTCTTGATTCTGATCTTGATTTTGCTGGTCTTTCAGCATTTTCTGAGCTAATGCAAGATTATAACGAGTCTCATTATCTTTAGGATTATTACGCAATGATTGTTTATAAGCTTCCACAGCTTTCGCATAATCTTTCTGAGAATGCAAGATAACTCCCATATTATGGTAGATCTGAGCTAAATTCGACTTATCTTTCTCTACTTTTGTAGCTCCAACATACTGCTCCATCGCCTCTTTCACCTTATTCTGCTGAGCTAAAGTATTTCCCAAATTAAACATAGATACTGTTGATTGGGGATTTACTTCCAGAGCTTTCCGATAACTTACTTCCGCATTTACATATACACTGTCTTTAAAAGAACGGTTTCCTTTGCGGATAAAGTCGCGTTCTGCCTTTTGTGCAGATGCTGCCACTGCAATGAGCAGTAGCAAAATCATTCCAATATATTTCTTCTGTAACATACGCATCATTTCTTATTAGAAAACAAATGAATGTTGCGGAAAAGAGGATTTTTACGTTCCAATATCAGCATTTCCGCTAACAGCAATAACAAAATGATCCACGCTATAGCTTGGAACTGCTCATTGAATTCCGTATAAACCTGCGTTTCTACATCAGCTTTTGCCATCTTATTAATTTCTTGACTAATAGCTTTTTGGGCACTGTTGGAGTTATCTACTCTCACATAGATGCCATTTCCAGCTTTAGCAATCTCCTGACACATTTCCTCATTCAAACGGGTCACGATGACATTACCTTCACGATCGCGACGAAAATCATTGGTACCTTGAATTGGAATAGGTGCCCCATCAGGCATACCGACTCCCAGTACATTGACTTGAATACCTTTCTCGTTTGCAGCTTTAGCAGCTTCCACCGCACCACCCTCATGATTCTCGCCATCAGTAATTACGATAATGGTACGTCCTACTCCCTCTTGTGGTGTAAAACTACGAGCAGCCAAATTTATTGCCGCACCAATAGCCGTACCTTGTTTGGATATCAACGAAGGATCAATAGATTCCAAAAACATTTTAGCAGAGATGTAATCACTCGTTATAGGCAATTGCGTAAACGCATCACCAGCAAAGACTATCATACCCACTTTATCATTCTGCATCTTGTCTACCAACTGTGCAACCAACCTCTTTGCTTTTTCCAAACGGCTGGGTTGCACATCTTGAGCTAACATTGAATTGGAAATATCGAGTGCAATCATAACCTCCACTCCCTGACGTTTCACCGTCTCTAGTTTAGAGCCAAATTGAGGACGAGCCAGCAATACAGCAAATAACCCGATTGCGGCAAATACAATCCAAAACTTCACATCCGGACGATATTTAGATACATCCGGCATCAACTGGGACATCAGTACCGGATCACCGAACTTACGGATAGCTTTTCGCTTCCGGTAATTGGAGTACAAGTAGAAGGCTACCAGGAAAGGTAGCAACAGTAACAAGTACAAATATGCAGGTTCTTCAAATCGAAACATCTTTCTATTTACAATTTAACGATTTACAATTTACAATTTGGCTACGCAATAACTAATCGCACAAAGAACTTTTTTATGGTATCTTCTTTAGGATGGAGTTACGTAACAGAACTTCCAGCAATACACAGAAAAGAGCTGCCAGTGCAAACCAACGGAACTCTTCCTGACGTTTACTATATTCTTTCACATTTAATTTTGTCTTCTCCAACTTGTCGATTTCTTCGTAAACCTCTTTCAGTTTAGAGTTACTGGTAGCACGGAAATAGTTACCATCAGTAGTACCGGCAATCTGTGTCAAAGTCTTCTCATCAATTTCAACCGGCATATTGACGTATTGCACAGTTCCACCTACAGGATAAGGATATGGAGCCATACCATTAGTACCTACACCGATGGTATAAACACGAATACCAAAGCTCTTTGCAATTTCAGCGGCTGTTAAAGGAGAAATATCACCCTTATTGTTGACACCATCCGTCAACAAAATGATCACTTTTGATTTAGCTTTACTGTCTTTCAGACGGGTAACTGCATTGGCAATACCCATTCCGATTGCCGTACCATCTTCAACCAGTCCGCACTTCATATCTTTAAGTAAATTCAGCAGTACGGCATGATCCACGGTTAGTGGGCATTGTGTAAAACTCTCACCGGCAAATAAGGTTATACCTATATTATCATTCGGACGTCCATTTATAAATTCAGCGGCTACATCTTTGGCAGCTTCCAAACGATTCGGTTTCAAATCCTCAGCAAGCATACTCGTAGATACGTCCATAGCGAGCATAATGTCGATACCTTCAATTTCACTGTTCTGCCAGCTATTGGTAGTTTGGGGGCGTGCCAAAATAAAGATAATCAGTATTAATGTAATAATCCGCAATACAAACGGTGCATGCAACAAGTAATTCTTATAACTCTTCGGAGTATGGGCATACACACGAGCATCCGAAATCTGAAGCGTAGCTTCGCTATTCTTTCGCGTCATGATATACCATACTATATAAGGTATAAGCAACAGTAGCAAAAATAAATATTCAATATTGGCAAAAACCATGATATTTACGATTTAACGATTTACAATTTACGATTGAAGTCACTATTCATAACCATGCTATCAAGCAAAGTAATTGTACAACTCCAAACCTATATATATCAGTGAGCCGATAAGAGCGGCAGCCAACACCAGAATACCAGTACCAAGCAATATCTTGGTACGCAAAGAACGTTTCTCAATGATAGTAATCTCAGTCGGTTGCGGTTTGGCATTCTCATCTTCTTTGACTTTTGTCTCATTAATAAAGTCAATAGCATTTATTAAATTGGCGTCGTTCTCGTTCATCATCGGATTATGCTTGGCAAACTTCACAAGGTCAGCTGTTTGGAACAACTCACGCAGATCCTTAATGGCTTCTTTATCTTTCATTTCCAACAAGTTATCAATGATTTCAGAAGAGGTCATTTCCAAAGCATTGAAACCGAAACGATCTTTAATATAAGTACGAATAGCATCCGTCAATTCAGTATAATACTCCTTCGACAATCCTTTCTGCCAAACTTTTTCAGTTTTAATACGTTCAATCTCTTGTATTGCTAACTGGTGAGGCGGCAACTTAGACTCAACTTTCACCTTGCGAATAATCGGTTTATTATCGCGAATACGCTTCACGAGATAAATTAGCAACAAAAGAAGAGGCACGAACAAAAGCACACAAGCAATGGCAACATACCAATCTTCCCAAGCAAAAGGCGCTTGCATCACAGTTTTGGGTCCAAAGAACTGATCGGGATGCAATGTATCTACCGGAATGGAATATACTTTCAAGGCTAATGCTTTCGAAAGATAAGGCTTATTATCTACAATCACCTTCATAGGTGGTAAATAATAGAGCGCCGAGTCAAACGAAGTAACGGTATATTCTTGAGTTATCAAAGAACGTCTACCATCATTCAGAAGTTGAGTATCCGGCTTGGCCACATCAATAATTTCGACTCCACGTATCAATGTATCCGTATATACAGGAAATATTGCACGCTTATTTGCATCCAATGATACTTGAAGCTTTATCTTTGCCTGCTCTCCTATTAAGATTTGCAGGGAATCAATAGTAGCATCTACCGTTACCGACTGGGCTACTGCCCTGCCTGCCAATGCTACTAACAGCGTTATCAGAAATAAATATCTTTTCATTTTCCGATTAATTTCGTTTAGCAAACAAATTCATCAATGCCTTGACATAATCCTGGTCAGTTCGTACCGACACATTATCGACATTACTCTTGGTAAATGTTTCGTTCAGTTCTACTTGCTTGTTAACCCACCAATCATGATGAGCACGACGCACAGCACGCGAGGAAGTATCAATCCACTGTTCATGTCCCGTTTCAGCATCTTTAATCTTCATCAAACCTACAGCCGGCAAATCTTCTACCCGACGGTCATACACCTGAATCGCAACCACATCATGCTTACGATTGGCTATGGTCATTGCATTTTTAAAGCTTTCCTGGTCAATGAAATCCGACAACATAAAAGCAGTGCAACGACGCTTCATTACATTTGTCAGATATTCCAGCCCTAGACGGATATTCGTCCGGCGGCTTTCCGGATGGAAGTCTATCAATTCACGTATGATATAAAGTATATGCTTACGCCCTTTCTTAGGTGGAATGAATTTCTCTATCCGGTCTGAAAAGAAGATAACACCGATTTTATCGTTGTTCTGAATGGCAGAAAAAGCTAAAGTCGCAGCGATTTCCGTCACCATATCCTTCTTCAATTGCTTCACAGTACCGAACTCCAAACTACCGGAAACATCTACCAACAACATTACTGTCAACTCACGTTCTTCTTCAAACACCTTCACGTATGGTTTGTTGAAGCGAGCGGTTACATTCCAATCAATGTCGCGTATATCGTCGCCAAACTGATATTCACGCACCTCGGAGAATGCCATACCTCTACCTTTGAAGGCTGAGTGATACTGCCCGGCAAAGATATTATTGGATAATCCGCGCGTCTTTATTTCAATCTGACGGACTTTTTTTAGTAAATCAGTTGTTTCCATTGATATATATGAATAATCTCATTAATAAAAACCTTAGCGGAGATGAACTAAAAGCCCTCATGTTTTCATCAGAAAACCCTGAGATTTGAAGAACAAACTCCTGGAGTTTTCAGTAAAATCCCCGGGGTTTTCGGTAGTAAATCCCCGGCAATTCAAAAGCGAATGCCGGGCATTTCCGGAGCAAACTCCTGAGGTTTTCTACTGATATACTTCCCCTATATTAAGGTACTTCTACTTTATTCAATATCTTGCTGACAATTTCGTCAGAAGTTACATTACTAGCTTCTGCTTCGTATGTCAAACCGATGCGATGACGCAGTACGTCATGCGCCACAGCGCGAACGTCTTCCGGAATTACATATCCACGGCGTTTAATAAAGGCATAGCTACGGGCAGCGAGTGCCAAATTGATGGAAGCACGCGGTGAACCACCGAAGCCAATCATATCCTTCAGTTCCTTCAAATCATATTTTTCAGGATAACGGGTAGCAAATACAATATCTACAATATACTTTTCAATCTTCTCGTCCAAATAAACCTGGCGAACTACCTTACGGGCTTCGATAATCTCTTCTGCCTTCAAAATAGGTTTCACATTGAATTTTTCGCCATTGATATTCTGACGGATAATCAGTTTTTCTTCTTCCAACTTCGGATAATCAATAACCACCTTCAGCATGAAACGGTCAACCTGCGCTTCAGGCAACGGGTAAGTACCCTCTTGCTCGATGGGATTCTGAGTTGCAAGTACCAAAAATGGCTCGGGCAACATGAAAGTTTCTCTACCAATAGTAACCTGACGCTCCTGCATTGCTTCCAGCAAAGCACTCTGTACCTTGGCCGGAGCACGGTTAATTTCATCCGCCAAAACAAAGTTTGCAAAAATAGGACCTTTCTTTATCTGGAATGTCTCGTCTTTTTGACTATATACCATTGTACCGATAACGTCGGCAGGAAGTAAGTCCGGCGTAAATTGGATACGGCTATATTTCGCATCGATCAAAGATGCCAATGTTTTGATTGCTAAAGTTTTTGCCAAACCTGGTACACCTTCCAGCAATACGTGTCCGTCAGATAACAGACCAATTAACAACGATTCTACCAGATGCTTTTGACCTACA
Source organism: Bacteroides sp. (assembly GCF_030151085.1). Taxonomy (GTDB): domain Bacteria; phylum Bacteroidota; class Bacteroidia; order Bacteroidales; family Bacteroidaceae; genus Bacteroides. The sequence goes on along the minus strand of NZ_JASLER010000053.1, from coordinate 71,093 downwards.
ATGACCTGGTCCATACCTGTGGTAAGATTGGTAACGAAAGCGCTTTGTCTTTCAATCCGCTCGTTCAGTTCGCGGATATCAATTGTTTCAGCCATAAATCTATACTATTTTAAGTGTTTAAATTCCCCATTTTCCGGTTTAATACCGGTAATTATTTTTTCGCTCCCAAAAGTACGGGAATAAATTAACCATACCAACTAATTTTTATTAAAAAACAATGCGAAACCTTTAGATTAAACTACTTTCATAGAGTTTAGTATTTGACAAAAAAAGAAGCAGTAATATTTTACTGCTTCTTGACTAATTTAGGTATCTTTATTGTAGTTCCGAATGGTACATTATCCGGATTCTTGATAACACCTGGATTATGCTTTACTATGTATGGCCATAAAGCCTTCGTTCCATAAAAACGAAGTGCAACTTTCGTCAAAGTTTCCCCTTCTTTAATGGTATAAGTAGTTTCCGTACCAGCAATCGAGTACCCCACTGAATCGGGCTCAAATGGCGCAGCAGGTTTCTTTTGTTCCTTTTTAGATGGTGCTTGCGTCGCACTCTCCTTGGGCATATCCTTCGGAGTTGAAGCCACAGCAACACTTTCAGCCACTGTATCAGGTTTAACCGGTTCAACTATTTCTTTTTCTTTTGCAGATAAACTATCAGTCAACATAGTCTGATCTGTCTTCACAACTTCCTCTTTTTCTACAGGAGGCTTAGATGTGAACTGATCCAATAGATCGGGATAATACATAAACATTACGGCACCACCACATAGTACTATAACGAAAACAACAATACCAATGAAGTATTTCATTGTAGAAGAATCCGTTTTAGCATCAGATTTATCAATGACAACAACTTCTTTGTCAGGCTGTTCATCAGACGAAATCTTAGTTTCTTCTTGTTGCAGTTCCTGTTCTATTACAGGTTCTTTCACAGCAGTAACCTCCTCTTCTTCTTTTACAGCAACAACTTCTTGCTCTTTTATAGCAGTTACTTCTTCTTCCTCTACTACCACTTCAGAAGACTCATTAATTACCTCTTGAGGGATATCTTGTTCTTGCTCTTCCTCCTCAGTCTCATTATCCAAAGGGGTATCTTCAAGAACTGTACCATCATTTAAGACTACTGTTTCAAAGTGCGAGAATGGTTTATTGATAACATCTTTTAATGTAGGTTCCGGAGTAAACGAAACTTTAGTATGTCCTTGTATTTCAAATCTTTCCCCAGTATTGACATTCACACTTTCACGACTATCTACATCAATCAGTTTAAATGTACCTAGTCCTTTTATTTTCACATACTTATCTTTCTCCAATGATTCTTCGATCAGCAAAAAGAATTCCTTTACAAAATTGTCGGCATTCTTTTTACTCATACCATGCTTTTCAGCAAGCAAATCTATCAAATCCTGTATGTTCAGTTTCTCATTCATAGTGTGGAGAGTTAAAAGGAAGATTACTTAAACTTATCTTTCAATAGTGAACTGGGCTTATAGGTCAATACCAACTTGGGAGGAACCAGCATACGCTGTTTTGTAGTTGGATTAACAGATATACGTTCTGCCTTCTTTTTCACTTCAAATGTGCCAAATCCCTGTACAGATATAGTATCTCCCTCTTCCAACTGACGCGACATTTCCGACAGCAAAGATGCAATCAACTCAGAAGTATCCTTTAATGTATATCCTAACCTCCGAGATAATTCAGAAGTAAACTCTTTGTTATTCAAAATATAAGCTTTAATATGGAACTACGCTGCTATATTAGCAAATCTTCTTCATATACACAAGAAGTTCGGGAAAAATCTTTAAATAATTCTTCCAAAAAGGTCGAAATCATCGGAACTTACTATCTCTACTTGGTAAAAGTTACCAATAGTCAGTTCTTTATTTTCACTTTCAATCAAAACTTCCGGATCGACTTCGGGAGAATCAAATTCTGTACGTCCTACGTAGTAATCACCTTCCAAGCGGTCTATAATTACCTTCATTTGCTTTCCCACCTTCGCAGCACTCAATTCAGAAGATATTTCCTGCTGTATAGACATTAATTCATCCAAACGAGCCTGCTTCACTTCTTGTGGAATAGCATCCTCATAATTAGCAGCAGCATAGGTGCCTTCTTCTTCAGAATAAGCAAAAGCCCCCATTCTATCGAAACGAACCTTACGAACAAATGCTTTCAGTTCTTCAAAATCAGCTTCTGTTTCACCTGGATGTCCTACCATAAGAGTAGTGCGCAAATGAATCCCAGGAACTTCCTTACGGAATTGCTCTACCAATTGATAAGTCTCATCCTTCGTTACATGACGGCGCATTTTAGTGAGCATATTATCACTAATATGCTGCAAAGCGATGTCCATGTATTTGCAAACATTGGAACGCTCCCGCATTACACGAAACAAATCTGTAGGAAAATGTGCCGGATAAGCATAATGCAAACGTATCCATTCCACTCCGGGTATTTCGGAGATTCTTTCTATAAGCTCCGGCAACATCTGCTTTTTATACAGATCCACTCCATAATAAGTCAGCTCTTGGGCAATCACTTGAAATTCTTTCACACCACGAGCAACTAAGTATTTTACCTCATCCAAAATTTCTTCTATCGGACGAGACACGTGCTGTCCTGTTATGATAGGAATAGCACAGTAAGAACATTTACGATCACACCCCTCTGATATTTTCAGATAAGCATAATGTTTAGGAGTGGTCAGTGTACGCTCAATGTGCAATTCGTCATGGTATGCCTTTCCTAAGTCCTGCAACAGTTCTTTCCAGTTAAACTTCCCGTAAAACTTATCAACCTGTGGGATTTCGATAGCCAATTCTTTCAGATAACGCTCCGAAAGACAACCCATAACATAAAGTTTCTCTAAACTACCTTCTTCTCTAGCCTGGGCAAATTCCAGAATCATATTAATAGACTCTTCCTTGGCATCTCCGATGAAACCGCAAGTATTAATAACGGCTATCTGTCCTTTTGGACGTTCAGTATCATGGGTTACATTATAACCGGCTTCCTCAAGCTGACGCATCAAATGCTCTGAATCCACCAGGTTTTTAGAACAACCTAAAGTAATGATGTCGATGGTTTTCCGTCTCATGCATCTCCTCCAAACAGTGAATCAACAAATTCTTTCTTACGGAATACTTGCAAATCTTCCATACCTTCACCTAAACCAATATATTTCACAGGAATCTTAAATTGATCTGAAATACCAATGACCACACCACCTTTTGCTGTTCCATCCAGTTTGGTCACTGCCAATGACGTTACTTCCGTAGCCAAAGTAAATTGGCGAGCTTGTTCAAAAGCATTTTGTCCGGTGGAACCGTCCAAAACAAGCAATACTTCATTAGGCGCATCAACTACAACTTTCTTCATCACATTTTTAATCTTGGTCAATTCATTCATCAAACCAACCTTATTGTGAAGACGACCAGCCGTATCGATAATGACTACATCTGCATTATTAGCGACTGCGGAACTCAATGTATCAAAAGCCACTGAAGCCGGATCTGCCCCCATTTTCTGTTTGATCACAGGTACTCCTACCCGTTCTCCCCAAATCATTAATTGTTCAACGGCTGCAGCACGGAAAGTATCGGCAGCACCTAAATAAACCGACTTTCCAGCCTTTTTAAATTGATAAGCCAATTTCCCGATTGTAGTAGTTTTACCCACACCATTTACACCCACTACCATGATAACGTAAGGTTTCTTCGCAATTGGTGCTTCAAAATCATCCACATCTTCTGAATTGTTCTCTGTGAGCAATGCAGCGATTTCATCGCGCAAAATCCGATTCAGTTCTTGCGCATTCATATATTTTTCAGAAGCAGCCCGTTTTTCTATACGTTCAATAATTTTCAACGTAGTTTCCACGCCAACATCCGAAGTAATCAATACTTCCTCCAGATTATCCAACACTTCGTCGTCAACTTTCGACTTTCCAGCCACAGCACGGGCTATCTTGCCGAATACACTCTCCTTGGTCTTAGATAATCCTTTATCTAATGTTTCCTTCTTTTCTTTTGAAAAAAAACTAAAAAATCCCATATTCTAACTATTAGTAAAATACATTATGATACAAAGATAATGCAAAGAAAGCACAATCTTCGCTTTAAACGCAAAGATATAACAAAACTGACAAATAATAAAAACTTCGCCCCCTTTTAAAAAAGAAATCCTCTTATCAGTTATACCGATAAGAGGATCTTTTATAGTTTATCAGTGCTTTTGCAAGCTCTGTATTCATCTTACTTCTTGAAAAAGTCTTGTACTTTTTCGTTTTGTACCATTTGCTCATCAAAGATGTAAGCACCTGTTTTCGGAGACTTAACCATCTTGATAACCTTTGTATAAGCACGACCTTCTTTAGTACCTTCGTGCAAACTTGCTACTGTTTTCTTTGCCATGAGTTATACTTTATTATTTAATTTCTTTATGTACTGTTACTCTTTTCAGGATTGGATTATATTTCTTCAATTCCAATCTCTCAGTGGTATTTTTTCTGTTCTTCGTTGTAATATAACGAGAAGTTCCCGGCATACCGCTATCCTTGTGTTCTGTGCATTCCAGAATCACCTGTACTCTGTTACCTTTTGCTTTCTTTGCCATAATCAGTATCTCCTACTTTTTAGCCTATTACTTTGATGCTTTTCCAATCACAAAAACCTTTAGCTACTGCATCTTTCAAAGCAGCGTCCAGTCCTTTTTTATTAATAACGCGCAAACCATTAGCGCAAATGCTAAGGCTAATCCAACAATCTTGTTCTACATAGTAGAATTTCTTGTTAAACAAGTTCAAATCAAAAGTTCTTTTAGTTCTATGATTTGAATGTGAAACATTGTTGCCAATCATGGCCTTCTTTCCGGTAATTTGACAAATCTTTGACATTTCTATCTTTATTTTATAGTTTTCATCTATACTTCTCTCAAACAGAGCGCAAAGTAAGTACTTTTATCGTTACCAAACAAGTTTTTCATAAAATAATTCGTTGTATGATAGCAATTTTTCCTTATTTCAAGCTGTTTCGAAGCAATAAAAGGGCATTCTGAATAGCTTTTTGTACATTTCCCATTCTTCCGGAATCTCCTTCCTGCTTCATGGTAACGATTTCATTTTTATAGGCAGCGGCAATCCAAACAGTGCCTACCGGTTTGTCAGGAGTTCCACCACCAGGACCTGCAATACCCGAGGTAGCAACCGCGCAATCCGTTTTCAACGTTTTCATCGCACCTTTCACCATCTCGGTCACCGTTTCACAACTTACTGCTCCATGTTTTTCTAATGTATCACCAGAAACATGAAGCAAAGACATCTTAACTTCATTGGAGTATGCTACAATACCCCCATTAAAGTATTCCGAACTACCCGGAACAGACGTTATCAAAGCTGCAATCCCTCCACCGGTACAACTTTCTGCGGTGGAAAGGGACAATTTCCTTGCTTTTAGCAATTCCCCTACCTCTTCTTCCAGTTTCATACCTTATTATATATAGGCTTATTTCAAAGTTACCCTTGAATAAGCAGGTGCATCTATTGAACAGTAGTCCTTATCCAGATACTTAAAGTAGCCTGTAATAGCAATCATGGCAGCATTATCCGTTGTATAGCTGAATTTCGGAATAAATATATTCCAGCCATACTTTTCAGCATGTTCACGGAATGAATTACGCAATCCATTATTAGCCGAAACACCTCCTGCAACTGCTACTTCTTTTATTTTGTATTCTTTAGCTGCTTTACGCAATTTATCCATCAATATATCTACAATTGTTGCTTCCAACGAAGCAGCTAAATCAACCTTATGATTCTCGATGAAATCGGGATCTTCCTTCAACCAATCCCTCAAAGAATACAGGAAAGAAGTTTTCAATCCGCTAAAACTGTAATCTAAGCCAGGTATATGCGGCTTGCTAAATGTATATGCTTTGGGGTTTCCCTGACGTGCCAACTTATCAATGATCGGTCCACCCGGATAGCCCAGTCCCATTACCTTAGAACATTTATCTATAGCTTCACCGGCAGCATCATCAATAGTTTGCCCTAATATCTCCATATCATTATAGGCTTTCACCAGAATGATTTGAGAATTACCACCAGAGACTAGCAGACAAAGGAATGGAAAATCAGGTTGAACATTTTCTTCTCCTTCAGCTTTAATAAAATGAGCTAACACATGGCCCGTCAAATGATTAACATCAATCATAGGAATACCTAAAGAACGAGCAAATCCTTTTGCGAACGATACACCAACCAATAAAGAACCCATCAAACCGGGACCACGTGTAAATGCCACAGCACTCAGTTCCTCTTTAGTCACTCCGGCACGTTTCAATGCTTCATGCACTACCGGAACAATGTTTTGTTGATGAGCACGAGAAGCAAGTTCAGGTACTACACCACCATACGCTTCATGCACAGCCTGACTGGACACTACATTCGAAAGCAGATAGCCATCTTTGATAACAGCAGCAGAAGTGTCATCGCAAGAAGATTCTATTCCTAAGATTATTGTACTCATAGTGTTTTTTACGTTTAAACGCTGCAAAAGTAGTGATAAAAGTAGGATTCATAACGTATAATTTCATATTTTTGTTGGCTAATTATAAAAATCGCCTATCAGAAAACTAAAAAAAACAGTACGTTGGGTACTCGGTATCGTTCTGGGACTGTATATCGGTACTATTTTGTTGCTGAACATTCCATACGTCCAGCGACAAATGTCTATACTCGTAGCGGAAGAACTAACTTCCGTATTAGGTAGTAGTCTTACCATTGGGCGGGTTGATATAGGCCTACTGAATCGTATCATTATCGACGATTTATTGTTAAACGATCAGTCAGGAAAGGAAATGCTGAAAGTAACACGTCTTTCAGCTAAATTTGATTTTATACCCCTATTAAACGGCAAAATATCTATCAGTAATGTACAGCTATTCGGTTTCAACATTAACTTGGAGAAACAAACACCTGAATCCAAACCGAACTTCCAATTTGCACTCGATGCTTTTGCTTCTAAAGATACCATCCAAAAGAAAAGTAATCTGGATCTCCGCATTAACTCCTTGTTGATTCGACGTGGAAAAGTATCATACGATGTACACTCTGAAAAAGAGACTCCCGGTAAATTCAACCCTCAACATATTCGTTTACGTAATATTATTGCCAATATTTCTTTGAAAGCTTTGCAAAGCGACTCTATTAATGCCGCCATCAAACGCATGAGTATAGAGGAAGAGCACTCCGGTTTCGAATTAAAAAAGCTAAGCTTGAAGATTATTGGTAATGACAAAAAAATGAGGATTGAAAACTTTGCCATCGATCTGCCACATACTTCATTGGCAATGGATACTATCCGTATGGAATATGATAGCTTGGGAGCTTTTAAGAACTTTGCCCATGATGTGCATTTCTCATTCCGTATGCTGCCTTCCCAGATAACCTTACAGGATATATCCGCTTTTGTACCGGCTTTTAGCCCCTTTAAAGAGAAAGTACAAGTAGAAGTAGAAACTAATGGAACTATCAACCGGTTGAATTGTCCCCGTCTTTCCATATCTTCGGGCAATCATTTTCATCTGAAGGGCGATGTATCCTTGCAAGATTTGTCTCATCCGGAAGACGCATACGTATTTGGCAATCTTTCCAGTTTATATGCCGATCCGGAAGGTATCGCTTTCTTTGTCAGGAATTTAAGTAAAAATTATGAAGGAGTGCCTCCTATACTCGAACATTTAGGAACCATCTCTTTTCACGGAGAAGTATCAGGTTACTTCACAGATCTCGTTACATACGGACAAATACGTACTGACATCGGTAGCATAAAAACCGACGTCAAGTTAAGTTCCAACAAGGAAAAAGGATATTTTGCCTATTCAGGAGCGGTGAAAACGGAAGATTTCGAACTAGGAAAGATGCTGGGCAACGATAAATTCGATAAGGTTACATTCAATTTGGATGTTAACAGCAGTCATTACGAAAATCAATACCCATCCGTAATATTAAAAGGACTAGTGTCTTCCATAGATTACAGCAATTATACATATGAGAATATCAATTTGGACGGAGAATACAAACAAGGCGGTTTCACCGGAAAAGTAGCCTTGGATGATCCGAATGGTTCGGTCATACTGAATGGTACTATCAATACCGCCAGTCAAATACCCACTTTCAATTTCTATGCAAACATCAGCCATGTCCGTCCGCATGACCTTCATCTGACGCCGAAATATGAAGATACTGAAATATCCATCAAGATTAAAGCCGATTTCACCGGAGGATCCATTGATGATATGAATGGTGAGATTAACATTGATAGTCTTCAATTCACTGCACCGGACAAGCAATATTTCCTTGACAATTTAAAAATAGCCGCCAGCCCCAAAGGTGAACATCAAAAGCAACTGACTATTGCCTCTAACTTCCTACAAGGGAGCATTGAAGGAGACTATTCTTATCGTACTTTACCAATCAGCGTACTCAATATCATGCGACGTTATATTCCTGCTTTGATTCTACCGGACAAAAAGCCGATGGAAACAGAGAATAACTTCAATTTTGACCTGCATATATATGATACGGAACTATTATCCACTGTATTCCAAATTCCGCTTAAAGTATATACCCACTCCACGCTTAAAGGATATTTCAATGACAAAGCTCAACGCCTTCGTGTAGAAGGTTATTTCCCACGTTTGCGCTATGGAGATAAATATATAGAATCGGGAATGATACTCTGTGAAAATCCGGGTGATCAATTCCATACCCGTATACGTTTCAATAATCGAAAATCAAGTGGTGCTGTCAATGTAGCTTTGGAGGCTCAAGCAAAAAATGACAGCATTCAAACTACATTGAATTGGGGAAACAGCAGTAGCGTAACCTATAGTGGCAAACTTTCTGCTTTGACTCACTTCATTCGTGAGTCCAAAGGCGTAAAAAGCCTCTCCCAATCAAGTAAAAAAGATAAATCGGCATTGAAAACAGTTGTCGATATCCAACCCACCAATGTAATCTTGAACGATACGCTTTGGGAAATCCATCCCTCACAAGTAGTGCTTGACTCAGGGAAAGTACATATCAAAGACTTCTATTTCAGCCACAAAGAGCGTCATTTGCGCATTGATGGTACCATTTCTAAGTTACCGGAAGATACAGTGCGTCTCGATTTGCAGGACATCAATATAGGGTATGTATTTGATATAGCAGACCTTGGGGTGAATTTCAAAGGAGAAGCTACCGGTCCTGCATTTGCCAGTGGAGTACTGGAAAAGCCTGTTATGAGCACCAATCTGTTTATCCGCAATCTAGGACTGAATGAAGGATTGCTTGGCGATGCCAACATCCATGGGGAATGGCATCACGATGTAAAAGGAATCTATTTGGATGCCCGTATCCGTGAAAAAGACATTGCTAAAAGTCATGTATATGGTTACATATATCCGCTTAAACCAACAAGTGCGCTTGATTTGCAAATTGAGGCAGATAGCACTAACCTGAAGTTTATACATCATTATATGAGCAGTATCACGCCGGAATTCAACGGTCGTGCAACCGGTAATGTTCATTTCTATGGCAAATTCAAGGCCTTGACTATGGAAGGACGTGTCTTTGGGGACGCTTCTATGAAAGTAGATGTTCTCAATACTACATTTTTTGTTAAAGACAGTATTTTCATTGAGCCGGGTGGACTTACTTTTAATAATAATCGTATTTTCGATACTCAAGGGCATCAAGGCAGAGTGAGCGGATACCTCCACTATCAACATTTCAAGAATTTGGAATACCGGTTCAATTTCAATGTTAATAATATGTTGGTAATGAACACTAAAGAATCTCATGACGTCCCCTTCTTCGGTACAGTCTACGGCACAGGAAGTGCTACCATTGCGGGAAATGCTCAGGATGGTGTAAATATCGACGTAGCAATGACTACCAACCGTAATACGAACTTTACCTATATAAAAGATAACGTAACTTCCGCTGTTAGTAACCAGTTTATCAAGTTTATAGATAAAACTCCACATCGTGCCGTTCAAGATTCGGTTCGTCTTTCCGATTTTGAAATCGCACAGAAAGAAGTAGAGGAAGAAAAAGAAAGTGACACGGATATCCGTTTGAATCTTTTGGTAGATGCTACTCCCGATGCCACCATGAAAATTATCATGGACCCTATTGCAGGCGATTACATCAGTGGAAGAGGTACCGGAAATATTCGTACCGAATTCTATAATAAAGGAGATGTGAAAATGTTCGGTAGTTATCGCATTAGCCAAGGTGTTTATAAATTCAGCTTACAAGAGGTTATCCGCAAAGATTTTATCATTAAAGACGGAAGTACTATTGCCTTCAATGGCAACCCACTCGATGCAAATCTAGATATAAAAGCCAGCTATACGGTCAATTCTGCTTCTTTGAACGACTTGATGCCTTCTAGTGCTACCACCTCTGATTTTATAACTCAGACTAACGTCAAAGTAAACTGTATAATGGACTTAACCGGACAATTAACCTCGCCCAACATCAAACTGGACATTGAGCTGCCTAATGAACGTGATGAAATGCAATCTATCATCCGTAACTACATCTCTACTGACGAGCAAATGAATATGCAGATACTCTACTTGTTGGGAATCGGTAAATTCTACACGACCGAATATAGTGATGCTGCGCAAAGCTCTAATATGATGACCAGTGTGCTTTCGTCTACACTTTCCGGACAATTGAATAATGCCCTTTCGCATATTGTAGATAATAATAATTGGAATATCGGCACCAACCTCAGCACCGGTGAAAAGGGATGGACAGATGTTGAATTCGAAGGTATTTTATCCGGGCAGTTATTAAATAACCGATTGATCATCAACGGAAACTTTGGCTATCGTGACAACCCAATGGCAAACACTAACTTTGTAGGTGATTTTGAAGCCGAATGGCTTGTCAACCGTTCCGGCGATATTCGTTTGAAAGCATATAATGAAACGAACGACCGCTATTATACTCGAACCAATCTGACCACGCAAGGTATAGGCATTATTTTCAAGAAGGACTTCAACAAATGGAACGAACTGCTTTTCTGGAATAAATGGAAACTCAGAAAACTAGAAAAAGCACAAACCCAAAAGGATACTTTATCTACCAATAAAACTTCACTTCCTGAAGCAAAATCAAAGCGGGAGAGAAAAAAGAAATAACTCTATTTTTATATAGAGGCAATAAGTTAATATCGTGTTTACACGATATATGTAACGTGTAAACACGATATTAACTTATTGTTCTACACGATATTAATTTCTTGCAGGAGATAATATTTATTTCATGTAGTACATCAACAAGATGTAGAACCTATACTTTTAGCATACAAATCGTCAATGATACCATCCGCCAAGCCAATAACCGGCACATGCACATATCCTGCTTTCACAATCTCTGCAATTGTCAGAAATATTTCGGCGGCCGGAATAATAACATCAGCACGGTCAGCTTTCAAACTGAACGCTTCCATACGTTGTTCAGGAGTTAGAGGTTTCAGCTCGTCGTACAATACCTTTAAAGAAGTGACCGGTAAACGCAGTTTCTTCTTATCCTTTTTGCCGGCAAGACGATATAGCTTATTGATGTTACCTCCACTACCTATAATATTAATATCCTGATATTCAACAGAGAGTTGCGCAAGATCTTCCTTCATCTGCTGCCAGGTTTCTTCCTTCACAGCATTGCTCAGCATACGAACCGTACCAATATTATACGAATAAGATTTCACCAATTCACCGTTAACCATTAAGTTTATCTCCGTGCTGCCACCACCAACGTCTACATATATATAGTTACCTACACTATCCTCCATACACTCTACATGATTATTGTATATGGTGCGTGCCTCTTCTTGACCATCAATAACCTCTATATCAATACCCGTATCTTTTAATATCTTCTTTATAACAGACTTCCCATTTTTAGCATCGCGCATGGCAGAAGTCGCACAAGCCCGATAATCCGTTACATCGTAAATTTTCATCAATTGGCGAAAAGCCTTCATCAGCCGCCGTAACTTTACCGCTTTTACATCAGATACAATTCCCAAAGAGAATACATCAAAGCCTAACCGCAGTGGAACACGCAGTAACAATACTTTGGAAAGACGCTTATTCTCTAAATCCTCATCCTGCTTGACTTTCTTAATCAGTAACCGCACAGCATTTGTACCAATGTCTATAGCGGCATAACATTTTTCATTCATAATTTGTAATGTTTATATAGTTCTTCTTGTGAACGGAAAGGCACATCACTATCCGTCGTCCAAGGACGGTTTTCTCCAGTTCCATCCACAATACTGCCTTGACAATTATCACGAAGACCATAATCTATCACAGTCCACAAATCTTCTTTTATCTTAGGGTCATAAACCGGCGCAATTACCTCCACCCTATTATCCAGATTGCGCGGCATCCAGTCTGCCGAACCGATAAAGGTTTTATTCTCTCCATTGGCAGCAAAAATAAAAATACGCGAATGCTCCAAATAGCGGTCAATAATTCCATTGATATGTATCGTATCACTCACGCCAGGGATACCCGTAATCAATGAACAATTGCCACGCACCAACAAGTCAATAGGAACACCGTTTGCAGATGCTTCATAAAGTTTCTTCACGATGGCAATATCTGTAATATGGTTTACTTTGACACGAATGTAAGCAGGCTTACCAGCCTGTTTATTCTTGATTTCATCATTTATCAACTTGATGAATTTCGCTTTCATCTCATTGGGAGATACCAGCAGCTCCTTGAACAGAACCGGAGAATAAGGTTTCTCAATGAAAGTGAACACCGAATGTATATCGTTCACCACGTTTCGGGCAGCAGTCATCAGCAGGTAATCCGTATACATACGAGCATTACCTTCGTGGAAGTTCCCCGTGCTGATACATGCAATATCATTTCCGGTTTTCATGCTGATATGCGTAGTCTTTGAATGGACTTTCAAGCCTTCGACCCCAAAGATGACACGAATACCTGCTTCCTGCATCTTCTTAGACCAACCTATATTAGAGGCTTCATCAAATCGTGCCAGAAGCTCAATCACCACAGTTACCTTCTTACCATTACGAGCGGCACAAATAAGGGCTTTCACTACTTTAGAGTCCTTAGCAAGACGATATAAAGTAGTTTTGATACTTTTTACTTCTTTACTGATGGCAGCTTCCTGCAATACACGAATATAATAATCAAAGCTATGATAAGGCACATGTATAAACCGGTCACCTTTCTGAATCAACTTCAAAAGGCTTTCACCACTTTTTAGTTCCGGTTTTATAATTGGTACCCATACAGGGAATTTCAAATCTTTCCTACCACAGTCAGGAAAAGACATTAAATCCTTGTGATTATGATACCGTCCGCCATTTATCACTGTATCCAGCTTATCAAGATTCAGTTTATTCATAACGCGTTTCAGTAAATCTTTTGGCATTTCTGCATCATAGATCACGCGCAAAGCATCACCTTTCTTGCGGCTTTTCACTCCTTTGGATATCTTTTGAAGAATGCCATTACGAGGGTCATTGTCAATCTCCATCTCCGCATCTTTAGTAAACTTGAACGCGTATGCCTTGAAAGACTCATAATTCAACCCGGAAAAAATCATCGGCAAGCAATAGCGGATAACATCATCCAAATACATCAGATAGTTTTTGCCTTCTTTATCAGGTAAACGCACAAAACGAGCACATTCAGTAACGGGAAGAGAAATCAATGCATATTCAAAATTCTTCTTGCCGGCAGCTTGCATCTTAACAGCCAAATGAATGTTTTCATCTGTCTCATCCGTCAATTGTTTTACCGCCGAAAGCCAAACGGGACTTATAAAGCCACTCAGCTTCTGGCTGTAGTACTGGCAAACAAATGCCTGTTGCTCTTCATCCAATTCATCTTCTTTCAACAAAAAGATATTTTCCTTCCGCAGCTGACTAGTTACCTCCTTAATAGCATTTTCATATTCCTTAGAATACTTATTATTGAGCTTGGTTATCTGCTTGATAAGTTGAGTGGCACTCTCCCGCTCCGCATCCAACCGTCTGTCTTTACACTCGGCAATACGGCTAAGTGTTGCCATACGAACACGGAAAAACTCATCCAAATTATTGGAATAAATGCCAAGGAATACCAATCTCTCCAACAAAGGCACCTGTAACTTGGTAGCTTCCTGTAAGATGCGATGGTTAAAGTACATCCAACTCAAATCGCGATCCAGATAGGCTTCTGATAAAATCTTCTTGTTAGTCATCTCAATTAAAACTATCTATATTTATTAGGAAGATGAAGATATTAATATTACAATGCCATATCGGGCATATTGGAATATGAATACGGAAATGCCGGCGCTGGATAGTGTGCCAAAGACAACCCTATTTCTATATTACGCAAAATCCGCCAGTCACAACTATGAACCCAGTAACGGAATGAAATATCCGGTTGGTAGTTCTCTGAAAATTCCAACAGGTTTTCCAAATCAAAGGCATCGGCAACAATTCCTGCACCGGTTCGAGCAGCATCGTAAGCATTACAGTCTTGTTCAACATGTACAGGAACCATCAGTAACGGTTTGCCAAGATACATAGCCTCACAAACAGATTCAAAACCGGCCGTCGTCGCATAAGCCTTACAGCCGGACATGTAGCGCAGAAACTTTAAATCATCCAATTGATGGAAACTTAAAGTATCATCAACTTGGCAGACCTCATCCTCATCTTGTTTATCCCAAAAGAAATGAAGGGGTACTTCAGGATGATCGCTATGCCATTTCCTTATATTCTCACCAAAACCCGAATTCACCATATAACCATGCAAATAATCCCCTTTCGCACTTTCGCAAGAAAGAACTTCCTTACGTAGCAATGGAGGTACTACCCTAATATGCGCTTCTTCATCATCATCCATTGCACGGAAAGATAAGGCCAGTTTTTCGTTTGCGCCAATACAGGTAAGTCGTGTGAAGAAGCGAAGTAACCATAAGTTAACTCCGCTCTTTTCGGGAAATTCAAAGTCTTGATGTAAAAAGAGATATTGGTGTCCGATACTGATTTGAGGTACGGAGGGGCGAAAAAGCAGATAGGTCAACCCCGTAAGTAATTCATAAAAGTTTATGACTAGTTCGGCACCGCTCTCTTCAATGCGGCGGTGTATATAGTGCATGCTTTGAAGGTAGGTAGGTAACTTTATCATATTATATGCCACACTCCGTGATAAGCTGACTCGCTTATTAGCAGGTGTAGGCAAAAAATTGGGACTCAGAAAACGTTTCACCGGAGCTTGGATACTGCGATTAAAGAAACCGGGTAAATGGCGCGAATTACTTTTTCCCACCAATACTTCTACAACTTCATGACCGTTACGACGCAACAAATCTTCCATCGTAATGGCTTGGGTAAGATGCCCTCGCCCTTCTCCCTGAACAATAAATAGTACTTTCATAAGCTCTAAGTTTTAGTTATGAAGCAACTGAAACACTTTCGGTATGCTCCTCGATCAACATTTCGTCAAAGCGGAAGATATTCCAGTTTCCATTTTCATCTTCTGTCAAAGCAGAAAGTGATTCTACCCAATCGCCGGAATTCAAATAATGAATATCGCCATAGTAAAGGTTGGCAGGATGATGGATATGTCCACATATCACTCCGTCACATTTGCGAGTTTGAGCAAACCTTACCAATTCTTTTTCAAAATCTGACACATATGAAACAGCGGACTTTACTTTTTGTTTAATGGCTTGAGACAAAGAATAGTAAGGCAGGCCTTTCCGAGTGCGATAGTTATTGTAGATGCGGTTTAACCACAGTAAGAAATCATATCCTGCACCACCCAATTGTGCCAGCCATTTCATGCGGGTAGTCACGGTATCGAAAATATCTCCATGAGTAACATAATAACGTTTGCCATGGCTTTCATGAATAAAGTCTTTTACGATTTTAACGTTATAAAAAGTCATTGGAGCAAGACTATCCAGAAAATCATCGTGGTTTCCACGGACATAGATAACCTCTGTACCTTGCTTTTCCATCATCTTCATAATTACCTTGAAGAAGTCAGTATGTTTGGACTGCCATTTACGGGTGCCTCCCCTCTTCAAAGCCCACCCGTCAATGATATCACCATTTAGTATCAACCTCTTGCAATTGACTGATTTTAAAAAGTTACTGACTTCCACTGTTTTTGAGTGTGATGTGCCCAGGTGAATATCTGAAAGCACAATGGTAGAATAGAATTTACGTAAACGCATAGTATTGCTATTTTTGTTGTTGCAAATGTCGCTCTTCTATGTTACGCCGATATGTAAAAGATATGACAATCCTGTTATAATAACAAAAGCCACACCGGTATCTCACAGGCATGACTTCAAGAGAATCTATGGAATAAATACGTAAAAAAGATAAATTTGTTCGTGTGTAAAATCAAAGCATCAGACAAATTCTTCAACCATATACATATCACTGACAAAATCGTCAACAATCAGTTCCAGGTTATCGCAAGCTTCGTCGGGTGTTTCGCCGTATGCACTGCATAACAAGTTATTCAAAAAATAAGCGTTAAAACCACCGCCGGCTGCCGCCTCTACGGTATAGTCATTTCTGTTCAGTTTCATATTCGGTCTTCTTTATTTTTTTTACACTGCAAAGATGACCGGAAGTTGTTTCAATGGAATGTATAAGAAGTTACAATACTGTAACTTTATTCATTCCGTTCTTCATCACTCTCTATGATATTTGACAAAGTGATACTTTCTAATGCTTCAAAAGGAGTTATTCTGGAAGTACAATCACTCATTTCACAATGCTCGCAATGCTTCATCATGCATGGGTCCGAATGAATGGAAATTTGAATTTTATCAGATAAGTTAGAAACCAATGCGGTTTTCAGATTCTCGCAAGCCTGATGGCTTTCTATAATATTGTAATACCATGGTAGAGTTAAGTCACAATCTATATAGAGAAAACTACCATATTTTATAGCTTTGGTATTATGAACATCTATCCAATCGGGTTGACGATGCTCGTTAATGCTTTGCGCCATGCTATTCAAGACCTCATCATCCGCTTTATCTAGAAGATTAGCAATCGTTTTTCTTAATATTGAGATACCCGTCAGAATAATAATTCCACCGAATACTAAAGCCAGAGCACTATCTATCCAAGTAATACCTGTATAATAAAGTAGCAATAGACCTACTACAAGACCAATAGTAGAATAGGTATCCGATTGCAAATGTTTTCCTCCTGCTATCAATGCCATAGACTGATATTTCTTTCCCATCCTGATACTATACCACCCCATCAGATAATTCATCAACCCGGCAATTGCAATTACCCAAATACCCAAATCCAGTTTTTCGATTTCGGCAGGTGAAAACAATCGTTGTATTCCTTCGTAGATAATCAATCCTCCTGCAATGGAAATAAGCAAACCTTCAATGGATGCAGAAATGAGTTCCATCTTTCCGTGACCGAAAGGATGTTCCTTATCTTTCGGCCGTGAAGCCCAGTGTATACTGTAGAGACTAATGAATCCGGCAACAACATTCACAATGCTTTCCATAGCGTCTGTCAGAATACCTACGGAATTAGTAATATAAAAAGCAATGAATTTGCCAACAAGTATAAGTACGGATACAGATACAATCCAACGTTGGATTTTTTGTTTCAAAAGGTTTTCATCCATAAGGAGTAATCGTTTTAAAAAAAGGGGAGCATTGCCAAGCAATAACTCCCCTCTTGTAATTCTATATTCTTATTAATAAGAACGTGCAAAAATCACGCGGCATTCAGATGGTTTACCGGTAACCATACATTTACCCGGTTCTTTATCGCCCGGCAAATAAGAATCCAAAGGAATACAACGAATAGTTGCTTTAGTTTCTTCCTTAATTCTCTCCTCAGTTTCGGTAGTACCGTCCCAATGAGCCAAGATAAATCCGCCTTCTTCAATCTTTTCCTTGAATTCATCGTAGCTATCTACACTTATCGTACGATTGGTACGATAATCAAGCGCTTTCTTAAAGATATTTGCCTGGATTTCTTCGAGCAAGTCTCTTACATATTCTTCAATGCCATCGCAAGTACGAGTTTCTTTCTCCAATGTATCACGGCGCATAACTTCCATCGTGTTATTTTCCAAATCACGACCACCCATCACCAGACGTACAGGAACACCCTTTACTTCATAATCGGCAAATTTGAAGCCCGGACGTTTATTATCTGCATTATCATACTTCACAGAAATGCCCATTGACTTCAGTTTAGCAACAATACCAGCCACTTTTTCGTCAATCTTAGCCAACATTTCCGCATTCTTATAGATAGGCACAATCACCACTTGTATCGGAGCCAAGTGCGGAGGTAATACCAGACCGTTATCATCGGAATGCGTCATAATCAAAGCACCCATCAGACGAGTGGAAACACCCCAAGAGGTAGCCCAAACATACTCTTGCTTATTTTCTTTGTTCACAAACTGTACATCAAATGCTTTGGCGAAGTTTTGACCTAAGAAATGAGAAGTACCGCTCTGCAATGCCTTACCATCCTGCATCATAGCTTCAATAGTATAGGTATTGAGTGCACCTGCAAAACGTTCATTAGCAGACTTCACACCCTTTACAACCGGCACTGCCATGTATTTCTCTGCAAATTCGCCATAGACATTCAGCATTCTTACTGCTTCTTCTTCAGCTTCTTCACGGGTAGCATGAGCTGTATGACCTTCCTGCCACAAGAACTCAGCTGTACGCAAGAACAAACGTGTACGCATTTCCCAACGGAATACGTTTGCCCACTGGTTACACAAAATAGGCAGGTCACGATAGGAATTGATCCAGTTTTTATAAGTGTTCCAGATGATGGTTTCGGAAGTTGGGCGAATAATCAATTCTTCTTCCAACTTAGCGGCAGGGTCTACCACAACTCCACCACCATTGGGGTCGTTCTTCAAACGATAATGCGTTACAACAGCACATTCTTTGGCAAAACCTTCTACGTGCTCTGCTTCACGGCTGAGGAATGATTTCGGAATAAGCAAGGGGAAATAAGCATTAACATGTCCCGTTTCCTTGAACATATCGTCTAGTTGACGTTGCATTTTCTCCCAAATAGCATATCCGTAAGGCTTAATCACCATACATCCACGCACAGCCGATTGTTCTGCCAAATCGGCCTTCACTACCAATTCATTGTACCACTGAGAATAGTTCTCACTGCGTTTGGTCAGGTCTTTTAATTCTACTGCCATTCTATTTCGTTTTTAAAGTTTTTCAATGTTTTCTTCAAACAAAGCGCAAAAGTACAAATTTTAAAGGAAATCTATTTGAAAATTAGGCAGTATTTTGAAAGAATAAGCTAAATCATCAGTGGTGAAATGACGCAACTCACCGTCTCCAATGACACAGCTCAGTTCTCGCAATGACGAAGCTAAGTACTTCCAATGACACATTTCGGAGGTGATGAGCTGCGTGGTTTGGGCTGATGAATTGCGTCATTCGTGACGGTGAAGTGCGTCATTGCAAATACCGTGCAAATCGAGCACACTCCTCCCCTCGCTTTCGGTATGCCCAATAGCGCTTTGTTTTTTTGCCGTCATCGGTTTCTGAACTCAACAAAATATCATCAGCAGCAACAGCAGTTTCTTCTTTTTCTTCTGTTGTTGCTGTTGTTATTTTATCTTTTATATTCTCTTTATTAGTATTAGTGTCATTTTTTGCTAAAACTCCATTTTTCAGACTGTTATCCGAATTGTTTTGTTCGAATTTAGCTTTATTTAACGACACTTTTCGCCTATTTTCGTCATTTTTTGGCTCGGAATCAGCATTTTCCGGAACATTTTTGGATGTTTTTTGCTCTTTTTTACGTGGAGGATTTAGCTCTTCGGATTCGAAATATCCATCTTCGTATATACTGAAAAGTTCATAATTCAGGATGATTTTCTTTATATAAGCGAAAGATACTTTCATACTTTTACAAAATGGACGGAGGTATTCAAACTGGGCATACGGTTGGGGCAGCATCTCCAGCTTTTCTATAATAATCCAATAAGCACCTAAACCTTTGAAGCCTTCTTTATCTAATAGATTCTCCATGCGGGAGTCGCACATGGCCATAAGCGGATATTGAAGATAAAAATTTCTATTCATACTGATTTGTTTTTTAAGCACTTACACTTTCTTTTCATTGTATCTCAAAGGTACGACAAACGCTTTTGATGCACAAATGGACTTTCATAGGTTTGAGGCACTTTTCCCCCCTCTCAGAAAACTTGTAGAAGGGTTTAACCTCTAAAATCAGGGGCTAAGGCATACTTTGGTAAAATGTGTCGTTTTTTCACATTTTTTACATATCAAATAAGAAGGGATAGCTTACAACAAGATCAACCTTTAAATTGTTAAGTAATTTAGATCAATAAAATAGAAATATGAAAAAAATATTAGCAATATTAATCCCGATCATAGCATGTTTCTTTATCGGGTTAACAGCAAGTTATTTTCAACACGATGCCATTAATGAGTGGTACCCGTTACTTGATAAATCAAGCTTGACACCACCTAATATTGCATTTCCGATAGCATGGAGTATTATCTATCTGTGCATGGGAATATCAATAGGAATTATTTATATCTCAGATTCTACAAAGAAAAGGCAATTAGGCAAATTATTCTGCATACAATTATTTTTTAATTTTGCATGGAGCATTCTGTTTTTCTATTTACAAAATCCACTATTAGGCTTTATTGATATTCTGATATTAGATATCTGTGTTACTATATATGTAGTAAAAACCTATCCTGTGAGAAAAATCAGTTCAATCCTATTTTGGCCATATATGATTTGGATTTATTTTGCTACGTACTTAAACGGTTACATACTTCTATACAATTAAATATGTTTCCATTACTTCAAGTTAATTAAGACAGCATCTTGATAACTCTGCTCAATTGCTTTCTTTGTTTTTTCCATATTTTGTCATAACACATACAATTAGGGTGTGGATAAAGATAAAAAATTAATGAGCAAAATAACTTTCTGAACGACACGAAATGGGGTGTGAACAGCAAAAATAAGGGAATGAACGGAAAAAGGCGGCTTTATTCAGCCGCCCCTTTCCGCATTAATAAAATAGACATGAAAAGCATCTCAATTCATCTTTATAAACGGATGCCGAACCCTAGAGAGTCATTATTCTACAGATTCACCTTTTTCATTCAGAATAACCGTGACTTCCTCAGTAGATTGATCTTCCTTGGTGATAGTCAATACAACCTTATAAGTCTTACCGGCCTCTTTCTCAGAAACGAAAGCTTCTTTTATTACAGCTCCTTCGTAGTTCTTACCCAAAGATCCTAAAACAGCTTGAGGCAAGTCTTTTACATCTATTTTTGTAAACTCATCCTGAGAATCTTGCTGGGTTTGTTCAACTGACTGTATGCTTGACGCTACGTCTGCGAAAGCTACTGAAGTGCCTAATCCCATAATCATCGCTAATGCTACCAATACTTTTTTCATAATCGTAAGTTTTAAGTGAATAAATCTAGTTTCTGTATTAACTATTAGGGCAAACGATATGCCACAATACGTACAAACACATAACCTGTTATACAACAACATATTAGAAAACAACAATAGAAATAAAAATGTGTGGAAATATGTGGAACTGAGTACCACACATGGGGAAGAATTACCCAATATGAATTGGTAAGAAAAAGAATAAATGTGCGTAAATTGTGGTATTATTCCTCATTCAAAATAAGATAAACAGCATAAAAAAGCGTTTACAATTTTTGTAAACGCTTTTTTTATATCGAGCGGCAAGCGAGGTTCGAACTCGTGACCCTCAGCTTGGGAAGCATTATTTTAGAAATATAATTCACTAAATAACAGATAAATACATTACATATATAATTATTTGCACCAAATTTGCACTTTCTTTATTAATTAATTGTACCATCTAAATTTTCGTAAGTCATGGCATTTATTTTAGGACAAAGATAGTATTTATTGCTAAAAAGAACCAAATTCAATGCTCTTTGTTTATCTATACCAATGAAAACAATAGAGATACATAACATAGATTTATCCACAAGTCTCCCATTGCAATATGCAGATGAAGGGATTCGTGCAGGCTTTCCTAGTCCGGCACAGGACTACATGGAGCAAGCCATTGACTTGAACAAGGAACTTATCAGACATCCGGCTAGCACATTCTATGGGCGTGTAGTCGGTGACTCCATGAGGAACGAAGGAATAGAAGAAGGTGATATTCTTGTTATTGATAAATCTCTCGAATTACAGGATGATGATTTAGCAGTGTGTGCTATCGACGGAGAGTTCACAGTAAAACGTGTACGATTAGAAAAGGATGCAGCTTGGTTAGTTCCGTCCAATCCGGATTATCCACCGATTAAAGTTACTGCAGACAACGACTTCATTGTGTGGGGTATTGTAACATATACAATTAAAAAGAATAGGAGGAGAAGGAGGTATACAACTGCATATATTTTGAAGTAAAGTATTACATTCGATTTATTCATTCCATACTTGATCAGCAGAGGCTCCATAGTCTTTTGTAACTTCAGGGTTGCCATCGCCTAACAATGTAACACATGTTCTGCATCTTTTTATATCTTTACCAACATCATTAGAGCCAGCATAATAACCGTCATTGTATATAGGACGTCCCTTTTCTCTTCGAGTCATTTCAGAAACTATTGATTTTATATTAATATCTTCTATAATAGGTGGGAGACTTGCTCCAAATCTAGTATATAAGTCATTTACTGCCATTCCTAAAACTTTTGGTTCTGCACAGCAAAATTTGTCATTATTGGGAAAATCTGCAGGTTTTTCATAACCATCTAACAACTTATTTGTTTGAGGATGCTTCTTGATTCCAGCTTCAGTCTCTGCTGGAGTTGGATTACCTGATGTAACTGCTTTTTCAATATTTCCACTAGCCTCTCCATCCTTATATGCCATATTGATGCTTGCAGATACTGTCATACATTGACGAACATTAGAAATGGAATTAACCAATTTTAATTGAGAATCGAATTGTGACCTATTATCTCTAAATTTTCCATTTTTCTCCCTATTAGAATGAGACATAAAAATCTTGCATTGTCTCTGTTGTTCCCTACCATATTCTCCCATACCACATAAATTTAAAGTAATGGATAAAGATAGGAAATAGGAAATTAGCAAGCAAATAAACTTTCTGAACGACACGAAATGGGGTGTGAACGACATAAAAGAGAGAATTAATAAAAAAGAGGGTATGCCAAAAACCCTCTTATCACAACTGCTAAACGACACTCTTTTAGGATAAATCAACTAAATGATAATCATTAACAGGGCTTATTTCAAACCCTTCACTTAATATTTTGACAACAGGTTTTGCATTATTGAATTCTTTATAAGCATAATAAGAGAAATGTTGAGTATTTATTTTATCTCTCAACTCTTTAACCATCTGAGTGCTATCTTCATCTTCGTGAGCGGTAATAGCAACCGCTTCTTTTACAATCTCGTTAATAGATATCTTAAAATTATCAATATATTTGCTTTGACAATGTTGAGCCATAATACTCTCATTGATAAATCTCACAATTATAAGACAACATGAATCAATATGCGTTCCAGCTGTCAAATCATCACCAACTGATACTTCTTTGGGATTGTTAACCTCAAACAATAATATATTTGCCATAATATTAAAATATTTTATTCCTACTCTCTCAAAGGCTTTTCGGAACCCGCCTATAAATTAATTATCTCTGTAAGCTTACGATGCAAAGATAAACCAGTGAATAGAGAAGAGGAAATGCATTTTATGAATGAAAAGAATGTTTTGTGAATGACAAATAAAGGAAATGTTTTTGAAAAAGGGCAAAGAGAAAGGCAGCTTATTGGGCTGCCTTAACTATTCTCTCACTCAATAATGCCGGCAGACTTTAGTAAACCAACAAATGGGCTTTGCTTTCTATTAATGAATGGTTTGACATTTTGAGTATTGATACATTCCAGATCGCGAGCTTGCCTGAATGCGGAAATAAATTGATTCTTACTAATAGATTCTCCTTCCGTAGCTCTATTACTTCCTTCCTTGCCTCCTTTGTATTCTATAGAGTCACTTATAACCTTGGCATTGTATTTAATATCAGTGGTAGACAAAAATTGTTTGTTCTTATTGATATAAGCTACTACTACATTCCAAACCTCATTGGCTGGCATTCGTTCATATTCCTGTTTAACTTTCATGATATCTTTTTTCGCAAAGATACTAGAAGTTTAATCATGAGCATTAAAAATCTCAGAATCTTTCGACCCGAGGCATCTCTTATCGCTATAAAATGACTTCTACTTCTTTACCACTGCCACAAATTATAACTCACACCAACGCCGACATAAACCCCACTTGGATAACCATATCCGGCTTGTAATCCAAGCCCCCATCGCTTCTTCTTCTGAATGATGGTATGATAAACATCATTCGTCACAGTCTGATACACGGTCTTCGGAAACACCTGCAAGCTATCCAGTCTCGGACGATACCCACTCACCCACGCCCGGTAAAGACTATCTTCGTAATAAGCCTGTTCACGCTGCACAACCGTATCACCGATCTGTATGGTGTCATTGGTGAATGTAAGGAACATCGCTATCGGTGCAGAAATAAGGATGGTATCATATCTAACAACCGTCTGTATTTTCGTCTCAGTTCTGATCGTTTCCTTTGCTTCTTGTGGACGGAACCAAGCGACTACACATGCTATGAGCAGCAGTACTACTAATATCCAAGGCAGAGCTTTCATAGCAACCTCCATCCTTCTTCTATATCTGCCATCACAGCCGGCACTCCGTTCTCAACGAGTGAAATAGCAGCAGCAAATGCACACATAGTACCCATATCGTTAATATCGGGTATATAGCTAGTAGGAACCTGCATTTCTCTGCATACACGACTAATATAGCCCGATGTATTATTCTCTGTAGCTGGCGCCCAACGGTTAATGAAATCCGCTATCGTTTGGCAACCCCATTTAAGACGGTAATTCTGTAAAGTACGAATCAGTGCGCGATATCCCCATTTCATTTCAGTAAACTGGAAGAATGATTTATCTTCCTGATTTGCCCTTAGTCCCTGCCATTTATCCTTAGTTATACGGATGTTTCCGGGGTTACAATTTCTTAAACCTCTACTCATTTAGTTTCCTCCTTTTCTCTACATTTCATATACTCAACTACAGCAGCAGCTATCTCGGACGGGTCTGTTTTGTGTTTAGCAATCTCGGCAACAAGAACAGCTACATCCTTGTAATCACCCTTTACCTTCTCGTCAGCCTTCTCGTAGATGGATTTCAATTCAACCAATGAGATACCAAGTGCGCCAAGAAGTGTAACTATCGGGAATATAGGTATAGACCATTCATAATAACCGTCCAAATACCATACACCACCCATCTGCATGACATCGATCACTGTCAAAGCAATCAGAGCATTGTAATAACGGGCAATCTTGTCAATAGTCTTCTTGTACATAAAACTGGATCGTATTTCACCACGTATCTTGGCTTTACGAACGCCACTCCATAGGTCAGCTAGTATCATAATAAACACCTCGATATAGATGCCGAAAAGCATCCAACCGACTACAAACAATTCATTTAACCCTTTCATTTTCCTTTCTCTATTTAATTGTTAATACTACCTTTATTGCATCATTATCCTATTGTTTTACCCTATCTTATTCGCTATGAGCAGAACAGTTTTTTTATTTGTTACTCCGTTTTAATATTGACGGCTGTTGCTGTAAATGTCTCGGATGCCTTATCGAATGTAATCACTAATAAGCCTCCCAATGCACCACCAAAGAGCCCATAACCAACCCCGGAAAACATTACAGTCATGCTTCCATTTTCCTCAAGACCATATATAATGGATATCTCAGTTCTGCATTTTGCTAAATCCATCATTCCGGTAATGATAAACCTGTTCCCGTCATTTGCCGCCTTGATTATCTCTTTCAGTCCACTTTCACCGCCTAATGCAGCACTAATCTCAGCAGAAGTGGAGGAAGCCATTAAGGAATAAAGCCCCATATTCAAAGGATAGCCTTTAGGGTAAATCTTCCGACTGCTGAAAGATGGCTTGAGCATGCTACCTTGCAACTCCATTTCGTAGTAAATTGAACTTTTTAGACCTATCCCCGGTACCGTACATCCTATGCCCACTGAAATAAGCGTGCTTATTTTCTGAAATGTTATACTAACAGGGATAGATATAGGTTTAATACTGTTTTTTAAGTCTATAAGATAAAAACACTTTTTTGATTGCAAGGCTGTAAAAATGTCTTCAAGTGCACTTTCCCCACCAAATGCAGTAAGTATTTCGGCAGAAGAACTCTCGTCTGTCAAGTCAAGTATTGCAGATGGCAAGATATAAGTGTTGTTTGACCCACCACCTCCTAGCCCGGCTTCCAGTTTACCGATGGCATCGTTAATAGTATCATCCACGGTAATTGCAGAATAAGATGTTTTCTTGGCATAGTTAACCAAGGAAACCGACTGACTCATATCTTCCGTGCTAGGATAGTTATACATATTAGTAGTAACCTTTCTCGTTAACAAATCGACCATCCAATCCATTCTCCTCATAGTGCCACCGTAAGGCGCAAACACAGTAAGGATTATATAGGCTTCAGTCAGTACGGGTGTGAACATAGCAAAACCATCCCCTGTATTGGTACAAGGGAATCTGCCATTGATAATATATTCTTTTAACCTGTTGATATCATCTGTAGGCAGTGTATCATCCGACCCGACATTGTTGATTATATCCGATACATCGACAATATCCGACAAAGACCATGCGCCACTTTTGCGCACATAGGACTTGCCATCAAGGGGAGCGTCGGCAATGCCACCGCCGGAGCCTGTAATTTCGATATTTCCGACACCTACGATACTATTACCATTAATGGTCTTTAAATTTGTTGTCTTGACGAAATCACTGTCATTATCCAATTCGCTTGTTTTGGACGGTATTGTTGTTGTAGATGGTAACGCACCCACTTCCGTAGCCGTATATTCGGGTTTTGAGCCTCTGTTAACCCAAGATGGCTTATTCTGTACATGATCCCAGTCCACCGGATCAGCCACTCCGCCGCCACTGCCACCGGTACCATCCTTACCTTTGGGTATGCCAAAGTTGAGCTTGTACTTCGGATTGCCGGACGCGTCTTCGCCAGCACGCACAACCGTAGATGTCGCATTATCCCCAGCGGCAAGCGTTGTTGTTTCTCCTGTTTCGAGGACGGGCGTCTTGCCCGAGGAACCACCTTCCGGCATGTTATCGCATTTCTTCAGCAATTCATTTGTTTTTGCAGTAGTATAATCCAGTACTCCCATATTTGTTGTCTTTAAAGTTTAATATCAAAATCAAATTCGTAATCTTGTCCGTTTGTTATCGTGTCAACCTTGATTACAAGGCTGTCATGGACTGTATCACCATCCACCAAAGAACTGGGAACAATTCCTGTACATCCGGTCATGGATACAACAAGCAATACCGTTACCATAATCTTTTTCATCACTATATCTCCTTTAATGAAATGTCCTTCACATTGACAACGCAGCCTGTGCCCGGAGGAATGAAGCAAACATACAGGGAGTCGTTCACCGTGCTGTCACGTCTCGGAGTAAGGTCAAGGATAAACTCTTTTGCAACCGTCGTCACTTCATCTCCATATATAATTTCATTCTGAAGCGTAATATCGCTTTCCAGTTCACCAGTGGACGTATTGAATGTGCCTATGCCGGCAATAGCTGTAGCCGTATAAGAAGGAGTGATTGCTGTAAAGCGGAGTCTGTATTTATGACCTTTCAGAAGCTTACTTCCAAGATTCCCCTTATTGAAAAGCACCCATCCGGTATTATTTATCCAGTCTATATTTGTACCCATATACGACATTTGCATTTTACCATTCGATACAGCTACATAAAAAAGACCGGATGTGCCTTGCTTGTATTTAGTGATATAGGTATTATCCTGTAAATTGGTGCCCAGAAATATTTCATCACCTGTAACGGCATATGCTTCAAAATATGCCGTCAACGTCTTGTCTCCGTCCCACGTCACATTATGGGATGCACTGCCTTTGTCCGACCATTCTACAAAGCGATACCCGCTACCCGGTATGGCAGATACGGCTCTCACTGTACCAGCATCGGCAATGCCACCACCCGAGACACTGCCACCACCAACAGGTGACGCCTTCAAGGTTACAGTGTATCGCTGGACTTGTAACTTAGTGAAATAGGCGGTGACGGACTTGCCCGACTTGTCCCATGTCACAAGATGCCTTTGGGCGCCACCGTCACTCCAACGGTCAAACTGATACCCGGCATTAGGGAAGGCTTCGACATATTCCGTTTCCCCTTGGTTCCTCATCAACAAAGGAGAAGGTGACGGACTGGTAGTACCACCTTCCTGCGGAGAGCAGGATATACTGACTGTAATGACAGTTACCACGCTGTTTGTCACAACCAGAGTGCCGTCACTGTTCTTTCTTATGCTTCCGGCTCCGATGTCCTCTGGTCTGAGACTCAGAAAGCTGTTACCCGAACCGAAACCGAACACGAGTTGGTCGGGAGATGCGAACAGCGTCTTATTACCCGACCTCATATTCAGTTCCGGCATGCCTGTAGTCTGATTCACCGCAAGCCGCATGACATCCGCACCATTATACAGAATTCTCAGATAGCCGTCAGATATGATAACTTCCGTGTTCGGTCCGATCGAGTGCAAAATGCCCTGCAAGTCAACAGAACCGTCTTTGTAAACAATGAATTTATCATTGATATTTAAGGATGATGCTTTGATAGCGCTCGCTATCAAGGCAGTAGTAACAATCAAATCAGCCTCGATTAGAGACGTATTTATCTTGCCGCCTGTTATGAGCGTGTTACCTTTAACTGCGGCAGACTGCATGGCTGCATAGTCGGCATAGCCCATTTGCTTTGCGACATCATTCTTGGCGGCAACAGTAACTTTCTCTATTTGTGATACCGCCTCCTTTACTGCATCAGAAGCAGCCAATGCACGAATCTTCTCCTGTATAGATTTGTTAGCATTCTCAATAGCTGTCTTCATGGCGGCATACGCATTACTGAACAGGGTGTATTTAGAGTCTACGTTATCCTTCTCCGCATTAGTCGTCTTGCCATCTGCGATGGCGGCTTGTATAGCGGCTATCAGATTGCTGACGGATGTCGTGAAATCAGTCTTGGCGGTTGACAACCCGGTTTTGGCAGTACCTTCAAGAAACAAATTGGAGTACAATACGTCATAGGTCGCCTCCACTTCATTTTTAGTGGCATTGACCGCATTGATATATTTCTCGATAGACTTGGCTTCCGCTTCGGAAATAATTCCGTCAGCAAAGGCACCATCAACATACTCGTTCAAGTCAGAAACGGCAGCACTGGCATTATTGGCACTTTCCATAGCCGTAGATGCATTATTGTTCGCTTCATCTGCTGCTTTCTGCGCATTGTCAGCATAAGATTTCAGTTTGTTCTGAATGGACTTGTTCGCTGATTCTACAGCTTCATAGAAAATGCCATAAGCCTGATTGAACAGTCCGTATTTCGAATCAACATCATTCTTTTCGGCAATTGTAGTCTTTCCGTCGGCGATAGCGGTATTAATCGAGTTAATCAGTGTGGTAGTAGCATCTGACAAGGAAGATTTGGCATTCATCAAGGACACT
Source organism: Bacteroides sp. (assembly GCF_030151085.1). Lineage (GTDB taxonomy): Bacteria > Bacteroidota > Bacteroidia > Bacteroidales > Bacteroidaceae > Bacteroides. The sequence continues at coordinate 41,277 of NZ_JASLER010000053.1, read as the reverse complement.
TTTGCAAAACCTTCAAGATAAGGGTTCGAATACAACTGAAGATAGCTTGAATCAGCGGTGGACTTTTCGCTGTTGACGATGTTAATGTACTTTTCTATTGCCTTGGCTTCGGATTCGGAAATAATGCCATCCGCAAAAGCACCGTCCACGTATTTATTCAGATCGGTAACGCTACCCTGTACTTTATCGGCTGATATCTTGGCATCGGATGCAGCGGATTGAGCGTCTTTAATGTCTTCTTGTATGGCACCTATATCGGGAGCATCCGTAAGATTCTCAAATCCTGTAGAGCCGGGCTTGATAACCATCTGTCCGGTAAACAGGTTCTTGTCGGCATTAGGAGATATGACGGTCACCTCTCGACCTTTCATGGAGAAGTTGTTTATGCCGGAATAAAGTTTAATACTGGGTGCATCCTCATCATATGATGAAAGGAATACAACGTGCTGCCTGTCCTTATCGGTGTCATTGCCGACTGTGACAATCGTATCACCAGCCAAAGGTATCATACTGCCGGTATCGCAGACTGTCTTGGAAAGGTCGATATAATCGGAGCCGGTTCCGGTAACTCTTCTCCAATAGTATTGGTTGCTCACACCGGTAGATACCCCCGACTTGACATTGAACTCACGGCATTGCGCCAAATCACCTACAGCAAATTCATTAACAATTTCTTTTTCGCCGTCGGTCTGCTTGAAATAACAACGATAAGCGGTTGAACCGTCAAATACAGGTGCAAGCAACTCCTCATTGTTGGAATCAAGCAATTGATCGCCTGTACTGTCATATAGCGGTTCATTGTTAGCCGCAACTTCTTCTACTTTAATGCACTCCATTCCAGCAGGAGAAAGGACAACACGACCACCTACATGCGAAAGATGCTTGATTTCGAGCATCTCAAAAACAGCTTTCAGACGGAAATAGGCTTCGTCAACCTCAAAATAGGATTTTCCCGTTTTGGGATTCACTTTTAGGAGATAGCCGGAACCGAATGGACCTGAAGAGAAATCGGGAGAAGTGATACTTGATACATTCTTCAATTCGTCAAAAATAGCGGTAACAATGCCTACGTCATTTACGGTAATGCCTCTGCCATTCTTGCCAAGAAGTATGCCGCTCAGTGTCTTTATCAACCCCTCTACCGTCAACTCACCACCTATTTCTAAGGAGTGATCGGTACGGTCGTCGGCAGTCTTATTTAAAAATTGCCTCAATGCCCTTTTAGCAGAATAAGCATTCCTGTCCGTTGCAGGTGTGCTGTCATTCGATGTAATCAGATACACTCCGCCTCCCCCACTGCCTACATAGGTCTGACCTTTGTAGGTGAGTGATTCCAGCTTATCTTCAATATCACCTATACGGGAATAAGAAGCCGTCTCACCAATAGTATATACAGGAGAATCCCAAGGATAATCAAGGTTATACTCAAATCCGATGATACGGGATTGGCGGCTACCAGTCTCGAAGAAGGCTTCATTGATAAGGTTTACCTTGTCTCCTGCTTCAAAGAGTTTGGGAGTGCCGTCCTCGTTAATCATACGATCAGACATCATCTTACAACTGTAAGTAGAAGGGTCTATCTTTGACTTCTCTACATACTTCTGAGCCTTTTCCTTTAGTTCTTGTTCTGCTGCCGGGATCATGGCGTCAGAAACAAACTTGGTATCGAATCCTGAAAGAATATAGGTATCAGCAGGTACCAATACATTTCCTTCCATGTGTTCACCTTGTGGACGAAGTACTTCATCAGGTAACGGACGCCCGTAGTCTTCATTACGTACAATCTCCCATACCTGAGCGAGTGGATTCCAAGAGCCGTCCTCGTTCTTTTCGGGTTGGGCTTTCTCACCACCTTCTTTGTCGCATGGGTTGAAGGTAACAGCAAACTCCATACCGTTGAGTGATCCGGATTGAAAGACAATTTTCAGTTCTTGACCAGGAAGAACATAATCTTCTGAGAAAGTAATACCACTATCTTTGAATCGGTAAGCGTTCCACTTCTTGATTACATCCGGTTTGCCTTCTTCCTCTATTTTATCCGTGTACTCATGGGTGGTAATATCAGAAACCGTGCCAATGCGCTTGGGATATACATCTTCGAATACTACTATATCCTCGATAGCTTCTTCGGTGCTCATGTCAGGATAAGCATCAATGTACGGAGTACCAACAGGGAGCATCAATCTTCTTTGTACTACACCGTTCACAACTACACTTTCGTCAACAGGGCGATAATTGGTAGGGATGTTTCTTGTAGAGCCGAAAGCGTAGACACGGGTAGCATAAGCCGTTTGGCTATCACTTCTATCCATTGTCTCTACGTTGTCACCTAGCTTAAAATCTACGGCCGCACCGAACTCACAACGTCCGAAATGAATTGTATGGTCCGTTACCCACCATTCGCACTCCCAAGCTTGCGCAAGATTGGTGAGAGCATCCAGCATGTTAACGCTGTCATAGGTCATTAACTTGGCTGAATTCTCTACTGTACTGTCTATGTCAAACTCAAAATTTCTTTCTCCATATTTGTAACCAAGAGCTTTAAGATTGCGGAGAAATACACCCATCTGTACATCCAGTGAAGCAGTGAGGTTCCAAGACGCTTCTTGCCCTCCAACTTCCGGTGTTAATTTGAATATCTTGTTTTTCCATTTCCAGTAATAGGCATCCAGGCGAAGTTCATAGTCATATCCACCTGTCGAGTTATTGAATGTAGGCTTCTGTAAATCCACAAGTTCAAATCGCCCGAAACGGGAATCCTCTACATAGTCACCTAACTTAAAGTATATAGGGGTATCAAGAGAGAACTTCAAAGTAATGTAGTCCTCTTTTTGGAGGGTGAATTTACGTTTACTTCCTTCATTTATCGGAGTGGAGAAACGTACTTTGCCGGATATGTCTTTGATGTCTATCATAAGTTTCTATTAATAGGATTAGGTTCGTTCAATTTGAGTACAAACTTTCCTATCCCCTGCATGAATTGACTAAATTGTTGGCATGACAAATAAATTGTGTGATATACCACGCCCGGTTGATACTTGGTTTTAATATCAAGTATACCAGTAGCTAATTCCTCACAGAAGCTATTATATCTTGCAAAGAATATATCTTTATCAGATGCTATGAGATTTATCTGCAAAGTCAAAGCCCGTTCATCAAGCTTTGGATTGGAAGGCACAATTCTCTTTCCATGCTCTAACCTTGATTTATTCTCGATTAGTTCTTTATTAGGAACAGGTGTCATCAAGGCGGACAATGCGGTATCATCCAAGCTGATTCCCCAAGTAGTGTAGGCATCTTTACCATTTATGAATAATTCTCCTGTCATAATGCTTTCTCTATATTTTTATTAATGCTATCAAGTTTGTTTCCGAAAGTCTCTAACATCTTCTTTGTATAGCCAGATATATCTTCAAGATAGCTATTGGAGGATATCATCAAGTTTTTAATCTCAGTAAGAGTAATACTGTTATTGCTCACCGATACAGATATGATGTTTACATATACGAGCATGGATAGCATTGAATTCTTAATTTCCTCATTGGATATCTGCAAGGCAGTGAAGCGTCCGTTGAGTTCTTCGCCAGTATCTTGGGACATAGTTTGAAAGCCTTTTTTTGTTGCTTCTTCTTGAGAAGATGAATCAGGTTTGAGTATATCGAATCCCTTATCTGCTGCCGACTTCTGATATTCTTCTAACAAGCGATTAGCTAATTCTTGCTGGTCAACGGCATCACCTACAAGATTATTGAGAATCCCAGTCCATTTTTTGAACTTATCTTCATCAGATAGTCCAGTACTCTGCATAATATCCATCATCTCCTTTTGAGCCTTTTCCATCAATGGGGCGAGGGTAACAGAATACACCATCTGCTTAGCAAGCGTTTCAAGCATATCAGAAACCGAATCTATAAACGTTTGTGCCGCATCTGTCCCACTCACAAAGGCATTTACAAGGGCGTCGGTCATTGATTCACCAAGGCTACCGAAGATATTTGTCATGTAGCTATTTAATTCATCATAAGCCGCTTCTGCTTGATTAGCAAGGTCAATCATGTTTTGCAGGGCATTTTTACTATCATCGGACATTGTACGGGTATTGATAATTGTTTCAGCTAAACTCTTATCAAACTTTCCGTTAGCATCTACCAGCTGCGGATACACATCAAGTATTGAGGAGTAAATATCTTTCCCTTTACCCCAACCGAACAAACCGGTCTTCTTGTGCCCAGTCTTGATTTCGATATCAGCAAGCCCAGCATAAGCGTTCATCATAGCACGCTGAGCCTGTGATAAAGTATCTACCAGTCCATTTTTAATAGAGAAAGCATATCCACCTTCATACTTTCCACTACCTCTCAACTCATCATTCAAGTCAGCTACAGCTTCTTTCATGACCGTTACAGCATTGGCAGCTTTACCATAGGTATCAGTACCGAAAATAGTAGCGGCTTTCTCATACTCCAGATTCTGTTGCATCAGAAGAAGATTGTACTCTCTTTGTTGAGCAATGGTTTCATTCATTATCTCCCTAAGAGCAGCCTTATGGCGAGCGTTGGCTGCAAATGCTTTCCCAATGAAGTTGGCCGCTTCACCGACTGCGGCTGCGATACCACCAACAATACCACCTTTTGCGAAACCTTGCCCGATGTTAGAGATTGCGTTCATTGCATCTTGAACACCACTCATTGCGTCAGCAGCTCCGGCATTGCCCATTTCCTCAAACATGGAGGAAAGACTGCCAGCTACACCTCCTACCATATCGGCGGCTACCGAAGCTGATTTACCAATATCTTGCATACCTTCGGAAACTTCTTTGAATCCTTTGGCAGATTTCAACTTGGCTATTCCTTTGGTGAAACAGTCAAATATTTCATCCCATTCATTGGTTTTACCATCTCCCTTGAGTAGATTATCAAGTCCTTTATTTAGTTTATCCAGTTCTTCGGGACTTTTCTCAATAAGTGCTAATTGTTCGGGGGAAATAAACGTAATACCTTTCGCATCTCCATTGCCGGATAGGTATTCACGTAATAATTTAGCCTGTTCGATGAGCTTCTGTAAGTCGTTAAAGGCCATTTGAGAAGTATCACCAAAGAGGTTCTTCAAGAAAGGGTTGTCTTTCGTTTCCTCTGTGGCTTGAGTATCATTTACCTGCTGAATACCTTCTTTTATCTTCTTTTGAACTACTTTAATGGCACGGTCTATCTCTATGGAATTCTCATTTGTCCGCTTAGTTTGGAGTTCGGCTATATCATCGTTGCCTTCCTTTTCGATGGCTGTTCTTTGGGCATCGAAGTCACGATACTTTGCCAATAGGTTTTTAAGTAACGATTCGGTGTCTTTTTCCTGCTTCTGATAAGCTAAAGAGTATTCTTTATCAAACGTTTCTTTCTGTTCTGGAGACAATGAGGTGGTTTTGGGAGTAAACTTTAACCCCTTCTTTTCGTAATCCGGATTATCCTTTTCCCACTGTTTGCGCTCTTCATCCTGTAGCTTTTGGAGCAAGTCCCGTTCTTCTTTAACTATCTCTTGATAACGCTTATCATAGTTGAGTCGGATTTGGGCAAGTTCTTTCTCTGAACCTTCGTCCATCAGGTTTATTTGCTGCTGTTGGATATCCATTTCAGATTGGATAAGGGCTTTTTTTCGCTCTTGGACGGATTTTTCTATTTCTTGGGTGAGCTTCTCTCGCTCTTTGCGCAGTTTCTCGGAGGCGGAGTCTTGCTTGGAAGTGTTGGTGACGCCACCTAAATCATTGTAAGCTTTTTCCTTTTCACCTAAATCCTTTTTAGCCTTGTCGTAGTCTTCTTTCGACTTTTTCTTTGATTCTTCAAGTGCTTTTTGTGCTGCCTTCCATTCTTTTTTAGCAGTATCATAGGCTTCTTTGTAAGTTTGAGTTGACTTGCTTTGAATTAGTGAAGCGACAGTTGTATCAATATTGGCAAGTTGCGCTTTAGCATTATCAAATCGTATCTGTACGTCAATAGGAATAACACCGAAACCTGATTCTTGGATTTTACGTTGCTCTTCTTCCAGTGTAATCTTGGCAGAAAGAAACTCTTGCAAAATTTGTTCACGGTTATTCTTCGCTTCCATTAATTTAACTTCAACGGGCTTTGCGTTTTCTTCTGCTTCTTTTTTTAGTCGATTATATTCATTAAGCTGTTCTCTATATTTTTTCAACTCCAACTCAAGATCTTCTTTGTCACCACTAAGTTTTTTCTGCGTGAAAAAGCCTTGGTTATTACCCATACTCATTTTTCTATTGAGTTCATTGATTTGGTAAGTGATACGACCGACATTAGCAATGATATTCTCATAGTTCATATTATCTCTTTCCTCATTGAGCACTTTTTGCGATTTAGCAAGTTCAAGCGTGGCAAGTTGTTCACGAGTATATGCAGCAACCAGTGCGGGAGAATAACGCTGCAACTCTTCGTATGCCTTTATCTTAGAGTATTCTGTTTCTGTTTCATCTTGGATAACTCGAATAAGTTCTTCAATCTTCTGTTTGCGTTCTTCCTCTTTTGATGCAAACCTTTCTTGCTCATCGTTAAATTTACGTTGAGCTTTCTCTGCGGATGTTGCGGAATCCCGAAAAGCCCACATTGCTGCAACAACTCCGACAATAGCAGTAGCTAACAAGACATAAGGATTTGCTTTAGTCACTACATTTAATGCTGCTTGAGCTATCTTTAGCTTCTCGGTGATTACAAGTTTTGCATAATCAAGAGCTATATCTCTGGCTTTCCATGCATCGAGAAGTATAATTGCAGTTCGATAAGTCCCATATACCCCAACCAAACCCGCAAGAATCTTACCAACAGTTTCATAATTCTCTACCAGTGATGTAGCAGCGGAAATACCAGCAGAAGCAATACCTTGTGTTTCCGTTCCAATCTTATTGAGCATCATATCCCACGCATCGCCAAGATTACTTATCTGCCCGGTGAGCGATGCCGATTGTTTCTCCATCAGATTATAAAACTGCCCATTTGAATCCGTCATATTACGGATAACTTTTTCTACTGCTGGAAACCCAATCTTCCCAGCAGTAACCATCTCGTTGATTTGTTGTTCAGTCTTACCAAGTTCAGCAGCCAATTCTTTCACAAGAGGAATACCACGTCCCATGAATTGACGTACATCTTGCGTGAATAACCTGCCCTGAGTTTGAGTGGTGCCGTACAAATAAACTAAATCACCAAGAGGAATAGACAAACCAGATGCAATATTTCCCAGACGAATGAGAGTATCATTCACCTCTTCGGATGCAGTTCCATAAGCAAGCAGCTGTTTTGCGCCTTGTGATACGCTTTGTAGATCAAAAGGAGTTTTAGCGGCGGTTTCTGTGAGTTGAGCCATCAAAGCAGATGCTTTATCTTTGCTTTTCAGCATAGTTTCAAAAGCAATCTCAAGCTGTTGGAACTCACCGCGGACTTTTACAATATCATTGATTAACTGAGTAGCAGAGAAACCAATCCCTAAAGCAGCGGCTCCTTTTGCTAACCTATTGAAGTACGCTTCTATTGAGCCTGCTTCCGATTCGATTTTCTTAGAAGTCTGAGAAACACCCTGCCTTGCTTCTTCTAGTTTACGAAGAAAGTTACTATTATCACCTGTTATGTCAAAATGCAATCCTGCCATAGTACTATGTATTTTTACTCATTCAACATTTGTCTAATAAGATTCTTGTTCTTCGGGTCATCCCCATTTATCACCTCTCCTACACTCATCCCGAGTTGCTTTCGTTCTTCCTCACTCAGATAGATGGTAGTAATAGCATCAGCCATGAGCATTTTCAAATTAGCATAACTGATCCCCCACACGACATAATCCATTGACCAACCATAACGCTGGCATGCGAAGTCTATCAATGTTCCGTAAGTACTATTTCCTCCGAACGTGACACTACTACTATCGTTCTTAATTTTAGCTATTCTAGCACGCTCTACACGTTCTTTGTCTATTCCGAAGTAGCTGATATAGGATTCTGTGTTGTCATCAGAGAGAACAAGTGTAAACAGTGTAGCAAGTTCTTCGACATCGAGTTTGGAAAATGCTTCGGTACGCTTATCAACCTTTCTGTTGTCAAGTATATCTTCCTTCCGGTTGAATGTGTTGTAAGCTAATACACGGCATACTACATCTTTCTTCTCTGTACACAGGCGCATAGCCTCCAAGTATGGATTAGTATAAATTATCTTTTCGTTAGCCTCTAAGCCCTTGAGTAATCTTGCAAGAAGATATGTCTTCCCAAGTGTGGGAGGATAGATACAAAAACGCTGTTTACCAACATTAAAGCCTATCTGCCTTTCAATGATGGTATCAGCGATGTTCATTTCAAGCAATTCTTTATCTTCCATGATGTTGAATTTAATTAGAGCGGTTTCCTGGATTCGAACCAAGACTTCAAGTCAGAGTGACTTATGTACTACCGTTATACGAAAACCACAGATGCGGGATGCAATATATTATCCCGCATCACTTTATACACCTGCTTGATATACAGTGACAACGGAGGTCTTTCCGTCAGCAGTGATACTGATATTCGCAGTTCTAAGAGCGCCAGTATTAGCAGCTGTTTTAACTGTTACAGTCTTTGAAGCAACGGTAACAGTCGCCCACGATTCACTTGATACAGCAGAAACAGTACTGGTAGCAGTTACAGTGATAGCCTTTCCAGTAGTATCAGCTTCTTTCTCAAATACCAAAGAACTTGGAGTTACTGGTAGTTGTTGTGCAGTATAAGGCTTCACCTGATTGCCTGTTTTAGGTTTCAGGACATCAGCGGTGTATTTCCATTTCTTACCTTCAGCGGTGTCGAATGTATCTTCAACTGAAACTGTTGAACGCTCTATCAGGAAGCCTTCGCATTCTGGGTTCTCAGGAGTCAAGCGGAAAGCATATTCTCCTTCTACAACACCATCAACGTCTTCGATAGGTTTAGTACGTCCAAGAGCCGCACGTACTTCAAACTCGAATACATAGGTATTCTTAGCATATTTCACGGCTTCGTTCTCACCACCTTCCACTTTTGCTTCTTTCTTTTCGCCTTTTGTAGGTGTCAACTTTGTGGAGTTTTCTACTGGGTCATAAGCTAACTTAGTCCACGTTGTAGGTGCAGAACCATTAGCTCCACACTTACCAAATTCAATTGAGGGCTTACCCCATGATAATTGTGCCATAATCTTTATTCGTTAGATTGTTTATACAATAATTTATTGTTAATGAAGTGCTCGTCTTTTCCGTTCACTTCTAATACACGTTGTTTAGAACCGGATGAATCGACTCTGAATCCATTGCTACGGCAGTTAAACAAAAGTTCATAAGATAGCTTGCAAAGTTCTCTCAGTCTGATTGATTGTTCTTCTGCTTGACCGTCTCGCATATCATCAGGAACGTAGATATTCACATTCACAAAGGCTTCTTGAATCTGGCCGCTACCATTATCAAGTATGGAAATGACTATATCCTCCTTGTCTGAATTGGAAGGGCGTTTCGTCTTCTTCAACTTACCTGTCACGGCTTTTTCAAGAGCAGAACCTTTGATTACCTTGTAGATATCATCCTTGATTTCAATGTCCGACTTCATCATGCAGCTATTCTCATTATTTGAGTTTTCAGTTTAAACATCATAGATGGGAGTTGCTGTCTTGCAAACAGTTCAGCAGATGCAAGCACTACCTTGTTGTCGAGAGCTTCAACACGTTCAGCGTAATTCATACCGGCAACTACAATCAGAGCGTAACCAGTAGAGAATTTAGAAGCGAGTTCTTCTGCAAGTTCTTTTCCTTCTTTAACTCCTTCAGTTCCTTGCTTTACCTGGTTGAATTCTGAATACTGAATGATTTTACCTTCATGAACGATTACATAGCCAATGGAGCTACGAAGGTTTCCTGATTGGTCAAACCAGCTTGATTCCTGAGGTCTTTCTTTTGCTTCTACAACGCATTTATCACCGAGTTCAGACAATGTGACTATGATAAGCTTTTCTACCCGTTCAGCTTCTGCCCGGATCAAAGTGTTTATCTCATTCATTGATGTAGTCATTCTTATACCCATAGTTTTGCATTTAATTGTCCCCGGTGAAATCCTTGAACTTGTTTCTCTGCAATCGTACTCCTATTACTTAAAAGGCGAATAATGTCACCGATCTTAAACTCTCGGCAATTCTGATCCAAATAAACCACATACTGATACACATAAGTCTTACCATCTTCAAAGGCTATTGTTGTCGCTTTTCCATTAGGCTCAAATCGGCAAGGGATGTCACCCTCGAAACGAAATTCCCCTGAATGGTAATCACCGTTTTCATCCTCATATCCTTCAGATAAAACTTGGTATTGTAATCTATGTGGTCTAAACTGTGGAATCATAAGAATCTACAAGTATTTTTGTTTGTCAATTCGTCTTTCAATCCGTGCTTCTTACACAGAAATGAATAGTAAACCTTAATGCCTTCAAGGTTCCATGATACAGAAACACCGCCCTCTCCTATTGATGAGGGTCGAAGCAAAAGAGAGGGGATGAACTTCGCAATCGCCACCGTAACCCGCGTATGATAATCCTGGTTCATCTCATCCTCTCCGCTTATCTTAGAGCTCAGACACACGTCCAAAAGATCAGCTTCCGACAACTGAATGCCGAAGGTCTGAAACTTCTGGGTTATGTAGTCTTTTACCGTCATACTCCTAATGCGTCTTTCAGTTTAGCAGCTGATTCTTCGTCAAGCCCCGCAACCTTTTCCAAAAGAGTTTTCTCACCCATCGTTCCAGTCGCCTGAGCACCGACGGACTTCAACGCTTCAACCAAAGCCTTTTTCTCGAACTCTTTTTCAAAAAGAAGAATACCAACCGGTTTCTTTTCTTCAACTGGTTCAGCCAGTCTACGACTTTTCAAGTCCTCGACACGGGCTTCGTCCTCGATTTCGATTACTTGTCCCGGTTGATACAACTGCTTGGTAAACTTGTCCTGAAATTCACTGATTACTTTTACTTTCATAAGCACCTCCTTATCCCTGTGGGATGTTATTAATGGTTGATAAATCGAAGTTCGTAATCAGGTTAGGATTGCTAATCTGCGGAATCCACTCTGCGGTATATTCCATGTAACGACCGTTCTTGTCACGGTAGTTAGAGATAAGCATCTGACCGTCTGCCTTAGTGTAAGTACGTCCCTGTACGGGGTCGGTAGCTTCATACGGAGTATGATGGCGCATATAACCGATTTGGTCGGAAGGTAACAGAGAAATACGGTTATCCGCATAAATCTGTACGTTCTTACCTGTCTGGTCTTTTACATAATCCTCTTTGATGTCGATAGCCGGAAGTCCGATACCTGTAAAGACCTGAGAAGCCAAAGCGGAAGAAATCAAACCTGTACTCAAGTTCATTTCGTTAGAGCCAAGAATCATCTTGTAGCTTTCACCAAATTCAGAAGAACCAAGAATGTTCTTATTGAACGTGGCACGAGTCAAAACCATCTTCTGATAACGTCCGTAGTCAGGGGCGATTTTATTCAAGCTTTCTCTCAAATAAGAGATAAACTTATTCTTTCCATCTACAACCACATCGGAAGCTGCCGGGGTGATAAAGTTGAACGGAAGTTCGATTTCCAACAAGTCCGGTGCATTCTGTTCGGTCTTGGCAGCATCTTTGTTCTTCACAAGAGCCGAACCCGTCATAATCAAAGAAGCCACAACAATATCCATACGCTTGTGAGCGGCAAGCATCGTCTGACGGAAGTCGTCTTGAATGAAGTTTACAATCTCATTCATGGCGGCTGCTTGGTCGGCTGTCTTGGCTTGGTTGAACTTATCAATCAAGTCTTGAAGTTCAGAAAGACGGTCGATAGACATTTGGTAAGCATCACCCAAGTAGGCGATTTCACCATATCCCGAACCGATGTTTCTACGTTCGCGAATCGGTTTCTCTCCGAAGCGGGAATTGATAGAACCTGCCATCACACCGGAAATCTGACCGATGTAGTCCTTGAACACACGGGTAGTCACCTGCCGGAAGGTAAGATACTGTTGCCAGTAAATTGCGTCTTTACGTGTCTGATTAACACGTTGGATGATGGCACTTACAATACCAGCATCACTAAATAGGGTTTCAATAGTCAAAAACATAGCTTACCTCCTTATTCGTTAAATTCAAACCAACCTTTCAAGTTCTCTTTGTCGTTCGTAGAGAACGGCATCACCAACTTATCAGGCTCAATTTCTGCGGCAGTACGAAGCAATGCCACCAACACGATACCGTTTTCCACTTTCGTTCTTTCATAAAGAGCGGAGTTGGCTACGTACTTCTGCTTCAATCCGTCAACGGCTGCAGCCTCGAAAAGAACAGCACCCTTTACAACAGCTTCACCGAAAGCGGATTCGGTAGTCAATACGTCATAAGCCTTGTTAGACTTGTCGATAGATGCAACCTTTGCCCCCTTAGAGCCGTTACCGATGAACATACCAGCATAAGCCAGTGAGTTTTTAGCTACCTTGATAGCCACACCGGAAGCATACGCTTCGATTACTTTCACATTTCTAACCGGATAAGCAAACTTGTTTTTCAAGTCTGCGTAAATCGGCACAAAAGAAGGAAGATGGCTTCCCTCTACCAAGTTCGTTGTTACGAGCTTGAACGGTCCACGTCTGCGGATTCCGGTCTGAACGTCATAGCGTTCTTCCGTTTCCACAGGCGGAACTAAATCATACTTAAATCCTGATGCCATAATTAATTCTTGTTTTGTTCAACAATAGTTTTTGTCCCCTCGTTAATCATATTGGCGATAGATTCTGTCTCCGTTTTAATCTTCGCATCTGATGTTTCAGGAGGAACTACTCCGGCAAAACCTTCGTTTTTAAGCTCCTGCGCTACATCCTTGAAATAAGTATCCAAGTCTGCATCTTCGGGAACTGAGTAGCGTTTTGCCTGAGATTCGGGAATACCGTATTCCTTCGCCTTAGCCTGAATCTGCGCACCCCGAACGGTTTGCGCTTCTTTCTGCTTAAATCCCGCCAATTCAGTAGACAAAGGTTCTACTGCTGCTTTTACAGCATCAGCAATCATCTTCGCCATATCCGGCTGAACAGGATTGGGGTTCGGGTTTGGATTGGGATTCTCGATTGGTTTACCGTCCTTTAATCCGTGTTTCTTCTCATAGTTAGAGACTGCGGAAGTCACAGCAGAATTAGCCCGGAAATCACCGTAATTATTAACCACGTCCGTAAAGCTGATACCCTCCACGATGGAGTTTACTTGGCTTGCGTCCGTTACACCCTCTGCCTTTTTAGTGGCTATTCGGGTCAAAGTAGCAGTGTCCACACCCGAAAACTTCGTTTGTAGCCCTGCTAAGATTTGTTCTAAAATTGTCATACCGTATGAATTAGAAATTAAAATTCAATTTGTGAGAGTAAAAATACCTACAATACAGATGATTGATAAATATTTAAAGCTCCCATACCGAACAATAGATAAAAGGTTCGGTATTCGGTATAAAAGTACTTAGGAAGTAGGTGGAAGGGAAATAATTAAACGGTGTAGATTTCACCAAAAGGAGATTGTGAAGAAATAAATAAAAAAGGCATGAATAGCCGAAACCTCACGCCTGAATTTTGAATTTAAAAGTTCTGAATTTATAAAGTAGCAGATTATAACTCTGCTCCGATATTCTTTATAGCTTTACTCCAAGCTCTTCTCCTGTAATATCAAAGTATAGATTTTGAAGTTGATGAAGATATGTACAAGGTTTATTATTAAGCACAGGATCCTTAACTTCAAAACTCACATCCTTCAAGTATTCTGTATACAATGCATATACCCCCTTTCCTTTCTCGCAATAGAAGCATAAATAATTATTCGATTTTATATCATTACTCTTATGGAAATATAGTGGTAATATATAAGTCTTTCCATCTTTTATTTCCTCAAAACCGCACTTTAATAATAATTCATTAGTTAAAGGCAACGGTTCAATCAATTGATATACGTAAGGGTTCGTACTAAATATGAGTAGATTACGATCTATATTAACTCCTTGTTCTATTTTGCCCTTATTTATACATAATCCTAAGCCTTCTAAACTTGCAGCTTCTTCTTGAATATCAAACACTCTTTTTATTTCAAGATTTTCATAATGGGGATTATTTGCTAATACATAATTCCCTTCTCTGAGTTCATTAAATTCTATCAAATCTTTCATACTCTTATTCTATTTAAAACCCTAACATAGCAGCCGGAGGTATATTCAATACTCGGCAAAGTAATCTAGCAACTTTCAAAGTAGGCTCAGAGCGTCCTGCAATAAAGTCATTGATACGTGAAGGACTTATTCCAATCTCACCAGCTAGCTGCTTTTGGTTCATTCCTTTTTCTTCAAGTGATAACTCTATCAGTTCTGCAACCGTTGGCTTTTCGATTGGATAGTGTTCCTTTTCGTATGCAATAACGATATCAGACATAACAGATAGCTCCACTGCATTCTTATCATTTGCAGGGGTGTTATCATCAACCATTGGCAAAAGCTCCTCCACTCTCGCCAGTGCAAATTCATATTGTTCTTTCGTTACTTTAGTCATATCATATATCTTAAATGGTTGAACAATCAATTTTATCATAATCCGCATGAGTACACACCTTACGAATAAAAATGTAACCCATCGTAAACTTAACAACCACCACCAAGCGGTAATTGTTGCCCTTTATATTGAAAACATAGTGTTGATTACCGACATAATCAACAGAAAGAAAATCGACTTTAATATCAGATAGGTTTTTCCATTCTGCTTTTTCAGCTACATCATACCAACGTTCTAAGGCTATACGTGAATCTTCATAACCTTTGGTTTCGTAGAAATCTTTCAGCTTCTTATGTGATACTATTCTCATACATCATTCATTTGATGCAAAAATACGAAATAATTTTGAATTATAGAATTATTCCAGCATAAATATTTTATAAAACAAAATTATATCTAATAAAAAAGGCGAAGCAAAAGCCCCGCCAATTATAATTATCCTAACATTATTCCTTCGTATTGGGAGGAATAATCTCTTTCTTCCTGGCATCCCGCTCTTCTTGTATCTCTTTCAACTCCTCATCGAGCCTGTCGGCGTTTCCCGCAAACATAATGCCCTCACGAGTAGACCAAATACCACCAGCCACAGCGGAAACAGCAGTAGTAACCTTGTCTGTAAGGTCGTCAATCATGTAGGGAACGAGTCCCACATCAATATCAATCGTCTTGGATGCCTTGCCAAACTCGTATGGATTGATAGCACCCAAAGCAGATACAAGGAAGTTCGTTCTCCGTTGCATGAAGTCACCTATCACCTCGGCATGATTCTCTACCGCCATGTGAGCACCCATGAACATAAAACGGAAGGCTGTACCTGAAGCTTTGCCCACACCTTTCAGTGTTTCAAAGGAAATTCGAGGGGTGTTTGTCATGTCATAAGCGTTATTCGTAAGCGTTTCCGCCTCGAATTTTATAGTATCAGGTACTTGATTCCACGTAAGATAAGAGGCCCCTGCACCTAGCCCTGTAAGCTTTACAATCCGATCTTTAACCTTGCCAGCAAATCCTTCCACATCACCAACCAACTGAAGGATCGGGAAGAAGTGGTAGTCGATGCAGTCAGCATAGTTTGAAAGAAGCTTCTCCAACCTAACACGGAAAGTCTTAACCTTCTTGCAGTAAGATTCTGGACGATAGGCGTAGATAACAGGCAGCTTTGGAAATCCATGATTGAATGTCTTCCCTTCCGGTTGCTCCCATCCGTTTCTAAGTTCCCATTGAAAGACTGCACCTTGGGCGATAGTCATAAAACAGGTGATTTCATGATCGTCTAAGTCCTTCTTCTTGTATTCACGGGAGAAAGCGACCATATTGCCATTATCATCAAAGAACGGATAAAGCTTATCACCACGGAATGGCGACCAAAGAACACTTTTAAGCTTCTTACTTGGTTTAGTCTTTCCTCCGAATGTCTTTTTCACCTTCTTCCAGAACTTATCCCAGAATGAATCAGCATCGACTACATACCAATACTCGGCTACTTCTTGTTCAGATAACCAGGAACGAACCACTTTCTTGTTTTGGTACTTGATTTTGTTCTTCTGAAGAGTGGATTTCAAGGCAGCTAACAAGCTCTTTTCGTCCTCATCCTCTGTGCTACAGTCCATCTTCGGTTCTGTACCGACCGTGAAAGCTGTTTGGATATTTACGATATCCTGCTCTAAAGGAATGGTAATACGGTTCACTTCTTCGGTTTCGTATTCAGCAGGAGATTCGATCGTTCTACCTGATTTCTCATCGAAAACCGATTTCGCTTCGCTTTTGAGAACCTTTCTATCCGGGTACTTTTTCTTATTCGTCATTATCTCGTGCTTCTCTGGATTCCAGTCGTTCCAAAGCTCTGCACAATCCGGTAGGTTGGTTCTTCTTCCTTTTTTGAGGTATTGAATCTTTATGCCAATGTCCTCTAATGCTAATATCTGTTCGAGTGTCATACGATTATATTTTAATGATTGAATATTCCTGTTAGGTCTTTCGGCTTCAAGATACGCCCTAAGATATGCCCCAAGATATAGTACCTAATAGGGTCCAGTGTATGATTCCAAGCATCTATCGGTTCATTGATATAGCGTCCGTCTTTATCCTTATCCCAAACGTAATTTCTTAATTCCTCTATGATATGATATGAGCGTTTAGTGACAAACAACTCGTACTCTTTTATTTTATCTATGCCGGCAACAACGGAACCGGGAAACTTATCTACCGGATAAATGTTCACACCTCCGTTTTTGACTTCTTGAATCAAACGAGGGTCTGCACTATCGCCGTAAACTTTCAATCCCCACGGTTGTAGCTCCTTGACTATATCCCTCGTAAGCATACCTGTACGGTAGAACAATTCATCCACATATAGCCGGTTATCAACGATTCCGCACCGAATACCGGTAGAAGGGTCATTCGTAAATCCCCAGTCGGAAGCCAAAGCGACCTTCTTGCACCATTGAGGAAATTCATCAACAATACCCCATTTCTTGAATACAGCACCTTCGGCAACGTCTGCCCACCGACCGATAACAACATGAGCGTACTTCTCAGGATTATTCTCTTTCATGTCCTGAACCTCTCTCAAGAACTCAGGTGAAAGGTTCTCTAAGTTATCCAGATAGGTCGTATGAATATGTAACACGTTCGGATGAGTGGAAATCTGGACCTGTACCCCGTCAATCTCTACCAGTTTGTGAGTTTTCTCAATGTACTTCTTGTAGATGAAATGATTGGAGTCAGTCGGATTCATAACAATCATAATCCGATTCTGAATGCCTATTTGCCGAATAGAAAGCATTATCTTGTCGAAGCTATTCTCATCTGTCCACTCTTCCGCTTCATCGCAAACAAAGGTAGTCAAAGCATGAATTGACTTTAGCTTTGCCGTCTGATTACCCGATGAAGTCTTGATGCCTCGGAACATAATACGGCTCTTAGTCATTTTGTTGACTATATCCGTCTTAGTGGTCTTGAAATACTTAGTAGTTCCATCCAGTTCTATCTTTTCAAGCATTTCAGGGATGATAGACATTCCGGCAGAAACCATCGTGTAACGGGTGTAGAGAATCTGGTGTACTATCTTCTCGGCAGGAGTCAATTCAAAGGTCAGACGCTCGATGAATGTAGAAGCGTTGAAAGACTTTCCTGATCCACGCCCACCGGTGACAATGATAATGAATTTATCTGTGTCAGTGTACAGGGGGTGATATATAATTTGGGGCTCTATCATTCAATCTTGCCTTTAATCCATTCGTCAATACAGATACCTTTATCTGGGTTCTTTGGAATATCATCATCTTCCTCAATTCTTGGAGCCGGTCTATTCCATTGCTCAGGCTTACGGTTCTTTAACCAGAAAATACCGGCTGTTGTGTCAGGTGGAACTTCCTGTTCAAGTTCGACAACTTCTATTCTTTCCTTTTCACATCTTCGACCTTCTTCATCGAAATACACATCCTTCACTTTGATAGCCTGCTGAACCTTTACCTTTGTGCCCATAGCCTTACGGTAGATTTTACTTTCGATAGCAAAATCTAAAGGCGCACGCCCGTTTTTTAATGCTTTAGATAATTTAGGCAATTTACCTTTCAATACTGAGAAATGAGCCTCACTATATCCTATGTTAGCCGCAATCTGTTTATCATCCAAACCATCACGAGCCCAACCCTCAATGCGGATTAAGTTCTGTTCGTCATCAAAATCAAACTTCGGCTTTGCCATATCAATCTACCCTTTCTACTTGGTCGGAGAATACTTCCCCCTTAATAAACTTCATCTCTCGTTCATACCCGAACCTCTTCATGAAAGCCGCTTTTGCTTCATAGGTATCGAAAGAGAGCATCACATAAGCATCCATATCTTCGGCTGTCTTTTGTGCATTCTCCTTTACTTGTTGCTTGACTTCTTTCATGTGAGCGACCTTCTCGGCACGCTCTAACTGTTTAGCTGCTTTGTCGGCTTCTTTCTGCTCGGTAACAGGGGACATCATATCATCCAAAGCATCAGCGATAGAGTTTTCTTCTTCGGTCTTCAGAAGATAGTCACATCCGATCAGATTCAAATCGACATCCGTCAGTCCGGCATCTTTCCAGTCAATATCAGGAACAAGGGAAGCAAGAGCATCGTAGTCCCATTTACCCTGAGCATTCGGATTATTCATCAGGATGTTCAACTCTTTCTCCTGCTTTTCGTCTACGTCTATCAAATCTATACGGATGGCGTAATCGTTCTCCGGGAACTTATTCAGTTCATCCATGACTGTTAATCGCTGGTGTCCGCTTACTACTGTCATACCGGTACGTTTGTTTACCACAATTCCTCCAACCAATCCGAATTTCTTTATTCCTCGTTTGAGAGTTTTCTTTTCATTTTCGGATAAGGTACGGGGATTGTAGGAGGCAAAGTGTATTTGACTACGGTCCACCTCTACGCTTTGGGATTTTATGTATTTACTTAGTTCCATACTATCCACCATTCAATCCCATATAGAATCTACGAGACACTTGATTTCCCCAACTCGTACCGCTCTTATTAAAGTTGCTCAAATACCTCCCCTGAATCCTATTCACAAGATTATTAGGTTTACTCGCATTGTTACCGTAACGTCTTTCCGCAATGCTTGCTGCTTGTCGAGCAATATCCCAACCCGATTTAGTTTTCTTTCTGACTCAGCTAATTAATTTTTATGGTTATCATATTCAAATAAAATTCTTTCACTCATTGGAAAAGCTTTGATTATTCTTCTCAAATCACCCGGATAGTTCTCACGAAGCCACAGAAAGCAATCAAGATTGAAACCAACACCACCGGAAGCCTTTGCAGAGTATCTAACCGGTTCGGGCAATCCTTTTTGTTTCATATAGGCAAGAATATCTCTCTGTGACCAATCAGCAAGCGGATAACACAAACCGTTATTTTCATAGTTGGAGTACCATTTCAGCATCAACCGCCTATTCATGCTGTCGGCTTTCTTCATACCTAAAAACACATAGTGAATGTCATACGTCAATCGCATAGACTCAACCACATCGACAAGCTTCAGTAACTTTACTTTGGGATTCGCTACGCAATACATACCACCTCGAAGAATATAAGTCAAGTTCCAATGCGGGACCTGAACGAACTCAATCTTCGGATACTTTGCTTTCGTCCAATTTACCCATCGTTCAATGTGTTCTAATCCTTCAACAAAGTACATAAACACACATACGATCCGGTCAAACTTCGGATAGATTAAATCAAGCAGAACCAATGAATCTTTGCCAAGGCTACAAAACAATATAGCCTCACTCGATTTTACTCGAATGAGGTCTATGCATTGGTTCGCTTGTTCTATCCTATTCATGGTTAACCACCAGATAAACCATAAGCAATACGAACGTCACTATAACGTTGTCTGCGTGAACCCAATTGAGATGTGCCTGCTGCACCACCTCTTCTTGCTACTAATCTACCACCGGCACCAGCACCGTTCATGTTTCGACGGGGACCGGCTACTCTGTTTATTCTTCTTGCGACTCAGCTTTCAAATTTTAAATTAAACAATCAGTCTATATGTTTCTCTAATATCTTACCTAATGTGTAATCCATTTGTGCAGCAAGGTATTCTTCGCCTTGATACTCATAGACAATATCATTACCTTCATCATCGGTGAGAAGTACTGCTTCTGTTTCTTTAATCTCTATGATTATATAAGGGCGCTTGCCTTTATATTCACCCGTAAGAAGTTTGATAGCATCGTACTTGATGGGCTTTAATTCTACATCACCTTCTTCTGGTAATTCTTCATCTACCTGGTACTCTTTGCCACCACATAAGTAAGTAATATACTTCTTAGCGTTGGTTGGCCTGATCTCACGGTATTCGTGCGTTTTTGTACCTGCTAAGATTTCATCAAAATACTTTTGCTTAATACTAAGCGTCAAAATGTTCATAATCGTGTCATTTTTAAAATTAATAATCGTAGTTGCGGGGGATGAATTCGAATCACCGACCTCTACCAAGTCAAAGTAGCGAGCTGACCAACTGCTCTACCCCGCGATAGTACCCCAAAGGTACTACCACAACCAAAGATAACGAAATATCTTCATAGTTCAAGACGAACAATCAGCCGAATGTTTGCTTTTTAGCCAAATGTCACATTCTTCTCTGCATTGTTTCAGTGATGGGGCTACCGGATTAGTAACCTATTTGTTTTAAATAACCATCAGATAAATTTAATTCCAATATGCCACGTTGATTACTTCTTAGAAATCCTTTTGCTTTAAGACTATCTTTTGCTTCATCGTAGCGTTTGCCTTGCATTTTATACCAATCACGATTAACGCTACCTGTGATAATTGCAAGTAAAAGTTCTGTTTCTGTTTTATTCAATTTCATAACGTATGTATTATGTAGGGCTTTCGCCCTACCGGTTAAACTTAAAAATTCTCTATCTTGAGATTATCGTTAATTATAAATTTACGGTCACATTCGCAAACAATGTGAGTTTCTGTAACTCTCTTAATTACTCGCACTACATCATCATGGGTTACACAAGGTGTACATCTGCATAATGACCATTAGCCAAATCGCCAGAAATTCTGTATCTCAAACCAACTATAATTTCATTTGTCTTCATAATCGTATCGTTTTAAAAGTCACAAGCGTGTGTATATTGCTTTTTCAGGCTCTCTAAGGTTTTTTCTGTAACAAGATAGCCATTACCGCCCATGTGTTTAATAGAACGTGTTTCTTTGAGTGTAATAGGTTTATTGAAACGTATCTCATACCTGTTACCTACTGATACAAGCAGAAAATCAACGCTACGTTTATATTTGTCTAACTCTGTTTCTTTATAATCGCCTTTAGGGATGAAATTAGGATTGGGTACTAAGCAACCTTCTGCGACTAATTCGCCTTTTGAATTATACTTCTTCATAATTGTATATTTAATTACTTTAATACTCTTTTTAGTCTAGAAATAGCCTCATTACGAGATTTGCCCCAAAAAGCAGGATTAGTATCACCATCTTCATTTATTGCTTCAGCAGCTAAATACCAATAATCAACAAGATCATTGTAATTTTCTTCTTTAACAAACGATTTTGCCTCACTTACTGAATCCTTAATTTCAATAATGTCTTGAGTACCTTTACTACAGATAGCTATCGATACAATAATGTCACCTATATTGATGCTATCGAAATTTGAGCCATTAATAATTTTCATAATCATATATCTTATTAGTTATTCAAATTCTATTTTGATTATTATAATGCAAATATCAAACTTTAATTTGAATAAAACAAATCTTATTCTATATTTTTTCAAATTATTTTTTGAATTATTTATTTATTATTCTATATATAGTTTGAAAATAGTTCCTATCTTTGCATCAAACTATAATTTGAATATTATGCTAAGAATACAAGAAATCTGCAAAGAGAAAGGTATGACCATGCAAGAATTGGCTACCAGTATCGGTATAACCTATCAAGCCCTATACGCTTGCGCATCCGGTAATCCAACTATCGGTAAACTTAATGTCATTGCATCAGCTTTAGATGTGGATATTGTCGATTTATTCGAGAGAGAAAGGGAGAAAGACGAAAATACTATCACTTGTCCTCACTGCGGAGGTAAAATCAAGATAGAGAAAGGAGAATCTAAATGAATACACTTAGTGCAAATACTTTGTTTCATTTCACAAAAAGCAAAGAAACTTTAATCAATATTTTAAAGAGCGATTTCAGACCAAGTTATTGTACTGAAGAAAACTATCTGGTAGAAAGCAAAAGATGGAAAGTTCCAATGGTTTGTTTTTGTGATATACCACTGTCTCAAATAGAGGAACACGCTTATTGGTATGGAGAATATGCAATAGGTCTGACCAAAGAATGGGCAATAAGAAATAATTTAAACCCTGTGCTTTATGTCAATAAAGAAGTTGAACTAATTGACACCTTAAAGAACAGTTTTGAACAATTAATCGAAAAGAGGAATAGCGTAGAAAACTTCTCTGAATTACAAGCTATTATAAACAACTTGTTGTACCAATATGCCTATATAAAACCGTATGAGGGAATTAGATATGATAAAAATCAATACATAGATATAATCAAACGGTATTATGATGAAAGAGAGTGGAGATATGTTCCTAAGAAAGAAAATGAACCACTCTTTGAGTTTGCAACAGCCTTCTTTCCGGGGCAAATTCAAGAATTAAACAACTCAATAAAAGATTATGGTTTGAAATTTGAGCCTAAACATATAAACTATATTATCGTATCAAAAGAGCAAGAAATACTTGAGATTAAAAGAGAAATAGAAAAGATAAAAGGAAACTTTCCCAATAATGACGTATCATTATTGACAACTCGAATAATTTCGATGGAACGCATCAAAGAAGACTTCTAAGAAAGCCGGGGCCATAAACCCCGGCTTTCTTTTTCGTGCTATGGTAGCACCTTCTAATTGATTAGCCCTTTGAATTTCAAACGATTTATTATTTCGGTGTAAAGATACTCTATATCTTGTCGGAAGTCCTTATATTGTTGATAGAGAAAAGAAACATCTGCTATATTGTTCGATATTGTACAAGGTCGGACATTGGGGAATACCTCTTCAAGCACCTTTCTCACTCCATTAGGCATACGACCGCCTGCCAACACACTGGGAGCAAATAAGAATAGGGCGATGAAAAGGAATTTCTTTCTTTGATGGGGACTGTCTGCCATAGGTGGAAAATCCATTTCGGCAAGTATCTCTTTAAACCATTCATATACAACCGGGATAAGCTCGGACTCCTCCAGTAAAGGAGATGATAACTCCTGTTCCCTCTCTGTTAGTCTTGATTTCTGTTCACGTATTGTTTTAAGCTCTGAAACTACTGAAAATTCTTTCACCATAACACGATTAATTTAAAAGTAAATAGTATATTTGTATCATAATCGTGTAAGAAGGAAGGACATAAGCTTGGTCGTGCGGGCTCGTTCTTCCTTTTCTATTTTAAAGACTTATCCCTTTCTTGGATAGCCTGGTTCTTTTCATCAATTTCTCTACCCCACATCATTGCAGAATAGAGAGCACCGACATATAAAAAGAGTTCCTCACGGTTTGTAAGGAACTCTACTTTCAAAGCCATCTTAACAGCCTTGTTGTACTCACTCTTTCTTTTCATTTCTCAAATCATATTTCTTAATATACTTCTCAACCGTAGTCTTACTCACTCCCATCTTCTTAGCGATCTCTTTAAGGTGCATACCGCTTTGTACGAAGGTCCTTAATTCTTCAACATCAATAGACACCCGGAAATTACTTCCTCTATGTTCCATTACAGGTGCAGGATTAAATTGCATTCTCTTCTTCTCTGCGTATTCGGGGTTACATTTATCTTTGGTGACGTAGATAACTGTACGATGATCGATGCGTAGAGGGTATTTATTACTATTCATAATTAGTTAATTCATTAATTTGATTATGTTAATTGTTAACATAGTTATTATTCCGCTAAACCATGTTATAAGAACGGTCTGTAGACCTCCAAAATTTGCAGAAGTCCCGAAAGTCAGTACCTTTGCAATGTGTTTTTCATAGTATTAGATTTAAGGTTAACAAAGATTGCTCGTCTGGGAAGATGGGCTTTTTTTATGTTTATAAGTAAAGCCCCCACCTTGCTGATTACTAACCAAGGGGTTAATTAGGTGGGGACTGGGTGAATAAAAAAGGCATCGAACCGTGAGATTCAATGCCGGGTGATGATTAGTGATGAAAAATATTCCTTTACTCTATATTTGATTACTCAGGACTTTTCATTTTAATCGCAGTATCGTTAACAATATAAGTTTTAATGGTATCAGGAACATCTATCTTAGCTTCTTGTACGGCTTTGACAATATCATCAATATTCTTTTGTGATATAGATACATCTTGACACATAGATATAATACTCGATATTATACCAAAGAGACCCACGAGGAAAGCTATCCGAATTTCGGTATTTGTATCTCTCCTTTCTTCCTTGAAATTTCTTTGTTCCAGTGTTTGGTAATCATTATCCACGAAATCAAATAAAAAGTTTGATACTACAAACCAGCAATTTAACATTTCCCATAAATCAACTCCCAAGTCATTATAAAAAGTTTCGATTCTTAATTGCCCCTCTTTTGTTATTGGATTACAAGGGGAAGCTATTTTGTTGGTATCTCCAATAGCATCATTTTCAATAACCAAACTCAATACAATATAGCCATCCTTTTGAAGCATATTAATTAGTAGTATTGCTTCATAAAAATCATTTCTAAATTCGATACCAGGTCTATAATAATATTCAATTTCAACTTTACGGGGGTCTTTGATTGCATTACACTGTAATTCGGCATTACTAATTTTGACTTTTTTATAGCTTTTA
The DNA here is from genome assembly GCF_030151085.1 of Bacteroides sp. Classification (GTDB taxonomy): domain Bacteria; phylum Bacteroidota; class Bacteroidia; order Bacteroidales; family Bacteroidaceae; genus Bacteroides. The sequence continues at coordinate 16,320 of NZ_JASLER010000053.1, read as the reverse complement.
ATGGAGTATATTTTTTTAAGAATATCACCAACGGAAAGACCATTTGCGGGATCATAATTTTCGATTAAAGCCTTTACGATTTTCTTCTCTTTTTTCGTTAATTCTCTCATTTTCTTTTTTTTTTAAATTTGGTATTATTATTGTAGAAGTTTACTCTCGTACAAATGTAAGAAGAAAGGTGATTCGTTGTTATCAATTTATTTTAAGATTCTGATGAACAAAGTCTCAAAAGGCATAATCGTAATTTGCATACTCATTTACTTAATCGCCCATTCGCTTTCCATTATAACATGACCGCACTTATTGCAGCTATGCAAGAAGGTGGGAAACGGAGCTGTAGTATAATCTTCAACTGCTATCTCTATGCTGCCACATTCAGGGCATTCGATTTTCACCTCTTTGATACCGGGATAGTCCCAAAAGGATAACTTACCTTTAGCCGGTATAGGATTGGCAAAGAGTACGGGATTAGCAAGTACCCAGTTATAGGTCTTATCCCCATAGTAAGGTAATCCATGTTCATCTGCCTTTACTTCTGTTTTCTCAGCCCAGATTGAAGGGTGATTGATAACACAGTCTACTATCTCAACACTGCCGATGATGGCGGAATCAATCACCTGTGGATTGGTATTACTGCCTCGGATGAATCTTTTATCATCACGGATAACCTCAAATTGAGCTAAAGAAAAGATAGAAAGAGGCTCAACCCATCTTCGTCTTTTGCTGGCATGAATTAGCACCCTCTGCCCGATATACTTCTTAGGACACGCCCAAGTTCGGTTCTCGATGTCTTTGATGCCGTGGACGATTAAGGATGCCCAAGGTTGTTTGATGGTGATTGCTTTCATTTAGTTTCTCATTTCAAATATTCTTTGTTAAAATGCCGATTCTTGATAAGCCAATCAATCATATCAATGCAAATATCAAATATTGTTTCATTGGCTCCTATGGAAAATCCGGTAAGGAAACTTATTGTCTTGTCAGAGTTAAATCCAAAATAAGAGATGTCTATATGTGATATAAAAAGACCACCTACAGTTCTATCTATAGTTATCTCGGATGGCATCATATCAATAAGTCGAGATAAAGACCAAGCAGGCACGTCCTTTCCCCAAATCTCATCAAACACTTCTTCACCAGTCATTGTCGTTCCATCAGGGTGCTTATGAAGTGAGCTTGCAAGTCTCGCAATGTTCAGCTTGGTAGTACTTCTTAAAGTTGGCGGATATGGTTTAAGTTCCCATTCAAGTGCAGCCGTTTTACTCTTTGTATGGTGATATACCATATCAGCCGTCTCCGGCAATACTCCAAGGGAGAGCAATTTTTCTGATTGCTCCCGGGTGGTAGCAATTTGGTTTTCAAAATTTATCATACTATTCTTTCATTTTAATAAAATAAAATCATATATTTGTGAAAATAAAAACACACATACTATGGGACATGATGTATTTATAAGTTATTCACATGAAAACAGTGAAGCTTCCTTAGCAATTTGTCATGCACTGGAACAAAATAAGATAAAATGTTGGATCGCACCACGGAACATTCCTTCTGGGTCTGAATATGGAGATGTTATAGATGATGCAATAATTAATTGCAAGATATTTGTAATCATATTCTCAAAACAGTCTTCTGCTTCAAACTGGGTTAAAGGCGAGCTTAATGTTGCATTCACAGAACAAAAGCACATAATCCCATATCGCATTGATGAAACTCCATTAAAAGGTGGAAGTCGATTAATTTTAAATCAATACCACTGGATTGATGCTTATCCAGATTATGAGCAAAAATTTCAAGACCTTATTTTGTCAATATTAAGTACATTAGGGAGGTCATCTGATATTTCTCAAACAGAAACCACTAAGACAAATGATATTAAGCAAACCCAAGAGACAAAAAAACGTAATGAATCAATTACACATAAAAATACACATAAAGCCGATTTAATTAAAAATGCTATTGCAGTAGGACTAATGATGTCTTTTCCATTTATTAATCGCTCTAAAAAGAAAAAGTAGAGAGATTGCATTCGCATTATTTGCGACTACACCGAGCGACTGCAATTGCTTCATCTGTTCGATTGATGGGGTTTGATTTTTCATTGTTCTTTGTTTTTAAAGAGATTGATAAGTTCCTCGACGGTTGCCACATGACAATAACATGAGCACCGGGTGAAATTTCCTATAACGAAATCTCCTTTCTTGTGAGATTCAAAATCTTCATCAAAGACCCAGTATTGCCTTGTGCTTGTGCCATCACGTTTTGCAGCGATAGCAAGGAATAGTTGCTCGTTGGTACCGCAGTCGACATGTGCACCATAGGTATTGTATCTGTTCCTGCTTTTTAGATACTTATCTGTTTTTCTATGTATATGGAAACGAGACATACCTGTGCTAATGATAATCTTTCCAGTTTCATCTATAGACAGATTCAAATATACGTCAATGTATCTACCGCTATCATTTACGAACTCATACCCTAAGCAAAGGAGTTTATAGCATATTTCACGTGCCTTTTCCTTATCTATCAGCGTTATGTAACACGGTGAAGTAAAACTCATTCTTTGCCTCCTTTCAGTAGTTCAGGATTATCATGGGTTGAACCGATAATAAAGAGTTCTGTTGATAGAAATCCAAGCGGTTGAGTATATATGAGGTCTTTGCTTTTTAACCACCATGCGCCACGTGATTCATTCCAGCACACGCAGTAATTACGCTGTCCATTGTTGAGTACGTCACATTCGTATATCTCCTTACCGCTCTTATCGAGTAGTCCGGTGAACTGACCGACTGTATTGGATATAACTTCTGTAATTAACTCTCTAAACTGCTTTGTTGATATATCCTCTAAGATAGTTACTTGTGATATGTGGCAACATTCATCACTACTGGTAAGTAAGTCTCCGAATATCCATTCGCCGTCATTGGGTCTCTTTCCTCTGAATTTTATTGTTCTCATTTCTTTTAATCTTAATCGTTTATTTTCTAAAATACATATCCCCGGATATAGATCGGGCGGTATCTTCGCCAGTCAATCGTATGTATCGGAAGAAGTTTTGCTCAGTTCGATGTCCGGTTAGCTTCATTATCTCTAAAGTCTTCATCCTGCCGGTGAGATACATATTGGTAGCTGCTGGCCGTCGGGCCGTATGACTGCTGATTAATTCCCACTTTTCACGGGTAACAGTAACTAGCTTACCACCCTGAGTATAAGAGTAGGTCACAAGGTCATTCAATCCTATTTCCTTCATTATCACTTTCAAATACTTGTTGACGTACTGAATGCAGAGCCCACAAGGGATGCGACCGTTATACTTGGTAAAGATTTCTTTTACATAATCGTGCATTGGAACCTTAACGTCTATATTCGTCTTCTTCGTCCGCTTCACGATATAATTACCTTGGAAATTATCTTTCGTTAGCGTGGAGTAATCGGAGTATCTGAGAGCGGTAAGGCAACCTATAACGAATAAGTCTCTTATACGCTCCTTGGCTTTCCGTTTATCTTGATTCTCGAACTTGTAATAGTAAATGCGGGTAATCTCATTCATACTCAGGAACACGGCGTTTGTTGGTTCTAATTTCAAATCAATCTCATCGTAAGTGTTATCTACTGCATAATTGTACTGCGATGCCCGGCGGACGAGAGTTTGAATCTTCTGTATATAGCCTACGATGGTGTTATGTTTCAAGCCTTGGTCTTCGAGATAAACGATGAAATCATCTAAGAACTCCGCTGTAACAGAATTGGTATAGATGTCGCATTCAAATTCCTCGGAGAAAGCATCTATGTGCTTGATGATCGTATCGTAAACGGCGGCATAGTGTTCAGACTTGCGTCTGCTGCGCTTTTCAAGTAATTCCTTGGCAAAAGAAGTGAAGAATATACCTTCTAGTGGTTTCTCTTGCCGGAAGTGGTTGATGTAGTCCTTTCTCGCTTGGCGGGGCTGGACCGGTTGGGATAATTGTAGGGGTGCGGCTGTATCATTTTAAAGGGTTAATACTGTATCTTTAATAATCATTTAAAACGAACCTCAACAGGGTGCAACTCTGTTTAACTCACGGATTCCCGCCGTGCCTGCCTCTTGGTTCGTTATTTATTGTTTACGCTAATTGTTTTAAATAATAGTCACACTTAAATCCTTTGCGTGGCGAGAAATCGGCAAAGTCAAACGACTTGAATAGCCACATCTTATTTGCCCACCTCGCAAGGTCTAATTCGTATTGTTTAGGCTTCCTGTTATTTGTAAAGTCTCTATATGGCTGTACAAATGGAGTAATACCTAAACCTTTGAGAGTATCAAGCCGAAACAAATCTTGCTCAATAGTGGAATTGAAACCAATCAATACGTAGCAAGTAATCTTGTATGGCTTTACATACTTTATCATCTCTTTAAGCCTGTCCGTTAGATCAATTTGCGGTAAATCCCAAGCGATGTGTATGTTCTGCTTCATTTTCAATTTATTCAGCCAATACGCTTGCTCTTCGTTCATAATTCTAACGTCCACGCCGTGAAGTTTTACGGGCTGTTTCGCTTTAAGAAGATAATTAACCGAATCTCTCCAATTTGGATTAGCAAAGAAATTATTATCCAGTACCTCGATCCATTTTCCTTGTGGATTTAGATCAACCGGGGAAACAGGTTGGATATATCCTTCTTTTTCGCGAACTAAACAGAAAAGGCATTTTCGGATGCAGCCTCGGCTAAAGAATTGAATTGAAAAATTATACTGAGGATATATTGAATAGTCCATCAATGGGCTTTTCTCAATCTCGTGCGATAGTCGTTTCTTTATGTCGTATCCGGTTCCCCCTTTTTCAATGGTATCAGCCTGTAATGACAAGTAGTTGAAATCGGGAGTAAAAGCAAACACCTTACTCGCCATCACCTTGTCATATCTATTAAAAGGAATAGCCCATTCAACTTGATCACCTCTTGACTTATGATATGCAGATGCACGCATAAGAGCAAAATTAGGGAAGTTATGACCGTCTACGTCTATTAGTCCGATGTTCATTTTTTATGAAGTTTTTATCTATTTATTGTTACTCTTTTGTTTCTTCTGGATATTGTCCTGTAATTGACTTGAAGAAGATGGCTTCAACTTCTACTTTCGTCCACTTGTGAAAGTTATTGTGTACGTCACAAGCCTTGCGGCATTCTTCTTCTGAGTCATAAGTTACTGGTGATACAGGCACATAACCATTACCTACAATATAAGCTGCTATTACATGGTCAGCCTTTTCTTCTTGTACTGGGTACATCGGGTAAACCAAGTTACCACGGTGATCTTTCTTTTCATATCCGTATTCCATAATATTCATTTTTTCTTTGTATTGAGGATTATTGTTTTTCTTCATCCTTTAAAAAGCCGCTTCGGTCAGGATATATATTTTGTTCCAGCTTCTCCATTTCTTCAATAGCTTTATAAGCATTGCTTATATCATCTTCACGATATGGATTATTAGGATTATCACCGAATAAACCGTATATGACCTTGTATGAGAGCATGTGGGCTCGTTGTCTATCAATATACTTTTGCTCACAAGTTGCAGTTCCATCAAGCGTTCCTCCAAGACTGTTTGTAACAGTCATAAGCCTTGCTAACAATTCCTTTTGAGTTTTATTCATTACTATTTTGTTATTAATTAATTGATTTTCGATTTTTCCTTTACCCTTCTGCAATTCTCAGTGATAGTGCAGAACTTGCACCAAGATTGCAGGGTTTCAAAGCGCTTCCCATTGCGGGTGTACTTCAGTGGGTAGAAGTAGTTCAGCCGGAAGAATTGACCGCAATGGCTACAGCGTTTGTGTAGAACTCCTCCGATACTCATGTAATTGCCTTTCTTCCTCCTACCGATCGGCAGGTCATCATCACCAAGTGTCAACATGGTACAGTCGTATAGGTGAAGTATATCAAATAACAAGGATTCTCTACGCGTAGTCTGTTTCTTTCGACTTCGATATCGTCAGTCTCGATGTTTACTTTCTCACTTCGGCGGGTATCACCGGTGATATACTCGATTTTGGTTATTAGGTATTTCATTGGAATAATTATTTTTCTATTTAAATTTATATACTCGAAGAAAACTTATATATTTGTTCTTAAACTAAAAGAGTTAATACTATGTACGCTATCATAACTGAGAATGACTTATCACAATGGAAAGACAAGACTGGGGAATTATATCATCATCCCAAACGGCATTTGAAATCTCTTGTACCTGGAACTAAGGTTATTTATTATAAAGGTAATCTTACAGATAAAAAATATGAGAAATATCGCTTGACATCGAAAGCTCATTATTTTGGAATTGGAGAGATTGGCAAACAATATCCTGATCCTAATTCTACTAAGAATGATTATTTCTCTGAGATAATAAATTTCCAAGCATTTGATAGTCCAATTTTTACAAAGGATAAAGATGGTCATTATTTAGAGACCATTCCAACTTCACGTCAAACAAACTATTGGCGAGATGGGACAAGACCTATAACCAAGGAAGTCTATGAAAAAATACTCTCTCAATGTTGTATTTCAATTGTAATAGATCAAAATGAAGAATTAACATCCAATGTAACAGAGGGAAAACAAAAAAGGACTTACTCAACTACATATGAAAGAAAACCTAAACTACGTCAACAGGCACTAGACATCCATGGTTATACATGTATGGTATGTGGATTTAACTTTCTCGAATCTTATGGTGAAGTCGGCCGTGGTTTTATTCATATCCACCATATAAAACCTCTTTCTGAAACTGGAGAACAAATTGTTGATCCCCAAACTGATCTAATGCCTGTATGTCCTAATTGCCATTGTATGATTCACCGAGGAAAAGACCACGTTTTAGCAATTGAAGAACTAAAACAGATGTTGAAAAAGAGTATACTCACTCCATAATACATCTTGAATCTACTGGCATGTCTGACTTATTATGAACATAATATTATACTATGAGAAATATAAAGTTTTTTTTAAAGAGACTAAATCGCTACATACAATACCATTATCCGTCTGATCGGGATTATATTTTAAAGATACTGAAGCCTTGGATTGCTATTGGATTAATAATCACAATTTGCTATTTAGCTTTTTGCTTTGGAATAGATTGGGTTCTTAGTAGAATAGCTTTCTTGGGAATCATTGGCACTCTTGTATGGTGGGGAGATTTGGGAAGCAAATAAATTCACCTCTTTATTGGTTTGGAGATTTATTAGAATAAAGTTTGTTGTATGCGGGATAACACAAATTTATTCGCATCAGCATAAAAATTCTTCTTGATTTCAAATCCGTATGCTTTGCGTCCTACTTGAGCTGCCGCGAGTAAGGTGGAACCACTACCGGCGCATGGGTCAATCACGACATCGCCTTTATCGGTGAATATCTCTATCAACCTTCGAAGAAGCGGAACGGGCTTTTGTGTTGGGTGAACTTTCGGAGTATCGCTATCTCTCACCCAATCAAAACAATTGAAAATCATTCTGCCATCATTATTGAACTTAGGAAGCTTTTCCCGATAGAGTAATAAACCATACTCACAATTGCCTACAACTTTCATATTAGCCTTTAATACTTGGGCTGAAAAGTCTTTTCTGAATACTAGGTTAATGTAGTTATTTAACCCATATCGTTTTCCTAGTTCAATATACCTGAATTGATCTTCGAACTCGCAAAAGATAATCATACAAGGAGCTTTCCCTTTATCTTTTGGCTCTTTAACAAGCATTTGACTGCAAAAGTGCATGAACTCAGCCGGACGGAAATCCTTATCAGTATCGAAGAATTCTTTACCTGCCTTGTTGCTCTCTCCGTTTTTGTTGTCTCCGTCAACGTACCAAACAGGGTTAGACGCATAGGCGTTGTTCCCAAGATTATAGGGAACGTCAGCAATGATAAGCTGGGCTTTTGGTATTCCATAAACTTTGTAGTTCTGAAAGTGGTCATTGAATAATTCTATATGTTTCATTATGCTGCAATTTCTTTTAGTGATCTCATAGTGTTACAAATAAGTTCTTAAACAATAATCTGCTATCCAGTAGCAGACAAAATAAAAAGCAGCATAAGCCGCTAAGATTGACAAGATAGTCTTGATTAATTTTATGTCTTTCATTTGTTTTTAAATTTACTTTTATGCCGATCAATTTCAACTTGAATATAATCAGCTGGTTCGTGATACCGTTCAAACTCAGCAATAGGATTGTCGTATTTCTGATTATTCTTTCTTCGTTCAATAGAATCAATCTCATAAGCACGTTCACGTATAAACTTTTTAAATGCTTCACCAATAGTAAGCATGTCGAAGTACCCATAAAATTTTCCATACTGGCCTAATTTGAACCGAGCTATGAATAGCAAGAACTCTGTCAATTTAGTGCTATGATATTGACGTGAAAACAAGTTAGAGAACTCTGTTAGTGCATTCATGTCTGCATCTTCCTTGGTTGATGACACGAAATCAATACCTGTTAATTGGGTCTTTACCCATAAGGCAGAAGCACCATACTCGTACATACGGTCTAAATCACCTATGGTTGGAGATTTATCACTGTAGGCTTTGTTTAAATCAGAGAGCAATACCGGTTGAAGTGAGGATGAAAATGCTGTTGAAAGTCCGCTAAAGGTCGGGTATCTCTGTTTTACCGATTCCAACATGACTTCCCTGCTCAATGGCAGTGTATTCATCAAGGAGCATTCTTGCTTTTGCTGCTTTATCAACGTTCCTATTGTTTCCATATTTTAGCTTTAACCATTCTTGATAATCATGTTCAGTTCCAGTAAATACAACTCCGGTCCAATCTGATTCAATAGCTCTTTCTATCTGCCGGATGGCAAACTCTTCTTCAAACTTGGAAAGTTTGTCAAGTGAGAGCTGCAAAGCATAGTTGAGTTTCTTTTTCCATTTCGGAGTTCGGCGAAGTGCCTCCCATGCAGACATGAAAGCTATCGAAGAGAAAGGATAGACCAAAGGTTTTTCGTCTCCTTCTTTTTTCTTGGACTTCTTAGGATTCTCAGGTGGGGAGTTCTCGTGCGTATGCGCGAGACTCTCTCTGTTTAAAGTTTGAATTCTCTTATAAGGTGGAATTTGCGTTTCATCAGTACCATTTACCGATGATATTACCGAAGTAACTTTTTTATCATCGGTACTTTCATCAGTACGTAGTACCGAAGATATTACCGTATCGTTTACCGATGATTGAGGTTCGTCTGTTTGGGTATCATCGGTAATTTCTAAGGTATTTTCATCAGTACCATTTACCGATGATATTACTGGTATCTTCATGTCGTTACTTAGTTTTTGGGTAAATGAATAATAACAACCGATCCTTTTATCTTTGCAGGATTCGAAAGAAATAAGCCCAGCATCGGCAAGAGCTTTTCTCGACTTCCGCAATGTCTTATCCCAAATATTAAGAGAAGAACAAAGGACATTGCTGCGTACCTCGAACACTTCTTTCCAACTTTTATCATTGCACATAGAAATAAGCTCATAATAAAGAGATTGATCGATTGCTGTGAGATAGGTATCATCCCGTATCTTCTTGAGTTTTGATATTAATTGATAACTGTTCATATTATCCTAAATAATAGTCACTCATTACAATTGTTGACTTTTGACAGTCCAGATCATATAAATGAAAATATCTGTTTGCAGCACATTCATCAAAAGACTTCACTCGCTCAATAAGCCGCTTTTGCCTTTGTCTGAAAGATAAATTATTGTCATACTTATTATGACACTCTCTACACAAACCAACTATATTGAGTGGATTGGTGTAATGCTCCGGGTATATACTCTTAGGAACTAGATGGGCTGCATCAACAGCCAACTTTCCACAAATGGCACATACAGAAGGGAGATTCCGCTTTATCTTAGCCACCTCTCTATTCCGCTGGGATTGTTTGTTACTAATCTGTCTCATAGATATTTCTTATATTAATAAAATCGAAATAAAAACCCCGAAGCATTTGCTCCGAGGTTATGCCACTTCACAATTGTTCCTATCGGGCAATCCTCTTGTGGCTGATTGTGTGGACGGTGAGAGAATCGAACTCCCCAGAGCGACTTAGTGCCGGTCTGTTCCATGCAACCGCCCATGTGCTGTTTTATTTACGGGATTAAAAACAGCAAAAACTAACCGCACTCATTTCAATGTTTTTGTTGAAGGAATCCGAAAATAGAGTGAAAAACAACATTCCCCATTGTGGATAGGCGGGGATTCCAACCCCGATGCGCCTCTTTGCGCTGGCTCTATGTCTACCTACCCGCGTTTGCCCTCTCCATCTTCACAGACCGAGAAAGCCGGTTAACAAAGTTACTTTCCATGAACCTTTGCATGACAGTCCTCACAAAGAGTCGTCAAGCAATGCAAACATTCAAGTTCATGCCCGACAATAGATACACCACCTATTTTATAGACTTTGTGATGTACTTCCAAACTGTAAGTTTTGCCACACATTTGGCATTTATGCCCATCACGAATGCGAACCTTACTTTTAACTTCTTCCCAATAGGGATTATTCTTCAACTTCTGCCGATATTTCGTCGGTCTCCCCTTCTTGTGTGCAAGTCTGCTCATTATTCTCCTCCCTTCTCCACGGACTTTCTTCAATAGGTACACGATGCCATTCATGGCGTTGTATAGGAACTACTTCTCCATTATCCTCATCAAGGAAAGCTTCAACCCAATGTTCTAACCAAACATCTTCACCATTCTCTTCCCAAACCTCAATAGTATCTTCGCCCTTGCCAAACTTACGCACATTTTTTCGGGTATCTTTAACATTGATATTTGGTAACTCGTAACCAAGTGCCTCAAACGCCTTTTGATTCATTTCACCCGAATTGAATAAGTCGTCATATTCGTGCTTAGGTATCTCTTGGACCAGCGCCAAACGGAAAGATTCATTCACCCAAGAATAATACAAGTAATATCCCATAATCGGAATGCGGAAAGTATCAATCATCTTCAACGGATAGTCCCTAATACCCTTTTTGGCAAGACTTACCAAATCCTTAAACTGGGTATGCAAAGAAGCAATCTTAGCTTCAAATTCTTTTTTGGCTGAATTAAACTCCGACTTTAAAGCTTCAAATTGACTTTCAAGTTCTGGCATCTGCTTCTCTGCTATTTCACCGTAATTCGCCCGAAGGATAGAAATTTCATAATCATCCATGATTCTGTTGGCAATCACGTCTTTCTCTTGGATGGTCACAAAATTTTCTGAAAGCTTCTTTTTCACATCATCCATGCAGACACTATCAGGGAAAATCACTTCGGGGAATTTTACTGTTACCGGCAATTTGAATTTTATTTCATCCGGCAAATAATCTTTTAAATCTGTCATTTCTTATTATTTATTCGTTTAATCATTCTTTTGCAACGCCTGCACAAATCTTGATCAGGCGAAGTTTTAGGTGCATACTTCTCTATCTTATCCGAACACAGCTTCAGTAGGCGCTCTATATGTTGAATATCTGTTTTGCATAACTCCATTTATTCAAAATCATCTATCGCTACCGGATGAAGCATCTTTTGGCTCCATTCAGGAAGCTGCATATCAATTATACCATGTGCATTTTCTTCGGCATTGGCATCGTAACCGGGGAACCACTTCTTTTCGAAGCAGTCCTTTACGATGGAAAGTGCATAGTGGTACTTATACTTACCATTCGCCAAATCATCCGGTGCCCAGAAAAGAACCGCCACATCATAGGGTTCAACCGTCTGCAACATAATCATTATGGTTACATTGAAGTTTCGATCTGTTATACTACTCATTACTTCCTGATACATACCCTCTGATAACTCATATTTGAGTTTGGCACAATCATAGTAGAACTTGCCGAGATCATCGGCTCGTGTGGTCTTGAAAGAGATTATGGCATTTACGCCGATATTCTCTTCTACATTGAAATAGTCCGGTCTTACCCTTACATCAAGTCCAGTTTCTTCATCTTTCCCGTAGAAGGATACTTCCGAATAAGCCCCTTTGAGAATTTGAGGAATAATGCCACCGCCATACCAATAATAGTTTCTTTTCAAGGCAGTGATAATCATATTCATTTCCTCGCTGATGAAAGAATAACCAAGATCAACAAGATTCTGCCTCAGATTATCCCGGTAGTCCTTAAGAGCATTGAAATTCCATTTCACAGAAGGATATTCATCTTTTGCATCTTTCACATAGTCCTTTTCATTTAATAGAAGCTCGCCATAGAAATCAATCATTTGAAGTACACCATCCTTTGATGCCTGATTACATGTAGGTTCAACCTTTACAAGTTCAAATAAACGAGGTTCAAGAAAAGCCATGTGAGCAAATGTACCTAATTGAAAGCAGGGCTTCGGTTTCTCTTCAAAAACTCTCTCCCAATCATAGTAAAATGAACGAGGTGTTTTAAGTGCATTTTTCAAATTTGAAGATGAGATATACTTGCTTTGAAGATATAGTTCCATGGGGTCGCGTTTCACGACCCCATTTCTACTTAATGACTTCAAGTCAATATTTATAGGACGTATGTGACTGTTTTGCGAAATAAAGTCAAGAACAGTCTCTTTAGTTGGGTAATCATCCGGATTATAGGCTGAAGGGTTGAGTTCCTCCCCTTCTGCCATACTGTTCAAATCAAAATCACTCATTATCCAGCAACAGACAATTCAATTCGTAGCGGTTTCACAGACCAATTATCTGAACTGAAATTGTTCGTCTTGTTTTTACGCTTTCCCATGAATGTAATTTTCAGAGGTGTCCCGTTTTTAATAAGGCCACTCTCCACATACTGTTCAAGCATACCAACTAAACGTCTTGAGCCATTGGTTATAGTTACAAGATTACCTTCCGGATTTTGCTCAACAAAGAAAGCGCAATCCAAATCAATCAACTGACCGTTACCTGTAGCACTCAAAACCTTTTGAGGTTTGATTTCTACGAAGAACACACGTTTATACTCTCCCGGATTTTCAGGCGTCCAATAGTTGCCGCATAAATCAATAGGCAGTTCTTGCGCATCTTCCAAAGAAGGAAGCGTGTTCATACTCAAATCCACGGCTTGAACCTCAAATGCGGATTCTTTTTCTTTTAATGTTAGTTCTTTATTCATAATCGTAAAAATTAAAGGGTTATATAACTTTCATTCTATTTAAAAATCTATTTATTGATTCAAGATTGTACCAAATCATTTTTCCATCTTTAGCAAAAGAAATCTGAGCACTTCCACGAAGCTTATCTAAATAGTCTCCACTGCATCCTAAATAAGCCATAGCTTCATCCTTACTCAGCCATAACTTTTGAATAGGTTCTATCTTTCCTCTTTTCATACAAGTATTGTTTTAAGCTACAAGAGGCATATCTCTTCCTCTTGTTCTAGTTCTAACCTTACATGTTAACTCTATATTGGTTCTTGACCTAAATGTTCTCAATCTTCTCATTTCAAAGTGACCGTCAAGACACAAAATCAATAGTAGACAACAGGTAATTCCCGCACGTATAGCCGGCGAAAAGTCCATCGTGAAACTTATTCCAGACATCCGCTCATACAGTTTCTTCGCTAATTCCCTGCCGTTTCTTACATGAAGAATTCTGAATGCTTCTTGCAGTTGGTTGTTGATCGTGCTTAACGCCCTGCATTTAATTGAAGCGATTTCCTTCTTTTCATAACCTAATGCATACATTTGTGCAGTGTATTCACATTCTTGGGTAAGTTCGGTTAATACTCTTTCCATAATCGTGTAAGTTGAGAGTTATGAAACCCTTGTCACAATAACTGTCCCCTTCTTAGGATATGACTTTGATGTCCATTTCTTCCCTTCAAGAAGATGCTTAGCATTCAGAAGTGACACGTTATTACGAATTGTTTCTAATGAAGATATAGGAAGCTTAAGTTGCCCACCCTTCTTTAAATTTCTCATTTTTTCTTTGCTTTCTACCTTTTCCATAAGCCTGATTTTAAATTAATAATTAGTGGAGGCAACCGGAATCGAACCGGCAATATAACCAATTGGATAGGTGAGCTCACACACTACCACTTTACCTCCATTAAGAAAAGTGTGCTATCCTCACGAACGACACACCTCAGCACAAACACAAAATAAAACACGACAAAACAATATCATTTTCCCATGCCTCTCAATTCAGCATCCAATTCTTTCTCATGCTTACTAATGTATAGACATGTACAAGCCAATGCAGCTAGAGAGCACCAAAATACAACGCCAAGACTTTCAACGGTCATTGCGCATACTAAGAGCGACAAGACCAATACTGTAGCTAAAAATGTAACTCGCATAATAGTTGATTTTAATAGTTTACCGCCCGTATAAGGGTAAAGGGGTAGCGGTGCACTTCGCATCCCTCACGGCTTTTAATACGGCATAGCACTAACCTTTGCTGCGGTGTTGCACCCTACCCGATTCTCGCTATCAGATGCCAGTCATTAACTATCCATAGGGTTTTATATAGACCTCTCAGCGATACTTGTGCCTTACACCAAGCATACTCACCACGCTAAAGACAAATTGGCGTGCTGAAAGTAAGTTCATTCAAATTATATAGCCTTACCACCAGTCACCGCTTTTCAGCTATGGCAGTTTCTATATTCGTTATCTTTGGTTGACCAAAACAGTTTATGAATTACACTGTAATGGTTTTTACATTATGTCAAAGAGCTAATCAATAGTGAGTAGGTAGAATATTCTCTACGTCTGCCTACCCTAAGTTTTTAGTAGATGGCTACTAGATTCTCAACCTTAAAACTTCTGAACGCTTCTACATCTGCGTCGAAATAGCAAACAGTCTTGTAATTCTTCTTGCCTGAACCCTTCACCATTTCAGAAGCACCTTTCAAAGTACCAGTTGCTTTTCTAAGACTGCCGTTTGATTTCTCATAAGCGAACTTTACGATACCTGCCCGAAACATCTTTACCAATCGGTAAAGTTGCCAAGCCTTTGTCAAGCATACAGACCAGTTCTTCATTGTAGCCTTGAAAATCTCGTGAGCCATCATCATTACATCGTGCCTAAAATCTGTTTTCATAATCGTGTATATTTAAGTTATTATCTTGATAAGCCTTGTGACATACAGAGGTATTCTCTCTCTGCTTCAAGTTCATCATCTGTATAATCATATTCAGGCTCAACCTCAATAGCTTCAAGAACAACTTGAATAGCTTCTTCTTTAGTGTCTACATTATAGAGCACCTGTACAGCTGATAAACTCATTGAGTTTATCTTTGCTATTTCTTTTCTTGCTTCTAAATCTGTCATGGCTATACATTTTAATATGTTTATACTATTTGAAAAGCCGATTCAATCAACTATCTTTGTTTCGTGATTGATTGATGATGCAAATATACTATCTTACTGCAATATATCGCTAATTATCGCAAGATATTATCGCTACATTGACAATATTTAACTTTATATGAAAGAACTAAATGTTACCAAACTGCGTAAAAGCCTTAAAATGACACAGCTAGATTTCTGTAACAAATTTGGCATATCCCAATCGTATCTATCTGAGATAGAGAACAAAAAGAAGCCCATGAGTAATGAGCTATACAGTAACATGCTCGCTGAATTTGGAGAAATGGTGATTAATAATTATTGCGAAGAAACGAGCGATAATATCGCAAGCGAAGTCAATGATAGAATACGTAAAATCATTGATGACAACTTCGATGGTAGCATAGCTGAGTTCTGCAGCAAACTAAACCTCGTACAAGCAACTGTCAAAGCAACGCTTGAATATAGCAAACCGTCATACAATATGCTGATGAGCATAATTGATGATAAGGATTTAGGAGTTAACATGAAATGGCTTTTAACAGGAGAAGGCAAACCGTATGAAAAGGAAGCAGCATGTAACCATGAAGAAGAAAAGCAAAACTTCAAAACCTATCTCTTACCTATGTCAGCAATGGGAGGCTCGCTTAGTGGATTTGCGGAACCTGGAGTAACATTGGAAAACTGTGAAGCAATTGTATCTCCGATTGAAAATGTAGATTTCGCAATTACTGTATATGGAGAAAGTATGGCGCCTGAATATCCTTCCGGTTCTCGCATTTTAATCAAAAAGATAAACCCTGATATATTCATAGATTGGGGAAAGGTATACGTACTTGACACGCCGAATGGAGTAGTAGTTAAAGAAATTCACGAATCAAATAAAGGAGGATATATATCATGCTACTCTATAAATCCAGATCCAAAATTTAAACCATTTGATGTACCTGCAAATGAAATTTTTGGAATGTACAGAGTATTAATGTGTCTTTCAGCAAAATAGCTTATGGAGTTCAACCAATACGCATAGAAC
>NZ_JASLER010000025.1 GCF_030151085.1 Bacteroides sp. | reverse complement strand
ATCGCCAACCCCACTTATAAACAAGTATGTACTGGCACCACAGATTTTGCCGAAACCGTAAAAGTACAATACGATCCTGAGAAAGTAGATTTACCTTTCCTCATCGATCTTTATTTTAAAACGATCGACCCCACCAGCATGAACCGTCAGGGAGGTGATAGAGGTACTCAATATCGTACCGGTATCTACTATACGGATTCTGCCGATCTTCCGGTTATAAAGGAAACCGTACAGAGTTTGGCTGCCAACTACTCTAAACCTTTGGTTGTAGAAATTGAACCATTAAAGAACTTCTATCCTGCCGAAGATTATCATCAGGATTATTTGGATAAGAATCCCGGGGGATATTGTCATATTAATCCTGAGTTGTTCGATCTGGCTCGTAATGCCAAGATGAAGAAGAAGGCAGTTGCTTATGCAAAACCGGATGATGCCACTTTGCGTTCACAACTCACTGCTGAACAATATGCCGTAACTCAAAAGAATGCTACTGAACCTGCTTTCAAGAATGAATATTGGGATGAACATCGTCCGGGTATTTATGTAGATATTACTACGGGTGAGCCTTTGTTTGTCTCTACTGACAAGTTTGATTCCGGTTGTGGCTGGCCTAGTTTCTCAAAGCCTATAAACAATAAACTCATACAGGAGAAGGTAGACACTACTCACGGCATGGTGCGTACGGAAGTTCGCAGCAATACAGGTAATGCCCATTTGGGACACGTCTTTAATGATGGTCCGGCAGATAAGGGTGGTTTGAGATATTGTATTAATAGTGCATCTTTGCGTTTCATTCCTAAAGATAAAATGCAAGCCGAAGGTTATGGTCAATACCTGAACTTAGTGAAATAAGTGAATATGGATATACTATTGGTTAGCAATGATGATTCCTGCCGTAGCCGTATAGCACAAGAGCTATTCAACTCTTTTGGCAGAGGAATGAAAATATCTACCGCAGGAGTCATGGAAGGGAATTATATCCCTGATGTCGTTTGTAATGTTATGGAACAGAATGGTTATGATATCTCACGAAAGAAACCAACTTCAGTAGGAGCATATAGCCGTCAATCATGGGATTATGTAATCACACTTTGCCAGGAAGCCGAGGACGAATTGAAATATATGAATCTTAAAGCAAAGCATTATGCCCGTTTTTACTTTGATGATCCATTTAAGAAAAGAGGACAGAGCGAAGGTGAACAGGAGCAACAAGTTACCATCTTGTATGATTCCATGTATCACGATCTCTACGAATTCTATCGTGACGAACTGAGCGAACAATTAATGCCTCGCTGTACATGTGGGGCAAATGTCTATTGTCGTTGCGAGTAAAAATTACATAGTTAAGATCGATGTGTCTTAACTATGTAATTTCATTCTTCCTATAGATTTCAATATAAATAAGGTATTGTTCTGTTTATCCCCCGATTTCTCCCAATAAATCAAAGGAGGGGGCAAAAAACAATGTACCAGTTTTAGCAGTACTAAAGTCAAGCAGACGGTCGGTATTTCCAACGGGTTCTCCGATAAACATTCTTTCGAGCATCAACCGAGTGGTTGAGAACTTTCCGGCATATCCAATAAAATAGGTGCCGTATTCACCCTTGGAAGTATTGGCAAAAGGCATATTAGCACGAACTATTTTCAAATCATCACCTACATTGGTAACGGCATTGTGGGCATTTACCGGTTTCTCTTCGTCCGAAAGCTCCACATCATTGAATTTACGGCGACCGATTACTTTTTCCTGTTCTTCAGTGGGTAGTGAGTTCCATGCGATCATGTCGTGGATATACTTCTGGACAAAAACATAGCTGCCGCCTATAAAGTCGGGATCTTCTTCGCCAATAACGGCAAATTGATAAGGATCTTCATCTACAGCCGGGTTCTCGGTACCATCCACAAAGCCGATGATAGCTTTGCCATCCATGTATCTGAAACCGTGGGTCTCATCAATAGAAACAGCAGCTCCATTCAGTTTTTCATCTATTATTGAAGCAAATTCAAAGCAGAGTCCCATCTGTTTGGAACGGATATGAAACAGCAGATCACCTGGAGTTGATACAGCAACATATTTATCACCGCGGATCTCTACGAATGTTTCAAGTTCATTAGGTTTCTTCTGATCGGGGAATAGCTTGCTCCAAGCATCAGCTCCAAATCCTAAAGTAGCACTAAACTTTGCATCGGGGAAACGGTTTTGCATACTGCGAATCAGTGCTGAAAAGTTGGCACATACATCTTTCACTTTCTCCTGAGTGTCCGGAGTATCTAAAAGCCCGTAGACGATGAATATTGCATTTTCACCGGGATGTTCTGTAACGGCTTGCGGAAAATTTTTCATGTTAAATCAGAATTATTATTTATATTATTAATACTGTAAATATAAGGAATAAAGGTTTAGAGTTGTTTTTAAAAGTACGATTTTTAACAGCAAATAAGATACCTATACTACTAATGGATTGCGATTCTTTTTATACTTTTGCATTGTATCAATTAACAATAGTATTTACCTCTTATGAAACTCTGTATATAGCTACGCTCAACGAATAGCCCTACCCTGATAAAGCTATTCAGCTATTGGCAAATAACGATTTATTTGTCACAGAGATATTATATCCTTTTTTATGAATTTGCGATGTTGCATACTGTGCGTAATAATGCAGTGTGCATGGTCGTGATGGATTGTAGGATTCTACACGGATAATGAGCAGTTGATACAGTTGGCCTTTGTACCTTTTGTTGTGATGTTGCTGAATTATCCCTTTGCTTTACCTGGCTATGTGTATCTCAATGCCGTAGGTGGAACAGGAAAAACACGAACTACATTTCTATTTCAGGTTGCCACAACCGTGGTGTATCTGATTTACCTCTATTACCTGAATCACTATACACAAGCAATATTAGCAGTCTATTTAATAGCAGAATATCTTTTTGTAATTCTGTTGGCTGCACAATCTATCATTTATTTAAAAAGAAAACATTATTAAAAACATAAGAATCATGATGACAAAAATATATCCACGTACAGGAGATTATCAAACGGTGTATCTTAATGCTATTATAAAAGACCCGCAGATCGAGATTGGTGACTATACCATTTATAATGACTTTGTTACCGATCCTCTGCAATTTGAAAAGAATAATATACTTTATCATTATCCCATCCATCAAGAGAGATTGTTGATAGGTAAGTTCTGTTCCATTGCATGTGGTACAAAGTTCCTGTTTAACTGTGCCAATCATACATTGAAGTCTTTGTCTACTTATACATTTCCTTTGTTCTATGAAGATTGGGAACTTGATAAAGCCAATATCACTTCTGCTTGGGATAATAAAGGAGATATTGTAATTGGCAATGATGTATGGATTGGTTATGAAGCTATAATTATGGCAGGAGTTCATATCGGAGATGGAGCAATTATTGCCGCACGTGCTGTTGTTACCAAAGACGTTCCTCCTTATACAATCGTAGGTGGTACTCCTGCCAAAGAAATCCGAAAGCGCTTTACTGCTGACATCATAGAACAATTACTAATGCTAAAGTGGTGGAATTGGCCTATTGACAGGATCAAGCAATACTTACCTTATCTTACAAAAGGTAATCTGGATTATCTGCTTTGTCCTTGATTGGTGAATGTTTTATCAATTCTGCCAGAGTATATGGCTTAGGATGGAAAAAATAAATTCCTGAAAGCATTATCTTTCAGGAATTTACCAAATTTGAAGTCTTTAGAAAGTAGTGCCACTAGTACCCGAAGGTGGGTTGATGTAGCATTATCTTTCAATAAGTTATATTTTCGTTACGATGTATTTCTCTTGAATAGGGTTTTCACAGCTTTGTACCGTTTCACATGGTTTTGTGAATTAGGTATGATTTCTGAGGACAAAGATAGTAGTTAGGTTATTTCAAATAATACCCTCCTGTTTTATGTGCTCCTCTAAACTCTATCAACTCTAGCCTCACCAAAGAATTTAAGTAGCGTTTAGCAGTAGGTACACTCTTGCCTACTAACTCGGCAATCTTAGACGAATTTAGCCCTGGATATTGTTTGATGATGTTTAGTACTTCTTGCTCTTTAGAGTTTATAGTATCATTTACAGTATCATTTACGGTATCATTCTTGATACTGATACCCCTTTTGAACACTACAGTAAACATTCCATCCGTATGAAATTCCGGTTCAGGAAGTTTAGCTTTCTTCATTGCTTCCTGCATACGAGGAATACCAGATGCAACTCTTTCAACTAAGTGCATACGGGTAAATAGTCCGAATATTAACGGGTTACGTGTCATGCTTTTGTGCCCGAAGTCTCTTGCAACTATTGGTAATAATCCTCCGGGATTGGAAACCTCTACTCTGTCATCGAACATCTCTATCGTGATGGTGGCTCCTTGTTCGTAGTAGTCACGGTGGGATAAAGCATTTATGATGGCTTCTTTGAATACAGTCAGAGGTATTTCCCAAATTTCTTCTCTCGGTCCGGTTCCCTCAATTTTGTAGGCGACCTGAAGTTTACTTTTAAGCCATGCCATTGCTTGCAAATATTGCTGATACAGTGGACCGCCAAAGGATTTATCATCTATGATATATACTTTAGTTGTTCCCTTGAAAAGAACACATCTTGTAATGGCATGTGGAAATTTCCGCTCCGGTTCTTTACCAAAGAACATGGCAGCACCATTTTTGGCTACTCCTTTATCTGTTAAGAGTTCTAGATTTTCAAATATTTGTTTGTCAGCAGTGGATGGGCTTAACTGTGCTTCTGTACGGAAGTCTTTTATAGCTCGTTCGTCTGCATCCGTGTATATGTTGAACCATGAACAAGGGATGTGATCAAAGAAAATTTTGTTGCATTCCTGAAAGAAACTGCGCATTTCTTCAACAGTACGAAGTTTTTGAGTGTTGGCGCCTTCACGAACAAAAATAGAACCTGAAAATATATAAGGTTTGTCTTTGCCTGACGGAACATCAATCACCCAAACTGTTTTATCTTCAATGTTCGCAGCATACATTTCACAGTGAAGAGCCGGAGATATTTCACTGATTGAACCTTGAATCGCAGACCGTTTATCATTCTCTAAGGTAGTGTCAATAACCTTTCCATTATCATCTACTCCAATAAGTAAATATCCTCCGTCGGCATTGGCGAAAGCGCAAATTTCTTCTGTCAGTTCACGAACCTTTGAAGGAACACGAACTTTAAATTCTACATTATAGCCTTCTCCGCTATCAATGAGTGAGTGTATATCTTCTGTATCAAGCATAAATAATCAATTGGATTACAAAGATATGATTAATCCGTCAAGATGTAGAATTTATCCTTTTGAAAATTTTGCTAAAAATGTGGGAGCTTTTGGAAAAAGAAAATCCCTGAAATTTTTAATTTTCAGGGATCTCTATGAAGTAATTCTACTTGTTGTGGTGCCACCAGGAATCGAACCGGGGACACAAGGATTTTCAGTCCTTTGCTCTACCAACTGAGCTATGGCACCTTGTTTCTTGTTTGCGGTTGCAAAGGTAGTGAAAGTTTTGGACTACACAAGGGCTTTGATAATAAAAAACGCTGATAAATGGCTATGTAGCTAAGTATCAGCGCTTATTTTATCGAAAAAAATACTGAAAAAGTTTGTAGTAACTAGGTTACTTTAACTTTGTTATTCGGCTTCTTCGGATTTATCACTCAAATTGTCGGCATTTTCTGCTTCATCGGAGGTAGATGTTTCTTCCTGTAGCGGGTTCCAACCTTGGGCTTTTAACTCAAACTCCTGACCATCGCGGGTTATCAAGGCACAGCCTAATTCCGGTCGGGTGATGTGTCCGATAAGCTTCACACCTTCTATTTCAGAAATCTTATCATGCTCGGCAATGGGGACGGTGAAGAGTAATTCGTAGTCTTCACCACCATTGAGGGCACAAGTGGTTAAGTTCATGTTAAACTCCTCTGCCATGACAGCAGTCTGATAGTCAATGGGGATATGCTCTTCGTAGACACGGCAGCCAACTTTACTTTGGGTGCAGATATGCATTAATTCCGAGGAAAGACCATCGGAGATATCCATCATAGCAGTGGGCTGAATACCGGCTTCGGCTAACTTCTTGATGATGTCCTTGCGGGCTTCCGGTTTCAATTGTCGTTCCAGAAGATATTCCTTTCCTGCAAAATCAGGTTGCAAGTCTTTATTTTCTCCTGTGAGGGCAGTCTTTTCGCGTTCCAGGAGTTGCAGTCCCATATATGCGGCACCCAAGTCACCGGAAACACAGATAAGATCGGTTTCTTTCGCACCGTTACGATAAACTACTTTGCCCTTCTCGGCTTCGCCAATGCAAGTAATGCTGATGGTAAGACCTGTATAGGAAGATGAAGTATCGCCACCAACGATATCCACATTATATTCTTCACAAGCCAGACGAATACCTGCATACAATTCTTCCATTTCTTCTACACTGAATCGCTTGGAGAGTCCCAAAGAAACAGTGATCTGTTTGGGGGTACCATTCATGGCATAAATGTCGGAGAAGTTGACAACTGCCGATTTATATCCCAAATGTTTAAGAGGTACATAAACCAAGTCGAAATGTACTCCTTCCATCAACAAATCAGTGGTAACGAGCACCTCTTTATCTGTAGGGTAGGAGAGAACGGCAGCATCATCGCCGACACCGTATTTACTGGATTCATTTTTTAATTCAATACCTTCGGTGAGGTGGCGGATCAATCCGAACTCACCGAGAGTTGCAATTTCTGTTCTCATTAAGAAAAAGATTTAATTAGTGATTAGTGGTTCGTGATTAATAACAAATCACTAATCACTCTTTTTTACGCTCTATTAATCAGCTCTCTCATTATCTCCGTCATCTTCGGTTGTGCAGCATCCGCAGCTTTCTGCACTTCTTCATGCGTCACTTCTACGATCTTGCCTTCCACACCGAGGTCAGTGATAACTGAGATACCAAACACTTTGATGCCACAATGGTTCGCTACAATCACTTCGGGTACGGTAGACATACCTACTGCATCCGCCCCGAGAATATGGAATAATTTATATTCGGCAGGAGTCTCGAACGTAGGGCCTTGAGTACCTATATACACACCATGTTGTACTTTGATACCTTTTTCTTCAGCGATGGCATTGGCTTTGCGAATTAATTCCTTATCGTAAGCCTCGCTCATATCCGGGAAACGGGGACCGTATGGAATGTTCTTTCCGCGTAGCGGATGTTCAGGGAAGTAATTGATGTGATCTGTGATAATCATTAAATCACCGATCTCGAAGTCGGGATTAGTTCCACCGCTGGCGTTGGACACAAACAGGGTTTTAATACCCAATTCACGCATTACACGTACCGGGAAGGTGACTTCCTTCATGGAATAGCCTTCGTAGAAATGGAAACGTCCCTGCATTGCCATAATGTCTTTATTGCCCAGTTTACCGAAAATCAGCTTTCCGCTGTGCCCTTCTACGGTAGATACGGGGAAGTTGGGAATGTCTTCATACTTTATTTCATACTTCTCGGTGATTTCACCGGCAAGGCTGCCCAATCCGGTACCGAGGATAATTGCTGTCTCAGGACTTGTGTGCATTCTCCCTTTCAGGAAGGCTGCTGTTTCTTGAATACGCTCTAACATAGTCAATAATGTTTTGGTCAAATATTTGTTTTTGATTTTGTAAGAATTCTATTTCTATAGGTAGCACGTAGATGTAGGGTTTCAAGGCTTCATCCAGTGCCGGATGATTTTTCAGTCGGGTGGCATCCTTTTCGGTGGTAATTATTAACCTCTTGTACTCTTCCAGTTGCAGGAACTGCTCTTTTACCAGTTGCAAGTCTTTGGGAGTGAAATTGTGATGATCGTCAAAAGCCAGTAATTTGACGTCCGATGTATAAGCTTCTACTTCCTTCACTAGTGGTGTGGGTGAAGCTATTCCGGTAACCAGTAGTACTTGCTCGTTTCCTGTTAAGGCAGAGAGGGCTTTTCGGTTATTAGTCTTTCCGGGAAATAATGGTTTCAGCATGCCATAACGGAATCTGGAGAAGTATAACTGTTGATAAGGGTAGAGATGCAATCGTTTGGCGATGATATTAAAATCTATTGGCTTGATGTCGTTCGGACATTTGGTAACGATAACGATGTTTGCCCGGTTCTTACCACTGGCAGGTTCACGTAGTCTTCCTGCGGGGAGCAAGGCATCATCGCATAACAATCGGTGAAAGTCGGTCAGTAGAATATTCATTCCGGCTTTTACATATCGGTGTTGGAAAGCATCATCCAGTAATACGGCATCTACAATAGGATTCTTCAGAGTCAGCAGTTGCTCAATACCGTGACAACGGTCTTCATCGACTGCTACCCGGATGTTGGGAAACTTACTCTTTATTTGATAAGGCTCGTCACCTATCTGCCGTACATCGCTTTGGACTTCCGCCAGTACATAACCTTTGCTTTTCCGCTTGTAGCCACGACTTAAGGTAGCCACTTGCAGGTCTGCTTTTTGCAATAATTTTATCAGATATTCGGTATGGGGTGTCTTACCAGTTCCGCCTACGGCAAGGTTGCCTACACATATTACAGGAACGTCAAAACTCTTTGACCGGAGCCAGCCCCAGTCAAAGAGTTTATTTCGCAAGCATACCCCAATCCCGTAAAACCACGAGAGAGGGTATAGCCAATGGTATATCTTTCCCGCCGACATTCCGTTTATTGAATATTCAGTTCAAAAGGAACGCGAGCCTGTATGCGGTCACTCTTTTCAAAGTTTTCCAAAGCACTGAACTGCTGATAAACTTCACCAATCGTACCCTTCATCATGCGAACCTTGATATAGTTACCTGGGTTGGTATTCATAAGGCTTTCGAAGAAGCTTTCTTTCGCCGGATAGTTCATCACGGTGTAAGCGTCTATGCCGGCTTTGGCGATGGCTATTTCTATAGCTTTATCCAACCCACCGAGTTCGTCTACCAATCCTAATTCTTTAGCTGTACTTCCGGTCCAAACGCGGCCTTGGGCAATCTTGTCCAATTCTTCTTTGCTGATACCGCGTCCATCGGAGCAACGTGTCAGGAATAGATCGTATCCTTGATTTACGTACATCTGAACCAAATTCTTTTCTCCATCACTCATGGGGCGGGTCAGCATACCAAAGTCAGAGTATTGGTTGGTTTTCACTACATCAAAGTTTACACCGATTTTCTCAGTCAGACCTTTTGCGTTGGGGAACATACCGAAGATACCGATGGAACCGGTTAGTGTGGTAGGTTCTGCTACAATAGTGTCTGCATTACAAGAGATGTAGTAACCGCCCGAAGCAGCATAATCACCCATAGAAACGATAACCGGTTTCTCTTTCTTCAATTCGGTTACGGCATACCATATTTGTTCAGAGCCGAAAGCACTTCCGCCCGGTGAGTTAACACGTAGTACAACAGCTTTTACATCTTCATCTTCTTGCAATTTACGCAAGTCTTTGATTACTTTTTTGGAGTCAATACCCTCTTCGCTGGTCGAAGACGAACTGGTACCATCTATTTCACCGTAAGCATAATATACGGCAATTACATTTCCGCTCTTGTCTTTAGGAACGTTCTTCTTTACGTTTACCATATCCTTCAAGCCAAGTATGTTTATGCGGTCGTCCTTGTCAACGCCTATCATCGTTTTCAGGTAGTTGCGTACATCATTTCTATAGATTAAGGTATCGGCAAGTCCGCAGTTCACACTTTCGGTAGCAGGGTGGAACATCATCATGCGGTCGGCAATAGAGTTCAGAGAATCAACCGATACTTTACGTGATTCGGCAACGTCGCTGGTTATTTGTCCCCAAATGGAGGAGAGGTACACATTGACCTGCTCGCGATTGGCGGGACTCATTTCAGTAGAGATAAACGGCTCAACTGCCGATTTGTAGGTTCCTACTTTGAATACTTGCATTTCTACACCGATCTTAGCTAGCAAATCTTTAAAGAACATGGGGGTAGAAGCCAGACCTCTCCATTCAATCATACCTTGTGGATTTAGCATAACTTTGTCCGCTACACTTGACAGGTAATAGAGACCTTGTGTATAAGTATCGGCGTATGCCACGATGAACTTACCCGATTCCTTGAAATCCTTCAAAGCATTGCGAATTTCTTCCAATGAGGCAAAACCGCTTCCCAACGAAGTAGCTTGTATATAGATACCTTTGATATCATCATTTTCTTTCGCCTTTTTGATAGAAGAAAGAATATCATCCATACCATACGTACTGTATTCATCGCCCAGTAGGAAATCGAACGGATTATCCTGACTGCGTTCTACCAACACACCATTCAGGTCTAGCATCATAATGGAGTTCTTATGAACTTGTGTTTCCGACTCCGAAGACGATACCATACTGAAGAATACAAGGATGCTGACGAAAAACAAAACAACTCCCGACACAATGATACCGGTTATGGTAGCAAGGGTAAATTTCAGAAAATCTTTCATTGTATTTATTGTTTTTAGTATGCTAACTTAATTAAGCTAACAAAGATAAATAATTAGGTTGATATTTACCTTATATGTCGCAAGGTTTTTGGTTTTGTCACACTTCAGACTGATAATTCTTTTCTTCTGATTATTTCGTTCAACTCGCCTACCAGGTAGAAAGGTAGGTTGAGTAGTTTGCACTCTTTTCCTCCTGCTGTGGTGATGGTGTCTACTGAAAGGTAATTATCAAACCGTTTACCAAACTCATGTACTATGGTTGTTTTCCCTACTTATCTTGCTCCGCGCAGTATCAATGGCTTGCGATGCGAGTCGTCCATCCATAGATTTAATTGCGATAAAATAGTCCTTTGAAACATATAAATTGCATATTGTTGATTTTCAGATACAAATATACGTATTTGTTTGAAAACGTAGGCAAGCTATGTCTGATTTTGTTTGAAAACGTAGGCAAGTTGTGTTTGATTTTGTTTCAAAACATAGGCAAGTGGCATGTGTGTTTTGTATGTTCCTGTTTCAAATCTCTTTTATCATTTTGTTTGAAAGCGCATATAGTGGTATCACTTTTACTTTGCCATACGAAGCAAAAGGTTCAAGGCTGGTTCTTATTCCGTACTCACAACCTTTGAGTTCTATGAATTTATACATGCTTTGCATAGAGCCACTATTATTCGCTTTCAGGGCTGACGCATTAAAAACATTTCATTGATAAAAGTTCACAAAGTAGTTCTTGATCCCATCCTGCTGCTTTTCTTTTTCCTTTAATGCTTCCTTTCCTTTCATTTTTCTTTATTATCATCAATGCAATCTTATTCATCAAAGAAACATTCTGAGCTGCATTTCCTGTCTTTCTTGCTGCATCTTCGTTGAAAGATACATCCAACTGCCAGTGCAAGTTGTTTTCGATAGCCCAATGCGAGCGTATTGTATCTGATATTCTCTTGGGCTCAAGTCCCAATGATGAAATGTAGAACCTTTGGCTCAAAGAAGTTTCTCCTGTAGTTTTAATCGTTCTTTGGGAAGTGATTCTAACCACAGAATTGACTCCCTTCCATACTTTGAGCATTCCTTCCAACGCCGGGCAACTGTAGACAAAACATTCTCTGATTTCATGCCTGCCATGGGCATTTTCTTCCGTAATGTATTTGCCATATCTAGTGGCATAATGTCCTTTGGTTACATCTATCTTTTTGTCATCCAAATCATCAAACCAACTTTTGACGGTTTCATAAAGGTTTTCTTGGTTCGCTTTTAAGGCTAAAACATAGTCTGCTTTACATTCTATAATCTTTTCTGCAATATCTTTTTGGCATCCCATCGCATCAATGGTAACAATGCACTTCTCTAAATCCAAAGCTTCCAGCAGTAATGGAATGGCCACTATTTCGTTGTGCTTTTCATCTACTTTCAACTGTCCAAGGCTCATCCCATTTGCTACAGCCCATGCGCTGACCATATGAAGCTTAAAGCCCGGAGTACCAGCGGTATGAGCCGAGCAACACTTGCTGGCACCACGAATCGTTTTGCCGTCAATAGCCACAATACCTTCATATTTCGCACAAATTTCAAACATCCAGTGACGGAAGACGCGTTCGAAATAATCAGGCTTGAGAAGGCTGAAAAAACGGTTAAAAGTATCATGGCTGGGAATAGATTCCAATCCGGATAAACGCTGGCGGAAAAAGTCTATCTTGGCCTTACCAAAATCTTCTATTTCATACCAGGACTCGGCACCGCATATGACTGCAGCCATTGCGATATAAACGATGGCATCCGCTGAATGTACACGTTTCCTGTCAATACGGGGATCATTGATTTGTTTACAAATACTAAATACAGCCATTTTTATAGTCAAATTATGTTTTCTTTTTCTTTATAAAGATAGGGAATTAATTCGACATTACAAAGAAATAAACGCATTGAATACTAGATGAATATAATATTTGTTACATACGAATATATCATATCAAAATAGTAAAAACTATAATGCGTCAGCCCTGTATTCGCTTTTACCTCAATCGGATAGATTTTATTTTCCCAACTGATTACATAGTCTACTTTAGCTTGGGCATTACGTTCAGTACGTTGCCAATAGTATAATTCTGTTTTCTTTAGATAATTGGCATATTTAGTGAGCTCCAGTCCGGCAAATACTTCTGATAATCCTCCTTTGTTTATGAAATCGGTTTCGTTGGCAATAAGAATATCTTTTGCTTGTATGCCAAGTAATGATTGCATTAGGCCGATGTCAAGAAACAGATACTTGCGAAATTTTTGATTGATTTCAGCTCCTAACGGAATGCCGTTTGCGGCAGTATGTGTAACGGGTGTTACTAATCCTGCCAGTGTCAATAGTGATAGCGCTTCTTTTACTGCACGCCCGTCCACTTCATTGCTTGCTTGTGAATAAACAAATTTTGCTCCGGCCTGTAGTGCTACTGCTTTTAGAGTTTGTGAGAGTAATAATGGTGAAATACGGGTTTTGTATTTTTTGAAGTCATCCTGATAACTATCCAATATATCATTGTGTACAATGGAGCATTCACTGTAATCAGCGGTTTGTACCCATATTCTTACTGCTTCAGGCATTCCGCCTACCAAATAGAACGAATTCTGCCCACGCCAAATGAAGGTAGTTCGTTTAAGGTAAATTCGAGCAGTGAACCGGCAGCAACTACATGAAGCTCGGGATAATCTTCGTAGAAGTATCTCAAAGAAGATATGGCACGTTGCGACTCTTGTATTTCGTCAAAAAACAACAGTGTCTCACTTGGAATAATAGGGGTATTATAGATGGCACTAAGCTGGCTGCATAGCTTTTTTATATCAAGGTTATCTCCAAAAAGTGTTTTTATATCCTTTTGGTGCTCAAGATTGACTTCTATAAAGTATTTAAAACTCTCTCCTAAATGTCGGATTGCAGAGGATTTCCCTACCTGCCTAGCTCCTCTCACTAACAGGGGTTTTCTGTTAAGACTACTTTTCCATTCTTCCAGATACCTGTCAATATGTCTTCTAAAATATTGTGCCATACATGTAATTTCTTAATAAACAGTACAAATATACAGTAGTATCAGAAAATCCAAATCGAAAGTAATAGATAACTCTCGAAAATCCAAACCGAATAGGTGCGAAAACGTGAAGAATGCATGGCTATTATATATAAGTTAAGATAAAAAATATACTCCCCGCACTTCACAGCGCAGGTTTCTTTCTCTTTATAAAAAAAGAACCTCCTTCCCACGCTTGGGGAGGAGGCTCGCAAACAAACAAAAATACATCGTAAGGAAATTCACATCTACATACGATGTTGATTACCCACGGAAAACACAAAGGAGGTCAAAATGAGAATTCCTTGTGTTTGCGGGGTTTCTTTATCAGAAGTTATCTGTAATTTATTGCTTCATGAGTGGCAGATTGAAAATCCTAATGTTTGTTCAGTTAGATGAAATATCCGACTGAACAGAGAACTAACTCTAGTAATAGACTTAAATGTTTCGGACACAACGGATTCCATAATGATTCTGGAGAAAAGCACTCCAATGAGTAAATGCTATTCCGGCCCCACCGATATTAGTAGAACCAGCGTAGCTCATGACAGAGCCTGGTGTACTCCATAATAAACCGCGTTGTCCTGCTTCAACATATTGAAAATCACTTTGTGGAATATATCCGCTATAAGGAAGGAACAAAGTATTACCAAAATTACAACCATTAACCCCGTTTAATATAAAATCAGAAGTATAACCTGAGGCAACCAATTGGTCAAATTCGGTTTTTTTAGGTAATCTCCATTTTCCGACAGCATTCGTGAGTTTTCTACAAGGATCATTCGCATCAGTCCAAGGAGTTGCGTCAATTGTACTAGGATATGGCTCAGGATTATTACCTGTAAAGAAAGCTCCACTTTCATTACTGCCAACATATACTTCTGTACTATTATATATAAAGTATGAATTACCACTTTTGTACAAATTCCCATTTGCCCATAAAGCCCCTCCTACGATATAACCTTCTGTAGTAAAAGATACATTACTTCGATAAGTGCCATTTGCATTAAGTGTAATTCCTGACAGCGTTGTACTTTTGTTGTTGAATGCTTTCCCTCCAATGGTAATATTGAGATTGACTGTTATATTTGATGCGCTTTGAGGTAGAATATATACATAATTACTATATACGGTCATTGCGTTGGGATTGTTCCAGGTGGTATTCAAGGCATTGGTTGCCGTATTTATAGTGAATCCGTTATTTGTAAAATTATAAGTGGCACTATTTTTAGGTAGTGTTAAAGTTGCTGCACATGCCGTGATATTAGCCATCCTTCCGCTTTGTGCCGCTGCACTGACCCTGTAACGTACGCAGTGGTGCGTGAAAACAATGTTACTCAATGTATATGTGCTACCTATATTATTGATAACAATATTAGGTTTTACACACGTCATGAAGTTATTCCCATTTGTCGTCGTTATGCTTGTTGTCGTATTGCTGAAAGCCGATAGTGCGGTAGAGTTACCGTATGAGTAGCATACAAATGTATAAGTCCCTAGCGGGAGTGTCAGGCTTTTTACAGTTTGTACGGTTCCGTTGGCCAGTAGCTTATAATCTCCATATCCTTTGTAGTTCGATGTTGTGATGGTTGCAGCACTTGTACATGCGTATGCCACTACTCGGAAAACTGTATTATCATCCATATTCGTCCAACGTGTAGTTGCTTTATCGGTAAAAGTTCCGGCTGTGTCCGATAGTAAGTCAACTTTCATATCCAACCCGTCTTCGCCTTTCTGTTGTACGCTGATTGCTTCACCGCTTCGTGTGTAGCTGTTCTCTTCCGTACTCCATCCGTTCATTTGAGGTGCTTCCACCTCAATGCGGACACCGTTCTCAGGGATGGGAGTATTTTCATTTCCATCCGCACTGCATCCTGCCATAAATAGGATGGATGCTATATATATTATACTGTTTATTTTCTGATTCATCTTCGTTTAGGGTAAAGTTATAGTTCCAGAACCATTTGTTGTTTCACCAGCCCACGCATTTGCCGATATGCTTGTAGCCAGAGTAAGAGTCTTGTCTCCAGTCAACGCTGCCGCTTCTGTTGTATATCCGGCATTACTCACATTCTTGATATTCACCATATATTTGCAGTTTCTTTTCAGTGATATATAACTGCCGGAACTGACAAGGTCCACTCGGTAGTAATTCGTACTTCCTGCATAGGTTCCTCCAACTACCAGGCATATGTTATTGTCCCTGTTAGTACCTTGTGCAGCTTCTGCCACATAAATGGTACGGATTAACGACTTATTGTCTGTACAAGAATAAGTCAATGCTCCGTTTGTACCTGCATCGGGAGGTATGGATACGGATGTCACTACATTGTTAGTGATAGTCCCTCCGTTTACCGGAGCTGCATAACCTTTGTTTTTCGTTCGGTATATGCTTACACTCTTTAGGCTGAAGTTTGCGAGTCCGCTTGCTGTTTCCCCACTGAGTGTGCAACCTATATCTATCCTTGCCAATGCCCGCAGTAGTGTAATGCTTCCCAGGGCGGTGGAGGGAGTGATCACCTGCGCGGTGGCAGTTTCCCCCCACATGGGTATAGGAGTATAATCTATACTGCTATTTGTATTCCATTTTCCGGTAGCATTGAATGTAATCATCTTTAAGGCATCACTTTTCAAAGTCCTTTCGGGAATAAACGGAAGCTTGCCACCTGCGTTGGCTATCACTACTAATCTATATGCTTCTCCCGATAAGCTTTGTTTTAGGGTAACGATGTATTTTCCTGATTGTAGCTTCACTTGCGGAGCTTCGTAACTGAATACTTCCGTAGTATTCTCTATTTTGAACACCAGCACTTTCAGTTGTGCAATATCTACAGCATTCTCTTCATTGGCAGATATGGCTCGTGTTTCTTTTTTTTCTTCCTCCCCCGGCAGGGACAAGTGCAGTGTAAGCATAACTTCCCCGTCCGGGATTGTCACATCCGGTTGTCCGCTATCACAAGACGCTATCATTACCGCCATTGTCAGCAGGAAGATGCTCGCCACAAATTTGTGTATCTTATATTCAAACAACCTTGTCATTTTCTTCTCGTTACTTACATTTCCGTATCTTGGTTTATCGTTCCCCAGGGTACTATGGTTACAAAAGTCTTCACCTGGGCATAGCGGAAGTCAATGTCTATGTTCGTCTGCACTCCTGCCGTCACATATAGCGGTTTGAAGTCATTGTCCTCCACAATCGTATATATCCTTTCCTGGTTCCTGTATATGTCAATCTCGATGTGTCCTCCCTCTTCGGTGGGGAATATACGGAATGGAGGAGCGTAAACATCCCCTTGGTTGTCGGTTGTTGATTCCGGCCTGTACCCTGCGTTCTCTCTTACTATCTTTCCCATGAAGTCCACTTCCGTGCCTGTTCCCCTTACTATAAAGGTGTAAGGTTCGCCCGTGTATGGGTAACGTTCCGCCAGATATCTTGTACGTATACTGATGCCTGCTGCAAGTCGTTCCATCACCAGGGTAATGTTCTCTTCCTGCATCCCTCTTGTAGTGGTATTACTCATTTCCCTTCGGCAATAGAATATGTCCGTTATGGGTATATAGCTTCCTTCGGCATGTTTTCTGAGTTGCAGTCGTGCCTCTTCGATAGAAGTACCGACCTTGATATCCGTCACAATCATTGTATCCTTCTTGATATTCCCCCATGCCACGAGCGTGAATTTCTGTCTCTTGTCATGTCCGAAAAGGAAATCCGATGATATCCCTGAAGGTACCATTTTTACAAATCCATTCTCGTTAAAGAGGTACACATCTGCTTTCTGTAAGACTCCGGAATCGGTGAGGTCATTCCCTTCATTATCCACCGCACGCACATTGAGCGCATACTGCATGCACTCCTCCATGTCCTCGCGTACGCATGATGCGGGCACGAGGAGCAGGAGCATGCAGACTGTACAAAGAATACATAAGTTTCTTACAGTGGATATTTTCAGAACACACATGGCGGCTGACTTTAGATTGACATTAGTTGAATTCTACGTCTTGGGTGATGTTCAGCGCCCATCCTGCCACGGATACAGTGAGGTTCAGTACGGCCGGATTGATGTCTTTGTCGGGATCGTCCACTCCTATACCTTTGATAGTTGCTGTAATCGTATAAGTAGAATTACGGCTGATTGTCCCGTCCCCTTTGCCATTGGCTGCACTTCCTACCGTGGTTCCGCCATCTTTGATGATGGTTCCCGCTTGTATTTTGTTTACTACTACAGGATAGTATACGTTCTTGGCAGTTGCGCTACCGGTTCCATCCGGATCAAAACTTCCATAAATCACCAGCTTTGTGGGGGTGGTCGCATTATGCGCAAAGGTGTAGAACCAATAAGGAGTAGTATGGGCGGTAGTAGTGATTGCTTGGTTTAGAGCAGTTTGTAATCCCGGATTCGTTGCGTCCACCTTTCCGCTCAGAGGTGCTGACACTGTTGGTGTACCCGGATCTACGTTTGACTTGGTGTTGGCGTTGTGCAGGAAAATTTTCTTTGCAGTGAAAGTAGCTGCTGCGTATTGTCCGCTACTTTCAAAAGCTGTTTTGATACTGTTTATCGCCACACGTGCCACCAGTCGGCTTACTTCGGCTGTAAGATTGGAAGTTGCTCCTGCTGTCAGGGTGAAAGTGGTGCTTGTATTCAATTTAATATCTCCCGACATCGGCAGAGCTGTGGCGGTTTGTGTCAGGTCTATTGTTTTGGCAGTAAAGGCGTCTTTGGTTGTCACTCCCGCAAAATGATTGGCCGGTGCATTGGCAACCACGATACCCGTACAATCCGTTCCCGGATTGCAGTTCACACTTATACCTGAAGTGGAGGTGAACTCTTGAATGATATTCACGCTTTTATCCTTGTTGAAGATGGCTACGGCTACACGTCCTATT
>NZ_JASLER010000079.1 GCF_030151085.1 Bacteroides sp. | reverse complement strand
CCCCTGTATCATGGATACAGGGGCTTTTTGCGTTTGAACAACTACATAGAATCGTGCTTTTCTAGTTTTCGATAGCTTTTGTAACATCACTTACCCATTTTAGTGGCGATTTTCACCACTTCAGTCACTAATTTTCCTTTTTTAATCAATCATTTCTCGTTCATATATTTTCTTCTTGGTATCTTTACGGTATAAATTTGTTCTAAATTACTTTTTTTGGAAATAGTATGAACTTTTATAGCTTCCTTTATATTTAATATCAAATGTATTTTCGTAATTTTGAGGCGAATCTAATAAGGGAAGAAAAAAGTCACGCAATTAATATTGTAGTATAAATTATATAATAACTCCTGTTAAAATGGAAAACAAAATTCAAGAGTTGACCGATAAGATCTACCGTGAAGGGGTAGAGAAAGGAAACGTAGAGGCACAGAAACTTATCGTAAAAGCTCAGGAAGAAGCCAAGAAGATAGTAGAAGATGCTCATAAAGAAGCTGAATCTATCGTGGCTACTGCTCATAAGTCTGCCGGAGAATTGGCAGAGAATACCAAGTCTGAATTAAAATTGTTTGCCGGTCAGGCAGTAAATGCGCTGAAATCGGAAATCGCCACCATGGTGACTGATACAATTGTAAATGCTGACATAAAGGCATTTACGGCGGACAAGAATTATCTCAATGCATTCATCGTTGCATTAGCCTCGAAATGGAGCGCTAACGAACCAATCATTATTTCTACAGCCGATGCAGAAGGTTTAAAGAAATTCTTTGCTGCCCAAGCAAAAGATTTGCTGGATAAGGGTGTGAAGATCGAGCAGGTGAATGGCATCAAGACACTGTTCTCTATTTCGCCAGCCGATGGTTCATACAAGGTGAACTTCGGTGAAGAAGAATTTATGAATTACTTCAAAGAATTCCTGCGTCCACAATTAGTGGAAATGCTGTTCTAAAAACTCCCACAGGATGAAGAGTCAATATTATTACTTGGTAGCCGGTTTGCCCGAACTCGCTTTAGAGGACAGCAAGTTGAGCTATACGGTAGCTGATTTCAAGACGGAACTTTATCCGGCTTTGTCTGACAAGGATAAAAAACTGATAGACCTATTCTATCTCCAATATGACAATGCCAATGTCTTGAAACTACTGAAAGACAAGGATGCCATTGTTGATCCGCGCGGAATCTATTCTGCGGAGGAATTGGCAGAGTTTATCTCGCAGCTGAAAGAAGGCGATGAGATAGCCGACTGTGTATTCCCGTCTTACCTTTCTACTTTTATTTCCGACTATTTTAATCTGCCTGCCGAAGAAGATTTTCTGCACGAAGACCGGTTGGCAGCATTATATTATGCTTACGCCATGAAATGCAAGAATAAGTTTGTATCTGCATGGTATGGCTTCAACCTTACTATTAATAATGTATTGGTTGCTTTTACAGCGCGGAAATTCAAGATGGATGTAGCTTCGCTGATTGTGGGCGATACGGAGGTGTGCGAAGCCTTGCGTACGTCCGGTGCCCGTGATTTCGGGTTGACCGGCGAAGTGGAAGTTCTGGAACAACTGGTGAAAATCAGTGAAACGGAAGGACTTGTAGAACGGGAAAAGAAAATAGACCAACTGCGCTGGAACTGGATGGAAGAAGCTACGTTCTTCGATTACTTTACGATAGAGCGCCTGTTTGTCTTCCTGTTACAACTGGAAATGATAGAACGTTGGATTTCATTGGATAAGGAAAAGGGTAGTCAATTGTTCCGTAGCATCATTGCTACATTGAAGGACGAAGTACAGATACCCGCAGAATTCAGATAAAATAAATAAGTAAATTTATATGGCAACAAAAGGAACTGTTAGTGGCGTAATAGCCAACATGGTGACCCTCGTCGTTGACGGACCTGTATCACAGAACGAGATTTGTTATATCTCGACCGGTGGAGACAAGTTAATGGCGGAGGTGATTAAGGTGGTAGGTACCCAAGTCTACGTTCAGGTGTTTGAAAGCACGCGCGGACTAAGAGTGGGAGCCGAAGCCGAATTTACCGGACACATGCTCGAAGTGACTTTGGGTCCCGGTATGCTTTCTAAAAACTACGATGGTTTACAAAATGACCTCGACAAAATGGATGGCGTTTTTCTGAAACGTGGGCAATATACTTATCCGCTGGATAAAGGCAGCAAGTGGCATTTCGTACCATTGGCTAAAGTCGGCGATCAAGTGGAAGCTGCTGCCTGGTTGGGTCAAGTAGACGAGAATTTCCAACCGCTGAAAATTATGGTGCCTTTCGAACTGAAAGGTGTCTGTACGGTGAAGTCCATCGTTGCGGAAGGAGAATATAGCATTGAAGATACCGTTGCCGTGTTGACTGACGCAGAAGGCAATGATATTAAGGTGAATATGATTCAGAAGTGGCCTGTAAAACGTGCCATGACCAACTATAAAGAAAAACCACGTCCTTTCAAACTGTTGGAAACCGGTGTTCGTGTTATTGATACCGTGAATCCTATTGTAGAAGGTGGCACAGGCTTTATTCCCGGTCCGTTCGGTACAGGTAAGACAGTGCTTCAGCATGCTATCTCCAAACAGGCGGAAGCTGATATTGTAATTATCGCTGCTTGTGGTGAACGTGCCAATGAGGTTGTAGAAATCTTTACGGAATTCCCTGAGTTGGTTGACCCGCATACGGGACGTAAATTGATGGAACGTACGATCATCATTGCCAATACTTCCAACATGCCCGTAGCTGCCCGTGAAGCATCTGTTTACACAGCTATGACTATTGCAGAATATTACCGTAGCATGGGTTTGAAAGTATTGTTGATGGCGGACTCTACTTCACGTTGGGCACAGGCATTGCGTGAAATGTCTAACCGTATGGAAGAGTTGCCTGGTCCTGACGCATTCCCGATGGATTTGTCTTCTATCATCTCCAACTTCTACGGACGTGCCGGATATGTGAAACTGAATAACGGTGAATCAGGCTCTATTACCTTTATTGGTACGGTATCTCCCGCCGGTGGTAACTTGAAGGAACCGGTTACTGAAAATACAAAGAAGGTGGCCCGCTGTTTCTACGCCCTTGAGCAAGACCGTGCAGACAAGAAGCGTTATCCGGCCGTTAATCCGATTGATTCTTATTCAAAATATATTGAATATCCTGAATTCGAGGAATACATCGCTAAGCACATCAATGCAGAATGGATTGGCAAGGTTAATGAAATCAAGACCCGTCTGCAACGTGGTAAGGAGATTGCCGAACAAATCAATATCCTCGGTGATGACGGTGTACCTGTAGAATATCACGTAACTTTCTGGAAATCTGAGTTGATTGACTTCGTTATTCTACAACAAGATGCCTTTGACGAGATTGATGCTGTAACTCCGATGGAACGTCAGGAAGCTATTCTGAATATGGTAATCGATATTTGTCACACGGAATTTGATTTCGATAACTTCAATGAAGTAATGGATTACTTCAAGAAGATGATTAACATCTGCAAGCAGATGAACTACTCTAAATTCAAATCGGAAGAGTATGACAAGTTCCGTAAACAGTTGCAGGAATTGATTGAAGAACGTAAAGCATAACGGAATGTACGATTTTACGATGTACGATTTACGATTAATAAATGTTTCGTAATTGTGTTTCGTAAGAGAGTATTTTCAATCGCTAAATTGTAAATCGCTAAATTGTAAATATATAGATGGCAACAAAAGCATTTCAAAAGATATATACTAAGATTACTCAGATTACGAAAGCCACGTGTTCGCTGAAGGCAACCGGGGTAGGGTATGATGAGTTGGCAACCGTAAACAGTAAGCTCGCCCAGGTGGTGAAGATTGCTGGTGACGATGTGACTTTGCAGGTGTTCGAGGGTACGGAAGGTATTCCGACCAATGCAGAGGTGGTGTTTTTAGGCAAGGCTCCTACCATTAAAGTGAGTGAGCAGCTTGCCGGACGCTTCTTCAACGCTTTCGGCGATCCTATTGACGGAGGACCGGAGATTGAAGGTCAGGAAGTGGAAATTGGCGGTCCGTCCGTGAATCCGGTACGTCGTAAGCAACCTTCCGAACTGATTGCAACGGGTATTGCAGGTATCGACTTGAACAATACATTGGTATCAGGACAGAAAATTCCGTTCTTTGCAGACCCTGACCAACCTTTCAACCAGGTAATGGCGAATGTGGCTTTGCGTGCGGAGACTGATAAAATTATCTTGGGTGGTATGGGTATGACGAATGATGACTACCTGTATTTCAAGAATGTATTCTCCAATGCCGGTGCGCTCGACCGTATCGTCAGCTTTATGAATACTACCGAGAATCCTCCGGTAGAACGTCTGTTGATTCCGGATATGGCACTGACTGCTGCCGAATATTTTGCAGTGAATAACAATGAAAAGGTACTGGTACTGCTTACCGATATGACCTCATACGCCGATGCATTGGCTATTGTGTCCAACCGTATGGACCAGATTCCTTCTAAAGACTCTATGCCGGGTTCTCTTTATTCGGATTTGGCAAAGATCTACGAAAAGGCGGTGCAATTCCCTAGTGGCGGTTCTATCACGATCATTGCCGTGACTACATTGTCAGGTGGCGATATTACACATGCTGTACCTGATAATACGGGTTACATTACGGAAGGTCAGTTATTCCTCCGTCGTGATAGCGATATTGGTAAAGTTATTGTTGACCCATTCCGTTCTTTGTCTCGTTTGAAACAACTTGTTACGGGTAAGAAGACACGTAAAGACCATCCGCAGGTAATGAATGCTGCTGTACGTCTGTACGCTGATGCTGCCAATGCCAAGACCAAACTAGAGAATGGTTTCGACCTTACGAACTATGACGAACGTACCCTTGCCTTTGCCAAGGATTACTCCAACCAACTGCTGGCTATCGACGTCAACCTCGATACCACTGAGATGCTCGATGTAGCATGGAGTTTATTCGGCAAATATTTCCGTCCGGAAGAAGTGAACATGAAGAAAGAGTTAGTAGACGAATTCTGGCCGAAAGCAAATAACTAATAACTTATCACTAATAACTAAAAGAAGTGGCTATTAAGTTTCAATATAACAAGACCTCCCTCCAGCTGTTGGAAAAGCAACTGAAGGTGCGCGTGCGTACGCTTCCTATTATAAAGAATAAGGAGAGTGCACTGCGTATGGAAGTAAAGCGCTGCAAAGCTGATGCTGCTGCGCTGGATGCGAGGTTGGAAAAGGAAATCCAAGCTTATGAAGCCATGTTCGCCCTTTGGAATGAGTTTGATACCTCATTGATAAAGGTCAGTGATGTTCATCTTGGTGTGAAGAAGATTGCCGGTGTGCGGGTGCCATTGCTCGAAAATGTAGATTTTGAGATACGCCCTTACAGCTTGTTCAATGCCCCGAAATGGTATTCAGACGGGTTGCATTTGCTCAAGTCATTAGCACACACTGCTATCGAACGGGAATTTACCGTTGCCAAACTGAACCTGCTGGAACATGCGCGCAAGAAGACCACCCAAAAGGTGAATCTTTTTGAGAAAGTACAGATTCCGGGCTATCAGGATGCTCTGCGCAAAATCAAACGGTTTATGGAAGATGAGGAGAACCTCTCCAAATCATCGCAGAAGATCATGAAGTCCCATCAAGAGAAAAGGAAGGAGGCAGAGTCATGATTACAAAAATGAAGAAACTCACGTTCCTTGTGTATCATAAGGAGTACGAAACATTCCTGAACGGTGTGCGCGAACTCGGTGTAGTACATGTTGCCGAAAAGCAACAAGGGGTAGCCGACAATACGGAATTGCAGGAGAATATTCGCCTTTCTAACCGTCTGCAAGCAACAGAGAAGATGATGCTGGCACTGAAACCGGCTAAGTCGGCAGTTGCTGAGACACCTGGCTCGGCGGGTCGTGGGCTGGAAGTGTTGGAAGAAGTGGAGATCTTGCAATCCGAGAAAAATAAGCTGCAAACCCAATTACAAGCCTATCAGAAGGAAAAGATTGCCTTGGAACCGTGGGGGAATTTTGAAATTGAAGGTTTGGAACGCTTGAACGAAGCCGGATTGTCGGTAGGTTTTTATAGTTGTTCCGAAGGTAACTACGATTCAACTTGGGAAGATACTTATAATGCAATGGTTATCAACCGTGTATCTTCACGTATCTATTTCGTTACTGTAACTAAGGCGGATCAGGAAATAGACTTGGATGTAGAACAAGCCAAGCTACCCCCTTATTCGCTGAACCGGCTACAAACGCTTTGTGATGAGACAGTGCAGGCGTTGACCGATAACGAAGAGAAGTTGAAGGTACTTGCTGAGAAAGAACTTCCGTCACTGCGTGCCGCCTTGAAAGAGGTGAACGGAGAAATGGAATTCTCGAAGGTAATGCTGAATACCGAATCTACGGTAGGGGAGAAATTGATGTTATTACAAGGTTGGGCGCCTGCTTCCCGAATCCCTGAGATCTCGGCATGGCTGGATGCGCAACATGTATACTATGAAGTAACTTCTCCCGAACCGGGCGATAATGTGCCTATTCAATTGAATAATAAAGGCTTCTTTTCCTGGTTTGAACCGATATGTAAGCTCTATATGCTGCCTAAGTACAATGAATTGGATTTGACTCCGTTCTTTGCACCTTTCTTTATGATATTTTTCGGTTTGTGTCTGGGAGACTCCGGTTATGGTTTGTTCCTGTTCCTTGGAGCGACACTTTACCGCATATTCGCAAAGAATATCAGTGCAACGATGAAGCCGGTTCTTTCGCTGATACAGATATTGGCGGCTTCCACTTTCTTCTGTGGAATGTTGACTGGTACCTTCTTTGGTTTCAGCCTTTACGATCTCAATGTACCGTTGTTCCAAGAGATGAAGAAGCACTTATTCCTGGATAATAACGATTTATTCCAGTTATCCTTGATATTGGGTGCTGTTCAAATCCTTTTCGGTATGGTATTGAAAGCTGTGAATCAAGGGATACAATTCGGCTTTAAGTATGCTATAGCTACTATCGGTTGGATTGTTCTGTTGATTTCTTGCGCTATAGGTGCATTGCTACCGGAGATTATGCCGTTAGGAGGTACTGTACATCTGTGTATCCTCGGTGTAGCGGCAGCTATGATATTCCTCTTCAACAGTCCGGGTAAGAATGTATTCCTTAACATCGGTTTAGGTGTTTGGGACTCTTACAACATGGCTACAGGTCTGCTGGGTGATGTATTGTCGTATGTCCGACTGTTTGCCTTGGGACTTTCGGGAGGTATTCTTGCCGGAGTATTCAATAGCTTGGCAGTGGGTATGAGCCCTGACAATGTGATTGCAGGACCTATTGTAATGGTATTGATCTTCGTCATCGGACACTCCATCAACATCTTTATGAATGTGCTTGGAGCAATGGTTCACCCCATGCGTCTGACATTCGTAGAATTCTTCAAGAATTCCGGTTACGCAGGAGGAGGAAAGGAATACAAACCGTTTAAGAAATAAGAATTAGAAATAGAGATTTTAAAAATTAAGGCTGCACGATATTAGGCTGCGGCATTAACGAAGAAATAAGTGAAATATAAACAATAAAAAAAGAATAAGATTATGGAAATGAATTTATTGATTGCCTACATTGGCATTGCGATTATGGTTGGTTTGTCAGGTATCGGTAGTGCCTACGGAGTAACAATTGCAGGTAACGCAGCAATCGGAGCATTGAAGAAGAATGATAGTGCATTTGGTAACTTTCTGGTGTTGACTGCTCTTCCGGGTACACAAGGTTTGTATGGATTTGCCGGTTACTTTATGTTCCAGACAATTTTTGGTCTTCTTACTCCTGAAATGACAGCTATTCAGGCAGCTGCTATCCTGGGTGCAGGTATTGCTCTCGGTTTGGTTGCTTTATTCTCAGCTATCCGTCAGGGACAGGTTTGTGCAAACGGTATCGCTGCAATCGGCCAGGGACACGATGTATTCAGCAACACGCTGATCCTCGCTGTATTCCCCGAACTTTACGCTATTGTGGCATTGGCTGCAACTTTCTTGATTGGTAGTGCACTGGTTGCATAAAGAAGATAACTCGATTTTAGGAAAGCTCTGTAACGTCCTGTAATAGGATGTTACAGGGCTTTCTTGTTTCTGTATTTAAGATATTTTTTGCTTATTAAATATTTTATGCAAACGTTTGTTTATGCATATTTAATCAGATTTTTCGATTAATAGGCTATTTTTCAAAGAATAATGCGTACTTTTGCAGCCATTATTAAGATAAAGAGATTATAACATAGTATGGTAAATGAGCTACTTACCCCCGATTACATCTTCGAAGCTAGCTGGGAAGTATGTAATAAAGTAGGCGGTATCTATACAGTTTTGTCAACGAGGGCAAATACGTTACAAGATAAATTTCGTGATAGACTTTTTTTTATAGGACCAGATTTTTGGCAAGGTAAAGAAAATCCTCTATTCATAGAATCAGATAACCTCTGTGCAGCGTGGAAGAGTCATGCTGCTGAAAAAGATAACCTCTCGGTTCGTGTAGGTCGCTGGAACATTCCGGGCGAACCTATTGTTATATTGGTTGATTTTCAACCGTTCTTCGCACAAAAGGATGAGATATATGCCGAAATGTGGAATCACTACCAAGTGGATTCACTGCATGGCTATGGCGATTATGATGAAGCATCCATGTTTGCATACGCTACGGGAAAAGTTATAGAGAGTTTCTATCGCTATAACCTTATGGAGACAGATAAAGTCGTATTCCAGGCTCACGAATGGATGACCGGTATGGCGGCACTCTATCTTCAAATAGCTGTTCCTGAAATTGCAAC
The DNA here is from genome assembly GCF_030151085.1 of Bacteroides sp. Lineage (GTDB taxonomy): Bacteria > Bacteroidota > Bacteroidia > Bacteroidales > Bacteroidaceae > Bacteroides. The sequence continues at coordinate 30,546 of NZ_JASLER010000079.1, read as the reverse complement.
TATCTTTACTACACACGCCACTTCCATAGGCAGATCCATTGCCGGTAATGATAAACCATTATATGACTATCTGTTTGCATACAATGGCGACCAGATGGCACAAGAACTGAATATGGAGTCCAAGCATTCTATTGAAAAGCAAGCAGCTCATTATGTGGACTGCTTTACTACCGTGAGTGAAATCACGAACAATGAGTGTAAGGAATTACTTGATAAGCCTGCCGATGTCATCCTAATGAACGGTTTTGAGGATGATTTCGTGCCCAAGGGCGCTACTTTTACAGGCAAACGTAAACGTGCACGTTCTACTATGCTGCGCGTAGCTAATTGTTTGTTGGGTGTAGACTTGGACGATGATACCTTAATTATTGGTACCAGCGGGCGATACGAGTTCAAGAATAAAGGGATCAATGTATTCCTGGAATCATTGAATCGACTGAACCGTGATAAAGATTTGAAAAAGAAAGTACTGGCTTTCATTAATGTACCCGGATGGGTAGGTGATCCTCGTGAGGACTTGCAGCAACGTCTCAAAAGCAAGGAGATGTTTACTACTCCGCTCGAAGTGCCCTTCATCACTCACTGGCTGCACAACATGACGCATGACCAGGTGCTGGATATGCTGAAATACCTTGGTATGGGCAACCGTCCTGAGGATAAAGTAAAGGTTGTATTCGTGCCTTGTTACCTGGATGGTAAAGACGGCATCCTTAACAAGCAGTATTATGACCTGATATTGGGAGAAGACCTCAGCGTCTATCCGTCCTATTATGAACCGTGGGGATATACTCCGTTGGAGAGTGTAGCCTTCCGTGTACCGACTATTACCACTGACCTTGCCGGTTTCGGACTTTGGGTAAACAGCCTGAAGAACCAACATGGCATTGATGATGGGGTAGAGGTACTTCACCGTTCAGACTATAACTACTCTGAAGTGGCAGATGGCATTAAAGATACGATTGCCCTCTTCTCCACTAAATCGGAGGCTGAAATAAAAGAAATCCGCAAACGTGCCGGTATAGTTGCCGAACAAGCTCTGTGGAAGCACTTTATAAAGTATTATTATGAAGCTTATGATGTTGCCTTGCGCAATGCTGTAAAGCGTCAATTAGGTTAACGTAATTATAAATCAATCAAGTTTATACAATGAAGATTAAAGTTAGTAATGTGAATACTCCGAACTGGAAAGACGTGACTGTAAAATCACATATTCCCGCTCAATTGGAGAAATTATCTGAACTGGCACGTAACATTTGGTGGTCGTGGAATTATGAGGCTACTGAACTATTTAGAGACCTTGATCCTGCTCTTTGGAAAGAAGTCGGACAGAACCCCGTACTTCTGTTGGAACGTATGAGTTATGCTAAACTTGAAGCACTTGCCAACGACAAGGTTATTCTGCGTAGAATGGAAAGCGTATATTCTAAATTCCGTGCATATATGGACGTTAAGCCTGATAGCAATCGCCCCTCTATAGCATATTTCAGCATGGAATATGGTTTGACTTCTGTACTTAAGATATACTCCGGTGGTCTGGGTGTACTTGCCGGTGACTACTTGAAAGAAGCTTCTGACAGCAATGTAGATTTGTGTGCAGTAGGTTTCTTATACCGTTATGGCTACTTTACTCAATCTTTGTCAATGGACGGACAGCAGGTTGCTAACTACGAAGCACAAAACTTCGGTCAGTTGCCTTTGGATCGTGTATTGGACGAACATGGAAATCAAATTGTGGTAGATGTTCCTTATTTGGACTACTACGTACATGCTTTGGTTTGGAGAGTAAATGTTGGACGTATCTCGCTTTACCTGCTCGATACAGACAATGAAATGAATAGCGAATATGACCGTTCTATCACTCACCAACTTTATGGTGGCGACTGGGAAAACCGTCTGAAACAAGAAATTCTGCTTGGTATCGGTGGTATTTTGACGCTGAAAAAACTGGGCATCAAGAAAAATATTTATCACTGTAACGAAGGACATGCAGCCCTGATTAACGTACAACGCATCAGCGATTACGTAGCCAGTGGTTTGACATACGATCAGGCTATCGAGTTGGTACGCGCTTCTTCTTTGTATACCGTACATACTCCGGTTCCTGCCGGTCACGACTATTTTGACGAAGGACTCTTCGGCAAATATATGGGTGGATATCCTTCAAAGATGGGTATCAGCTGGGACGATCTTATGGATCTCGGCCGTAACAATCCGGGTGATAAGGGCGAACGCTTCTGTATGTCAATCTTTGCTTGCAACACTTCTCAGGAAGTGAACGGTGTAAGCTGGTTGCATGGAAAAGTATCTCAGGAGATGTTTGCTCCTCTTTGGCAAGGTTACTTCCCTGAAGAAAGCCATGTAGGTTATGTAACCAATGGTGTACACTTCCCCACATGGAGCGCAACGGAATGGAAAGAGCTTTATGCAAGACATTTCGATGAAAACTTCTTGTTCGATCAATCCAATGCTAAGATTTGGGAAGCTATCTATAACGTAGCTGACGAAGAAATCTGGAAGACTCGTATGGCTATGAAGAACAAGTTGATAGACCATGTTCGTAAGCAATACCGTGAAACTTGGTTGAAGAACCAAGGTGATCCTTCACGCATCGTTTCTCTGTTGGATAAGATCAACCCGAACGCTCTTTTGATTGGTTTCGGACGTCGTTTTGCTACTTACAAACGTGCACACTTGTTGTTCACCGACTTGGAACGTCTTTCTAAGATCGTAAACAACCCCGATTATCCGGTTCAGTTCTTGTTTACAGGTAAGGCTCACCCGCACGATGGTGCCGGTCAGGGATTGATTAAGAGAATCATTGAGATTTCTCGTCGTCCTGAGTTCTTAGGTAAGATTATCTTCCTCGAAAATTATGATATGCAGTTGGCTCGTCGCCTCGTTTCCGGTGTAGATATTTGGTTGAATACTCCGACACGTCCGCTCGAAGCATCCGGTACATCCGGTGAGAAAGCGTTGATGAATGGTGTTGTAAACTTCTCCGTACTCGACGGTTGGTGGTTGGAAGGTTACCGCGAAGGTGCCGGATGGGCGTTGACTGAAAAGCGTACTTACCAGAATCAGGAATTCCAGGATCAACTCGATGCTGCTACTATCTACAGCATTCTTGAACAAGAGATCCTGCCGTTGTACTATGCACGCAACAAGAAGGGTTATTCTGAAGGTTGGGTGAAGACTATCAAGAATTCTATTGCACAAATTGCACCGCACTATACCATGAAGCGTCAGTTGGACGATTACTTCAATAAATTCTATAACAAGGAAGCAAAGCGTTTCAAGATGTTGTCTGCTAACGACAATGCTAAGGCGAAAGAACTTGCAGCTTGGAAAGAAGAAGTGGTAGCTAAGTGGGATAGCATTGAAGTTGTATCTTGCGACAAGTGTGAGGAAATCATCACAGGTGCTGTTGAAAGCGGTAAGGAATATACTATTACTTACGTAATTGATGAAAAGGGATTGAACGATGCAATCGGTCTGGAATTGGTAACTACTTATACGGCTCAGGATGGTAAACAACACGTTTACTCTGTAGAACCGTTCAACGTAGTGAAGAAAGAAGGCAACCTATATACTTTCCAGGTTAAACATAAGCTGGAAAATGCCGGAAGCTTCAAGATATCATACCGTATGTTCCCGAAAAATGCAGATCTTCCTCACCGTCAGGACTTCTGTTACGTTCGTTGGTTCGTATAAGATAAAGATAAAAACAGACGGTCTGTTTGTACTGAATAGACCGTCTGTTAATGCAAAACGCACCATCTATTTGGTGCAAACAGACTATCTGTTTCGAGTGAACGGATGGTCTGTTTTTTTTTAGTATGTATTTAAGGGATGAACAAACAGTTATTTCAAGTGTTTCTATTGAAAACTAAAAGAACTTCAATAGGATATGAAAAGGATTGTATTGCTCCGCCACGGCGAGAGCGCATGGAATAAAGAGAACCGTTTTACAGGTTGGACAGATGTCGATTTGACGGAAAAAGGTGTATCCGAAGCTATAAAGGCAGGCGAGTTGCTGAAGGAAAAAGGCTTTCATTTTAAGAAAGCATATACTTCTTACTTAAAGCGTGCTGTTAAAACATTGAACTCCGTATTAGATCGTATGGATCAGGATTGGATTCCGGTGGAAAAGTCCTGGCGATTGAACGAAAAGCATTACGGTCAGTTGCAAGGTTTGAACAAGGCTGAGACGGCAGCTAAGTATGGTGACGAACAAGTATTGGTCTGGCGTAGGAGTTTTGACATTGCTCCCCATCCACTTACAGAGGATGATCCGCGTAATCCGCGTTTCGAAGACCGTTATCAGGAAGTGCCTGATGCAGAGCTTCCGCGTACTGAATCGCTGAAAGATACGATTGAACGTATCATGCCGTATTGGAAATGCGTAATCTTTCCGAACCTGAAAACGGCGGATGAGCTATTGGTAGTAGCACATGGCAATAGTTTGCGAGGTATTATCAAGCATTTGAAACACATTCCGGATGATGAGATTGTTCATCTGAACCTGCCTACTGCTGTACCTTATGTCTTCGAATTCGATGATGAACTGAATCTAGTTAACGATTACTTCCTGGGCGATCCGGAAGAGATCAGGAAGTTGATGGAAGCAGTTGCTAATCAAGGAAAAAAGAAATAAGATGGTTGGCTTAATAAGATAATAGGTAAAATTAGGGTAAAAAGAATGTCCCGCATGAAAAGTAAGTTTCATGCGGGACATATTATTTAGGAAAGGAGTTTTATACCTTGTTCTCTATTAACCCGTGGAATAGTGTAATGCTCAGAAAAATGCCAATGATTGCGCAGATTACGATGAGGAACCAGTTCATGAAACGAGCGCTCGGCTTGGTTTCTTTATGCAGGTTCTGGTCGAAATAATTCTTGAAGAATAAATAGATGGCGGGTACGGTGGCACTTGCCAGCAAAAGGTCTTCGGGTATCTTGTAGATATAAACTTTAGAAAATGCAATGAGTGCCCAGTGGCATAGAAACAAGATAACAAGCAGATTGACTTTGCGGGAGAATGCCAGTAGCAATCCGATAGTGAATACAGCTACCGAACAAGGCATCACAGTGCTAGTCATCATTGGAAACTCCATTCCTCGTGCCCATGAGAAAAGAGGGTAGAGGAAAGGCATTGCAAAAAGTACGCCCACCAACACTTTATATTTAGGGTTACGTTCAAAGGGTGTATAGTTGGCTATTAAATCCCATAACCATATAAGCGCCATAATACCCCAGAATATAGCGAGAATATAATTATAACTTCGTGTGCCGCAATATATCATGTAGTAAACAATGGATATCCAGCTGTTCAGGAACACCATGTAGATTTTCATAGAACGTTTTACCCAAACTGTAGGTTTCCGGTAAAGCAGGATAGTCAGTATAATACCCACCAGAGTAATAATGATCTGTGCCCACCACGTACCCTCATTGTATTGCGCAATAGTACTCCAAAATATTTCCATCAGCTCTTATAATTTATAATTTTTAATTCTTAATATTTCTCGTGTCTTGTCATTGAGAATGCCCGGGTTTTGAAAAGGAATAACGGTATCGTTGCCCCTACAGCCAGCATGAAGATGACGCTGCACGTTACCACAGAATTCGTACACATCTCCATCATATATTTTTGTTGAAGTTCCGGTACTTTCAGATTTTGCATGAACATAATCAGTGCGAATACAATCTTGTAAGCATACATACCCGGAACCATAGGCAACAATGCAGGGATGTAAAGCACCGTCATCGGGCAATAGATTCGTTTGCCCAACAACAAACTACCCATACCGATGGAGAAGGAAGCGCACAGCGAAGCGGTGGCAATATCAACTCCTAAATAAGTCATCAGGCAGAAGCGAAGTGCGTGCCCTATGGCAGCAAGCAGTGCAATCGAAGAAAATGCGCGCAATGGAGGATCGGAGATAGCTCCGAAACCAATGGCAGCGATGGCGGCAAATATTCCGTCAGAAAGTATATCTATTAGTGGCATAATAATTACTAATTACAAATTATAAATTACGAATTACGAATTGTCGGATCGTTAGCGATCTTCCTTGTTCCCTGGTCTCATCTAAAGCAGACTGTTTCTGATAAGCATAAGTGTACCGGACAAACCCACGGCGATGCACAGCACCAGTAATAATGCGTGGATAAGGCGGCTACATCCGGTCAGCGAGTGCCCTTCTACAATGTCGATAACCCCGTTCAGCAAAGGGACACCCGGTACAAGGAAGAGAACACTGGTTGCAATGGCTATTTCGGCTGTAGTATTGAGTGTCAATGCCGATGAAGCAACCAGCGATGCTATGAAAGCAGATGCCACAAAAATGATGTAATGGTTGAAGTGCTTTTTCTGCATCACCTGCTTGATATAGAAGCCGATCAGTGTGGCGGAAAATACGATGCCCCGAGCAGTCCAATCTCCACCGAACAAGGCACAGAATGACGCATTGGCAAAACCAACAAGGAAGAGCGTACAAAGCGGGTCCATCTTGGGGTGGGTAATGATTTGTTCGTACTTGTCCCACAAAGTTTCGAGGGGCAGGTTGTTGTCGTATGCTTCCCAACTGAGTGCACTCAACTCGGCATTCAGCTCGAAACTGATAGGGAAGGCGGGTATAATAGATACTTCATTATACACTTCCTGACTATCATTATCACACACACTAATGACAAGTGTCTTTTGGAAAAGACTTATTTTGGCATCTACATTTAATGAATGCCCTATCCTTCGGGTATTTCGTATTACACGCGAAGTATGCACCCCCGATCCCATGAGTCGGTTGGCGTATTCTTGAAGGAATCGTGCAATATCCTTTAGTTCTTTCGATGAGTTCATGCTAATATCTACTGAAAACGGGTGCAAAGGTAAGACTTTCTGCTGGAAAATGAAACCATTCTGTGTCGAAAGATATATATTCTCCAATTGTAAAAGGAAGATAAATAATGATATCAGATTATAGATTTTCAAATACTTTGATTATATTTGCATTTCGTCAGTTTGCTTAACGCTCTCATCCTTAATGCTTAATAAGTAAGTAAGGGTATTAGAATGAAGCATCATTGTTTTTTATAACTCAAAGGAAAAATGAATATGGCAAATGTATTTCCCCCTTATAAATTGGACATTGCAGGTGCATTCTGTGTACCATCAGTATTGAAAAAAGCCCGTGAACAATATCAGAAAGAACAGATTAATCGACATACTTTGCAGGAGATAGAGGATGCGGAAATCCGCAAACTTGTAGACAGACTCAAAGCGTCAGATATGAAAGTCGTTTCCGACGGTGGTTTCCGAAGCCGTGATTTTTTGGAAAGCTGGGAAGGTATTCGTACTAAAGATAATACACTTTTCACCGAAGGTTCTGCCTTGGAAATTACTGATCGTATAAATCTGCTTCAACATCCTATTCTCGAAGAATTTACTTTCTTAGTTTCTGTAGCCGGTACAGACGTAATGTCGAAACAACATATTCCTTCGCCTGCCGAAGTAATGACACAGCTCCTTCAAAGAGTGGAACGGAGCCAGTTGGAAACCATCTATCCGGATTTGCGCCTCTTGGCGGACGATATAGCTTCTGCTTATAAATTCCTACTAAATAAGCTTTCTGAGGCAGGTTGCCGTTATATACAGTTCGATGGTGTTCATTCCGTAGTTATGGAAGAAACCATTAACCTGAATAACCGTGTGTTGCGTGAACGTCCTGCCGGAATGTTTGTCGCTTTCCATGCTCCGACAGACATGTTGGTGCAATTGCATGGAGCCGATGCTTATTTCTTGAATTACGATTGTGGTTCTTGCGACCGTACGCGTCTGTTATGGTTCTTGCATGAAAAGGAGGCGATATTCGGCTTTGTCCTTTCCCGCTATCCCCATGAAGATGAACTGGACGAGCTGCAAGCCAAGACGGAGAATGTATTGAATTATATTCCTTTGAAACGTTTTACTTTGTGCTTGCCGGATGCTAACGTTGTACTTTCTCCGTCGGATGATGATGAAGAAGCACAGTGGGAGACTATTCGGTTGGGCAAGGAGATGGCAGAACGTATCTTCTCCTGAGAAACGACACACCTTATCAACTGAAACGACGCAGTTTCTAAATACGAATGACGCACTTCGTAAGGCATGATCAATGTCATTTACCTTATCGAAGTGCGTCATTTATATTGTTTTCTCAGGCTTCCGCTTATTTTACTACTTCCGCTAATTTAGCTTCCAGTTGGTCACCGTGCAAGCCACGTGCAATGATAGTACCTTCACCGTCAATCAGCATAGTGTGAGGAATGCTGCTTACAGCATACATTTTAGCTGCCTGATTGTCCCAGTATTTCAAGTCGGACATTTGCGGCCAGGTGATGTTCAGCTTTTTGATACCCTCTTTCCAAGCTTCGCCGTCACGGTCTAATGATACACCTACGATTTCGAAGTTCTTGTTTTTGTATTTGGCGTATGCTTCTACCAGGTTAGGCATTTCGCGGCGGCAAGGACCACACCAGCTAGCCCAGAAGTCAACGAGGACTACTTTACCTTTACCTGCATAATCAGACAGCTTTACAGCCTTACCTTCCGGAGTCAGCATTTCGAAATCTGTGAACTTTTGTCCTACGGCAGTAGCTTTCATGTTTTCTACGTTGTTTTTAATTTTGGTAATAACTTCGTCATTGTTATAAGCGGCAGGGATTTGCGGCATTAACGGATCAAGATCTGCAACATCCAAGTAGTAGTAATTCTGTTTCAACAGGAGTATACCTACAGGGTTGGTTATGTTCTTGCCGATTTCTGCTTTTGCAATTTCTATGAGCTTATTATCTAATGCGTCCATTTCCTGACCTTTGGCTTGACGTTGTTCGTCGGTCAAAGTAGTATCGGACATGGATTCATAGATAGTCATCATCTGCTTGTTCACGCCGTCCATCTGTACTCTGATTCCTTGGAAAATATCATTGTTAGTTGTACCGGTAGCAGATTTTTCATCCTGAGACATCTTGATGTTGATATTTCCGTTTTCGAGGAAGAAATCGATTGCGATGCCTTCTTTTCCAGCCGGTTTGTAAGTGATGTAACGATTGACAGCAGAGTCTTGTGTACCTTTAAAGGTGAAAGTTCCGTTTTCGATTACTGCAGTATCCAATTTTACGAATTGGCGTCCTTCTACAGTTTCCAGGAATACGGTGTCACCATTGGCCGAACCATCTACGGTTCCAGTTATGGTGTAGCCCTTGTTTCCACTGTTACAAGCTGCAAATACGGCAGTAACAGCGAGGAGATAAATTAACTTTTTCATTGCTTGATTCTTTTAAGTGAATGATAATAGTTACAAAGATAATAAATAAAAAATCCCCTCCGATAGTACCGGAGAGGATTTTATAGTTTTAATCCCATTTTTGTAGATAATGCTGTGCTTACTATTATTCAGCAGCAGCTTCTGTAGCGGGAGCTTCTTCGGCAGGAGCCTCAGTTGCTTCTTCTGCAGGTGCGTTAGCAGCAGCTTCAGCGGCTTTCTTTTCAGCCAATGCTTTAGCTTTTTCTGCATTTACTTTCTTTTCTGCTTCCAGACGTGCTTTTGCGTCAGCTTTCTTAGCTTCGTCTTCTTTAGCTTTCAGGGCAGCCAAACCTGTTTGTTTGTTGTTCTTCCAAGCTTCGAATTTAGTTTCAGCTTCTGCTTCACCAAATGCACCTTTTGCTACACCGCCAAGAAGATGTTTCTTCATGTATACGCCTTCGTCAGAAAGAATATTACGAACGGTGTCAGTAGGTTGTGCGCCTTTCAATACCCAGTCAAGTGCGCGGTCGAACTTCAAATCTACTGTGGCAGGATTGGTGTTAGGGTTGTAAGTACAAATCTTCTCAATAAATTTACCATCACGTGGTGCTCTTACATCTGCAATAACGATAGAGTAGAAAGCGTAGCTCTTACGTCCATGTCTTTGCAATCTGATTTTTGTTGCCATTTAATTTAAATGTTTTAGTTAATGATTTGAATTATGCTACTATCTCGTAATAGCGGCTGCAAAGGTAAGATAATTTTTTGATTTACGATTTACGATTTACGATTTAATTGCATTGTATGAGCAAATTAAATCATAAATTTCAAGAGTATCTCCTCGGATATCTTATAATTATAGCCAATATGGCACAGGCTCCCATGCAGAAGGGATAATATAAATTTCCTATGATGCTGAGAGGTGAAATGCTTGCCAGCCCCGCAGCAATCAGCATTTGCGCTCCGTATGGAATGATTCCTTGTATGAGGCATGAGAATGTATCCAGAATACTTGCCGTTTTGCGGCGGTCCAGATGGAAACGTTGTGCGATGTCTTTGGCTATTGGTCCGGTGGTGATAATGGCTATTGTATTGTTGGCGGTACAGAGATTGGCAATACTGACGAGGGCGGCAATGCTGAATTCTGCCCCCCGCTTGCCTGTGACGTGACGGGTGAGGCGTGAAATAATGAAATCTATGCCTCCGTTGTAACGGATCGTTTCCAACATACCACCTGCCAGCAACGTTATGATGATAAGTTCTCCCATACCCGTTATGCCTGTGCCCATGGCACCGAACCAATCGAAGAAGGCGGTATTTACCGCTACACTTTCTACCGGAGCCGCACCGATACTGATTATTCCCGTAGCTGTGCATATTCCAATAATTCCGGTCGAGATAATTCCGAGTAGAAGTACCAACATCACATTGACACCCGCTATAGCAGTGCCCAATACAATGAGGTAGGGGATTACTTTGATCCATTCGATGGCTTGTACCTGTGCGGGTGCGGATATGGATAATCCTTGGAAGATGTAAATACCCAGTACGATGATCGCCGCAGGTACTACAATCATAAAGTTCACCCGGAATTTGTCCCGCATTACGCAATCCTGCGTTTTGGTCGAGGCAATAGTGGTATCGGATATAAATGAAAGATTATCTCCGAAGAATGAACCGCCCACTACAATGGCAACCATATAAGGAAGATCGATTCCCGTCTTTTCGGCAAGTCCCACGGCTACAGGAGTCAACGCAACAATCGTTCCTACGCTTGTTCCGATAGAGAGGGAGATGAAGCAGGCGGCAATGAAGATGCCTGCAAGCAATAAGTTGTCCGGCAAAATATGTAAAGTGAGGTTTACCGTTGCATCAATGGCACCCATCTGTTTGGCACTTTGGGCAAATGCGCCGGCAAGGATAAAGATCCATACCATCAACATGATATTCTTGTTGCTGGCACCTACCGAGAATTGGTAGATACGTTGCTCCAGCTTCAGCCCCCGTGTAATGGCAATCGCATAACAAGAAGAGAGCAGGAATGCAACGGTGATAGGGACTTTATAGAAGTCGTTCACCAGGAGAGAAGTCACCAGGTAAAGACAAAGAAATACCATCAGCGGACTGAGCGCCCACCAGCCTCCTTGCTTTTGAGTTGTATTTGTAAGTGAAGACATGTCTATACTTGCTATTTATTAAAACCGCTGCAAAGTTATAAAAAACAAAGAGTGACGCAAAATAGTTTTGCGCCACCCATCTCTCTATCTATTTTTCAACTTCCGGTTCTAAACTTTCAATTCTCAACTTTCCACTTTCCACTCTTACAAGGTTACCCCTGTTTTAAAGATCGCTATTTCTTTGTATCCCTTCTTTTCATTGTTGACAAATTCACCGCTTGCAACCTTGATTATATAATCAATGAAACGTTCGCACGTCTTTTCCATCGGTTCGTTTTCAACAATGACGCCTGCGTTGAAATCAATCCAGCCCGGTTTGTTCTTTGCCAACGTAGAATTTGTAGAAATCTTCATGGTCGGTACATACGTTCCGAACGGGGTGCCGCGTCCTGTAGTAAACAGTACTATGTGACATCCGCAAGAGGCAAGGGCAGTAGCTGCCACCAAGTCATTGCCCGGAGCGGACAACAGGTTCAGGCCTTTTACTTTCAGACGTTCGCCGTATGGAAGTACTCCTTCTACATAGCTCTTACCACATTTCTGTGTACATCCCAGTGCTTTATCTTCGAGTGTGGAGATACCGCCGGCTTTGTTGCCCGGAGACGGATTCTCACCGACCGGTTCGCCGTGCGAAAGGAAATATTCTTTGAAGTCATTTATCAACTTAACGGTATCGTCAAATAATTCTTTTGTACGGCAACGATTCATCAGAATCGTTTCTGCGCCGAACATTTCGGGTACTTCCGTCAGTACGCTTGTACCGCCTTGGGCAATCAGGAAGTCGGAGAACATTCCGAGCAACGGATTGGCTGTGATACCCGAGAAACCATCCGAACCGCCGCACTTCAAGCCTACACGCAGTTCGTTCAACGGAATATCTTCACGCTGGTCCCGGCTTGCTTTTGCATAAAGGTCGCGTAAGAGTTCCATGCCTTCTTCGTATTCGTCACCTACCTTTTGCGTAACCATAAATTTCACACGATCCTGATCGTATTCGCCCAGAAACTCACGGAACACATCCGGCTGATTGTTTTCACAACCCAAGCCCACAACGAGCACTGCACCTGCATTGGGATGCAACACCATATCCCTGAGAATCTTCTTTGTATTTTCATGGTCATCGCCCAGTTGTGAGCAACCGTAATTATGCGGATAAGCCATAATTGCATCCACGCCTATACCGTTCGTTTCACGGCGCAAACCTTCGGCAAGCTGGTTGACAATGCCGTTTACACAACCTACGGTAGGGATAATCCAGATTTCATTGCGGACCCCTACATCTCCGTTTTTCCGACGGTAACCTTTAAAAGTCAAGTCCTTTTTCTGAATATCCAGATCCGCATTCACGGGCTTGTAGGTATATTCCAGCAAACCGGAGAGGTTGGTTTTGATATTGTTTTCATTCATCCAGTCACCCTGTTTTTGCACTTTCTGGGCGTGTCCGATGGGATAACCGTACTTGATGATGTCCTCGCCTTCAGCGAAATCTTTCAGTGCGAATTTGTGTCCGGCAGGCACATCTTCATTCAATGTGATTTCCTTTCCGTCTATCGTTAACTTTTCACCAGCTGGCAGGGCTACTATGGCTACTGCAACATTATCGGCAGGGTTTATTTTCAAATATTTGGTTTCCATTTCAATGATCAATGTTTAATGATTAATGCCATTCGGTGTTATTGCGCAGCCTATTAAATATTAATCATTGTTTATATAAAATTCAATATTCTCTTTTGTCAACAAATCAATAGGCATGAAGTTTTCTCTTGCGATTTCTTTTTTCAGAATAAGATGTTCGCACAAAACTTTGATGCCGTCAAAACCCTGCAATCTAGGTTGTTGGGCAATAAGGAAGGAGATACTGCCTTGCATCAGGCAGTCCACATTGCGTTGCAGTAAGTCGTATCCCATAAGATTGAAACCGGTTATTTGCTTTTTCTGCAAATATTCGCCAATCACGTATGCTTTGGAGTTGAAAGTGATGCCATTCTTTACGGTAGGATGTTTACGGAAGAAATCGTCCAGCATTTGCGAGTCCTCACTGTCGCGTTTGGCATGTAAATCCAGTCCCAGGATGTGGCAGGCGGGATGGTATTTCTGCATGTACTCACGGAAACCTATTTCGCGGCGTTCTTGCTGGTTTGAACCTACAATACCCTCGTTTATCTTGCGGAAGATAACAATCTCCTTCGCATCTTCTCCGGCAAGAAGCATCAGCATGCGAGCGGCGAAATATCCGCTTTGGTGTGAGTTTTGTCCGAAGAAGGAGAGGGCAGGTTCTTCCTTGATATTTGAGTCGATATATATATAAGGTATATTTCGTTCGGTCAGACCATCTGTAAAGGGCTTGGTATATTGCGGAGCAGTAGGGGCGAACATTACTCCGTCCGGTTCTTGTTCCAGAATGCTACCGGAAGCTTCGGCAAACGAATGGTAATCATACGGATCGTAATAGGAGAGTAGCACGCTTACATTGAAGTCGGAATAAGTCTCTACAGCCTCGTGGATGCCGGATTCTACGTCCGTCCAGTATTCCCCTTTCTGGTGCATAGGCAGCAGGCAGGCAAATGCATACTTTTTGTTTGATGCCAAAGCGCTGGCATACATGTTGGGCTGGTAGTCCAGTTGCTTTAAAATTTCTTCCACACGCTTCCGGCTAGCCTCAGAAACGCCGCTACGTCCATGGATTACACGGTCAACGGTGCCCACCGATACATCCGCCATTTTGGCGATGTCCTTTATTCTAATTCTTTCTGACATCTTTTTATTTACGATTTAACGATTTACGATGTACGATTGAAGTTTGCTTGGCTGACGATGATGCGATGTTCTTATCTTGATTAAAGGGTCTAACTTTAATCGTACATCGTAAATCGTTCAATCGTACATCGTTTTGTGCTCGCACACAATAATAATCTTAATATTTTCGACACAAATATATGATAATTTTTTGTATTTCAAAAATTGTTGTATCTTTGTGCCCGCACACGGTGCCTGTATAGAACAAACGAAAGCACGAATTAGTTCACATATAATCAGGTACTTATATGGATTTTATACCCTGATATGATAAATTGAAAGGAAACAAATTAATCACATATTTAATAAAAACATAAAAATTATGGGAAAGAAAGTAGTTACATTAGGTGAAATCATGCTGAGATTGTCTACTCCGGGGAACACTCGCTTTGTACAATCCGACTCTTTTGATGTAGTATATGGTGGCGGTGAGGCTAATGTAGCAGTCAGCTGTGCCAACTACGGACATGATGCTTATTTTGTAACCAAGTTGCCGAAACACGAAATTGGTCAGTCTGCGGTGAATGCGCTGCGCAAGTATGGCGTAAAAACAGACTTTATCTCACGTGGTGGCGACCGTGTAGGTATCTACTATCTTGAAACCGGTGCTTCTATGCGTCCCAGCAAGGTTATTTACGACCGTGCACACTCTTCCATCGCCGAAGCCGAACCTGCTGATTTTGATTTCGACGCTATTATGGAAGGTGCCGACTGGTTCCACTGGTCAGGCATTACTCCCGCTATCTCCGACAAAGCTGCCGAACTG
Organism: Bacteroides sp.; assembly: GCF_030151085.1. GTDB lineage: Bacteria > Bacteroidota > Bacteroidia > Bacteroidales > Bacteroidaceae > Bacteroides. The sequence goes on along the minus strand of NZ_JASLER010000079.1, from coordinate 15,523 downwards.
ACCCGTCTGGCTTGCGAAGCTGCCAAACGTCACGATGTAATCGTTTCTGTTGATCTCAACTTCCGTAAGAAACTCTGGACGAAAGAAAAAGCCCAATCAATCATGAAACCTCTTATGCAGTTTGTAGACGTTTGTATCGGTAACGAAGAAGATGCCGAACTCTGTCTGGGTTTCAAACCCGATGCTGACGTAGAAGGTGGTAAAACTGATGCTGAAGGCTACAAAGGTATCTTCAAAGCGATGGCTAAAGAGTTCGGATTCAAATATGTAATTTCTACTTTGCGTGAATCATTCTCCGCTACTCACAATGGTTGGAAGGCAATGATTTACAACGGTGAGGAATTCTATCAGTCTAAGCGTTACGATATTGATCCGATCATCGACCGTGTAGGTGGTGGCGATTCTTTCTCAGGTGGTATCATTCATGGTCTGATGACGAAGCCCAACCAGGCTGCTGCTCTTGAATTCGCTGTAGCTGCTTCAGCACTGAAACACACTATCAATGGTGACTTCAACCTGGTTTCTGTAGAAGAGGTAGAAGCGCTGGCTGGTGGCGATGCAAGTGGTCGTGTGCAAAGATAAAGCTATGTACGATTTGACAATTTACAATTTACGATTGAAATTACTGTAGAAATGAATTCAGAAGAATTGAAAATTAGGCTGAAAGAATTTTCTTTGAGGATAATTAAAATGGTAGATTGTATGCCGAACCGGATTTCATCAATAGCTATAGCCAAACAAATAGTACGTTCCGGAACATCTCCTGCCGCTAATTATAGAGCAGCTTGCTTGGGAAAGTCAGATAAGGATTTTCTGAATAAGTTGAAAATGGTAGAAGAAGAACTTGATGAAACTATACACTGGTTAGAAATTATAGCTGAAAGTGAAATGATTCCCGCCAATAAACTGTATGACTTGCAACAGGAAGCGCATGAATTGTATAAGATTATAGTGAGTTCTATTATCACTACAAGGAATCGGTTGGCAAAAGAAGTATGAATCGTTAAATCGTAAATAAATTAAAGTAATATCAATCGTAAATTGTAAATCGTTAAATCGTAAATAAGATTATGAGTAGGTTTGATAAGATTGCCGTATTAAATAAGATCGGTTCAACCGGAATGGTTCCTGTATTCTACCATAAAGATGCAGAAGTGGCAAAGAAAGTAGTAAAGGCTTGTTATGAGGGTGGAGTTCGTGCATTCGAATTTACTAACCGTGGCGACTTTGCTCATGAAGTATTTGCTGAAGTAGTAAAATTCGCGGCAAAGGAATGTCCGGAGATGGCGATGGGAGTAGGGTCTATTGTTGATCCTGCAACGGCAGCGCTATATTTGCAAATTGGTGCCTGCTTTGTGGTAGGACCGTTGTTCAATCCTGAAATAGCTAAGATCTGTAACCGTCGCCTGGTGGCTTACACTCCGGGATGCGGAAGCGTGTCTGAAGTAGGATTTGCTCAAGAAGTAGGTTGCGATCTTTGCAAAATCTTCCCCGGTGATGTGCTGGGAGCAAAACTCGTAAAAGGTCTGTTAGCTCCTATGCCTTGGTCAAAACTGATGGTAACCGGAGGCGTTGAACCAACTCAGGAAAACTTGACTTCTTGGATTAAGGCAGGTGTATTCTGTGTGGGTATGGGTTCTAAACTCTTCCCGAATGATAAAGTGGCTGCCGAAGACTGGGCATACGTTACAGAAAAGTGCAAAGAAGCTCTGGCATATATTGCCGAAGCAAGAAAACAAGCATGATGATTTACGATGTACGATTTACGATGTACGATTTGGCTGCGCTATAATCTGCATAGCAAATCGTACATCGTACATCGTAAATTGTACTTATAATTGTTTTGTTTAAAGGTGTTTAAAGAGGACAACCATCGAAGTGCTGCGGTACTTCGGTGGTTTGTTTTTTTATAGCATTTGTTTGTGCTGTGCAAAAAAAGGTCTATTTTTGTCAAGGTCAATAAGAATTGCTATAATACGAACACCTTATGAAACGATTGACTTTTTACAATCTGTTGTTTTGTGGCGGACTTGCCTTGGGGATGCTTTCCTGCACCTCCCGTAGCTCTATGCAATCTCAAAAAGAAGCTTTGGGCAAATTAATCTTCGAAGATGAGCTTTTATCCGAACCGGCGGGGCAATCTTGTGCAACCTGCCATACCTCTTCCCGTGGTTTTGCCGACCGTGATGCACGTATCGTTTCCGAAGGTGCTGTTCGCGGACTTTATTCGCAACGCAACTCTATGACAGTGTGTTATTCTATGTACGTGCCTACTCTCTATTTTGACGAAGAAGAGGAAACTTTTGTAGGGGGACTTTTCTGGGACGGGCGTTCTCCGTCGTTGCAACATCAGGCCGGAGAACCTTTCCTTAATCCTGTAGAAATGGGCAATCCGGATCGCACAACCGTGGTTGGGAAGATACGTCGTGCGCCATATTATTCCGAGCTGGTACGCCTGTATGGCGAAACCTCCGACGTCGATAGTCTGTATTCTTATATTACCGATGCTTTGGCTGCTTATCAATCTTCGAAAGAGATAAACTCTTTCTCTTCTAAATACGATGCCTGGCAAAAGAAGAAGAGTAAATTTACTCCACCGGAAAAACGAGGTTTGAAACTGTTCAAGGATAAAGGTAAATGTGCCGAATGTCATATTCTGGATGAAGACAAGTATGCCCATCATGTACTCTTCACCGACCATACTTACGATAATCTGGGCATTCCCCGTAATCCGGACAATCCTCATTTTCAAGTTCCCGAAGGCTATTTCCTCCTGACAAAAGATAGTCTCGACTTGGGGTTGGGAGTGATTATCGGCAAGGAAGAAGAAAATGGCAAATTTCGTGTTCCTACATTGCGCAATATAGCCCTGACTGCTCCCTATGGGCATAACGGCTACTTCAAGACTCTTGAAGAGATTGTTCATTTCTACAATGTGCGTGACATCAGCGATGAATTTCCGCCTGCCGAATATCCTGCCACCGTCAATTATGACGAGTTAGGCGATTTGGGCTTGACTCCGGAAGAAGAATCAGATATTGTAGCCTTCCTTAAGACGCTGACTGATACTATTTATCTCTCAAAATAGCCGATAAAGTGTTTATAAGTGTAAATATTACGCTTTTAATCTAAAACAATGTTATAAAACATACAAAAAATGTCCCGAACGTTTGCGAACACGCAAAAACCTTTTACCTTTGCAGAGCAGTTGGGAAATTGCACTATAAAAGTTTTCAGTTAAATAAGGTAATTAGTTGTAATAGGTAAAAAAGATTGAAACATTTTTTCATAGACTAATATTTGGATTAAAAATTTAGGTAATTAGGAAAAAAGGTAAAATTAAGATTTAAAGTTTTCAGATTAGGTAATTGAAGTTTGTTTTTTAGAGGTAAGAAGAAAGATTAGTTTTTTTGGATAACAAATTAGATGTAATTTAAAAGAAAAGCCTTAAGGCTTTTCTTACAGTGGCGAGGAGTTCGTGAGAGCTTGCTCGTTTTTTTATTGTATATACTAGTAGATTGAGTTATGTGAGGAATAAAGTTTTCTTTCAAATAATTTCTTGCATATATCTGTTGAAAAGGTTATTTTTACAGGAAAATAGTTATAGTGATGAGTGCAAAAGCATATAAGAAACATATTTCAGAACCTTCATCGGTATCTGAACCTGCGATGCCTTATGGAGATATAAATGCTTTAAAGGTACAATTGGTCAATCGAATAATGCGTATGGATGAGCCTCAGGAAGTCAGTGTCGTTTTGGATTTTGTGAAGAAACAAACTGGTTGGCAAGAGCAATTTGAAGAAGAATGGGAGAGAAGCTTATCAGCGGAAGATTTTCGTATTTTGTGTAAGAAGAGATTAAAAGATGTCTATGCCAGCGATTGAAATACATGTTTTACCTGAAGTAGAAGATTTTTTGTACTGTCTTTCAGATGTTTTGGTGATAGATGGATATAAACCTTCTTATGAATCTGCAGAACATGTAGTTGATGATATAGTTGATTTTATTACTCAATTATCTTCCGTACCTCATTATAAAGTATCTCCTTCAGTGGAATATCATTTTGCAAAATATGGGGAGAATTTGCAATATGCTTTCTTTAAACGTAAGAGTTCTCCTAAAACGACGTGGTATATTTTCTTTGTAGAATTAAAGAATCGTATTTTGGTAAAGCATATTACTAATAATTGGATAGAAGGACAATATATCAGATAAATTCTAAAAAGGGAGAAGTGCTACCACTTCTCCCTTTTCACCTCAAAGCACGGACATTGTTTCGTCCATTCCATCGGCTCTATTTCACCATTTCCGTTCTGATCCGGGCTGAGGTCACGATGCCCTACTATCCGAGCTTCGGGATAATCCATCAGCAAGGCCCGTACCAGTACCCGTAGTGAGTGCCGTTGCCATTCTGTACGCGTGTCTTTGGGCAGACCATAGTGGTCTAATCCGCCTTCGTAGCAGATTCCAATAGAGTGAGCATTGTAGCCACGAACGTGGGCGCCGACCCTCTCGACCGGGCGTGTAGTCAAGATATACCCGTCACGGCGGATATAGAAGTGATAGCCGATACCATCAAATCCACGCCTGCGGTGTGCGGACTCTAAGGCTTGTTCGGTAAAGGGATGGTCCTCGCACGTGGCGCTACAATGTATCACAATTAGATTAATTTCTCTCATAAAAGTCAGGACTGAAAGTTCTAAATGATAAGCTGGTGGTTACCGCGTCATAGCATGCGCACTTAACGCACCCAATACTGCCGAAGCAATAGCAATTATTACTTTCAATACCTTGTCCCAAGTTGAAGATTTTGTACTCATCATAAAATAGTGATTAGTGGTTATTTATCCCAACGGATTATCATTCTCATCTCCCCCTCCACCGGCATTACCTCCGCTACCAGAGTTCTCGCTATTATCCTCGGATACCAGCTCGAAGACAAGATTATTCGGAGCTCCCTTGGTGGTGGCGACGGCATCGTTCACCAGACGCAAGGTGTTGGCTACTTTGAAACGGATGTTTACTCGCTCAATATTCTTCACTGTGCACTCTTTGGCTACTTCGGTGGCACGACAACGGAAGGTAGTGTGGAAGATACCGAAGCCGTCCAAACGAACGCTGTTACCGTCAGTAAGCGTCTGACGCATTTGGCGCACGATAGCTTTGCCTACATGCTCCACGTCTTCGGCCGACATACCACCCAGAGCCTCAATATCCTGTGCTATACGGGCGAGGTCAAAGATTTTGGCATCTTTGGATTTACGACGTAGCGTGTATACCATCGGAGAACTTTTATCTCCCACCTTCTTGTGGCGTTGACCACGAACAACTAATGCTTTTGACATGATTGTTGATGTTTTAAAGATTGATGAATAATATTTCATACCCGAAACGAATTCATAAGAATATCCCTGCAGTGATATTCCTGCTTCGTTTCGTTGGTACAAAGATACTACATCGGAGTAGGGTGGGCGGAGCTTAGGGGAGGTATACGGAGGTTAGGAGAGGATATCAGAGGATAAAACTACTTCATTGCCGGCAAAGAAATAACAAAACGGGCACCGTCAGTGTACGACGAATCAATTTCAATGCTTCCCATCAGTCGGGAGATGATTAGTTTGCTGAGAAACAAACCGATTCCGTTTCCTTGTGTAAAAGAGTCGAGCTTGATGAATCGCTCAAAGACCACTTCTTGCTTGTCGAGCGGGATACCACAACCTGTGTCACTGATTTGTATCCGAATACTATCAGGGTTCTCACTCTTTAGAAGTTCCAAAGTGATGCAGCCTTTTTGTGTAAATTTGTATGCGTTGCTCAGTAAGTTTTCCAGAACGATAGAAAGATGTTTCGCATTGGTTGAGTACAAGACCTCTTCTTCCGGAACATTCAGCACATAATTGATTGGCTTCTGGTTCCTTTGCTCGGTTTTTCTGAACTCTTCCCGGCAAATGTTACTGACATTCACAACTTCGCAGGGAAGCAATTCCCTGGACGAATCGAGATTGGCAACCACCAACAGATCATCAATCAACGTAGTCAGCATCCCCGCATTCGTTTTAATCAACTCGCGGAATTCGGCTTTCGATTCATCATCGTAATCTTCGTCCAAGATAATATCCGAAAATCCTACGATGGAATTCAGCGGTGTACGTATCTCGTGACACATGGAGTTGATAAATTCGGCTTTCATCCGTTCGCTTTCTCCTGCTTTCTGATGAAGGATGAAGAGGTTCATCTTCATCTGCTTCTCCTTTTTCCAATGATAGTAGAAGTAGATACAGGCGAGAATGGCTAGCAACAGAATGATGGAAAGTGTAATAATCTGCATCCGTTTGTTTCTGCTTTCAAGGTTTGCTTTTTCATATTTCAGTTTGTCCACCTCATATTCCACTTGAAGCGTGTTGAGTTGCTCCTGCCTCTCTTTCAGCGTGAATGAGTCTTTGAGTTGTATGTAGGTCTTATGCTTTTCCAATGCATTCTGGTAGTCGCCCATTTCTTCATAGATATCCGCTTGCAACTTGAACTTAAAAGGTAAATACTTGGGCATAATCGTGCGGATTATTCCTATTTGCTCGTTGATGTTGGCTAATGAATTCGGATAGTCCCCTATAAAAAGATAGTAATTATTCATTGCCAGGAGATAGCTATAGCGATCACGCAGATCGGTGACGTTCATTCCTATCTTTTTTATTTCATCAATGTAATATTGCAATTTCTTTTTAGGCAATGTTGCGGAAAGCATAAGCAATGATGCGTAACACTGGAGATAATTGCTTTCAATGTTATAGTAAATTCGTTTTCCTAAGTAATTATCCTCATAATCGTTTTTGTATAATTCTACAAGACTTTCAAGCGCTTCTGCACATTCGTCCATTCTTCCTAAATCTCTGAGATTATTGGCATATAGCCATTTGGTCGCGATACGGTATCTCATATCATCCCGATCGGATAGTTTATTGGCCATTTGATATGCTTCTTCCAAATGAACGTTAGCTTCCTGGAATTTTTGAAAATCAATCAAGCTGCCTCCCGATACATAGGCTCTTTCTATCTGGATGTATATATTATTTTTGTCTGCACTTTTAAAAAAGTCAAGTTCATAGTCAAGTGCATCTTTCGCTTCTTTTTTTCCTTGATACCTTCTGGCATCGAAGAGTTTCATCCGGATGTAAGACAGGCATTTGTTTTCTGCTTGCACGTCGACTTCCTTTTTAATTTCATTAATGTAATAATACACTGAATCGAAGTTCATATTGACGGTGTGTGAAGAAGCCAGGTCGGTCAGAGCATTTAATACCAATTCTTTGTTCTTCGTCTCTTTGCCCAACTGGTACAATAATTTGAGATAATGTGTCTCTTCAGGCTTTTTATTATAAAAGTCTGCCAGATCTCTGTATATATTTGCTTTTAGATTTTGATTTGATGTAGTTTTTGCAATGCGAATAAGACTATCCTTATTTATAGTCAATGCCATTGCCGAACTATAATAACATAGTATGAGTATAAATATACTAAATGATTGCTTCATAACCAATACTTAAAGTTTCTGCGAAGATACGATAACAAAGCAAATAACAAGTGAGAAAGAAGTAATAAATATTCTTCGAGTATAATTTTGTGTGCTGCATAAAAAAAAGGGGAGTCTTAAGGCTCCCCGAAAACATTGACCATGAGCTGCACTTGTGCAGGCGTATAGCGTCGGCATGCGCGGTTCATACCTGTGTCTAGCAGGCGTTGTTCCAGTCCGGGAGCGGTGTGTACCCACTCGTTGAACTGGTTTACGGCTGTTTGTTGCGTTACGTTCGGAATATAGCACATTGCCAATTCACCCTTCCCGTAACTACGGATAGGAAAAGAGGATTCTAAGGAAGAAACATCTGTTTTCATCATACTTAAAGTTTAGGTTACTTATCGTTATAATACTATACAAATGTACTGATTTTTAGCTGAATAAACAAGTTTGTTCCTCTTCTTTTTTCAACCAAATACTATGGTCGGACTGCGTGTTTACAGGTCCCGGCTGGTCTCCTTCGGATGTCTGTATAATGTCTTCCTCGCAAGGAAAATAGCGTCCGCTCACGAAGTCGTACACAAACTTGGCGCAAGTATTTCCACGCCCCAGATGCTTGAATCTCACTTTGTCAATATAAATGGTTACCATCCCTTTTGCATCGTCACGGTCTACGTCGATACAGTAGTCCGACATATTGCCAAAATCGGCGGAACCATTAATGTCGTTCATTTCTATACGCCTTTGTGCGCCGGTCTGCTCGTTACGATTCACCTTGCGCGGATGGGCTATCAGGATAACCAGACATTTGTGCTGGATGGCAAAACGACTGAGCTTATTGAGCAGTGAGCGGATAAACTCCCGTTCCGTAGTACCTTCGGTCTGCTCCAGCCGGTTCAGCGGGTCGATGACTACTGTACGCACACCCCTGCGGCGCACCAGTTGGCGGGCTTTTTCGAGGATATTGTCGATGGAGTAAGCCTGACCACCGGGCAAGATATGTGTTACGTTTCCTGCTAACCAATCCGCTACTTGCTGGTACATGCCTTCAGTCATGCCGTAGGTGTTTGCCGAAAATTCTTTACCCAGCAGTTTGTCGGCGAGCTTCTTCAAGTGATATTCTACGGGCATGTTTTCGGGCGAGTAGTAAGCCACTTTCCATCCATGCTTCAGGCAGAGACGCAAGACCAGCTCATCGGTGAATTCAGATTTTCCATCGCCGGGACGTCCGGTCACTACCATCTGTCGGCCTGTCTCGAAGGTACAGTTTTCGTCGAAGTTGGACCATCCGGTTTCGGCACCTCGTTTCAGGCCGTTTTCGAAGATAGAACGTAACTCATCCTGATAGTCTCCGGCATTGAAAACACCCTCCAACGGAATTTCTTCGGCTTGCTCCAGGCAGATGCGAAGGCTTTCTGCTCCGTATTGAACAAGATGTTCGTTGCTATCTTTGCATCCGGGTCCGTAGTTCACCAATCGGCATCGTTCGGCACCCAGACGGCGGATCAGCTCTTGTTGCAACACTTGTCCGGCTTGGTCGTTGTCTGTGGCGAGGTAGATGGTTTCTTTGTCATCGAAGTGGGTTTCGACGAAGCGGTCCATCCAGGAAAGATTGCTCTGCGCTCCGGCGGGCACGGAGATGATGTCACGTCGTCCGGTAGCCGCCATCAGGGAGCAGGCGTCAAATTCACCTTCGGTAATAATGGCTTCGCGGCTACCCAAAATGCCGTCTACGTTGTAGGGGATAAGTTCGGCGCCGGGCACCATCATGAAATGCTTTTGCGCACTACGGTACTTGGTGTTCACCAGCGTATCTCCTTCAAAATAGTTGAAACAGAGGCAGTTCTCCTTCGCGCCCGATTGCTGCATGAATTGTTCTTGTTCGGTGATGCGCAGCTCCTTCAGCAACTCTTGGGGCAGGCAACGGTCCTTTGTCCAGTAGAGTTCCAGTTTCTCGCTGAGTTGCGATTTCTGAGGGTCGAATACGGGACGGCGGAAGTGCGAAGGAATGCTGGCGGACTTCCGGTATTTTTCGAGATGTGCCTGCTTGGTACGTTCTTCGGCGTCGTCGGGGATATAAATGGCATATTGGCAGTGAAAGCAATGCGCCACTCCGAGATCCAGATCGACGGATAATGATTTGTCTCCTTTGTGCCCACGGGTCTCATTGCACCGGGGGCAGATCGTTCTTACTTTGCCGCTGCTACGGCCACGGGTGTCAATCCCGTATTTATGAAAATCTCTCATGTTGGTAGGCTTATTTATGCTCGATGATATACTGTAACTTGTGTTTCTGAAATGACGCATCTCACCGTCCCTTATGACGCATCCCGTCACTTCGAATGACGTAGCTCACGATACATGAGCTGCGTGATTTGGGGCGGTAAGATGCGTCATTCCGGACAATGACATGCATCATTTCAGATGCTGGGATGCGTGATTAGTGATCACTATTTTTTTGCCTTTCTCCCTGTAATCCATGCATGTTGCTCTTCGTCCCAAAAGGCGGTTTCGTCGGGTCTTGGAGGTGCATCGTAGGGGATGGGACAACCTTGGTAAGTTCGCTTTCCGTCGATGAATTGCTCGAAGCGGTAAGGCTCATCGGCGTTGCCTTGATTGTTCGGAGATCCTTTGGCATCGAGTGCGGTGAGTGCCTCGTGCAGCGACTTTGACGTGCGGCTTCCGGCATTTACGTAGTTGATGAAATAGCTCTGTATATCTCTCATTTCCAGCATGTCGTCTCCTTTGCCGTAGGCTATGATGTGGCTTTTGAAAATTTCTATTGCTGCCTTGAGATGCCGTTTCAGCAGAGTGCCGTATCCGCTTCGCATGAAAGCTATTTCCAGCCATACGCTGTTTTCGTTGAGCAATTCGTCGGCTAATTCCTGCCAGGGGCGGACACTGTGTAAGGGCCGTTGTGGTCGACCGAAATCATCGCAGATGTTGAGCGTTGTTTCTTGGGGTACAGTGGGCTGAAGTTCGTTGCCGTCCGAAAATTTGTTGCCATCCGAAGATTCCGAAGAAGTAACAGCGGCAGCAGCAGTCTCTTCTTTTTCTTCTGTTGTTGCTGTTGTTATTATATCTTTTATATTCTCTTTAGTATTATCAATGTCACTTTTTGCTAAAGTTCCATCTTTCAGCTTGTTGCCTGATTTTTCCTGCTTCGTTTTAGCTTTATTTAACGACGCTTTTTGTCGATTTTTGTCATTTTTTGACTTGGAATCGGCGGATTCCTTATCCTTTTTTGGCTTCTTTTTAGGCATCGGATTCAGTGCTTCGGGTGTGATAAATCCCTCTTCGTCCATGCTGAAAAGTAGGTAATGTAGGATGATTTTTTTGAGGTAGGCAAAAGGTACCTTCTTGCCTTTGCTAAAAGGGTGGAGGTATTCTATTTGTGCACGTTCCCCGGGCACCATTGATAATTTTTCGAGTATGTACCAGTAAGCCCCGATACCTCTGAGGCCTTCTTTTTCCAGAAGATTTTGCATTCTGGGATCGCTCATCGCCATAAGCGAGTGTTGCAAGTAAAAAATTGTTTTCATGTCAGTTGTTTGTTTAGGAAAGGGATCTTGCGCAAAGCGAGGTTGCTTATGGTGGCGACGGCGTTTATTGTAGCGTTCTTTCGATTAATATGCCACGAAGGTACGGGTTATATATTAATCTGGCAAATGGACTTTTGTACACTTTATGCACTTCGATCCCCTTCCTGAGGGCTTATGGATAGGACAATAATTCCAAATCGGAGCTAAAGTGTACATTGGCTAAAAATTAAAATAATTTTAATTAATGTACCGGTGGAGCTCTTGTGTTAAGGTGATTCTGACTCCTATGAAACACTGTAAATATTTGTTTCACAGTTTGCTACTTCTTTTGCGTTCCGTGTTGCCGTGTCATGTTACGCAAATGTCCCAGCGCTCTTTTCTGGCGTTCAGACAAGCAATCTTGATTTTGTAGGATATGAGTAATTGCTTCTGCAATGATCTCAAACATATCCAATAATGGATTTTTTGTGTGAGTGACATCAATTTTAATGTCCACTACTACCTTGTCTTCAAGGCAAAGTACTAAAGATAATTTTTTGACATATTTAAGTGTTTATTAAAAATGCAGACAAAGATAACCTAATTTTTTTGAGGTGCGAAGATGAATGGGAAATAAAATAATATCACTTTTGTATAAACTCTTTTTCTTTTTTTGTATCTTTGTAACGCATGTCTCGCAGTACGGCATTTATCGATAAATAAAAAAGATTAAAGAGCTTAGATTTTGGAACATATAATTTCTATAATAGATTGGTTGCTATACATATTGTTTGCGATAAACATATTGTATCTATTGATTTATAGTCTGGCATCGCGTCGTCCGCCTTTGCCAAGACCTGCGCCTGCAAAGGAGCATAAGCGTATAGCTATACTTATACCTGCATATCGTGAAGATGCTGTGATAAGTGAGTGTGTAGATGCTTGTCTGGATCAGGATTACCCTTCGGACAAGTTTGACATAGTAGTGATTTCAGATCGTATGCAGCCTGCAACTAATGCCTCATTGTCAAAACTTCCCATTCGCTTAGTAGAAGTACACTTTGAAAACAGTACGAAATCCAAATCTTTGAATGCCGCCATGGCTGCCATAGGCAATGATTATGATATTGCTGTGATACTTGATGCCGATAATGTAGTTACTTACGATTTTTTGAATGATATAAACGATCAGTTCGCCAACCCTAAAGTTGAAATTGCGCAAGCCCATCGCGTAGCCAAGAATTTGAATAATGATATGGCATTGCTCGATGCGATCAGTGAAGAAATAAACAATACTATTTTCCGTTTGGGGCACGCCAAACTAGGCATGTCGGCTGCCCTCATCGGTTCGGGAATGGCATTTCGTTACGATCTGTTCCGCGATACTATGGCAAATGTCAAAGCAGTGGGTGGTTTCGACCGTGAACTTGAACTGACTCTGCTTTATCAAGGTAAGCATTTCCATTATATGCCCGAGACTTTTGTCTTCGACGAGAAAATCCAGAACACTGGTGATTTCTCTCGTCAGCGTCGTCGTTGGCTTTCGGCACAGTGGCATTATTGCCAAATGTTTGCCAAGTACTTGTGGAAAGCACTTGCCGCCCGTAACTGGGACTTTTGCGATAAATTGTTTCAGCAAGTATCTATCCCCCGTCTATTGTTGATGGGTTTTACCTTCTTTCTCGCCGTAGCATTTACATGCTATAGATGGATTTGGGGGATTAAGTGGTGGGTACTGCTAATCCTGCTTGCTGTAGCGCTGCTTGTTGCAGTTCCCAAAAGGTATTGTACCAGCCGTTTAGGGATGGCTCTGCAATCACTCCCTTACACCTTCTTGTTGATGGCTGCCAATATTTTTAAACTGAGGGGGGCTAATAAGAAGTTTATTCATACGGAGCATGGGGTGCCAGGATAATGATTGAAATTTATATGAACTATGATATACGGGAAATTAAGTCTTAAAGACTGGCGAACAACCCAAGTGATGGGTGATGAGCCGGAATCGGTTTTTGAAAGTGCTGATTTACGGCTTTTCTTTTATGGAATTCTGTATAATCGAGATATATTACAATCAACTCCTGAGGATAGTGATGCGAAGATAGCAGCTGTGGCTTATGCATCTGATCCTGTTTACGGATTTTCCCGTTTAGATGGCTCTTTTACAATCGTATATTATGCAGAAAAGGAATGTGGCATAGTACGTGATCATCATGGTACGCATTATCCTGTTTATTGCACTGATGATAAGAATTTTTCCACTTCTTGGCAGTTTTTGCAAAAGCAATCCCAAAAATCCTTCAGCTATAATCCCTCTGCATTGAGTACTTTTCTTCAGCGTGGAATTTTAAAAAAAGGTTTTGGGGGTATGTCCGATGTTTCTGTTTTAGAAGCAGGAGAGAGGTTTCATATCTTTTCGAAAGATGTCAATATCCTTGTGCGTGATAGTGTTTTTAATACTAAGTATAAAGTCGTAATAGATAAAAATCCTGATATAGAAAGCTATTCACACCGATATGGAGAGCTTCATAAACAGGCCATTCGCCGCAGAATTGGTGATAGTAACCGTGTAGGTATACTTTTAAGTGGTGGTTACGATTCGGGTTCTAATCTTGCAGCTTTACGTAGTATATACGATGGTCAAATTGATTCTTATTCCGTAGGGTTTAAAGGAGATACTTGGACTGAACTGCCAATGGCGCGATTGATGTCCGATACTTTTGACACCCGACACCATGAATATGAGATCGATGGAAGTGAAATCAATGCTTTGCCTGAAATTGTTCGTTTTCTTGGTGAACCCTTTGTGGAAGGTGGATTGATGGTTAACTATTGTGCTATGCGCATGATAGGTGACGATAAGCCGGAGGTTATTTTGGGTGGTGATGGTAGCGATCAATATTTCGGTACATCCGGCCGTGAAGTAGCTTTACGTTATCTTGCGGCACGTACTGGCATGCGACCTTTGTTGCAATGCGCTAATAAGGTTTTAAGTCATGAACGTTTTGATACCGGTGGCAAACTTTCGCGTATCAACTTCCATTTAGATAAGATTCTTCATGTATTGGAAGGAGAACGTTTCGGCTTTTCAGATTCAGCGTTGTGTGGGCTTTTGCAAAATCCCAAGCGTGATTTTCTTCCTACGCAATCTCCCAAGGCAAATACTAGTAGCTTTGAAAGTCTTTATACCCAGCATGCCATTGTTTCGGATTTAGAAATTGTAATCAATCGCATTATTTTATATAAAGCTTCCCGCATGTCCCAGATGTTTGGCAATAACCTGACGTTTCCTTTTATGGATTTAGATCTTTATAATTTCCTACAGGACTTGCCAGTTGGATTAAAATGCAAGGGAAATAGTGCTTTAGACATTGCTCGCGGACGTTCCGTTTCAAAATATTTATTGAAATATCACTATAAACCATTGCTTCCCGAAGCTATCACTTCTAAGAAAAAACAGGGAGGCTTTGCTCCTATGCCTTTGTTTTTCCGTGATACGGCACAACGTAAACGATTCAAAGAATTCATTCTTGCTTCTAGTATAATGGAGGAATATTTGCGTCGTGATATGGTTGAGAAGTTCCTTGTTAACTATGATCGTGAAGAGGGGCAAGTAGGCGGCTGGTTTTGGCATAAGCAGAATAAGGCGCTGCAATATTTTAATTTGCTAACGCTGGTAGTTTGGTGGGAGGAGTTTGTGGTAGGGAAGGAAATTAAATTCTAAAATATGATGTAATTATGGATAAATCGGATTCTATTCATATTGTCTTAGCATCGGACGATGCTTATATACAACATCTAGGTACTTTATTGATTTCTATATTTGAGAATAATAAAGAAGAACGTTTCACTATACATCTGTTATTAGATGGTGTATCAGACAATAAAAGAGTGTTGTGTTCTCAGATAGTGGAAAAATATGGTCAGAGTTTAGTGTATTATGAGATGGATAAAAGCTTGTTTCATAAATTTCCTTTAAGAGCGAAAGATCATATTTCTATAGCAAGTTATTATCGTTTAAAACTACCAGAGTTATTACCTAAAGATTTGTCTCATATTCTGTATATGGACTGTGATATGATTGTTACGGGGAAACTTCGTCCGCTTTGGGATATCGATGTTACTAATGTAGCATTAGCTGCAGTTATGGATACTTTAAGTTTTATGCCCGAAACTTTTGAGCGTTTAGCTTACCCTATGTACGACAAATATTTTAATGCTGGGTTGTTGCATATCAATTTAGATTTCTGGCGTCAGCAAAATATATTTGAAGAAGCTTTGCAAATTGCTGAAGAGAAAGCAGATACGCTATTGTGGCATGATCAGGATATTTTGAACATATTATTTCATGGACATTGGAAAAATCTTCCTTTCCGCTGGAATGTAATGAATACATTGATGCGTCCTTTTCCCTTTTATACAACAGAAGTGTTACATGAAATTAACAGTGAAATAGCTCATCGAGCTGTAATACACTATACTTGTGCTTGGAAG
>NZ_JASLER010000058.1 GCF_030151085.1 Bacteroides sp. | reverse complement strand
CTTCTTTCAAAGAAGTTGCTAATATTCAGATAGTGTGTTTGTATAGAGCGTGCCACCCTTCCAAAGGTAAGGAATCCCGATTTGTCCACTTCATCATACCATCTTGCAAGTCTTGTCAAAGCAATATCTTTAAACTTACACAGATGATAGATTAAGCCTAACCGCATAGCCAGATAATATCCTTTCTTTATATCGGGATATTCTTTGAAGAGAATCTCTGCCCGTAGTCTTTGAGACTGAGTCCATAGCGATTCTTTCTTGTAAAGCAGATAAATACTTCTTGCCAGCAACTGTTTCCTTGTATCTCCATTGGCGAAAACGGGTGCATGATACATCTTTCCGCAGGCCTTTGCATGAGCAATCTGTGTGGACTCTTCGTCTAAAGCCTGCCAGCGAGCTTTCACGCGCATTTCCTGAACCGCTTCATAAGCTAATTTCTGTACGTGAAAGCGATCAGTAACACGTTTGGCCGCAGGAAAGCAGATTCGGGCAATCTGCTCCATATTAGGAGCCATATCCAAAGTTATCTCACGTATCTGGTAACGGCGACGGCGGGATAATTTAAGCAAGACAGAGGTGACGGTACAAACATCCGTACCTTTAATGATAGCGATAATACTACCTTTACCACCGTGAGCTTCTTTATTGATCAGTATAGTATAGAGTTCTCCACGGGAGAGAGCCACCTCATCAATGCAGATATAAGCACCGATATTCTTTTCGAACAGGAGCCAGTCTTCTGCGTGAGCAAGCTGCTCCCAGTGAAGGTAGCCACTCAAATGGTTGCGGTATTGACGCTCTAATAATTCGCCGTCAACTCCATATAAAACACCCAATAGCTTGCAGTTAATAGGATAATTATCAATATAATTCTTTTAAAAAAGACGCAAAATCTTGCGTCAAACGAGTGCCCTCAGCTATCATACGCCAGTTGCGACAAATATACTCATTACTCTTCTTCAAGATCCAGCGACGACGGCGAATGTTCAGGAAAACCTTCTTACCACGAAGGGGGAAATCCTGAACAACAACAGGATCATAGAAGCCTTTGCTCTCTGTTTCCTCACCGACATACTTCTCCGGGACGAGGTTCTTTTCTTCAAGGTAAATGACAACTTCACTCATGCTTTCCTGCACATCAACAAGATCAAAGTAATCCAAAGTACCTTCAGGAAGAAGAAGGCGATAACCATTTAACTCCATAATCAATTAATTTGCAGGCAAAGATAAAAAATTATAATTTTATCCCCTCAGGTTTTTACATTGATCCCCTTTGCTCAACTCATGAATTTATAAACAACAAGATGAAACATCTCATTAAAACCGAAAGGTTAATCATACGGCTCGCTGAACAGAAAGATGCAGAAGGCATTTTTTCTTACCGTTCTGACTTTGCGGAAAATAAGTATCAGGGATGGTTTCCTGATTCAGTTGAAGAAGTCCATGATTATATTAGCAATATGCCGGAGACAATGGATATTGCCAATATATGTTTTCAGTTTACCATTATTCTTGTAGGTGAAAACAGGTTAATTGGCGATATGGGAATCAGCTTTACCAATCACAACAATATGCAGGCTGAACTTGGATGTACGCTACATAAAGATTATCAGAAAAAAGGTTATGCTACAGAAGCATTGAAAGCAATGGTTGATTATCTTTTTGGAACGCTCGGTAAACATCGGATTGTAGCCTCTATTGATCCGAGAAATACAGCTTCTATCCAGTTAATAGAACGATTGGGGTTCAGAAAGGAAGCCCACTTTAAAGAAAGCTATTATTTGCGTGGGGATTGGGTAGATGATATAATTTATGCGAAGCTTAAAACAGAGTGGGGTAATGATGATGAATATAGTAAAGAAGAGATTATAATAGACCCCAAGATTATTGCCTTGCAATTTAATGAATGTATCAGTAGGGCTGACATTAACGGATTATCCGGTTTAATGACCGAAAATCATATTTTTATCGATATGGCAAATAATCGAATTGTAGGGAAATCTGATAATATAGTTAAGGCATGGGAGCCGTTTTTTAGACTTTATCCGGGATATCGAAATATTTTCGAGAGCGTAACAGTAAATGGTTCTATGGTTATTATGCAGGGATATTCCATTTGTTCAGATCTGGTTCTAAATAATGTTCATGCTATTTGGGTTGCAGAAATAAAGGAAAATAAGGTTAATCTATGGTATATCCATCCGGACACGAAAGAGAATAGAAATAAGTTTGGTATATAAACATGAAACAATAAATATTGGAAAATATAAATGAATATAGGCTACAAGGTTGGTGAGTTGATTTATGACGCAAATATATATGATGGATTAAACACCTTTCTATCTGATTTGCAATTCTACAAAAAATGGCTACCGAAAAATAAGAAGGCTAAAATACTTGAACTGTGTTGTGGTACAGGCAGACTTACAATCCCCATCGCCAAAGATGGATACAGTATTTGCGGAGTAGATTACACCCCTTCAATGCTCGAAAAAGCAAAAGTGAAAGCTGCCGATGCTGGATTAGTGATTGATTTCGTTGAAGCAGATATTAGGATGCTTGACTTGCATGCAAAATTCGACCTAATCTTTATTCCATTTAATTCAATCCACCATTTATACAGAAATGAAGATCTATTCAAGGCGTTAAGATGCGTTAGAAACCATCTCAAGACAGGAGGTTTGTTTCTATTAGATTGTTTTAATCCCAACATTCAATATATTGTCGAGAGCGAAAAAGCTCAGGCAGTAATCGCCGAATATACGACGAACGATGGACGGGATGTGTTGATAAAACAAACAATGCGTTATGAGAGTGCAACCCAAATCAATCGTATAGAATGGCACTATTTTATCAATGGTGAGTTTCATTCAATCCAGAATTTGGACATGAGGATGTTTTTTCCTCAAGAATTGGATTCATATTTGGAACGGGCTGGTTTTAATGTTATTCACAAGTTTGGTGGTTTTGAAGAAGAAGCATTTAACGATAACTCGGAAAAACAGATATACGTTTTAGCCCTTAATGATAATAAGGTATTATACTAAAAGAAACAAAACCAAAGATGAAAATGGACTTTAAAATCAGAATATCGCAACAATCTGATAGTGCTGAACTAAGAGATTTGTATAAGAACACCGTGCTTGTAGTAAACAGGAGTAATTATTCACAGGATGAAGTTGAAGATTGGGCATCATGCGGAGATGATCTTTCCAATATAGAGGAAATGATAAAGACTCACTATTATCAGGGAAGTACATCCCTCTCTTTTGTCTTCTTTTAAAGAGTTTAGTCAACCTGTATCAGAGAAAAGAGAAAAACGAGTCAACCTGAGGCAGGAATAACAAACAGTGTGGTCAACCGCTAGTAGGGTTAGTAATCTTTAAAGTCAACCCTAAGCAGGAATAAGTAAGAAACAAGTCAACCATTATCAGGGAAGTACATCTTAATTATATAATAACAAATGTTGGCTTATCTGTTGACAACAGTCAGCCTTTCTATTGGCAATTGCTAGCTTATTTGTTGACTATTGTTAGCCTTTAATAAACAAAGATCTCTGTTGTACATAGTATAATGCTTTCACTGAAGGAGCACAAAGCTTTTGCGTAACAAACACGTGGAAAGAAAGCATGAATGAAGGGGTAGAACGATGCCAATGTGCTGTATATTATTATTTTAATGTTACTTTGAAGGAAAGATAACACAAAAATGTGGTGTAGGCAAAATTTGCCTACACCTTTTAAATTTGCTTACACTACCTCTGTAATACCTATGAATAGCAAGTTATGCGGAATGGATGGAGGAGTGTAGGTAAAAATGATGAATTCATATCTATAATGGGGTATTATAATCAACTCAATATAGGTATATCAATCGTTTGGCTCGACTCATTCCAATTGTCAATAGTGAAATTGCCGGATGAGTCCTCAGAGAAAATATCACCTAAGGTTAAAGTGAGGGTCAATTTGGTGTTGGCGGTTAAAGGGCTGTCTAATGTTTGTTTAAACGTTTTTATAGTTCCGTTTTTAAGCATAATAGTTAACTGAAATTCCGGTTTTCCTATGGATGGAAAGAGCATAACGGTGGCATTGCTCATTTGCGTACCATCTACTGATCGTACCAATGGGAAAGATACAGTACGAGGATTGCCTTGAGGACGTCCTGTATAAGCATTCAACTGTTCGGATATGTTAGTGATGCGTACTATCATACTATCGATACTGGAACTGAGAATACCATTATCTTTATTCTTAACGGTTACTTTTAGACCGGCAACCACACGCTGCAGCGATGCTTTTAAATCTTCTGTACCAATTACTGCAGGCTGAATAGCATGTACTAAATCAAATACAGGATAATAAGTAGTATCAGCAGCTATTTTGAATAGTCCAAAAGCTTGTTTAGACAAGTCTACTCCGAGAATATATGATGGCTCTTTCATTGCAGGAAAAGCATAAATTGGATTCTCGTATTTGGGCGTACCCCAATAAACCATGTTGTAGGTTCCGGTTGGTAATGATAACTCTCGATTGGAAGCTTCATCGTAGAATGTACCATCTTTTACCTGATAATAGGCATAAAATGGAGTCAGTTGATTATTGACATAATTACCAAAATAGATAGAAGTTCCCGCATTACAGGGTGATATAGTCAGAATACCCGTTAAAGGGCTTTGTCCACTGGCAGTAACCACATCCATGTAAATTTTAGGAGTAATTAATGTATTATCTTCCGGACATGTAGTCGAATCATCATCTGAACAACCTGCTAAGAACATAGCAAAGATTGAATATATTACTAATTTCTTCATTGTTTGTAAAGTTTTAGGTTATTGATTCCTGATAACACGTTGAAAATTAAAAAGTTCATCTTTATGTGTGTCGATGTATCATTCTATATTGCTGAAACATATTTATTGCACGATGCATGGATAAGCGGAAAGTTTATCAGAAAGCGAACTATTAAAAGTAGAAAACAAACCATTGTCTCACTAATGTAGGCTATTATTGCAACTGAATTATAAATAATAGCAGAGTATGTTTAACAAGGTATTATTAGTAACGCTGGCTCTAACTATTCCTGTTGTAGGTTGTGCCGGTTCAGAAACATCGGATTTAGACAAAGACAATGGCAAAGTGCAGAAAGAAACATTTGCAGCATCGCCAAAGCTAACATCCGGCGATGCAAATCCGTTATCAGATTTCAAATATACAGCAGATCCTACAGCGGTGGTATATGAAGGAAGAGTTTATGTCTATGGCACTAATGACAATCAACAGTTTGAGCGAGTGGGTGAAGATGGAAAAAACACCTATGAGCATATTCGTTCATTAGTTATGTTTTCATCAGACGATATGGTAAACTGGACTTATCATGGAACTATTGAAGTTGGTTCCATTTCACAGTGGACACAAGCTTCTTGGGCACCTTCTATCACTTCACGTAAGGAAGAAGATGGTAAAACACATTTCTATCTGTACTATTCTAATAGTGGAAATGGGGTAGGGGTATTAACTGCTACTTCTCCCGTAGGACCATGGACCGATCCGCTGGGAAAGAATGTTGTAGACCGTTCTACTCAGGGGTTAGGGGACTGTGCCGCTCCTTTTGATCCGGGTGTGGTGATAGATGATCAAGGTATTGGATGGCTCTCTTTCGGAGGAGGGGATAAGAACAAGTCGGGTACGGATTATATGCCGGGTAATGCACGTATTGTTCGTTTGAGTAAAGATATGACTGGTTTGGATAGCGAGATTGTGGAGTTGAATGCTCCTTATCATTTTGAAGCGAATGAACTGGACTTTATCAATGGCACTTGGATTTATACTTATAATACTAATTGGAAAGATCGTACGGAATGGCCTTATACCGATATTCCCAAACCGACTGCATGCAGTATGTGCTATATGACAAGCAAAACGCCGTTGGATAAGAACAGCTGGGTGTTCCGCGATAATTATTTCAAGAATCCGGGTGATTACGGAATGTCTTACAGTAATAATCATACTCATCTTTGCAAGTTCAAAGGAGAATATTATTTGTTTTATCATGCATTATGTTTGCAAGATAGCAGAGATATAAAGGGTGGATTTCGTAGTATCTGTGTTGATAAGGTTCGGGTTGATGAGGAAAGTTTGAAATACTATATGGGAGAAGGAACAACTAAAGGAGTTTCTCAGGTTCAACCATTGAATCCGTTTATAACTCAGCAAGCAGAGACAGTTGCTGCTACTTTGGGAATAGAATTCCAAGCCACGGATATTCCCGGTAATATGGTTGCTTTGGGTTCGAAAGAGGGACAATGTATTATGGTACGTAAGGCTGAGTTTGCTACTGCTCCAACTGGATTTGATGCTCGTGTTAAAGGTAAGGGAAAAATAGAAGTTCGCTTAGATAATCCCGAAGGCACGGTTATCGCTTCAATTGATTTCGACAATAAAGATTGGAAGATTGCTTCGGCAAAAGTTCAGAAAAATGTAAACGGATTACACAATCTTTGCTTTGTCTTCGGGAAAGGAAATTTTGAGTTCGATGAATGGAAGTTTATAAAATAGTTAGTTGCTTTAATTTATGATAGTATGAGAAATCGCATTTTAATTCCTAAAATCTATTGTATATGGATTTTAATCAGCTTGTTTTCGTGTAAGTCGGAGGAGTCGACGGGAAGTCCGATTGAACCGACTTGCTCCATCACTTTAGAAGGCCAAAGCGCCTCTCAAATGGAAGTTGATAATAAAGCTTCCGCTTTGAAAGTGTTTATTTCAGCAAATACAGACTGGAAATTGGAAAGTGACAGTGAATGGTGTCGTGTATCCAATCTTTCGGGAAAATCAACTGCCGGGAACACTCCCAAAGAGGTGACGATAAGTATTGAGAAGAATATCACAGACAGATTGCGTACTGCCCACATCCGTCTTGTAGCCGGAACGGCGGATGCAAAGCTCGATATAAGTCAGACCGGATATATCCCGGTAGATGAATCGAAGTGGGAGACTGCTTCTTCGGCTGTGCATAAGATGAAAATAGGTTGGAATCTTGGTAATTCACTGGATACACATGGAGATTGGATTATCGAATACTCTCCCGGCAAACCAGCAGACTTCGAAGTAGGTTGGGGAAATCCTGTTACCACTCCCGAAATGATACAAAAGTTTAAAGATGCAGGTTTTAATGCTATTCGTGTACCTGTTACCTGGTATCAACATCTGGACAAGGATAATATAATAAACGAAGAATGGATGCAACGAGTAGAAGAAGTGGTGAACTATGTACTGAACACCGGTATGTATTGCGTTCTCAATGTACACCATGACACCGGGGCTGGCGGATGGCTTGCCGCAGACTTGAACACTTATCCTGCCATCAGTGCTCGCTACAAGAAACTTTGGGAACAGATCGCAACCCGCTTCCAAGCTTATGACCAGCGACTGGTATTTGAGTCATACAACGAGATGCTCGACAAGCAAGACCATTGGACTGAGACTAACCCCGACGGATACAAAGCGCAAAATGCACTGTTGCAAGATTTTGTGGATGTTGTGCGTAAGACTGGTGGCAACAATCGCTACCGCAATCTAAGCATTAATACATATAGTGCCGCCCATACAGCATTGACTCTAAATAACTTCACCGTACCTACCGATATAGTGAAAGACCGTCTTATGGCACAAGTACACGTGTACGATCCTTACTTCTTTTCTCTTGATAAGGACAGTCCGATAACTGAATTTACAAGCCGGGATGCACAAGGAATTGCCGATGTCATGTCTCGTTTGAATGACCGTTTCTGTTCGAAAGGCATTCCGGTAATTATCGGTGAGTTTGGTTCGGTGGACAAGAATAATATGCCCGAACGTGCCAAGCATGCTGCGTGTATAGTAAAAGAAGCCGGTCGTTATGGCATTGTCTGTTTTCAATGGATGGGCTTACTTGACCGTAAGACATTGCAGTGGAATGAACCCGAAATACTGGAGGCTATTCTTCAAAGCGTAAAATAATAGCTCTCTAATAGCTTGAAAACAGGGTTACACTATAATGAAAAGTGTAACCCTATTTTTATTATTTTATTTCCCATATTTACTAGGACTCTGTCCGAACTGTTTCTTGAATGCAGTACTGAAATACTTGGAATCACCAAATCCTGTCAGTGTAGCTACTTCCGATATGCTATATCGTTTGTTAGCCAATAAATCTGCCGCATGTTTAAGGCGCACGAAGCGTGAATAATCATTGGGCCCTTGCCCGGTCAATGCTTTAATTTTATTATAGAGTGATGAACGGCTCATTCCTATATCCTGACACAACCCGTTTACCGAATATTCCGAGTTATCAAGATGCTCTTCTATCAGTTTATCAATCCTACTCATGAACTCTTTATCCAATAAATTATCATAAACTATTTCAGTATTATCGGGAGTGCATGATGTAACGGCTATCTGGAGTTTCTTCCGGTTCCGTAATAAATTGCGGATGCGTGCTTTGAGCACAGAAATATCAAAAGGTTTGGTGATGTAATCATCGGCTCCATTATCCAGTCCTTTTACGATACTTTCTTTATCGGACAAAGCAGTTAGTAATATAATAGGTATATGACTGGTTTCTATGGATGATTTTAATTTATGCGCCAGTTTATCTCCATTCATACGTTGCATCATTACATCAGAAACGATTAAGTCGGGAGCCCACTTCTGTAAGTTGGCTTCTACTTCGTCGCCATCCGAGGCTTCTATAATCTGGTATTCTTTGTTGAGGCTGTTTTTAAGGAATGTTCTCATTTCGTTATTATCTTCGATGATTAGAATACGATCTTTCTCTTCGTCCGGGGATAATTCTTCTTCAGTTTCAGTAGCTGTCGGTATATTGGGCATTTCTTTTATTACCTGTTCTTTCGGAGTGCTTTGCGTAAGATAATTCTCCACAACCTGGCTCCGGTGGAAATATTGGTCTCCTTTGTTGAGGGTAATTTTGAATTCTGTTCCAATTCCTTCTTTACTATCGAAGGATATGGTTCCCTGGTGTAATGCTACTAATTTTTGTACTAACAACAACCCTATTCCACTTCCTGTCTCTTTGGAATTGATTGCATTCTTGGCACGGAAGAAACGTTTGAAAAGATATTTCTGCTCGGATTGAGGAATGCCGATGCCACTATCCTTTACGGTTATGAACCATTTCTTATCCTTTTGTCCTACAGTAACTAAAATTGTTCCTTTTTCAGGAGTATATTTCATTGCATTTGATAGCAGGTTATTCAATATCCTATCCATTTTTTCCCGGTCGAACCATACATAGAATGGCTTTTCAATATCAGTATCCAGTTTCAACTGTATATCTTTGTGACAGGCTTCTATTCGGAATTGCGAGACTCTTTCTGTGATATATTCATTCAACTCATGCTTAGACACAACAAGGCGCAAGGCAGATAAATCGGCTTTCTGGAAATCCAATAGCTTAGTAATCATCTGATACAGACGATCTATATTCTTATTGGCTAGTTCCAATGATTGGCGTCCTTGTTCAGTGAATTGTTCATTGGCCTCCAAATCGCTAAGCGGTCCTTTTACAAGGGTGATTGGAGTACGGATGTCGTGTGCTACATTTATGAAGAACTGAATCTTTTCAATGGAGTTGTGCTTGGCTATTCTATTGCGTCCATATTGGATAATGAAATAAATCAATAAGATGGATAACAGAGAGTACACAGCAATAGCCCATACTGATTTCCAGAAGGGAGGGCTTATAATAATCTCGATATTGCGCTTGTCAATAAAGGCGTGTGTATCTTTGTCTTGTGATTTAAGTTTGAAAATATAATGTCCGGGATTCATGTTATTATAGTTAACTATGTTTCCTTCAGTTATATTCCACTCTTTATCAAAGCCTTCCAGTTTGTATACATACTCTACCTGATTGGGGTATTTAAAGTTGATAGAGGAGAAAGCAAAAGCAAATGCATTCTGGTCGTAATCTAAAACGATCTTGTCCGTTTCATTGATGCTTTTTTCCAAAACGGAACCATTTGCCATTGCCTTTGCCGTATTATAGAATAATCTGAAGTCAGTGAATATGGTTTTTGAATAGGCTTGTATATCGGGGCGTTCAAAAGGTTTAAAGCAGACAGCGCCATCCACAGTACCAAAGATTATATATCCGTCCCGGGATTTTGCTCCACCACCTGTATAACCTACTTGATCAATGCTAAGATAATCGTTCATGGTCACTATCTTCTTGGTCTGTAGATCAAGGTAGAATATTTCTGTTTCCGTAGCACACCATAATCTTCCTTCTTCATCATTTTCTATTTTCACCAGATGATTTGTGGGTAGACCTTGCTGGGTAGTGAATGATTCCGCCTTTTCGGTATTGGGGTGGTAGCAAATGAGACCTTCCCCTTCAGTGCCCATCCATATAGAGTTCTTATTTTCTACATAGAAAGAACGGACTGCGTTTCCATTCAGCACTCCATCGAGGGTGGCATGTCGCTTAAATGCACCTGTATGTTTATTCAGCATGCAGAATCCGTAGGAGGTGCCACAAATCAAAATGCTGTCATTGACTGCATCCATGGCTGAAACAGTTTCTATATTGTGGTATTTATAAGTATCAGTGGTGATGTTATACTGGGTGAGTCCGCCTTCTATTCCACCTAGCCACATATCGTCACCATTGGCGTAGGCGCAATAGATGTAATTTGTGTAGAGTCCTCTGTCACTATCCTCCGCTCTTTTTTGGTGGAGGACTATCTTATTACTTTTAGTATCGATACAAAAGGCCCCTTTGCCATAACTGCCTGCCCATATTCTTTTCCGGTTATCTTCTGCCAGGCTGATAATGACTATTCTATCTTTTTCATTGTCCAGATAATGTTTCCATTGTTGAGTGGCAGGTTCGTAAACACTTATACCGTTGTTATGTCCGAACCACCATCTTCCTTGTGAATCTTCAAAAACAGTATTGATACAATTATTGGCTAATGAATTATTATTCCTGAATTCGTGTTTCAACCAAAGGGTGGTTGTAAGCGAATTGTGGTCTATGATATCAATTCCATTCGTAAAAGTACCTGCCCAAATACGGTTGAATTCATCCACCAGAATGGTGTAAACGCCATTGCTGCTTAAATCAGCATGCTCATTGTTTATATCGGCAGTATAGGTTTTGTTTATTTGGTCGGTTTGATAATCTATGCTGTAGATACCGGCACCATCTATACCTACTAATATATTGGAATCTTTTGAAGACTTAATGGAATGAATAGGCTTATTAGGAATCATAGGGCTTAACGAAGAAAAGCTCTTAGTTGCTTTATTATAAATGAATAACCCTTTTGAAAAAGTACCGACATAGAGTTTGTCTTGTAGTAGAAGCAAACTCTCCACCCTACCACATTGCCGGGTAGAAGAATTACTTTCTAAGATAGAAAATTCAAGTTTCTTGTTACACTTAACCAAGAATATTCCTTGTCTGCATCCGATGTAGAATATTTCGGGATTTACCTCGCATACGGTACTGGGTAGACCCTCTTCGTATGCAGAAATGTAATGAAGCTGATTTTGGTTATCTCGTATGTACAAACCGCGGTTCGTACATATCCATAAACGGTTAGAAGAGTCCCAGAAAATGGAGTGTAGCTGAAAACCTTCTGATTGGATTTCTTTAGATATATCTATGTCCAGGATAAACTCATCCAGCATTTTGTCGTACCGGAATATAGCTCCGTGTGTAAGTCCTATCCAGACATTGCCGTGTGGGTCGCGTACCATTTTGTTAGAAGGCATGCAACTCTCCACTTTGTTATCCATAATAAGCTTGTAGTTACGTATTTGGCTGCCGTCAAAGCGGTCAATACCTCTGGGAGTCACAATCCATACGAAACCCATGGTGTCCTTTTCTAACTGAAAAACACGATAACTGCTAAGTCCATTTTTCATGTCCAGATGCCTCAATGATGTGGCGGACAGGTTCATGGAGAACAGAAAAGATAAAAATAGAGAAATAGTAAATAGTTGTATTCTCATAGTTCTTAGATTGAATAGTGTGTTTGGTGTTTCAAAAGTATAATAATCAGATTATTTAGCCCAATAAAAAGTGCCTTTTTTTAGATTCGGAGGAAAGAAAAACAGTTATTCCCGCTTCTTTTAATAATCCGCAAACCTTTTTAGTAGATAGCAAACCTTTTTTGTTGGACATAAAACTTCTCTTAGGGTAGCTTCCCCTATTTTTGCTACCATGATTATTGCATTTAAAATATATGTTATGAAGAAGATCCCTGCTTTGATTCTCGTTCTCTTTTGTTTGAACACATACGCACAAAATCAGGTCGACCTGACCAAACCATTGCCATACATCTTAGATATGGTACACGACAATCCCGGAGAAGAGGCTACTATCAGTAAATATACCGACCCTGCCTATCTTCAGGAGTGTGGGTTTACAGGGATGGTACCTCAATGGTATATACAATGTGGTATTACTTACGATTCTTTTGAAGAGAATATCATCCCTAAGGACTCAAAAGAACGGGAATGGATTGTAGAAAAGCAGGAATTCGTTCATCGCAGAATGAAAGATGCCATAAAAGCGGGAATACCTGTTTATCCTTTTACGGATGTATTTGTCATTCCTACATTATTAATGGATAAATACCGATTAGAGATTATAGGTGACAATGGAAAACCAGATATCCATAAACCGCTGACACAAGAGTTAATCCGTGTACAACTTCGTGAGATATTCCAAACCTTTCCTGAATTGGAAGGTATTGTAGTGCGCTTTGGAGAAACTTATCTACAGAATACCCCCTACCATTCGGGCAATAACCCCAATAAGGAAAGTATAAAAGGACCGGATGGCATCGTTACAGATACTTTAGGTATACAGGGACATATCAAATTATTGAATATCCTTCGCGAAGAAGTTTGTGTTAAGATGAATAAGAAAGTCTTTTATCGTACTTGGGATTTTGGCTGGCTGCATACAAACAGGGAACGTTACCTGAAGATAACCGATGCGGTTGAACCTCATTCTAACCTAATATTCTCTATCAAATATACCAATGGCGACTTTCATAGAATGACTCCGTTCAATCAAACGTTAGGCTACGGCAAGCACCCTTATATTGTGGAATTTCAAGGACAACCCGAATATGTTGGAAAGGGAGCTTTTCCTGTTTATATGTTTGGTGGAATGTTGCGTGGATACGAAGAAAATCCGGCATCTTCTCCAAAAGGTATGGAAGATTTGAACCGCGATCCTCGTTTTGTTGGCATTTGGACTTGGTCCAGAGGCGGCGGATGGCGCGGACCTTATATAAAGAATGAATTATTCTGTGATATCAATACACATGCAGCTGCACTTTGGGCAATGAACCGTTCGCTTTCGGAGCATGAAGTGTTAGATAAAACCTTAAGTATGCTTGGAGTAGAGAAGAATTCGGTGAAATATTTCGAACGAATATTAAAGCTCGCCGAGAAGGGAGTATTGCGTGGACATTATACGAAATTGCCTGATACCGGATTCAATGTTTGGTGGACTCGTGATCAGTTTATATCCGATGCCGGTTCACTGAATGAGATGATGGAGCGTACCGTCAGATGCACCCATGGATTGAGCAAAGATAAAGTACTTGGTGAAAAGAAAGAGGGTATTGCTATGTGGAAAGAGATCGAAAAACTTTCTGGAAAAGTCCGTATGAAGTATCCTGCCGATGAGGAATATGTAAGAGTTGGAGCCACTTATGGACGAATTCTCCATGAAATCTATTCTGAGCTTTTCCATATTTACGTTTATCTTAAGGAATATGAATTGAAAGATGAACTTTCTATCGATTTCGCTACCGAACTGGAGAACCTCCAATATAGTGTTTCACGCTATGATGAACTTTGGAAGGAATTCCGAGAGTTGGAAGCGAGATATCCTGCTACGTGCGCTTCGCTTTATGAACCTAATGGTTTCGGTCAGAGTGGTATTAGGGTATCAGGTAATAAACAATATGGTGCATCATCTTCAGTAGAAAAGGCCAAGGCATTGATTGCTTCATCAAAATTCTAAGAGGAGGCGATTTCATAAAGTTTGTTGTTGTTTATAATAGGTTTGCTTATTGATATCTGGCATTTTACCCACCTTCTTTTAGTTATTAATGAACCTCAATTTATAGGCAAATGCATTAATTTGCTTTCGATATGAAAACCGTTAATAAAGTCAATAGCCTATGTAAAATGCACTAAAAGTTACCTTAAAAGAAAAGTCGCTTTCTATTCTATGGAAAGCAGGAGGATATGAGAAACAATCTCCTTCACAAGAATTAGTTAACCAATTAATTATTAATCTGAAAACAAGAGATGTATGAATAAGAAGTACTTATTGCTATTATCTTTCTTATTTGGAATACCGGGACTTACCTATTATCAGACAGCCTCGGCAGGAATCACCGATATGGAAACCATACAGCAAAAGGAGGGTATGGTGAAAGGTGTGATTAAAGATGGCAATGGAGAACCGCTGATTGGCGCCGCCGTGCGACTGAAAGACTCTTCAACCGGTACCATTACCAATTTTGATGGACATTTTGAACTGAAAGCCCCTGTTGGTGGTGTTTTGGTTATATCTTATGTAGGTTTTGCGAATAAAGAAGTTACCGTAACTTCGCTGAGCAAACCTTTGAATATCATCATGAGCGAAGATACCGAACTACTGGACGAAGTAGTCGTTGTAGGTTATGGTGTGCAGAAGAAAGCCAGTGTGGTAGGTGCTATTTCTACTGTTAGCTCCAAGGATCTCGTGAAAGCTTCTTCACCGACGTTGAGCAATGCCTTGACCGGTCGTCTGCCGGGTTTGGTAACTGTACAGACATCAGCTATTCCGGGTTTGGACGAAACGAAAATAATGATTCGTGGTAAAGGAACCTGGGTGGACTCTAATCCTCTTTATATAGTGGATGGCGTGGAACGTGCCAGCTTTACGGATATTGACCCTAATGAAATAGAAACTATCTCTATTTTGAAAGATGCCTCGGCAACAGCTGTATATGGTGTGCGCGGTGCGAATGGTGTAATCTTGGTTACTACGAAACGTGGTGATATAAGCAAGCCGCAAGTCAGCTTTTCAGCTACGATTACAGGTTCTAGCCCTACCCGCTTGCCGAAGTTTATCAATTCTTATGAAACGGCAAAACTGAAGAACGAAGCATTGATTAATGACGGTGCCGCTCCCGAGTTTGACCAAAGTGACTTGGATCACTTTCTGAATCACGATTCTCCCTATACCCATCCCGATATCGACTGGTATGATGAAATGCTGAACGACTTGACTTTTAATCAGCAGTATAACGTCAATGTGCAGGGCGGTACTCAGAATGTGAAATACTTTACTTCTGTAGGCTATCTGGAGCAAGGTGGTATATTTAAAACAGCAGGCGACCGTAAGGACACTAACTTTGGTTCCTCACGTTTGAACTTCCGTTCGAATGTGGATGTAAGCGTTACTTCCGATTTGACCCTTTCCGTGAATTTAGCTGCACGTATCCAGACTCGTAAAGGTCCCGGTGCTCCTCCTGATGATTTGCAGGGACAAATGAATAATGCATTCAGCTTGATTACTTCTTATTTGCCTTACGAAACTCCTTTGTTTTATGCAGACGGCATGCCGGCTTATGGCAATCGCGGAGGTAACCCATGGGTGAATTTGAACCGTACTGGTCATATGAAATATCAGGATAAATATCTGGAAAGTTTGTTGGCTTTGAACTATAAACTCGACAAAGTTCTGAAAGGTTTGTCTGCCAAAGTACAAGTATCCTATGATAGTAACTACGGCTTGAAAAAGCAATGGACTGAAAGTTGCAGTATGAAGCGACTTAAACCTGGTGCAACAGGTGATAAACCGGAAGACTATGTAGTGAAGAACACCGATGAACCCCTGACTTATGATAATCAATATAGTTCGACTAGCAGCAATCATAAGCTTTACTTTGACGCTTCATTATTCTATCAGCATACTTTTGCAGAGAAACATAATGCATCTGCATTGCTTTTGTACAATCAAAGTGATTATGATCCCGGTTACGGTATTCCGTACCGATATCAGGGTCTGGTAGGACGTGTTACTTACAACTATGACAGTCGTTATTTTGCTGAATTCAATATGGGTTATAATGGCTCCGAGAATTTTGCAAAGGGTAAACGCTTCGGTTTCTTCCCTTCCTTCTCTTTGGGTTGGATGATATCAGAAGAAAGATTTGTCAAAGAAAAGGCTCCCTGGATTGAAATGTTGAAACTGCGTGTATCCTACGGTGAGGTAGGTAATGACAAGATTGGTGGACAACGCTTCTTGTATAACTCCGATTACGTAAAAGGTCCCGATTACTGGAAGCAGAGCTATCCTAATCTTGGCGTTAATTCCAATATGGTTTGGCCTAGTGTAAGTGAGGGTAGCTTGCCTAATTTGGACGTAACTTGGGAGAAAGCGAAGAAGACTAACATCGGTATTGACTTCTCTATGATGAAAGGTTTGATATCATTGAATGCCGATATCTTCTACGAAAAGCGTAACGGTATCTTAATGAACCGCCGTAAAATATCTGCATTGTTGGGTATTAATCCTCCGGCTGGCAATGTGGGTGAAACAGAGAATAAAGGCTTTGAAATAGAAGTAGGGCATAGGAACCAGCTGAATAAAAACTTTGACTATTGGGTAAAGGGTAATTTTGCATTAGCAAAGAACAAGATATTGAATTATGACGAACCTTCCAAAGTATTGTCATGGCAAAAGATAGCAGGTAGATCTATCGATCAGTTTACCGGTTTGCTGGTAGATGGTTTCTTCCAAACGGAACAGGAAATTACAGATGCCAATTTGATTTATGATTTCGGTACACCAAAGCCCGGTGATTACAGATATGTAGATATTAATAAAGACGGCCGCATCAATCAATACGACCAAGTAGCGGTAGGACATACACAAACACCCGAAATAACTTATGGATTTTCTTATGGCTTCTCTTACAAAGGATTTGACTTCAGTATGTTGTGGCAAGGAGTAGAACGTGTTAGCATTACCTTAGCTGGTTCACTAATGCGTGAATTTATGGCAGGTGGTCGTGTACAAGAACATCATTTCGACCGTTGGGCTTACTATACCGACCCGTTGAGTGGTGAACAGATAGATACGCGTGCCACTGCCAAATATCCTCGACTGACGGCAAGCGGCGCTAGTCCCAGTTGGCAGCAGAGTTCTGCATCCGTACTGGATGGTAGCTATCTGAAATTGAGAAATGTAGAATTCGGCTATACAGTACCGAAGTCATGGATATCCAAACTGCATATTTCTAACTTGCGACTCTTCCTCAGTGCCAATAACCTGTTGACGATAAGTGGCGTTAAAGTAGTTGACCCCGAAGGGCCCGGTTACGGAAGCAACCGCGAGCAAGGATATAACTATCCGCAGCTGACTTCTTATAATTTAGGTGTGAATGTAATCTTTTAAAATGGCAAGCTATGAAGAATATATATTATAGTATCCTGCTGGCAGGTGCATTACTTTTCATCGGAACTTCCTGTTCTGATTACCTGGACATCGCTCCGAGTTCACAAATGCCGGAGGAAGAAGTGTTTAGAGATCCACAAAAGTTCAAGAACTTCCAATCTCATTTATACTCCTACCTGAATGGATGTAATTTTGGAGAAAATCAGAATGAGTCGCAATGGGCAAGTTGGATGTATGGCGGCTTGGGACGTTTTCAGAGCGGTTCGTTCGATGCTATGACTGACTTGGGCAAAGCTACTCGCGACCTTGCTTCTACCAATAAATGGACGAAGGGCGACTGGGGACTTAGTTCGGGAACAAAGCAAGAAGTGGAATTGCCCTATACTGAGGGGTATCGTGCTATTCGTCGTTGCAATCTGATTATTGAGAATATTTCGACAGTAGAGAATCTTACTGATGATGAAAGAAACAACTACTTGGGTGAGACTATTTTCTTAAGAGGTTTCTTCTATTTTGAAATGCTGAAACGCTACGGAGGTATTCCTTATATAGACCATGTATTGTCTATCAACGATAATCTGGATATTCCACGCGATTCCTATGAGACATGTGTAGAGAAGCTCTGCAAGGATTTTGATGATGCAGCCGCACTATTGCCTTTGAAGCGTACAGATGCCGATTGGGGACGTATCACAAAAGGCGCTGCGCTGGCTTATAAAGCCCGTACGCTACTTTATGCTGCCAGTCCGCTGAATAATGATAATTGGTCGACGGACAAAACGAAATGGGTTGCTGCTGCCAAAGCTGCCAAAGCAGTTATGGATTTGAATACTTATGAACTGAATAGTATGGATGAATGGGAAAATATGTACTTTGGTAACACCAATAAAGAAGTTATTTTCCAACGTCTGGAAGACTCCAAGAAGTTTGAAGATGGTACTCGTTATGGATGGACACCTCCTTATTATTGGAATGGTGCGCCGGGTATCGGGACAAAAGAAGCTCGTGCCACTACTACTGCACCTACTCAGAACTTAGTCGATATGTTCGAGATGGAAGATGGTTCTGTACCTATCAAACTGGGCAAGGATTATGACGGCTTGAATCCTAAAATTAATCCTGAATCCGGTTACTCAGATGCACGTATGTACGAAAACCGTGACCCACGCTTTTACAAAACAGTGGTTTATAACGGTATGTTGCGTTGGTTCAATTTGAGCCAGACACCTAAACCCATGCAGTTGTGGGGCAACTACCTTGATGGTGACAAAGCTTACGGTGAAAATATCAATACTACAGGCGGTGACTTTAATACTGGTTACCTGAATCGTAAGATGTGGCCTCCTCAGTTCTATGCCGGAAGCCAGGAGACAGTTTTCATGCCATGGATATTCTTCCGTTTCACAGAAATCTATATGATTTATGCCGAAGCAATGAATGAAGCTTTCGGACCGGATGTGAACAGCGCTGCTGATGGTCTGAATATGACGGCACGCGAAGCATTGAATATTATTCGTAACCGTGGTTATAAAGTCAACCGTGATGTAAAAGTGGCTGCAGGCGATAAAGTAGGCATGCGTGAGCGTATCATGAATGAAAACGCTATAGAGTTCTTCCTTGAAGAGCACCGCTTCTGGGACGTATTACGTTGGAAGCAAGGTGTAGAACTTTTCAATACAAATGTTTATTGCGCCGTGGTTGAAGCTGACAAAGATGGTAATACCGTGAAAATCAATCGTCGTGTACTGGAGAAACATGTATTCAGAGATTACATGCACCTCTATCCAATCCCAGTCTCTGAAGTAGAGAAGAGCGACAACCTTGTTCAAAACCCGGGGTGGGAAGTTTCAGAATAACGAAGGTATAACAGGTTAAAATTAATAGCTATGAATATCAAATATAGAAGAAAATATATAGCAGGGCTTTTACTGTGCCTGGTGTCTGGAGGAGGATATGCACAAAACTTGAATTCAGCTTATACTCCCGGCGATACAATAGCCGCGCTGGACGAGGTGGTAAATGTAGCCTTTCAGAAAAAGAATATACGGGATGTGAATGGAGCCATTTCTACAGTCAAGGGGAGTCAATTTTCTCTTGTCCCCGTTATCTCTGCCGATAATGCCATTGCAGGTCATCTGAGTGGTGTTATTCCAATGGCTCAGCCGGATGCTCCGGGGCGTGAATATGTAGATATGTACATTCGTGGTCTGCATACTTCATCGGGCAATAAGCTGCCTTTGATTTTGGTTGACAATGTAGAACGGGATTTCTCTCAGTTGAATTTGAATGAGATAGAGAGTGTCACGGTGCTGAAAGATGCCGCAGCTACAGTAATTTATGGTGGCCGTGCAGCCAATGGCGTACTTTTGATTACTACTAAGCGTGGTAAGAATATGGGCAAGCAGGAACTGCAACTCCACATGCAAGGCGCTATGGTGCAACCCACTCGTCTGCCTAGTTACTTAAATTCTTATGATTACGCCCGTCTTTACGACCAGGCATATATGATGGATGGAAATGCCAATCCTTTCTATGGTCCCGATAAAGTGGAAGGCTATCGTAAAGTTGTGGCTGGTGAGGAAGATGCCAATCCGTATCTATATCCCAATAATGACTACTATGATTTGGGATTGCGTGACTTCTCCTGGCAGCAGAACTATGATTTATCCATGCGGGGTGGTAATGATTTTGCTCAGTATTTTGTATTGGTAGGATATTTGCAACAAGATGGTCTTTATAAATACAAAGATGAGGCTAATAAATATAATACCAATAGCCGGTATCGTCGTTTCAATGTCCGTTCCAATATAGATATGCGCATTAATAGTGTGATTACTGCCAGCTTGGACATGGCAGGACGATTGGAATATCGCCATCAGCCCGGGCAAGATGCAGGGAATATCCTTGGACAGATGGCTGCTACTCCGGCTAATGCTTATCCTATTTTTAATGAAAATGGGTCAATGGGCGGAACTGCCAAATATACAAACAACATTTATGGTATGATAACACGTACAGGCTATAAAGATGAACAACGCCGTTTGTTCAACGCTACAGCCAGTGTTAACTTTGATATGAACCAGTGGGTCAAAGGATTGAAATTCGGTATGCGCGGAGGATTTGACTTTACCAATATCTATCACTCGGACCGTACCGTTCCCGGTTATCGTGTCTATGAACTGCAGGAAAATGGTAACTATAACTCTTATGGTGAGGACAAGACAATTCTGGAAAGTAATGGTGTGGATAAAGATGCCCGTACCTATCTATTTCAGTTGACAGCCAGCTATGACCGTACATTTGCCGATAAGCATAACGTAAGTGCTTTTGCTCATTTCATGATAGATTCTCAAACTTTACCCGGTAATGTGCCCGACTATAAGAATGTACTTTCCGGTGCCAACCTTTCATACAACTATATGCATAAGTATTATATTGATCTTACTGCTGGTCATAGCGGTACGGAAATATATGCACGTGGTAGCCGTTTTCGCTTTTATCCGGCGGTAGCAGTAGGATGGGCGTTGAGTGAAGAGAATTTCCTAAAGGATAATTCGGTTGTAAACTATCTGAAGATTAGAGCTTCATACGGTAAGACGGGATTGGATCGCGTAGGTGACCGTTTCCTTTATCGTGATGTATGGGGTGATGATACGGGTTATGCCTTCGGACCAACAGTAACCGGACAGAATGGACAATCAGAGAAATCATCTGCTAATCCTAATCTGCATGGAGAAACTGCCTATAAGATGAATATCGGTATAGATGGCTCATTCTTCAATAATCGTCTTTATTTGACTGCTGATTACTTTACTGAAAAGCGTGAAGACATCTTCCTGCAACGAGGACGTGATATTCCCGGCATCTTCGGTGTGAATCTTCCTTATGAGAACTTGGGACGTGTAGATAGCAAAGGCGTTGAAGTGGGTGCAACTTTTACAGACAAAATAGGTAAGGACTTTAGTTATGTAATCGGTGCAAACTTTATGTACACTACTAATAAAGTGAAGGAAATGTACGAAGAAGAAAAGGATTGGTATCGTTATGCAAAAGGTCATCCGTTGAACCAACAGTTCGGTTTGATTTGTGATGGGTTTGTAACCAAAGAAGATTTGACCAATCCTGACTTCCCGGAACATACTTTCGGAACTTTGCATGAAGGTGACTTGAAATATAAGGACTTGAATAATGATGGTATAGTGGATGGTAATGATAAAACCTACATTGGCAAATCAGATATTCCTGAAATGGTATCGAATGTAACTTTGGGATTTTCGTGGAAGAATTTTGAAGTGAGCTTGCTTTTCCAGGGTATGTTCAATAAGGATGTACGTATGCCGTCCGATCTTTATATTCCTTTCAATAAGGGTACTGGCAATGCTACTAAATATGCTTTTGATTGCTGGACTCCTGAAACTGCTGCTACGGCCAAATACCCACGTCTGTCCACCGGAGCCAATAGTGTAGGTTCACAGAATAACAACGGTCAGGACTCTGACTTCTGGATTATGAGTGGTGACTTTGTACGTCTGAAGAATGCTATGATTGCTTATAATTTGCCAAAGAGCTGGTTGAAGTCTGTAGGTATAGACCAAGCTAAGGTATATCTGAGCGGATATAATCTGCTTACATTGGATGGCGTAAAAGATTTCGATCCCGAAATCCCATTCTGGACCGCTTTCTGGAAATACCCCAATAACCGTACTTACAGCTTTGGTGTGAATGTAACTTTCTAATATCAATAGCTAAAAGATGAATTATATGAAAAAGATAAGATATACATGGATATTACTGGTGGCTTTACTGACCACCACTTCGTGCAACGATTTCCTTGATCCGGAAGCTGACGGCACCTTGACTGAGAAGGATATATTCACGAACTATAACCGTTCGCACGGCTTCATCAATAATATCTACAACTATATTCCGGGAGGTTTCTATAGTGTAAGCGATGCTATGCTGGCTTGTGGTGTGGATGAGGCAAAGAATGTGAACAATAGCTCGGGGATCATGAAACTGACTGACGGTTCAATGACTGCAAAGGATTTTCCTGAAAGTGGTAGATGGACGCATTTCTATACGGGAATCCGCAAGACGAATGTCTTTTTGGAGAATGTGGATGATGCCGTCTTTGTGAATTCACAGATCGCTGCTGAAGATCCCGGAGCTAATGATCGCTATCGTATACAATATAAAGGAGAAGCCTATTTCCTTCAAGGTTTGTTCTATTTTGAATTGGTGAAACGTTTTGGTGGAGTACCTTTATTGCCGGAGCATCGTCTTGATATTACGGATGATATGACTTCTATTTCTCGTGCTTCTTATGATGATTGCATCAAGCACATAGTTGAACTCTGTGACCGTGCAGCAGGCTTATTGCCCAATGCATATAATACGGCAGCTAACGATCGGTTCCTGGGCCGTGCCAATAAAGCTTCAGCTTATGCGTTAAAATCCCGTGCATTACTTTATGTAGCTAGCAAATTGAATAATCCTTCCGGTGATGTGGAACGTTGGAAATCGGCTGCTGCCGCTGCAAAGTCTGTACTGGATATGCCGGAATATGGATTAATGCAAAGCTCCGACCCGAAGTTTGAAGATATGTTGGGCATCTGGAAAGAGAAGTACAATAAAGAAGTGCTGTTTGCTACCTCGGCTAATGTTGACAATAATGTGGAACGTCGTGAATTTCCTTTTGGCTTAAGTTACATCCAGGCACAAGGCGGACAAGGAAATACCAATCCTACCCATAATTTTGTGAAGGAGTTTGAAACAGCAGATGGTCATGCCGTAAATTGGGCAGCCACTGGTGGTGCATCGGGTGCTAAAGAAATGTATCAGGGACTCGATCCCCGTTTCTACTACTTCATAGCCTACAATGGTTGTCAGGTACACAAGAAGAAGAATGACTACTTCTTGGCTACCGGTGTACGCCAGGAGTCAGGACTGGAAAAAGATCCCAGCTCTACAAAAACCGGATATTACTTGCGTAAGTTTGTGGATACAAATGCCAATATTAAAGATAATCAGGATTCTCCTACTAAGTTTTGGATTATCTTTCGTTATGCCGAAATACTGTTGAATTATGCCGAAGCTATGAATGAGGCTTATGGACCGACAGAAAAACCATCCGGTTATACGATGAGTGCGCTCGATGCACTGAATGCAGTACGCAACCGTGTAGGTATGCCCAATTATGAAGCTACTCATACAGCAGACCAGACTGCATTACGCGAAGGCATTCGCCATGAACGTATGATAGAGCTATGTTTTGAAGAACACCGTTTCTACGATGTACGTCGTTGGGATATTGGTGAACAGGTACTCAATAAACCTGTATCCGGCATTCGTATTGAAGGGGATTCAAAACAAGTAACTTCCTGGAAGGAATTTGAGATTGAAAACCGCTCTTTCAGTAAGAAGATGAATTTGTACCCTATTCCTTATGCTGAGATTCTGCGTACCACTATGGCGCAAAATTCAGGTTGGGAGTAATTGTTGGAGTGATGAACAGAAAGCACAAGAGTTTGTAAAGGATCGAATAAGTTGTCAATATAAATTCTTGTGCACATATAATACGAGTTTTAAGATAAGTCAGTGCTGTTTTCTCCGGCACCGGGAAGGATGTCGCTCCCCGGTGTCGGAGGCACTCTTCCCCGGTGTCGAACCCTTTGCTCCCCGGTGTCGAAGAAATATCCTTGCCAGCAGGTATTCAAAGCGACTCAATGATGAACTAAAATGGGTACTATTGCCCAGTAATATTGTAAATAAAGTATCATGAAAAGATTGTTTTCTTTATGTCTGGCTACGATGTTGGCTGGCAATTTAGCTCTTCACGCGCAGAACACGGAACGTGAACTGGTAGTGCAAACGGATAAGAGTAAAGTGGAGATTCAGCCCACTATGTACGGCATCTTCTTCGAAGACATTAATTTCGGGGCAGACGGAGGCTTGTATGCGGAACTTGTGAAAAACCGTTCGTTTGAGTTTCCTCAAACGCTGATGGGGTGGAATACCTTTGGTGAAGTAGAAGTATGCACCGATGAGGCTCCTTTCCCTCGCAATCCGCATTATGTGCGTTTGTCTCGTCCTTCGCATCCTCATAGACAGACGGGATTGGAGAATGAAGGATTTCGCGGAATAGGTATTGAGCAGGGTAAAGAATATCGCTTCTCTGTATGGGCACGTTCACCCAAAGGAGGCGAACAGAAGATTCGTGTAGAACTGATAGGCAAAGATAATAATACAATCGGGCAAAAGGAAATGGTCATTGCATCAACCGATTGGAAGCAATATGAAACGATGATAGGTACCTTCAAGTCAGACCAGCATGCCCGTTTGCGTATCTTTTTTGTAGGTGACGCAACACTGGATTTAGACCATATTTCATTATTCCCTAAAGATACATGGAAGGGACGTAGCAACGGATTGCGTAAAGATTTGGCTCAGGCACTGTCTGATTTGAATCCTGGTGTCTTCCGTTTTCCTGGCGGATGTGTGGTAGAGGGAACTACACTAGATACCCGTTATAACTGGAAAGAAACCCTGGGACCGGTAGAGAACCGTCCGTTGAATGAAAACCGTTGGAATTTCTGCTTCCCTTACCGAATGTTCCCCGACTACTTCCAGTCACGTGGTATGGGCTTTTATGAATTATTCCTATTATCAGAGGATATAGGAGCAGAACCACTTCCTATTATCAATTGTGGCTTGTCATGCCAGTTTCAGAACGAAACGATGGATGCGCATCAGCCTATGGATCATTTGGACTGCTATATTCAGGATGCACTTGACCTGATTGAATTTGCCAATGGTGCCCCGACTACCAAGTGGGGAAAGATACGTGCCGATATGGGACATCCTGAACCCTTTCATCTGAAATTTATTGGCGTAGGTAATGAGCAATGGGGACCCGAATATGTAGAGCGTTTGGAAGCTTTTATGAAGGTTTTGAAAAAAGAGCATCCTGAAGTTGCTATTATCGGAAGTGCCGGTCCGGCTGGTTTTCAGGATCGCTTTGATTATCTGTGGAAAGAAATGAGACGCTTGAAGGTAGAACTGGTTGATGAGCATGATTATCGCTCTCCGGAATGGTTCCTTGCCAGTGGACCGAAGTATGATAATTACGACCGCAAAGGACCGAAAGTTTTTGCCGGAGAATATGCTTGTCATGACAGTGGTGGAGTAGCAGGTGGTTCCAATACAAACAGTTTCCTTTCTGCTATGTGCGAAGCTGCCTATATGACGGGTCTGGAACGAAATGCTGACGTTGTCTGGATGGCAACTTATGCTCCTCTCTTTGCCCATGTGGATGGTTGGCAGTGGAAGCCGGACATGATATGGTTTGATAATACCCGTATGGTGAAAACCCCGAATTACCATGTGCAGCAGATGTTTGGAAACAATACGGGTGATCGTGTAGTACCGGTTACTTTGGATAAGCAACCGTTGAGCGGTCAAGAAGGTCTGTTCGCTTCGGCATCAGTAGATAATAAGCAAGGCAAGTATTACATTAAGATTGTGAATACCACCGAGAAGGCTATGCCGTTGAAACTATCATTCAAGGGACTGAAAAAGCAAGACCAATTAGTGAATGGAGAATTGATTACTTTGCAAGCCTCTGAATTGAAAATGGAGAATACCTTGGATGAACCTGATAAAGTGACTCCGAAGACGACAACCGTTACTTTGTCCGGTAACTCTTTAAGTACTACTCTTGATCCGCAAACAGTGGCAATTTATACATTTGTGAGAAAATAGAAACCAACTAAACACATTTATAGATCATGAGAAAGAATCGAATAACCGGTATAATCAGTGTGATAACTTTGGCACTATTCACTGCTTGCACTGCATCCCAAAAGAAAGCAGAACTTAAAAGCGATTTTGTTGCTGATTGGGATTCATTAGCTAAGCATCAGCCGGCACCACAGTGGTTGCAGGATGCAAAGTTGGGTATTTACTTTCATTGGGGAGTATATACGGTTCCTGCATTCGGCAGCGAGTGGTATCCTCGTCTGATGTATTTTGAGGGTGACGGTAATAATCGTTTTCACAAGGAACATTTTGGTGATCCGGCAACGTTTGGTTATCATAAATTCGTACCTTTGTTTAAAGCGGAGGAATTCAATGCGGATGATTGGGCGGATTTATTTGTAAAGGCAGGGGCTAAGTTTGCCGGACCTGTAGCCGAACATCATGACGGCTTCTCTATGTGGGGATCAAAAGTCAATCCATGGAATGCGAAAGATATGGGGCCTCATAAAGACATCGTCGGCGAACTGAAAAAGGCATTGGACAAGCGTAATATGAAAATGATTACTACGTTCCATCATGCCCGTAACCTGCAACGTTATGCGGATAAACCGGATGAGAAGGAATTTGGTAATAGTCATTATCCGTATCTGAAAGGAACTGATACTGCCAGTGAAGACTCGTTGCTTCGTATTTTGTATGGCAATGTTCCGCAAGATACCTGGGCTGAAAAGTATTGGTTTGGAAAGTTGAAAGAAGTGATCGATGGTTATTCTCCCGATGCCATTTGGTTTGATTCATGGCTTTTCTGCGTACCCGAAGAGTGGAGACAGAAGTTCTGTGCTTACTATATAAATGAATCTGCCAAGAAGGGAAAGGAAGTAGCTATTATATCGAAGAATGCATTACCCAAAACAGTAGCTATTGAAAACCTTGAAAAGTCACGCAAGCAGGAGATACAACCGATAACCTGGTTTACGGATGAAACAGTAAGTACCGGCAGTTGGTCGTATGTAGACAATATGCAGATTAAGGAACCGGGTGAGATACTCAATGTATTGCTCGATATTGTAAGTAAGAACGGTATTCTGTTATTGAATATTTCTCCCGATAAATATGGTGTAATCCCTGAAAATCAACGTCAGGTATTACTGAGCATGGGCGACTGGCTGCACAAATATGGCGAAGCAGTATATGCCACCAGACCTTGGTACACCTTTGGTGAAGGACCGACTAAAGAGCCTGAAGGTTCTTTTGATAATGCACATCTCTTTTTGAAATTGCGCTATACGACGGACGATATTCGCTATACAACTAAAGGGAAAGATATTTATGCAATGGTATTGGGCGTGCCCGAACCGGGAAAAGCATATATGTTGAAAGCTTTTGCTACTGATAGTTTGTCCAAACCACTTACTATAAAGAAGGTGTCGTTGATGGGATATGATAAAGAATTGAACTGGTTGTATGGTAAGAATGGCCTTTCATTCTCTATTCCGGCAGATGCAGGCAAAGTGGATGATAAAGTCTATGCTTTCAAAATAGAAACAGAATAAATAATATGAAGAAACACAATTATCAAAAAGACTTCTATGAAACAGAAAATTGTAAGTTTAGCGGCAGCGGTGGTTTGTCTGCTTTGGGGTAGTTTGTCGGCACAGAACATTCCTTTGCCCGAGCATCCGCGTCCCGACTTTGAGAGATCGGAATGGATAAACCTGAATGGAAAATGGCAGTTTACGTTCGATGCCGGAAAGGGAAAGAGCGCTGCCGAGAGTGGAGTATCTGCCAAGTTTGACCGTGAAATCATGGTTCCTTTTAGCTGGGGCAGTGCATTGTCTGGTGTAGCTAATGAAGGTCATCAAGGATGGTATGCTCGTTCTATAACTGTACCCAAAGAATGGGAAGGAAAGCGCATCTATCTTGTTGTCGGAGCATCTGAGTGGGATACACATGCTTGGTTGAATGGCAAGCCGTTAGGAAATCATAAGGGAGGATATACTCCTTTCGAATTTGAACTGACTTCGTTTATCACAACCTATGGGCAACCTCAAAATCTGGTTATAAGTGCCGATGATACCCCAAGCGACAAACGCCTGGGAGGTAAACAAGGTTATGGCGATGCTCGCGGTCTGTGGCAAACCGTCTATCTGGAAGCTCGTGGAGGAATTTTTGTGGATTATGTGCACTTTACTCCTGATGTAGACCGTTCGATGGTGAAAGTAGAAGTAGGACTGAACAGTCTACCTCAGAAACAAACATCTTTGCGTTTGCGCTTCCGCAACGGTGAGCAGGCAGACTTTGTTTATACTCCGAAGGGCAAAGCCGGAAAATCACTGACGCAGACGTTT
This sequence comes from Bacteroides sp., assembly GCF_030151085.1. Taxonomy (GTDB): domain Bacteria; phylum Bacteroidota; class Bacteroidia; order Bacteroidales; family Bacteroidaceae; genus Bacteroides. The sequence continues at coordinate 19,171 of NZ_JASLER010000058.1, read as the reverse complement.
GAAGTGAAACTCCAAAACCAGCGTCTGTGGGATTTAGAAACTCCTTATCTGTATGAAATGGAAGTTGCTCTGACAGATGGTGCTAAAACGGTAGATGCAGTAAATACATATTTCGGGCAACGGAAAGTAAGTGTAGTGTCTTTGCCCGGAACTTCTTATCCATACATTGCCTTGAATGGTAAGCCTGTGTATATGGAACTTTGTCTGGATCAGAGCTATCATCCCGAAGGTTTTTATACATTCCCTTCCGATGCTTTCATGCGTGAAGAAATTATGCTTTCCAAACGCCTGGGCTTGAATGGAAATCGCATTCACATTAAGGTGGAACTTCCCCGTAAATTGTATTGGGCCGACCGCCTCGGGTTACTGATTATGGCTGATGTACCCAATTGGTGGGGCGAAGTGAATGACTTGGGAAAAAGTGACTGGGAACACTGTATGCGTCAGCAAGTAAAGCGTGACTACAACCATCCTTCCATTTTCTCATGGGTGAACTTTAACGAGACCTGGGGGCTCTTTACCAAAGAGGACGGCAAGAATATTTATAAACCCGGGACACAAGAGTGGGTGCGTCAAATGTACCATCTGACCAAAAGTCTTGATCCTACCCGTCTGGTAGAGGATAACTCTCCCTGTAACCTCGATCATGTAGAAACGGACATCAATACATGGCATGCCTATGCTCCCGGTTATGCGTGGGAAAATATGCTCGATGATAACTGCCGTAATACATCGACCGGTTCCAAATGGAACTATATCGGTGGTAATGTACAAGCCAATGCTCCGATGCTGAATAGTGAATGCGGTAATGTATGGGGCTACGATGGCAGCACAGGTGATGTAGATATTACGTGGGATTATCATAAGATGATGAATGCTTTCCGTGCCCATCCGCAATGTGCAGGCTGGCTCTATACGGAGCATCACGATGTAATCAATGAGTGGAACGGCTATGTACGCTATGACCGTACTCCGAAGACATTTGGTCTGGATGCTTTCGTGCCGGGCATGACTATGGCAGACTTCCATGCACCTTATTATCTTTCTCCGCGCTGTGAATTGATGCAGGAAGTGCAAGCAGGTAGCCGTGTGGAAATACCGATGTATCTCTCTGTAATGATCGATGAAAATCCGGGAACAATGACAGTGGAAACATCTATTGCCGGTTGGGATGAATTGGGACATGCCGTCAAAGAGCAATCAGCCGGAGCGTCTAAGGTAGATTTTACACCTTATATGAATACCTTAATTCAGCCGGTTAATATTACCCTGCCGGAACAGAACGGTCTTTATGCCGTGCGTTTCATTCTTCGTGGAAAAGCAGGCAATGTCCTGCACCGTAACTTTATACTTTATCGTGTTGTGGGTGGAAAAACTCCTGCCGATTACTGCCCGGTACAGCTTGTTTCTTTCTCTCCTGACAGTTTTTCAAAGGCAGACTGGAGCCTTAAGCAATGGAACGTAATGGATGGCAAAAAGGTGAATGGTGCCGGAGACGGTTTCTTTGAATATCAGGTAGAATTACCTTCCAACATCAATCTTGCTGAGGTACAAAACGTCATTCTTGCTTTCGAAGCCTCTGCCAAAGAGCTTTTCGGCAAAGATGCCAAGGGACTTGATATCATCAATAATGATATGGACTTTATGAAAGGCAGAGGCACACTCGATCCTTGTATGAATCAGAATGCCTATGCACAGACTGACGAGAAACGTTTCCCGTCATTGGTACGTGTCATTGTAAATGGTAATGTTTGCGGAAATGTATCTCTGGAGGATGATCCTGCCGATCATCGTGGTGCTTTATCTTGGTTTGCACAAGGAAAGGTCAACAAACTACAGGAAGCCGGTTCCTACGGCTATCTGGTAGAAGTAAATGTTCCGAAGGAGATACTGATAGCCGGACAGCCGGTTACAGTACGTCTGGAAGTTCCTCAGGGAGTAAAAGGCGGACTGGCTGTTTATGGTAAAGATGCCGGTCGTTATCCTATGAATCCGACTTTTGTCTTTAGCAGCAAGTAAACGACCACTGATACATTCACAAAACTCAATAATGACAAAATACCATGATTAGAAATAGATGGAATAATACTATAGCTGCCTTTTTCTTGGCAGCTATAGCCATGGGGTGTACTCCCAAAAATAGTGATAATTCTGTAATTCCTGCGGATAAAACCGGAATGGAGCATTCTGCGGAACAACTGGCATCTCAGATGAAGGTAGGATGGAATTTGGGTAATTCTCTGGATGCCTATGCCGAAGATTCTGTTACTAGTGAAACTTCCTGGGGTAATCCCGAGACTACTAAAAGCATGATTGATTCTGTGGCCAAAGCCGGCTTTAATGCAATTCGTATCCCTATTCGTTGGTATCCCCATTTTTCGGAAGATGCTAACGGAGTGATAAAGATAGATAGCATTTGGATGCGACGTGTGAAGCAACTGGTTGACTGGAGCCGTGAAAATAATATGTACGTCATCATCAACACACACCACGAGAAGTGGCTCGAAAGTCATGCACTCTATAAAGACTCTGCCGAAGTCTATCGTAAAGAGCGTGCCTTGTGGAAAGAGATAGCTATCTATTTCCGTGACTATGATGAACATTTGCTTTTTGCCGGAACTAACGAAGTTCATATCCCCGATAACTGGGGGCGTCCCGAACAAGAAAATGTAGATGTACAGAATGGTTTCAATCAGATATTTGTAGATGCAGTCCGTGCAACCGGTGGACGTAATGCTTATCGTACATTGATTGTTCAGACTTACGTTACTAACTATGAGTTTGGTCCCGAACTGTTCCGTTTTCCCACTGATCCCACACCAGGGCGTATGATGGTAGAAATGCACTTCTATGATCCCTGGAATTATTGCGGACTAGGTACAGATAAATACTGGGGGAAACCCTGCACTCGTTTCGGAGTGGATGGCGAAGCTCAGGAAGCACGCTTGAAATCTTGTCTGGCTTCTTTGAAACCCATATTTACAGATAAGGGCTATCCTATTATCATCGGTGAATGTGGAGCTGTACGTCATGAAGTAGCTCCGGGTGAAGATAAGGAGGCCATAGAATCCGCACGCGGTTATTATCTGGAAATGATGGTCTCCGAATGTCGTAAGAACGGTGCTATTCCATTCCTGTGGGATAATGGAGCTGCTGTCGGTGGAGGACAAGAACATTTCGGTTTGTTTAATCGCAGAGACGGAATGAAGCAAGCGGATGCTATAGCTATCCCTGCTATAATGAGAGGTACCCAAACACCTACTCCCTGGAAATAATTAGTAAAATTGCAGTGAAGATAATTAGCCTTCACTGCAATTCTTTGTTCTCTATACTGTTTTGAGTAAAATGAGAATACATAATTTTTACAAATAAGTTTCCAAAAGCTTCTTCTGGCAAAGAGTTCTTATTTCACTCACTAAATGAACCTGATTCAGTCAGGGACTGAATGCCTTTCAGTCCCTGAGTCATTGTAGCCCCTCTCAGAAGATATTCTGAAGGTGGTAAAATGAAAGATGACTGATAAGAATGAAGATGGTAAAAAAGTCATACTTTGCATTTATATGCTTTGAATGAAGAACGAAGAATTGGCTGCGCAATCACGCTGCGAAGTAATTCTTCATCCCTCATCCCTCATCCCTCATTCTTCATTTGATTCATTACTGATGGACATTTGAAAAAGTTTGTTTTCTGATAATAAAGGTTTGCTAATGGCTAAAAAAGGGGGTGGTAATGGATAACAAACGTTTTTTGTAAGTTATAAAACCTCTGATGTTGGGAAAGGGCGTAGTTTTGTAACTGAAATCAATAAAATAAAACTATGAGGACAAAGACACTAGTTTGGAGTACCCTATTGGTAATGATGATGCCGATATGTGGACAGGCACAAGAAAAGGCGACTGTAATCATCGATGCTGAAACAGGAACCGAAATCATCAGTAAACATATATACGGACATTTTTCCGAGCACCTCGGACATTGTATTTACGATGGACTTTGGGTGGGAGAAGACTCTAAAATTCCTAATATAAATGGCGTACGCAAGGACATAATAGATGCCTTGAAACATATTCGTATCCCCAATTTGCGTTGGCCGGGCGGTTGTTTTGCCGATGAATATCATTGGAAGAACGGTATTGGTCCTAAAAGCAGTCGCGCACGTATGGTGAATACGCATTGGGGCGGAGTAGTAGAAGACAATTCATTCGGTACACACGAATTCCTTAATATGTGCGAAGAACTTGGTACCGAACCTTATATTTGTGGAAATATGGGTAGCGGTACTGTAGAGGAGATGTCACAATGGGTGGAATACATCACTTTTGATGGCGAAAGCCCAATGGCTAATTTGCGCCGTCAGAATGGAAGAGAGAAGCCTTGGAAGATTCGTTACTGGGGTGTAGGTAACGAAAACTGGGGATGTGGCGGAAATATGAGTGCTGCCGGTTATGCTGAAAACTATCGTCGTTATGCCACTTATTGCCGAAACTATAGTGGAAATACATTGGAGAGAGTGGCTTGCGGTCCTGCCGGTGAAGACCTTCATTGGATGGAAACATTATTTAAAAATATTCCTCTGAATCAGTTGCAATCTGTATCCCTTCATAATTATACAGTGGCAGATTGGGCTAATATGGGCAGTGCTACTAAGTTTACTGAGAACGACTATATCCGTTCGGTATTCAATGCGTCAAGCATGGACGGTTTGTTGACAAAATATAGCACCATCATGGACCAATATGACCCGACAAAGAAAGTAGGTTTATTGGTGGATGAATGGGGTAACTGGTTTAGTGTGGAAGAAGGTACCAATCCAGGATTCTTGTTTCAGCAGAATACAATGCGTGATGCCATTACAGCATCTATTATTTTGAATATTTATAATAAGCATTGTGACCGCGTGAAGATGGCAAATATCGCTCAGTTGGTCAATGTACTTCAATCTTTGATTATTACTAAGGATGAGAAGATGATCCTGACACCTACCTATCATATTTTCGATATGTATAAAGTACATCAGGAAGCTACATTACTGCCTTTGAATATTACGTCGCCTAAATACAGTCATTCGATGATGGAAGTGGATGCCATAACAGCTACAGCCTCGAAAGATGTTACAGGTGCCATTCACGTTTCCATGACAAATATCGATCTGAAAAAGCCGATAGAGGTTACAGTAGACTTGCGTGGTGCATCAGTGAAAAAGTTGACTTCGGGACAAATATTAACTTCAAAAGATATTGCCGATTATAACTCTTTTGATGAATTGAATCGTATTAAGATAGAAGACTTTAAAGGTGCCAAATATAAGAATGGATGCTTGACAGTGAATATTCCGGCTAAGTCGGTAATTACATTGGAGCTGAAATAATAGGTAGAAAGATTGGATTGTAAGTAAGGAAAAAGGTAGAAATTTATATAGGTAAAGTTATGCGAAAAGGTAGAAAACATTGGTTGACAGGGTTAGGAGTAACTCTACTATGTATGGCTTGCGGAGGTTGTTCTGAAAATAAGGAATTATACAAGGACCCTTCGCAGCCGGTAGAGAAGCGGGTGGAGAACCTGATGCAACAAATGACATTGCAGGAGAAGGTGGCGCAGATGTGCCAGTATGTAGGATTGAAACATATGAAGGCGGCAGAGAAGAATATATCTGTCGAGGAAATGGAAAAGAGCCATGCTCAAGGTTTTTATAAGGATCTACACTCTACAGAAGTGGAGAAGATGGCATGTGAAGGATTGATAGGTTCCTTCCTGCATGTTACTGACTTGGAAGAGGCTAATTATTTGCAAACTTTAGCTCAGAAAAGCCGCCTTAAGATTCCTTTGTTGATAGGTATAGATGCTATTCACGGAAACGGTTTATGCCGTGGCGTAACGGTGTATCCTACGCCTATCGGACAGGCTTCTACTTTTGACGTCGATTTGGTAGAAAAAGCATCTCATGAAACCGCTAAGGAGATGCGTGCAACAGGGGCACACTGGACATTTACTCCGAATATTGAAGTGGCTCGCGACCCACGTTGGGGACGTACAGGAGAAACTTTTGGGGAAGATCCGTATGTAGTAACCTGCATGGGAGTTGCCACAGTGAAAGGACTGCAAGGACCGGATTTTAGCCAGCCCGATAATGTAATAGCTTGTATCAAGCACTTTGTCGGTGGTAGTCAGCCGGTAAATGGAGTAAATGGTGCGCCTTTTGATGCTTCTGAGCGGACCATCAGAGAAGTCTTTTTTCCTCCATTCAAAGCTTGCGTTGATGCCGGAGCCTATTCACTGATGACAGCCCATAACGAAGTGAATGGAGTACCTGCTCATGCCAATAAATGGCTGATGACTGATGTACTTCGTAATGAATGGGGGTTTGAGGGATTTGTCGTCAGCGACTGGATGGATATCGAGCGTCTGCACGATTATCATACTGTTGCACCGACTATGAATGATGCTTTCGAACTGTCCGTTGCCGCAGGTATGGATATGCACATGCACGGTCCTGATTTTATGGAAGGGATTATCGCAGCTGTGAAGGAAGGACGTATTTCGGAGAAACGTATAGATGAATCAGTTCGTAAGCTATTGACTGCTAAGTTTAAGCTGGGCTTGTTTGAAAATCCGTACTATGATGAAAATCAGAGTAAGACTGTATTGTTCAGCAAAGAACATCAGGCGACGGCTTTAGAAATGGCACGCAAATCAATCGTTCTGTTGAAGAATGATGATTTACTTCCTTTGAATGTAAAGAAATACAAAAAGGTATTCGTTACAGGCCCCAATGCGAGTACCCATGTCATCTTGGGAGATTGGGCAGTTCCCCAACCGGATGAGAATATTGTCACCATCGTGGAAGGGTTGAAAACAATTTCTCCCGAAACAGAATTCTCTACTTTGGATTTTGGTTGGAATTTGCGAACTATGAGTCCTGAGAAAGTAAAAGAGGCAGGGTTGATGGCACGTAAAGCTGATTTGGCAATTGTTGTTGTAGGAGAGAATTCCATGCGTGAGCAGTGGGGTGATAAGACTTGCGGAGAAAACACAGACCGTTCAGATATAAACCTGCCGGGATTGCAGGAAGAATTAGTAGAAACAATTTATAATACGGGAGTTCCTACCGTCGTTGTATTGGTAAACGGACGTCAATTGGGTGTAGAGTGGATTGCCGAACATGTGCCTGCATTAGTTGAGGCTTGGGAGCCGGGTTCTTTTGGGGGACAAGCTGTTGCCGAAATATTATATGGCAAGGTCAATCCATCCGGCAAACTGCCGGTTACTGTACCTCGCAGTGTAGGACAGATACAGAGTATTTATAACCACAAATTCACTACCGGATGGTTCCCGTATGCCATTGGTAAGAGCGATCCGCTTTATCCTTTCGGTTATGGCTTGAGCTACACGAAGTACAAGTATGATAACTTGAAGATCGACAAGTCCGAAATTGGAAAAGATGAAAGTGTGAAAGTCAGTGTAGATATAGCAAATGTGGGAGAAGTAGATGGGGATGAAATCGTACAGTTATATATTCGTGATGACTATAGTTCGGCTACTCGTCCGGTGAAGGAATTGAAAGATTTCCGTCGTGTCACCTTGAAAAAGGGAGAAATTAAGACTGTCACCTTTGATATAACTCCCGACAAGCTTGCTTACTATGATGTGGATATGAAATATGGAGTTGAGCCGGGTACGTTTAAGATTATGTTGGGAACATCTTCTCGTGACGAGGATTTGCAGAGTGTTGTATTAACGGTAAAATAAATAGTAATACAGATTCTTATGAATATCAGATTAAATTTTAATTTTGCTTCCTATTATGAAACTTAAGCAACTATTAGTGATATTGACGCTGGGATGGTCGGTGATGGTTACTGCTCAATACCCATCAGAGTACAACGTAGTGTGGAACACTCCTTCTACAGGGTCACACGAGTCGATGCCTTGCGGTGGTGGCTCCATAGGTACAAATGTCTGGGTGGAGAATGGGGATCTGTTTTTCTACTTTTCGCATAGTGGAACGTTTGATGAAAGCAATGATTTTCTGAAGGGAGGGCGCGTTCGTATTCATTTATCCCCGAATCCTTTTCTATCATCTGCTTTCCGCCAAGAGTTGAAACTAAATGATGGATGTGTTGAAATAACAGGAGGCGAAGGGAATAATCTGGTGAAGGTAATGCTTTGGGCAGATGTATTTCGTCCGGTAGTTCATGTCGAAATAGATGGCAGACAGAAGGTTGAGGCGGAAGTTAGTCTGGAAAGCTGGCGTCATGAAGACTTTATATTGAGAAAGGACGAAAGCCATGCTAACTCATATAAATTTGCTCCTCCGGCAGGACTGAAAATAACGAAGGATATTATCGACTTTGAAGATAATGCGATTTGCTTTTACCATCGTAACCCGGCGGAAACAGTATTTGATGTGGCAGTAGAACGTCAGGGTATGGCGAAAGTGAAGAATGAGATGATGAATCCGTTGGCAAATCTTACTTTTGGAGGAATGTTGGCAGGTAAATCATTTGTTAGTAAAGGGACTTATGAAGGTGAATATACGGGTACGAAATTTAAAGGATGGACTTTGAAGAGTAGCCATGCCGCAAAGCGCCATGAAGTGAAGTTATATTTGCATAATGAACAGGCTGCATTGGTGACTGATTGGAAGAATGCTCTTCAGAAGTTGATACTTGATGAACAAAAAGTAGGAAAAAAGAGTAAGAACGCCACTTTGGATTGGTGGCATTGCTTTTGGCAACGTAGTTTTGTACGTATAGATTCGGGTAATCGGGATAGTGAAGCGTGGAAAATAGGTAGAAATTATCAATTATTCCGGTACATGCTTGCATGTAATGCTTATGGCAGTGAACCGACGAAATTTAATGGCGGACTATTTACATTCGATCCGATATATGTAGATAGTATACGTGCTTTTACCCCCGATTTTCGTTTGTGGGGTGGTGGAACGATGACAGCTCAGAATCAGCGGCTTGTTTATTTTCCGATGCTGAAAAGCGGTGATTTTGATATGATGCATACCCAGTTTAACTTCTATGAGCGTATGTTGAGAAATGCAGAGTTACGAAGTCTGGTATATTGGGGACATGAGGGAGCTTGCTTTACAGAACAAATAGAGCAATTTGGTTTGCCTAATCTAAGTGAATATGCCTGGCAACCACATCGCCCGGGAATGGATCGTGGTGTAGAGAGTAATCCTTGGCTGGAATATACTTGGGATACGGCATTAGAGTTTGGTTTGATGATGTTGGATGCTTACGATTATAATAATGAACCTATCCGGCCACACTTGTCTTTTATTGAAAGTGCTGTTCGCTTTTTTGACGAGCATTACCGCTATTTGGCTGCGAAGAGAGGAACTATGGAGCTGGATGGAGACGGACATTGGGTTTTATATCCGGGTTCGGCTGCCGAAACTTACAAGATGGCTACCAATGCAACTTCTACCGTAGCTGCTTTAGAAACCATTCTCCGTCGTTTGTTAGAACTACCTGAGACTGAAACAACACTAGAGGAACGTACTCGTTGGGCTGAGTGGTTAAAACGAGTACCTCCATTGAGCTTCTGCGAAATTGATGGTAAAAAGATACTGTCACCCGCCAAGATATGGGAACGTGTGAACAATGAAGAAACACCTCAGCTTTATCCGGTTTACCCGTGGAGGATGTACGGAATAGGTCGTCCGGATTTGAAGGTAGCTGTAGATACATATCTTTATGATCCCAAAGCTTTGAAATTTCGCAGTCACCGTGGTTGGAAGCAAGACAATATTTGGGCGGCATGCTTGGGGTTGACCGAAGAAGCACGTTCATTGACCTTGCAGAAGATGGCGGATGGCCCGCACCGCTTCCCTGCATTTTGGGGACCGGGATTTGACTGGACACCGGATCATAACTGGGGAGGAAGTGGAATGATAGGTATACAAGAAATGCTGCTTCAATCTGTAGGAGATTCGATTTTGGTACTTCCGGCATGGCCTTTGGACTGGGATATACATTTCAAATTACATGCTCCTAAAGGCACTGTTGTAGAGGTGGATTATCGGGAAGGCAAAATTGTGAATTGCTTGGTTACTCCTAAAGAACGTATGAAAGATATTGTTTTTTGTAATAACGGTCTTTAATAGGTATAATTCGACTCTATTTTAAGTCGCTAATCTATAGTTTAATAAACTCTTTTTGCCACAAAACCAATAGGATAAGTTAATCTTATCCATACACCATGCAATAAATAAACTTCCACTGATAACAAGGGCTATTGATATGCATATAAAGCATAAACCGGATGGATCAAAAGAAAATATAGGTATTAAAACTTTAGATGTTATAGTAAATATAGGGGAGAATAATAATATAGATAAAGTATTCTCTCCTATAAAATGCAAAATGTTTTTTATTTTACCGGGTATATATCGGTATACTTCAAGAGAGAAGCTTATTGAAAGATAGGTAATGATGATTCCTGCTAAAGTAAATCTATTTAAGTTCATGGGATAATAGCATAATATGAGGAGTGGGAATATACTTGAAAAAGAAGGTTGGAACACTGAAAGAAAATTTTGTTTGCATTGCCTGATAATAATCCCTATCATAAAATAGATGGCATTAGCCATTGAAATAAGATTGAGCCAATAGGATAGTAGCCAGAAGTTGATTCCTAATAAAATGAAGAAAGAAATCTCATTCATTCGGGAGTGGATTTTTTCTGTTACATAATAAATAGAATAGCCAATAATTAAAGTGTGTAAATACCAATAAGGCCCCATCGGAGATACAAATACCTTATTTAATAAGAGTGATATAGAGATATTTTCTACTTTTTCACGTACCGGTAATATTGCTGACATAAAGACATAGCCTGTTTCCATTATTGCGTAAGGAATGAAAAGCCATACTATTGAAATAATAAACTGTTCTTTTTTAATGTTAGCCAGATAACCTGAGATGATTAGAAAGGCTGGCATGTGAAACGTATAAACGATTTGTTTTACATAAGGGTATTTGTCACCGATGTATGCTAGATGAAAGATGATCATAAGAATGATAAATACACACTTTAGATAGTCTATCTGAAAAATCCTATTCAGCATTTTTCTTTTCCCATTTTATTATTATCTATTAATAGGATAATCTTTTAGATGGAAGACTGCATGGCTAGAGTGGATTTATACTTTACCAACTGAAACGTACTCCAACCGGAATGGTCAGTGTTACTGGATGTTCCTTGCGAATGGTACGTAATTCACTTCCGTCGGGGATATAATAATTGATCGTTGGTTCTATATAAAAGCTGGTATGGGATGTGAAATTATATTGTATGCCCATACTTGCATTGATGGACCATTGCAAAGGTACTTTCAACGACTGTTTGCTTATGTTCATCGGTATACTATCTGTTATATGGTCAGTACGAAGAGTTCCTTTTAGTGGAATACCCACTTGTACACCAGCTGTAGAGTAGAGTGAAAACTTTCGATAACTTCCTAAACGATAAGAAATACGTAGTGGAATATCTACATAATGAATCTTTTGTGTTTCTTGAATGCGGTATTCATTGCCTGTGGTGAATTCCGATTTCAGGAGGGTATATTGCAATCCTGTTTCCAGGCTCCAACGTTCATTAAGCTTTTTGTTTACTGAGAGTCCGATGGTGATAGGTGCATCATGGTGTTGTTGTTCTACAATTTGTCCCTTGTTGTTTTTGGCGATTTCCATTAATGCAATTGAGTCTCCCAGAGTACCTTCCTGATAGCGGGTATTGAGATAATTGTAATAATCTTCCCATGTGCTAACTTGTTGAGGTAAATCGGAACCTATTCCACTATCAGAATGTGGAGTGGCAATAAGTTTGAATAAGCTCTGAGCCAGTTGAGGACCTACTGATCCAGCCAATATAAGCTTCCACTTCATTGTTTTCTTGTTTCGATGTGTGAAGATGAATCTCTCTGCCGGGTGAGAGTCGGAGAGGGTAACTTCTGGTGATTCGGAAATATAAGCCTGTTTGGTAACAGAAGGTATACTTGCTGTAACATCTTTCATGACTAGGGTAGACGGAGCTTTCTCAGTATACACTGGTAGTGGAGCGATGGTTAGAGCTGGTAGTTGCAGGTGTACATCTTTTGGGCAAAAAAAATCAGGTTGGTGGGAATTTGCCAGTATGTTTGCTTGTTTCTTTTCTTTTTTTAAGCTGGGTAATACTATCTTCGAAGAATAACTTTGTTTCTTTTTCCAATAAGTAGGACTATAAAACAATGGAATTAGTAATAACAATAGCAAGATAAGAATTAACCGGTAATTGAGAAGCAGCTTTTTCAGCATTGCTTTTGCACGGTATAGTTGTGAAGACGATGAGTGGGGAGCAATATTTAATAGTTTTCCTATTTCTTTATGAGGTAAACCTTCGAGTACTGCTAATTTGAATACTTTCGAGTAGCCTTCAGGTAGACATTCTACTAATTCCATCATTTGATCGTATGATACGGAATCGGTTTTAAAGGGACTTTCTAGCGGTTCATCCTCTTCGGATATTTCTGATAGGGGGATCGTGTGGAATGAATTATTCTGGTTGAGATAACGGAGTGCAATGTTCTTCATTATGACTCCCATCCAATTTTCCAGTCTTTCTGGATTGCGCAAAGAACCAATGGAAGTGAAAATGACAATGAAACCATCGTGAAGCAGATCTTGTGCAATTTGTCTTTCAGATACATAGCAAAGGCATATTCTCATCATCTTTCCTGAATATGTTTTGTAGAGCAAGTTTAAAGCTTGCTCATCTCCTTTCTGACATAATTCTACAAAATCTTTCTTATCCATATTTTAATAAGATGCGTAAAATAGAATAAGACTGCATCGCTTTTCTCCTTTTAACATTTTAAAAGTAATAATGCTGAGACTGATATGTAAGGTCTATGGTTTAAGCCGCTTACCCCTCTTTGAAGGCATTATGATAGGGGTGGAAACAAATTGTACCTTTGTTAGTAACATTTTAGAGGGTTGTCTTAACCAATCTGTATCCTATAAATAACAATTTCTCAGTTTTCTTCTTGTGTTCATTCATACATTTGCATCGGATTTCTTTTGCATACGAAAAGCAAGCAATAAAATCTTTGATATTAACCATTAAACAATGTACAATGAGAAAAACATTCTTGGAAAAGTGCATAAATCTGCATTTATGCCGTGTTGCATTGGTACTGCTAATGCTGGTACCTGTTAGTCTTTGGGCTAACCCTTCTCAAAACAAAACCATTACGGGAGTTGTGAAATCTGGTACAGACAATGAGCCATTGATTGGTGTCAGTGTCCAGGTGAAAGAAACTTCTACAGGTGGTATCACCGACATGGATGGTCGGTATTCTGTAAGTGCCCAATCAGGGCAAACGCTGATATTCTCTTATATCGGTTACACAACTCAAGAAATTAAAGTAGGTGCTTCTTCTGTTATCAATGTTTCTTTGAAAGAAGATACAGAGATGTTGGATGAAGTAGTAGTAGTGGGTTACGGTGTTCAGAAGAAGAAACTGGTAACTGGCGCTACTGTTCAGGTGAAAGGTGAAAATATTGCCAAACTGAACACTACGAATCCTTTGCAAGCAATGCAAGGACAGACACCGGGTGTCAACATTGCTTCTACTTCCGGTCAGCCGGGCGCAGACATGAAGGTGACCATCCGTGGTTTGGGTACGGTAGGTAAGTCTGGTCCTCTTTATTTGATTGATGGTGTGGGTGGGGATATCTCTACTTTGAATCCCGCCGACATTGAAAGCATTGACGTACTCAAAGATGCTGCTTCTGCTGCCATCTATGGTGCACAGGCTGCCAATGGAGTGGTATTGATTACTACCAAACAAGGTAAGGAAGGTAAAGCGATGATTTCATTTGATGCCTATTATGGTGTACAAAATGTTGCCCGCAAAGCAAATATGCTGAATGCTGAGCAATATAAAGTAATTATGGACGAGCAGGCATTGAATTCTGGTAATGCCGCTTATAACTGGGATTCATACAAAAGTATTTATAATACAGACGGTAGTTTGATAGATACAGACTGGGTAGATGCTATGTTTAAGGATGATGCTACTACTGAAAGCTATACATTAGGTGTTACCGGTGGTTCGGCAACCTCTACTTATGCTCTTTCTTTAGGATATTTGAATCAGGAAGGTGTAGTAGGCGGAAAAGATATATCTAACTATTCACGTTATAACTTCCGTATTAATTCAGACCACAAGTTATTGGGTAATCTTTTGAAGATTGGCGAGCAAGTAAGTTTTGTATATAAGCAGAATAATGGAGTCAATGTAGGCAATCAGTATAATAATACACTGCGCGGTGCATTCGGTACTTCTCCTTTATCTCCTATCTACAGCGATAATGGTTACAGTGGTAGTCCTTATAACGATACCAGCAATTCTGATTGGTACAATGCAGATGGTAATCCTTATGGTGCAATGATGACAAATACAAATAATGAAAATAAGAATGCTACATTTGCCGGTAATATTTATGCTGAACTTCAACCTATCAAGAACTTGAAGATTAGAACTGTATTTGGTGCGGTTTATGGTTCATCAGAATATCGTAGCTTCACTCCGATGTATCAATTCTCTATTTATTCGTACAACACTACCCGTACAAAGGTCTCGCAGAATATGAATACCAGCCTGGGGATGACATGGACGAATACAGCTTCGTATGACTGGACCATTAAAGACCATTCTTTCAATGCATTGATTGGTATGGAATCTTACCGTTATGCAGGCTCGTATGTTGGTGCACAGAATGGTAGCTTGAAAGAAGGTTTCGACGATTGGGATCATGCTTGGGTAGACAATGGCACAGCTACCAGTCAGGACGACGGCATGAAGGCAGAAGGCAAACCTCATGACCAGTCACGTAGTGTATCTTACTTCGGTCGTATTGGCTGGAACTGGAAAGAAACTTATATGATTAATGCTACGTTGCGCGCAGATGGTTCTTCCAAGTTTGCCCGTGGCAATCGTTATGGCTACTTCCCTTCAGTATCGGCTGGTTGGACTATTTCTAATGAAAAGTTTATGGAAAGTACACAAAGTTGGCTCGATTTCCTAAAAATACGTGCTAGCTGGGGACAAGTAGGTAATCAGAATATATCCAATTATCAATATACAGCTCCTATTAAATCCGATCATACCTATTATATTTTTGGTACACAATACGGGGCATTAGCACAATCCGGTTTCTGGGGTGCATATCCTAGCCGCTTGGCTAATGAAAAGATTAAGTGGGAAACATCCGAGCAAACTAACATTGGTCTTGACGCTCGTTTCCTGAATAGCCGTTTGGGTTTGAATGCTGATTTCTATGTGAAGAAAACAAAAGACTGGTTGGTTCAAGCTCCTATTTTGGCTACAGCAGGAACGGGTGGTCCATACATAAACGGAGGTGATGTAAAGAATACCGGTTTGGAGCTTGCTTTATCTTGGAATGATAATATCGGTAAGGATTTCAACTATAATATAGGTTTGAATGGTGCTTACAATAAAAATGAAGTTGGAAACATTCCTACTGAAGATGGAATTATACATGGTTCAACCAACCAGTTGTATGACAATACTCCTGAGTTTTATCGTGCACAGAACGGACATACTATTGGTTATTTTTGGGGGTATCAGACACAAGGAATCTTCCAAAACAAAGAACAGATTGCAAATTGGAATACTGACGGTAAACATGGTATTCTGCAATCAAATCCGCAACCTGGTGATGTTATCTTCGTAGACCAAAATAACGATGGTATAATCGACGATAAAGATAAAGTCGATCTAGGAAGCGGCATGCCTGATTTTACTTATGGTTTCAACTTAGGTTTCAGCTATAAGAATTTTGATTTCTCTCTTGTTGCCAACGGCTCTGTCGGAAATAAGATTGTTCAGTCTTACCGCAACCATACTAATAAAGTTTCTAACTATACAACTGCTATTCTTGATCGTTGGACCGGTGAAGGTACATCCAATCGTATGCCGCGTGTTACAGATACTAATATTAACTGGCAATTCTCTGACCTTTATGTACACGATGGTGATTTCTTGCGTATCAGCAACATCACAATCGGATACGACTTTGCTAAGTTGATTAAGTGCAAAGCTATCAGCCAGGCTCGTTTGTATGCGCAAGTACAAAATGCCTTTACATTTACCAAGTACGATGGCATGGACCCTGAAATAGGATATGGTACCGAAGACAATGGCTGGGTATCGGGCATTGACTTGGGCTACTATCCTCGTCCACGTACTATTCTTGTGGGTGTAAATCTTAAGTTCTAATTCTAAAACATATAAGTATGAATAAGTTTAAAATAAACATATTGGCATTAGGATTTGCAGGTCTCGGACTTACTGCCTGCTCCGAAAGCTTTTTGGATGTGGAGTCCAAAACAGAATCTTCTACCGGTAACTTCTACAAGACGGAAAGTGATGCTTATCGGGCTTTGTTGGGATGTTATGATGGTTGGCAATGCACCACTTCGAATGGTGGTGTGGGCTTTTATATTGCTTCCGAGATGATGGCTGATGAGTGCTTTGGTGGCGTTGGTACTGCTGATGCACGTAATTATCAAGCGATTGACCGCTTTGATATAGCTCAGTCTTCTGCCGACTTGAATATGTTTGAAACAGATTGGAAAAGCTATTATGCTGCTATCTATCGTTGCAATGAGTTGATTACACACGAAGAACAAATTGTTTGGAACAGCACCGAAACCCAAGGAACTTATATGGGCGAGTGTCGTGCCCTTCGTGCATTATGCTATTTTGATATGGTACGCTTGTGGGGTAATATTCCTCTTTTCACTGAACCTGTAAATGAGAACCGTGCGCAAGCCACTCCGGACGAGGTGTACAATGTTATCTTTGAAGATTTGAAGTATGCAGCTACAAATATTCCTGTAGACACATATCCGAAATCGGATGCGGCAACAAACGACGGACATATCACAGCTTATGCCGCTAAAGCCTTGCTGGCACGTGTATATTTGTTCTATACCGGATATTACGGCAAAGAGCCTGCTAACGTAACCAAAGCAGAAGTATTGCAAGGTCTTGAAGATTTTATTAGCGTGGCCGAATCTAAAGGTTATGGCTTGGTAGACAATTTCAAGAACCTTTGGCCGGCAGCTTCATCCTCATGGGCAAAAGATGGTAACAAGTATGTGCAAACCAATACTTATGCCGGCGACGGTAATAAAGAGACCGTATTGGCACAGAAATTCAACTATACACAGAACTATAACGGTGACTCCGATGGCAACCGTTGGTTGGTGATGATGGGAGTTCGTGGCATTACTTCCGCTCCTTACGGACAAGGCTGGGGAGCCTGTACCGTCAATCCTAAAATAGTGAACGCCTATGGTAATGGAGACAACCGCAAGGTAGCATCTATTATTGATCTTGAAACCGAAGGTATTACTAAGGTGCAGGATTTTGTGAAAACTCATGTGAAAGATCAACGCGAATACACCGGCTACACTGTAAAGAAGTATACTCCGATGGGCGAATGGCGTCAAGACGAAAAAACTGGTGAATGGAAGCAGGTTAATGCAGTGCTCGGTTTGGGTGAAGGTGATTTCCAAATCTCTCAATACCAGGATTTCGTAGTGATGCGTTATGCAGATGTACTGTTGATGGCGGCCGAATTGGGTAGCCCGAATGCAAAAGAGTATTTGAACCAAGTGCGCAGACGTGCTTATACTGCTGACGGTACCGTATCGCCCAACTTCGGTGAAGTGGAAGCAACCAAAGAAAATATCTTGAAAGAGCGTATGCTGGAGTTTGCTTTCGAAGGACAACGTTATTGGGATTTATTGCGTCAGGGTATTGACTACGCTGCTGACCATATTGCCGGTTCAACCAATGTGCTGAGTGGAAATACCTCTGATGTAGTAACCATTCAGGCCGAAAAGATTAAGGCAACTAAAGGTTTGTCTCAGATACCATATAACCAGATTACGCTTTCCAATCAAGTATTGAAGCAGAATGAAGGCTGGTGATTAGAGTAATAACAACTTAATAATTCTAAGAATATGAAATTGAAATATATCTATTCATTCATTGCAAGCGTGATGCTGTTGTTCACGGCTTGTTCGCCCGAAGATTTCGATTTGGGAGGAAAGAATATAACGGCCGATGATTTGGTGGAAGGCATTGCCTATACTATTACCCATGATTCGGAGAATCCTAATATCATTTATTTGGAGAGTAAACTGAATAATAACTATACTCCTCTGTGGGAACACCCGCAAGGACGCAGCCAAGACAAGAAGGTTATATTGAAGATTCCTTTTGAAGGAACTTATACGGTGAAGTTTGGTGTTGAGACCCGTGGTGGAGTGGTTTATGGCGAACCCGCTACATTTACTATCGATGATTTCTGTGCAGAGTTTGTAAACAACGATCTTTGGACATTCTTGACCGGTGGTGTTGGTAAATCTAAAACTTGGGTATACGACGATGGTAATTATGGTTATGCAACGGGAGAAATGGACTATTCTGATCCTGCCAGTCCTTTGGGATGGGGTATTCCAGCTTCGGGTTGGTTGCCGGGTAAAGGTCATACAGGTGATAATAACATTTGGGATAGTTATATGACCTTCGATTTGAATGGCGGTGCAAATGTAAAGGTGCATAATACCTATACTAACGGCGATGTTGTAGCCGTGAAAGATGAAACCGGAACTTTTATGCTCGATGTAGATAATCATACGATTACATTTACCGATAGTAATATTATGCATACCCAAGGATGGGATTCTAAAACATTGAACTGGGCAAAAGGTTTGACACTGGTGGCGTTGGATGAAAATCACATGCAAGTTGGTGTAATGCGTGGCGGTAAAGATGTATCTGGTGAAGATCCTTGGTGGCTTGTATGGAACTTTGTTTCTAAAGACTGGGCCGATAGCTACGTACCTGCCGATAAACCAGATCCCGTTCCGGAGATTGACGGAGATGCTAATGAAGTAATTACAACCAGCAAATCAAAGACATGGGCATTGTCTATACAATCTCCGTACGATTGGGCTGCGTTGGATGGATCAATGATGAATAATTTTTCTAAGCCTGAAGATTACAATAATGGTTGGTCTGCTTATGATGCCGATATGATTGCAGCTACTAAATTGGTTTTCACTTCATCAGGTG
>NZ_JASLER010000033.1 GCF_030151085.1 Bacteroides sp. | reverse complement strand
TTCTACTTTGTACTCTTTTTCAGTCTCGAATACATTGATGGCAGGTGCGGTTGCATTTGCTTTTACCATCCAGTCGTTGTCAAAGAAATCATTAAAAATACTTGGCAACCAATTTTGAGTTCTTCTTACAGGCATCATAGTCATAATCTCCTATTCGTTTAAGTTAAACATACAATTTAGGTTTAAACTCAGGTTCGTCAATCTTCAAGCATTAGTGTTGTTTCTACTACTATCTGTTTGCTGAATCGTTGTTCATTAGCTAAAAAACAAACCTTGTGCCAATAGAATTTAATCTTCTAAATTGACTATTTGTCACTTATACGCTGACTATTTTACTTGTATTATGTCATTTTGTAATCTTATTTATTTAAATTTTATTGATTTTCAAACTAATTTAAAACGCATCCTCCAACGTTTAGTCTCTTCATCCCAGTCGTGGCTGATGATTTTGAAGGTTCCAATCTCTGATGTGTTGATTACATGTGTACCAATGCAAAGACATTCGTCATAATCTCCAACTTTTACTACACGTACTGTTTCAGAAGCATCTTCAGGTAATCGTTGCAAATCGAAACGTCCTTTTGCTTCCTCTTGTGAAATGAATTCTGTGGTGACTGGTAGATGTTGTGCGATCACTTCATTTACTGCTTCTTCCAACTTTTTCACTTGGTCTTCTGAAGGGCAGGTTTCCAAACGATAATCAAGTTTACTTTTCTTCCGTTCGATATGTGCTGATACAGAACGTCCACAATTAAATATCCTAATCATTGTCTGATTGATAATGTGCTCGCAGGTATGCATAGGAGGGTACTCCTGTTTGTTGTGATCGTTGAGTTGAATTTCTTGTTCCATAATTATTTCAATAGCTTTCTGTTTTTTTTATTTAGTACGACTAATATACTTATTGAATCGTTCCATGTGTAGACCTGTACATTTTACTTTTACTATATGTTGCTTATCTGTTAAGAAGCAAGTAGGAGTAGCTTGTGTGCCATATTTGATTTTCATGGGACTTGAATCTTGTTTAAAGTCAGAAATGAAAATATATTCAGAAGGATATTCTTGTTTTACTTCTCGTAGATGTTCTAGCGAACTGCAAGGCCAGTATACTATTATTAGAAAATTCTCATTTGATGTTTGATTATACAATAACTCCAATTCTTCGCGTCCACTTTTTCCCATACAGCCCAATCCACCATAGAGTATGAGTAGTTGTTTTCCACTGGTAGTATTCCAGTCAAATTCTTTTCCATCTGTTTGAATACACGGGAATGTGTAAATAGAATCGCCTTCTTGAATTTGATCGGTTTGTAGGTGTTCTTTAATATTTTTGCCATAGAAAGACTCCTGAATTTCATTGCTAAGTGAGTTTAGTATGCTTTCTAAAGTATCTTTGGATATATCGAGACGGGTCATATATAGACGTTGCAGTCCACTAGGAACTGAAGCATATTTCATAGCTAATTCTATGTTCATTTTTGCAGTCTTTCTGTAGATATCTTCAAAAAGATGTTGAATACTATCATTCTTTTCGGGCATAGTTTCCCAATATTGACTTAATGTTTTTTGTTGTTTTTCAAAATTCATCCAAAGAGTGCTGTCTTCTTTCAGATAGTTAGCTTCAGTTATAATTTCTTGTGAACAGAGCTTTGTTACATTAAGCAGGCATATAATAACGATGTATAGTTTATTCATACTATTTTATTCTAAGGTTTTTCAATAATGATTTGATTCTGCTTTATATCTTTACAAGGGTTGTATCAGTTATTTCATCGTAGCTAATACCTTTTCTTTCAAAATACTATATACATGTATATCCGTAAATTCTCCTGAGGCAAGTAGTTCTCCTGCTTGTTCCGTTCCTTCATGGTGAAAACCGAGGCGGAGAGGGATACCATTGCTTGCTGCATTGCCGGTGGCACAACGAATTTGTATACGTTTTATATCTTTTTCATTTACCAACCATTGGCATAATCTGCGAACACTGGCTGTCATGATTCCCCGGTGTTGATATTCAGGGAGCAGCCAATAACCTATCTCTGTGCGATGATTAGCAAAATCAGAGAAGTGGAATCCTACTAATCCGCAGAATTCATTGCGGTCATTCCATATCCCGAATATCGGTTCATATTGTTCTGCTGGAACAGAAAGTACACTTTTCAAAAAGGATTCTTCATCGGCTACCGAATGCATCTTATCTACAAAAGGTAACCATGTCCTCAGATATTCACGATGGGAGTCGATGGCATGATAGATTGCAGCAGCATCTTTTAAAGTAACCTCGCGTAAGAGAATATCAGGAAAAATAGGAAATGAGATAAGAGTCGGATTTTGATTTACAGTCCTTGCTGGTGAGGAAAGTTCCAATCTTTCTTTTATTTTCGCCCATGCGTGTGTATCGAACAAGCAACTACTGCGCATAGTGTGATACATTTCTTTAAAACGCGACATAGGAATAGTGAAGCTTAGTATGTTCTCCTCGAAATAAGGACGTACGGAAGGATCGAAAAATCCTAAGAAGGTTCGTTTTCCTTGCTTCCTGTTTTCAAGGATGACTTGTGTAACAACAGAAGAACAACCTGAACCGAAGGGAGAGAACACGGCATCGTATGCGTTATTATCGAAGTATGCCCAAGTAGCCAGTCCGGATAACATGTCGGGTGTAGCTAGGAACATGATACCTTCTACTTGGTCAAAAGATGATATTTGATCTATACGGGCAAAATGCAAATAAGTTTTGTCTGCTTGGGGAACTTGTATCTCTTGTATAAAATCGAGTACCATTTCAGGTGTCTTTTTATATTTTTCTTTCAGTGAAACAAAGCCGGGGACACGTTCGGGCATCTCTGTAAAGCCTGTATAGAACTTACCACCTCCACAAGTAATTGTTTCATTACTGAGACTTATGACTTTTCCGTCTCTGACCAGTCGCATACATTTAAAAAGGCAACCGTTCACCTTTTCAGTCGGCGCTTCCATTTCATCTGAATACCAAAAGGCGATAGGTAATTCGGCCTGCATTCCAAATGCTTCCTGATAGTTAGTTATAAATGTACGTATATCCATAATGATAGCATTGATTCCGGTTTGTTTTGTTTCTGTAAAAATAGGCTATTATTCTGATATATCTACACTTTAGTAGTAAATATTAAATATCGAGGTTGAGTATGGAGCAAAAAAAAGGAGTACCGCTGTACTCCAACCTTTGTTAACCTTAAATCTAATACTATGAAAAACACATTGCAAAGATACGGACTTCTGACGTATTTGCAAATAATCCAAAGAAAAAAGTATGTTTTATAACACTTATTAGATTTTATATCTTATGCTTATAACTTTGTTAACTAAAAAGACTTAATGAAATGTATGTGCTTTTAGGGAGATTATCCTTTTGCTTCTTGATACATAAACCTCTTAATACTCTTCTTTGCCGTTTTTTCAAACTCTTCGAAGTGTATTTTCACTTTTGTGATCTGACAATAAGCAGGCAACTGCTGGTTTAGTTCATTCCGGTTTTCTTCCATGGCTTTTACGATATCTGCTTGTTGGAGACCATGGGCAAATGCATCGTCAAAGTCAGGATAAACGAGGGCGACAAGCTTTTCATGCTGTAATACAATTAATGATTCAGCTACGTAGGGCATGTTGTTCAGTTTGCTTTCTATCTCTTCCGGATAGATATTCTGGCCGCTGGAGGTAAGCAACATGTTTTTACTGCGGCCACGTACAGTGACATATCCGTCGGCGTCCATGGTAGCGAGATCTCCGGTATGAAGCCAGCCATTGATGTCGATAATTTGGGAGGTAGCTTCATCGTTTTTATAATATCCTAGCATAAGGTTGGCACCTTTACAAATAATTTCACCGGCAACATTTTCAGGATCAGGCGATGCTATTTTTACTTCCATACGGGAAGTTGCCTTACCACAGGATGCAAGCTTCAGAGTTTCCCAACGGCTGGAGCAAATAATCGGGCCACATTCCGTCATACCGTATGCAATGGTATAGGGGAATCCTATTTGTTTAAGGAAGCGTTCTACATCAGCATTGAAAGGAGCACCGCCAATGATGATTTCATCAAAGTTGCTGCCAAAGATTTCCATAGCCTCTTTGCGGGCAGCAGCTTTTATCTTGTCGTTGATGATGGGGACACGGAGTAACAGCTTACCGATTTTATTATCTACTCGTGGAAGAATATTCTTTTTAATAATCTTTTCTACAATCAGTGGCACACATGAAATAATGCGTGGCTTGATTTCCGAAAATGATTGTGCAATAATCTTCGGCGATGGCATGCGGGTTAGGAAATAGATATGTGCACCGGCTGAAAAACCATATAAGAAATCGTATACCATACCAAAGACATGACCTAAGGGAAGCATGGATACAATGTGATCGCCCTGGCGAACAGGTAGCATCTCATGGCAGTATGCAATATTTGACCAAAGGCTACGATAGGGTAGCATAACCCCTTTTGAGTATCCCGTTGTGCCGGAGGTATAGTTGATGATAGCTAATTCTTCAGGAGACTGTTCCTTACGATATCGGATATGCTCGGAACGGAAGCTCTTAGGAAAACGAGCGCCATAAGTGGCATTGCGATGATTGAAAGCTTCCATCAGACATTCGTTCCGGCAAACTACCGGGGTAAAGTCTGTTAGCAATACAATCCCCATCAGTAGGGGCATTGCATCTTCGTTGAGATTTTCCCATGCCTGGTCGCCTACAAAGAGCAATTTGGCTTCGGAGTGATTGACGATGTTATGTATATTATCGGCTTTAAACTCGTGCAGAATAGGAACAATAACAGCACCGTATGTGATAGTGGCGAGGAAAGTAACTGCCCAATGAGCACTATTACGTCCGCATACTGCTATTTTATCGCCGGGTTTGATCCCTGCACTTTCCAATACGATATGGAATTTAGCTATCTTTCTTGCTACGTCTTTGTATTGTAAAGTAATTCCTTTGTAGTCAGTCAGGGCATCGCAATCCCAATTTCTAATTATACTTTGTTCTATATAATCAATGAAGCCTTGTTGTTGTTCCATTCGTATTTTGCACACTTTAGTTAAAACCGTGCAAATATAGGGCTTATACTAATGCGAAGCAAGTTGTTTCTTAATTTTTTTATTGCTCCCGGTGGTTGTAAAAGTCGCCTAAATTTCTTATTCTTTGTTCTTTTCTGAAATAAGAAGTAGTTTGTCTCCTTCATGCAGTTTCAGTGTACCATTAGGAATAAGATATTCGTCACCACGTTTTACAATCATTACCAATGTTCCTTTGGGCAGATTCATATCCTTTAAAGTATTGCCGCTTTCGAGTATTTCCTTGGTGACAGTCATGTCGCGTAAATCGGAATCTATTTCTTCCGGCAGTTCTACTCCAAATTCATTACCGGTTTTTGCCATTGGCATAGAAAGTCCCAAAAGACGGGCTACCCATGAGACTGTAGTACCTTGAACAATCAGCGAAACAATGGTGATAAAGAATACGATATTGAAGATAACATGAGCACCGGGTACCTGGGCTACAACCGGATAAGTGGCAAATATGATGGGCACGGCACCACGTAATCCTACCCAAGATACAAACAAACGTGACTTGAAAGTGATCTTTTTGCCGAAAGGTAGCAGACAGAGAAATACACTCAAAGGACGGCCTACTACTATCATAAATACTCCAATAAGCAGTGCTACTACAGTCACTTCAAGCATTTCGTGAGGATTGACAAGTAAGCCAAGGCAAAGGAACATGATGATTTGGAATAACCAGGACAGTCCATCCATAAATGTATAGATATCTTTGCGATATGTAATCTTATTATTTCCCACAATCATACCTGCAATGTATACAGCCAAATAACCGTTACCTTTCATTAGATCTGTTATGGAGAAGGTAAAAAACACAAAGGAAAGTAATAAAATAGGGTATAATGCCTGGTTGTCGATATTTATCCGGTTCAGCATGAGAATAGCCAATTTTCCGAGCAAATAACCGGCAGCAGCACCTACAATGAACTGTACGACAAATGATCCTAAAATATGGGGAACGCCCATTCCGGATGACTGGATAAATTGAATAAGTACAATGGTAAGCATATATGCCATAGGGTCATTACTTCCACTTTCCAGCTCCAACATGGGGCGCAGATTATGTTTCAGATTCATTTTTTGTGAACGAAGAATGGCGAATACCGAAGCAGAATCGGTAGAAGACATGGTGGATGCAAGTAACAATGATGTAATGAGAGGCAGGTGGATATTAGTCCAACTCATACCGGAAAGCCACCATATAAATAATCCTGTAAATATAGCAGTCAGTAACACCCCTACAGTAGATAAGACAATACCGGGAGTGAGAATCGGCTTGATTTCCGTAAATTTAGTATCCATACCACCCGAAAACAAGATGACACTAAGAGCAACCATACCGATGAATTGTGCTTCTTTGGCATTATGAAATTGTAAACCCAGACCATCACTACCGAATAGCATGCCCACTACAAGAAAGAGTAACAATGCCGGGACTCCGAAGCGATAACCTGTTTTACCCACGATGATGCTGACAAAAAGTAAAATAGAACCAATCAGTAGAATGTTTTCTGCTGTAAATATCATATCTTTTGTGTTAAAGGATTTATTTATTTAAACAATAATAACGAATAAATAGTTCAATTGAATTTCAAAACAAATGTAGTTTCTTTACCGGGTAACAATGAGATATTACCACCTGATAAACGCATGATCTGGCGTGAAATACTCAAACCTATACCACTGCCACCTTCTTTGGTTGTAAAGAAAGGGATAAAGATGTGTTCGGCAATATCGGCCGGAATGGCAGGTCCGTTATTGGATATCTCTATCAAGACGGCTTCCGCTTCATTGCAGTAAGCATGGATTCGGATACTGCCTTCATTGTTTGATGCAGGATTGGATTCGATGGCTTGAATGGCATTTTTAAGTAGGTTGATAACAACTTGCGAAATCAAGTTCTCGTCAGCATAAAGGATGAGATCATCCGGTGTGATATTCTTGTGGAAGGTCACAGGAACGTCAGGGTATTGATGGCGTGCCAGTTCTACCATGCGTTCAATGAAACTTTTGACATAGAATAACGTAGGCTCTGGGGTAGGGATACGAGTGAATTTACGATACGATTCAACAAAAGAAAGCAATCCTTTACCTGTACTACTGATTGTTTGCAATCCACTGCGAATTTCTTCTCTAATGATAGGAGACGAATCGGTAAGTCCCAGAAGAGTATCACTGAGTGAAGTTATCGGGGTGACTGCATTCATAATTTCGTGCGTCAATACCCGGGTTAGCCTGATCCAAGAATCTATTTCTTTTTCGTCCAGTTCACTATTGATGTCATTCAAGGCAAGAATACGGAGGTGCTCTTTACGAACCGTAATATCACTGACGCGAATTGAAAAGTTTACAGTGCCACGTTCATTGCTGAAAGGAATTTGTAATTTGTCACCCGCACGGCAATCTGTAAGCATTCGGGTAAGATGGGAGTCTATGCGTGCCAATTGGCTGACATGGGTAAAGACATTTAATCCTAGCAAGCGCAAGGCTTCACTGTTCTTTTGGTAGACCGCACCATTGTCATTTAATACAAGAACGCCTGTACTAATGCAGTCCAGTATAAGTTCGTAATATTTTTCTTGTTGGGCGGTTTCACTTTTTACGTTATAAAGAATGTGAGCTACCCGGTTCAACGCTTGGTTTACGAGTCGTGCATCTGCATTATTTTCCGTTTCAGAGAAATGTATGGCATTGTCATTATTTTCGATTGCATCGAGCATGAAGAGTACTCTTCGTATATGTTGACGGTATAATTTCTGTTGCCATCGCAAGACGAGAGGAAGAAGTAATGTACATAAGATTGCCCAGAATATGGAATCCCCTAATTTGCGAGAAACCGAATAGCTAATGAAAATATTCGTCCACAACGCTCCTGTGACAACTGCTACCAAAATACTAATAGTGACACGAAAAGGATAATATGTACTTATATTTCTAAGCATAATAGAGATTTATCAGATTCCGTACTTCTTCATCTTGTTATATAACGTTTGACGTGTGATACCCAATTGGGCTGCGACGGCAGAGAGATTTCCGCTGCATTTGTCCAATGTCTTACGTATCATTTGCATTTCCATTTCTTCCAAGGTGGATGCGGATGCTTCGGGCGTATCGGTTCGGCGTTGCAATTGAAATAACTCAGCAGAAAGAAAAGCATTGTCACAGATAATGATGGCTTTTTCAATGGCATGTTCCAACTCACGAATATTGCCGTACCAAGGGTGAAGCGTTAACTTTTCACGAGCGCCATCGGTCAACTTGACCGGAGTCTTATCATATTGTTTGCAGAATCGTATGATGAATCGTTCGGCAAGGGGGATGATATCTTCGGGACGTTCACGCAACGAAGGTATTTCGAGATGTATGGTGTTGATGCGATATAACAAATCTTCGCGGAACTCGCCTTTAGCCACCATTTCAGAAAGATTACGATTGGTGGCGCAGATAAGGCGGATGTCTACCGGTATAGGAGTATTACTACCCACACGGACAATGCTTCGACGTTGAATGGCAGTCAATAATTTAGCTTGCAAATGATAAGGGAGGTTACCGATTTCATCTAAAAAGAGAGAGCTATGATTGGCTGCTTCAAACTTGCCGGCACGGTCGGCATGAGCATCGGTAAAAGAACCCTTCGTATGACCGAATAATTCACTTTCAAAAAGGCTTTCGGTCACTGCTCCCATGTCTACGCTTATCATATCTTGTCGATGGCGGGGAGAAAGGGCATGTATTTCACGTGCCAACATCTCTTTTCCTGTTCCATTCTCACCAGTGATGAGAATATTGGCATCGGTAACGGCTATTTTCTCTACCAAAAGGCGAAGTTGCTGCATAATGGGACTACTTCCCCAATACATAGAAGAGAGGTTTGTATCAGGGGTATTGGCTTCTCCTTTCGGAGATTTTTTGAAGGTGGAAGCTGCTGCATTGAGTAAGGTTTCAACTAACTTCTGATTGTCCCATGGCTTTACGATAAAATCAGTGGCTCCTTCTTTAATGCCTCTTACTGCAAGGTCGATGTCAGCGTATGCGGTAAAGAGTACAACGGGTAGGGCAGGGTGAAGTTTTTTTATCTCGTGCAGCCAATAGAGCCCTTCATTACCAGTATTGATACCTGAAGTGAAGTTCATATCGAGCAGTACTACCTGCCAGTTTTCTTCACGCAGAACGCTAGGTAAAGTTACCGGTGACGAGAGTGCGGTTATTTGCTCAAAGTGAGGTTTTAATAAGAGTTGCAGAGCTGTCAGTACCCCTTGATTATCATCCACAATAAGTATATTTCCGAATTTCTTTGCCATGTGCTTAATTGATTTTCTTGCATGCAAAGTTAATAATTTTATTGGAGGAGTTTCAAAGGATAAAAATAATATAACTTATAATAATTGCAATTTGAGTCCGAATGATAGACTCAGGTAATCCTTAGGTTTTAGATATTTGTTAGTAAAGGCACTGACAATGTATAAATCGCAAGTGCTTAATTCATAAAAGAAAGTGATCGCCTTGGCCATGAAACGTCTTTTGGGGTCAATGTCATAAGTCATGCGCTGACCCAGAAAGATATGTATACGTACTTTAGATGAAAATCCATAATATCCTTTGGGATAGCGCTCTGGTTCGTTTACCCAGAATTCGTCACCAAATACAGTATTCAGATACATACCACAAGACAACGGTTCTACTGAAAATTGCTTTCCCAAATCGATACTCCAAGGCATATAATTCTGTTTTAAAGTAAAAGTAAGCTTGGTACGCTTAGATTGGTATTTAGGCAAAATACCGAAGAAAATATCTGTTTCCCATTGATTGCGCTTGCCGTAATCCCAACCTGTTCCTAATGAGAGCAATCCCATATTACCGGCGAACTGCAATTTGGTATGTGTGGGAATCAAAGCTTCCCAATGACTGCGATAACGGTGTACGCGACGGTCGTATCTGTTCGTACGGATTTTACTTGTAATGATAGTATCGGGGAAATCCTTCATCCATATTGTATCATATTTCACTACAACAATTGTGTCTTTTTCTTGTGCAGACACGGGCAATAGAAATGCCGACAAGACAACCGTTACACATATCAGTCGGTTAAAAATAGACCACTTCGCGCTCATATCCTTCAGGGGTTATAGTGAATATATAGTAATTACGGTTTTTCATACAGTCACTCATATAGTACATGACTCCATCGTTGAAAAGATCTTCTTCGAATACGTTATGTTCATGTGCTGCTGTACAAAACTGCAATCCCGGGAATTCGGTGACATAACGCTGAAAAACATGTACTATATTGTTGTTGAATTCATAGCAGAATGGACGGATGTGCATGGATACTACAGTCTTGTCGAATTCTTCTTTTCGTTCAGTTATCTGGTTGGCTAAAAACTCAAAGTCCGGAATAGGGCGAGAGTAATCGTATTCTATAGCATTAGTGTTGAGACAGACAAATTTAATCCTTCCGGCAATAAAGGAAAAATTTGTGTCACCAAAAACGATGCGAAAGGTTTCTTCTCCTGTACCGATGCAGTCGTGGTTACCTATTAATGCTACATAAGGGATATTCAGTTTGTTCAAGATATTCCGTTGCCAAAGAAATTCATCGGTAACTCCAAAGTCACTAAGATCTCCGCCATGTATTACGAAATCAATGTCATCCCGTTTATTTATGTCGTTAACAAAATCAAGAGTCTCATCATACCAGCGCTGCGAATCGCCCATCGTGACAAAACGGATCGTCTTTTTATCTTTGCAGTTTTTCTCTATTCGCTCAATGTTATGAGCATTAATATCAGTTTCACCATCGATGCGTACATCATAAGGGTGGTAGTCTATGAGGTCGCAACTACCCATTATAATACTGATAAGTGCAAAAAATAGTTTTTTCTGTAGTTTCATGTGTGAACTTTAATAATTATATCTTTTTGAAAACTGTGGGCAAAGGTAGAGTTTTCTTTTAATAATAGACTTTTCCAAATTTCCTTTTTTGTGTTCTTACCTACCGATCAAATCATTCCCCGGTGCCGAACAGCTCGTTCCCCGGTGAGGAAGGAGTCGTTCCTCGGTATTGGACTTAAGAATGCCTAGAGTATGTCTAATTCTTGGACAACAGTGTCTAATTTTTAGACAATAACCTGAAAGTACCTGATTCTATTTCTACTTCATTATCAGCTAATTATTTGTTTTGGCATGCTTTCTGCATTAATAAAGGTAGAAGAATATATAAAAACGATAAATAAAATGAAGCAACTCTATTATGTTATTCAGACTTTACTGCGAGGACGTGGTTCTAATCTGATTAAAATCATTTCTTTGGGGTTAGGACTGACGATGAGTATTCTGCTTTTTGCCCGTGTGGCGTTTGAACAGAGCTTTGACAAATGTTTTAAGGACTATGATAACCTCTATCAAATATTCTCTATCTTTTCCACCGAAAATGAGAAAGGAACAGAAGGTGACATGAATCTCGGACCTGTAGCGGGCGCTATACTTGAGAACTTTCCGAAAGAAGTGGAAGCGGCTACCAGTTTCTGTAGGTGGATGTCTTCTCCTCTATATAATGGTAACAATAGTTTCGATATAAAAAAGATACAAGCAGATTCGCTCTTCTTCCGCACTATGGGCATAGAGGTGCTGAGCGGTAACCCCGAAAAAGATTTAATACAAAATGACATTGTCTTTCTTTGTCATAGCCTGGCGCAGCAAATGTTTGGCAATGAAGATCCCATAGGTAAGGTTA
Organism: Bacteroides sp.; assembly: GCF_030151085.1. GTDB lineage: Bacteria > Bacteroidota > Bacteroidia > Bacteroidales > Bacteroidaceae > Bacteroides. The sequence goes on along the minus strand of NZ_JASLER010000033.1, from coordinate 25,766 downwards.
TCACTTACGACAAAATGATAAAATTAACAGTGAAGGGTACGTATGCAGATATACCAGAAAACGCAACGGTCAATCCTGAAGCCGTCATTTCACTGCCAACAATTTTTAGTCGTTATGGTCGTGACTCATATTCGTGGAGTGGTGGAGACAGTTGGTTTGAGTACATTCGTTTCCGTCCGGGAGCAGATAAAGAGACCGTACATACTCGTTTGGATGCCATGATACAGAAGTATCGTCCGGCTGAAGATAAAAAGACCTTTAACTATACTGCGGTTATCCATCCTATTCGTGATACGTATAGCAAAAGTGATGATGTAATGCGGATGAGCAAAATAATGAGTATTTTGGGTTTTGCTATTCTATTTATAGCGGCATTGAATTATGTGCTGATTTCTATTTCTTCGCTCACCTATCGGGCTAAATCAGTTGGTGTACATAAGTGCAGTGGAGCCAATGGAAGTACGGTTTTCGGAATGTTTATAATTGAAACTGGCATTGTTATTTTGGCAGCATTGCTACTGATGGTGCTGATTTTTTTTAATTTCAGTGAATTCATAGAAGATACTATCTGTACCAAACTGGAAGTTCTTTTTACACTTGACCGCATCTGGGTACCGTTGGCTGTGATAGGAATGTTGTTTTTGATAGGAGGCGTATTACCAGGACGTGTCTTTGCTCGTATTCCTGTTACACAAGTCTTTCGCCGTTACACCGAGGGGAAAAAAGGTTGGAAACGTCCTTTACTGTTCATCCAGTTTGCAGGAGTGGCCTTTATTTGTGGATTGATGTATGTAGTAATGGCACAATATCAGTATGTGTTGAATAAAGACACAGGGTATAATGCAAAAAGGGTAGCTTGCAGTTATCTACATATTGACGATAGGAGTGAAAGTGATGCTGCTCTTCATTTCTTGCAGAATCTGCCTTATGTAGAAGCGGTATCATCGGCAAGTAATCCTCCGTTTATTGGTTTAAATGGTATGATGATAATGGATGAGAGTGGAAAGAAGCTTTTTTCTTCCCGTTATCTTGGAGCAATGGAGGATTATCCGGTTATGATGGGGATGACAATGAAAACCGGGCGCATGTCACGTGATAAGAATGAGGTAGTGGTGAATGAAACTTTTGCTGAATGGATGCGTTGGGGCAAAGAGGTGATAGGTCGTACTGTTTACGCTGAAGGAGATACTTATAAAGTGGTAGGATTGTTGAAAGATTTCCATTTGGGAAGTTTCTACAGTGAGCAGAAGCCACTGATTATGCACCACTATAGTTATTTTCATGAATGTGCTCACATACGCCTGAAGGAACCATTTATCGAGAATCTGCGTAAATTGAATGAGGAAGCTGCAAGTGCATTTCCCGAAAGAACGGTTAGCTTCAGTTCAATGGAGCAATCTATGACTAACAGCTATAATCCGGTTCGTGTGTTCAGGAATGCCACTTTATTATCAGCAGTAACAATGTTCTTCATTATGCTAATGGGCTTGATTGGATATACGAGCGATGAAGTACGTCGTCGTAGCAAAGAAATTGCTATCCGTAAAGTGAATGGGGCAGAGGTTTCGAGTGTGTTGGAATTGTTATCGAAAGATGTACTTTATGTGGCAGTGCCGGCTGTTGTGGCGGGTACACTGGGTGCATGGTATATTAATGGAATATGGATGGATCAGTTTGCAGAACGAGTTCCAATTAATCCAGTTGTATATCTGTTGTCAGTAATAGTAAATCTGGTTGTTATCATTGGTTGTGTACTTTGGAAGTCTTGGAAGATAGCTAACGAGAACCCTGTAAACAGTATTAAAAGCGAGTAATCAATTTTAATTTATAAGTAATAGAATTAGTAATAATATAAATAATAAACATCATGATTGAAATTAACAACATCAGCAAAGTATTCCGCACTTCAGAAGTAGAAACAGTAGCGTTGAATCACGTAAATATCGAAGTAAAAGAAGGAGAGTTTGTAGCCATTATGGGACCATCGGGTTGCGGTAAGTCTACCTTATTAAATATACTCGGTCTACTGGATAATCCTACAGAAGGTAGTTACAAACTACTTGGTCAAGAAGTAGGAGATTTAAAGGAGAAGGAACGTACTCGTGTCCGTAAGGGTAAATTGGGTTTTGTATTCCAGAGCTTTAACTTGATAGATGAATTGAATGTTTATGAGAACGTAGAACTCCCTTTAACCTATCTCGGCATCAAAGGTAGCGAGCGCAAGCGTATGGTAGAGGATATTCTGAAACGGATGAATATCAGCCATCGTGCCAAGCACTTCCCACAACAACTCTCCGGTGGTCAGCAGCAACGTGTAGCCATTGCCCGTGCGGTAGTAACCAATCCAAAACTGATCCTTGCCGATGAACCTACCGGTAACCTCGACTCTAAGAATGGAGCAGAAGTGATGAACCTCTTGACGGAACTGAATAAGGAAGGAACCACCATTATCATGGTGACACACAGCCAGCATGATGCAAGCTTTGCACACCGCACGATACACCTTTTCGATGGTAGCGTAGTGGCAAGTGTGGCTACACAGGGAATGTAAAAAGCTATGAGGCAAATCTATTATACACTTCAAACCCTGCTTCGCAGACGTGGTTCACAGACGATTAAGATTGTCTCACTGGCATTGGGACTGATGATTTCTGTCTTCCTCTTTGCCCGTATTGCCTACGAGCTTAGTTATGACAGTTTCTGGCGCGAGTCCCAACATATCTACTTTGTTGGAACTCATCTTGACAAGACAATTACAAGCCGTTTCACCAGTTACGCTATATCCGGATGCATCGGCGAGGAGTTCCCCGAAGAGGTGGAAAGTGTTACCACTTGTTATACCCATGCCAATGATAGGTATTATTTGGGTAGCCGCAGTCTGTATTTATCCACCATCATGGGCGACACGCTCTTTTTTGCCACATTAGGACTGGATGTGCTCGAAGGGAATCCGCAGGATTTAGCCAACCCCAGTGCGATATTCCTCTCGCATACCGCTGCGCAAGAAACCTTTGGCAACGAGTCGCCTTTGGGCAAGACGATCATTTATGTGATTGACAATCGAAAAACACCTCTGCTGGTGAAGGGAATCTTTGCCGATGTGCCGTCCAACACTTCCTTGTTTGCGCCTCAGGCGGTGGTTTCCATCGCTAGTCTTGCCGCATACACGAATATGCATTTAGGGTGGAATAGCGGTGGAAACTTTCGAGGCTTTGTACGCCTACGCCCTTCGGCGAATGTAGCTGCCTTGAATGAGCGCCTTACACCTGTCATTCAGACGAAAAGCGGGACGGGGGAATATACACATATCAATCCTATTCGTAGCCTTCATACCTCTCAACCAGAGGTGAAGAAGATGATTTGGATCATGGCTCTCTTGGGTGTGGTGTTGCTTTTCACCACGGCATTGAACTACGTACTCATCTCCATTGCCTCACTTTCGAGTAGAGCCAAAGCCATTGGTGTGCATAAGTGTAGCGGGGCTTCCGACCGTAGCATCTTTTCCATGTTCCTTACGGAGACGGCGTTAGTGATTGCCTTGGCATTGCTCCTGATAGGTTTGCTGGTGTACGCTTTCAGTGAGGCAGTAGAGGAATTGGTGGCTGTGCCGCTCAATGAGCTGTTTGCATGGAGTAATCTATGGGTGCCACTTACGGTGGTGCTAGTGCTGTTTTTTATAGGTGGATTCCTGCCCGGCATATTGTTCTCGCGTATACCGGTGACGCAAGTATTTAAACGTTACATCGCCGGTCGTACGGGTTGGAAGCGGGTATTGCTGTTCGTGCAGTTTGGATTTGCTGCGTTTGTTGTGGGCATGCTGCTGGTGGTGCTTGCTCAATATAGCTACGTAACCAACCGGGATCGTGGTTATCGTTCGGAGCGGGTGGTCTTTACCCGGCAAGTGCTGGACAATCCCAACAATCTGTGCAGTGTTCTTAGGGGACTTCCTTATGTAGAGTCTGTGGCTTCGGCGGGTAATACGCTGGGTGGGTTCGTCTCTCCTTATGAAGTGAGAGACAGTCAGGGAAACATGGTTTGCCATCCTCGCGGAACTGCCTTCGACAAAGATTTCCTTCCGTTCATGGAACTGCGTTTGGCGGCGGGTAAAAATCTGTCGGGCGACGGACAATTACTGGTTAACCGCAAGTTTGTGGAACTGATGAAATGGCCGGGAGACGGCATAGGCGAGCAACTGAATGGTTTTGGCGTTGTAGTGGGGTTGCTCGAAGGTTTCAGCTTTTATTCCGTCCCCGAAGATGACGAATCACCCATTATGATTACTTGGGAAAAGGGCGTGGGATCTTGTGTGCATGTTCGCCTCAAGGAACCATTTACCGAGAACAGGATAAAACTTAATGAGGAAATGAAACAAGTCTATCCCGCGGGGGATGTAGAATTCTACTCGTTGGACGATATCATACGAGGTAGTTCGAGGGCTGTTCTTATCTTTTGTTGCATTGTGTTACTGGCGTCCGTCACCATCCTGTTCATTCTTCTCATGGGACTTATTGGCTACGTTAACGATGAAATCCGTCTGCGTTCCAAGGAGATAGCTATCCGCAAGGTAAACGGAGCGGAGGCGGGTGGTGTGCTTCGGTTACTTTCGCGCGATGTGCTGTGGCTGGCAATTCCAGCAATTGTGATTGGTACGGTTGGAGCGTTTAAAGCAGGTAAAGTATGGATAAGTCAGTTCGTCGATACGGTGCATTTGCCTGTGTGGTGGTATATCGTTATAGCCGTCTGTCTGCTGATATTTATTGCGCTTTGCGTGATAGTGAAGACTTGGGGTATTGCGTGTGAAAACCCTGTGAATAGAATTAAAAACGAATAAACGTATTATGAGGCATTTATATTATATTATTCAAACATTGCTTCGTGGACGCGGAGGGAACCTCGTAAAGCTGATCTCCCTAACGCTGGGGCTATTGGTGGGTATTCTGCTCTTTTCTCAGATTGCTTTCGAACTGAGCTACGAAAATTTCTACCAAGAACCAGATCGGCTTGTAATGCTTCGTATGCGCGATTCGAAAGATGGGATACCGAATCAGGACTATAATTACGGAACTTATCGCCCGGCTGCAGCCGACTTGTGGGAAGCACTTCCCGAACAAGTGGAGTGTGCAAGCCTGACTTCCAACTTTTGGCAATCTACCCTCTACAAGGAGGACAAGAAGCTGGAGGTAGTGCCCATGCTGTGCGTCGATACGCTCTATTTTCGTACCACTGGGGTACAGGTACTGAAGGGTGACCCGCATGACTTGGGGGTGATGCAGAATGCTTTTATTTCGCAAAGCATGGCGCGCCGTGTCTTTGGGGACGAAGATCCCATTGGTAAGGAGCTTTCCGTAGAAAAAATGTTCAATGTCACTATCAGGGGTATCTATCAGGATTTGCCACGAAACACTATGCTGCCCCACGACATTCTACTCTCTATAGCAGTGATGGACTGGGGATATGGAATGGGTACATGGGGAACAAACAATATGTATAATATTCTTTTTCGTCTGAAGCAGGCGAGTGATGTGGATGTCATGAACCGGCGAGTACAGAAAGCCGTGGAACAATACACCGACCCTCATTTAGGTGAGTCGGTAATAACGGAATACAGTGTGGTTCCATTGCGTGAAATTTATCGAAATCTTCCTGACACACAGCGCAAACTGGTCATTATGGGAGTGCTGGGCTTCTCCATCTTCTTTGTGTCTATCATGAACTATGTACTGGCTGCTATTGCTTCTATGAGCAGACGTGCTAAGACGGTGGGTGTGCATAAGTGCAGCGGTGCCGGCGAGGGACACATATTGGGCATGTTTTTATGGGAAACGGGGCTGTTGATATTCGTGTCCCTCTTGGCTTGCCTGTTGCTGATGCATCTCTTCAGTGATTGGATAGAGAACATGCTGGGCTACCGTCTGGCAGACTTGTTTACGTGGCAGAACCTTTACGTACCGTTACTTACGGTGTTACTGCTCTTTGTGGTAGCAGGTGTGTTGCCTGGACGTATGTATGCCCGTATTCCTGTTACGCAGGTGTTTCGCCGATATACGGAGGGCAAACGTTCGTGGAAGCGTGGGCTACTTTTTGTGCAGTTTGCAGGAATGGCTTTCATTTTGGGAATGTTGCTCACTACGGCGTGGCAATATAAGGAGGTGATGGACCGCAGTGTGGGGTTTCATACCGAACGGCTGGTTGTGGGTATGGCAAGCGGGAGGATAGAAAAAAGCGAAGGGATAGCGGATGCTATGAAAAGGCAACCATACGTGGAGGCGGTGGCGTGTAGCAGCCATTCGCTGTTGCAACATTACAACACCAGTCGTCTGACCGATGTGCAGGGCAATTTCATCTGCCCGCTTCACTTCATACTTATAGATAAGGATTTCCCGAAGGTAACAGGATTGAAACTTTTGGAAGGCTCCTGGCCGCAACATATTGGTGAGGCTGTGGTAGGTAAAGAGACAGTAGAAACCATGAAATGGCAGAACGATGTGATAGGACGGAAGTTGCCGGTAGACCCTTCGTGGGCACATCTGCAGGAGCAATCCACCATTGTAGGCGTAGTAGACGATGTGCGCAATATGGGATTCTTTAGCGAACAGACTTGTACTGCTTTTATTCTGAACTACCGTGATCGTTTTTTCAATGTACGCTTGAAGGAACCTGTAGAGGAGAATCTGAAGAAGCTTAACGATTTTGTTAAGGAGGCTTATCCTGATAATGCTTTAGAGTTTGACACCTATCAGGAAGTACGGGAAAAGCTGAACGAAAGCGTGTCGCATTTCCGCAATATCGTGACTGTAACTTCCGGCTGCATTCTACTTATTGTACTGCTAGGCCTGATAGGTTATGTCAGCGACGAAACACAGCGGCGCAGCAAGGAGATAGCGGTTCGCAAAGTGAACGGAGCAGAAGCTTCTTCTATCCTGCGGATGCTCTCTATCGGCATACTGAAAATTGCTTTCGGTGCAGTAGTGATAGGTATTGTTTCGTCTTGGTATGTTTCCGGTGTCTGGATGCAGCAGTTTCCGGATAGTGCCTTACTTTCACCATTTTGGTTCTTCGGGGTGGGCATTTGCCTGCTGATGCTCATTGTGCTGATAGTGGTAGTTAAAGCTTGGCGCATTGCCAACGAAAATCCGGTGAAGAGCATCAAGAGTGAATAAGAGTATAATTAATATTTGGAATTGATAAATGAGACAACTTTACTATAGCATTTTAATGTTGCTGCGTGGGCGTAGTAATAACCTGACCAAGACTATTTCGTTAACGCTTGGCCTTTTCATCGGTATCTTACTATTTGCCTGCGTCGCTTTTCAGTTAAGTTTTAATCGTTTTTCCGACAAACCGGAACAACTTTATTTAGCTTATATGACTGATATATTGAATGGTGTGCCGGGTGAAGGTGCTCCATATATGTATGGGACTTTTTCAGAAGCTATGCGTGAGAACTTTCCCGAACAGGTAGAAGACGCAACTGTTTGGCGCGATTCTTGGGAAATGATCTATTATCATGGAAGTGCACGACTGTCGCAACGTACTATTTATGCTGATAACCATCTTTTTTCCACTATGGGAATCAAAGTGCTGGCAGGTAATCCGGAAGATTTGAAAGCGGTGGAAAATATATTTATCTCACGTTCATTGGCGGATAAAATACGTGAAGGAGCCGAGTTGTCCACGGTTATTGGCAAACAATTGTATCTTGAAAAAAAGGCACCGGTAACCGTTCGTGGTATCTTCGAAGATTTACCGGAAAATACGGAAGTGCCTTTTCATGTAGTGGCTTCCATGAATCATTTTTGGAACAACGAACGAGCCGGGTGGGGATTTGATATCAGCTATGCTTCTCTGATCCGTTTCAAGAATCCGGAGAAAGATATTCCGTTCGTAGAAGCACGAGTGCCGGAAATGATAAAGAAGTATTTGCCCAATTTTAATAAAGACCTTAATAATAAATGTACTATTGATTTCCGACCTTTGGTGGATTTGCATACAGAGAATGCTACTGTCAGCACAATGATTGTAGTAATGACCATTCTGGCGATAGCTATTTTACTGATAGCTGCTTTCAACTATGTGTTGATCTCCTTATCTTCTTTAGCACGTCGTGCCAAAGAAGTAGGAGTGCATAAATGTAATGGAGCGGCAAATGGTACAATATTTGGTCTGTTCCTGAATGAAACAATCCTATTGATATTGGTTTCTGTTTGTCTGACCGGCGGATTGATGTATCTTTTCCATGATTTTGTGGAGGAAATGGCAGCAGCCAAGCTTGTATCGCTTTTTACAGTACAAAACTTATGGGTGCCCGGAGCTGTGATTCTATTTGTTTTGCTATTGGCAGGTATATTGCCTGCCTGGATATTTTCATCGATACCGGTTACACAAGTATTTCGCCGTTATACCGAACGTAATACTTCATGGAAACGTCCGTTGCTATTCATTCAGTTTATAGGAGTTTCGTTTATATTTTGTTTCTTATTGGTGGTTGTATACCAATATAACATGGTCGTCAATCGTCCTCTGAAATACGATCCTGCACGAGTGGTAACGTGTTGGGCAGATGTAGGAGGTGATTATGAAAACAGGGTTACGCTTTTTAGTGGTCTACCTATGGTTGAAAGCTATACTTGTTCAAGCCAGCTCATTATCGAAGGATATAGTGGTGATACATTTGATACAGGCGATGGACATAAAGTAAACACTCGACTTGATTGGGTAACCCGTAGTTTCTTGCCCATGATGAAGATCAAGTTAATAGAAGGAAATAACTTTTCTTCTGCAAAAAATAGTGAGAGTACATGGGCTGATAATAATGAGTTGATTGTTAATCAAAGCTTTGTTCGCCAGGCGGGGTGGACTGGTAATGTGGTAGGTCGTGTAGCAACTTGGGCCGGTACTAAATTCACTGTAGTAGGGGTAATGGAAGATTATCCTATCAATAGTGCTTTTGAAGAACAGTCGCCCATTGTTTTGGTAGTCAAAGAGAATTGGGGATGTACACATTATATACGTCTGAAAGAACCTTTTGAGGAAAACCTTGCAGCACTCAATCGCACGATGCAGGAAATATTTCCTACAGATGATGTTGTATTCACTTCTTTAGAGAAGAGCTTAGAAGAGCAGTATATTGATGTCCGTCGTTTCCGTGATGTAGTGGTACTGGCTAGTTGTTCCATCTTCTTCATTACTTTGATGGGTTTATTGGGTTATGTGAATGATGAGGTACGTCGTCGTAGTAAGGAGATAGCCATCCGTAAGGTAAATGGTGCTGAGGCAGGAAGCATTATTCGTCTGTTGACTAGAGAAATCACTTGGATTGCAATTCCGGGAGTTTGTTTAGGAGCTCTGTGCGCTTATATCTTCGGTTACCGTTGGTTGGATAGTTTTAAGGAACAAGTACACGTAAGTCCCGGAGCATTTGCAGTAGTTATTATATTTTTATTGGTAATAATAGCGGCTTGCATCATATTGCGTACTTGGCATATTGCTAATGAAAACCCTGTGAAAAGTATCAAGAGCGAATAAAAATCCCGAAATACTTGACATCGGCTTTTAGATGTTGTATATTTGTAAAGTGAATTTATAGATACTTCATTTTTAAATTAGCGTAAAAGGAGAGGCATTGCTTCTCCTTTTCTTTTTTCCCTTGTCCGCTCTCCATTTGAAATACCTCAGGTTTACTCTCCTAATGCTGCACTTTACCGACCTAAACCTCAGCTTTAAGCAACCTAAACCTGAGGGATTTTACCTGAAAACCTTCGTGCTTTTGGCGATAAGCCCCGGCATTCCGGACGATGAAGTGTGTCGTTTTAGATGGTCTGTTCGAGCGAAACGCATCATGTGTTTGGGGTAAACAGACTATGCGTTTAGGGTGAACATATCATATGTTTTGAGGCAGAATGTGATGAGGCTCCGTTAATCTTTCGTAATTCTGCTCTTGACAATATTGGGGTTAAGCTGTACGGGTATTCAACCTTTTTACATATATCCACAATGCAATAACAGCCGTTAAGAATGCAAAGAAATCCGATACAGGCATGCAAGTCCATACTCCATCCAGTCCAAGATAATGAGGGAAGATCAGTAGGCCCGGCAGCAGATACAGTAATTGACGTGTCAACGATAAGAAGATACTAATCTTTGCCTTTCCTATGCTTTGGAAGAAGTTACTGATAACAATCTGTGCACCTACAAACGGGAACATAGCTATAGCAATTCGTACGCCTCTCGATGCCATATCAATCAGCTGCTCATCGCTGGTGAAGATGGCTGATACGGCATGTGGAAAAAGCTCGCAGATAATGAATCCTGTACTGGTAATACATACACCTGTTATAATGCCCAGACGTAATGTAGCCTTAACCCGGTCGTGCTTCTGTGCGCCGAAGTTATAGCCTATAATGGGCTGCATTCCCATTGTCAGCCCTAAAACAATCATTACATAGAGTACCAGTAAACGGTTCATGATGCCATAAGCACCGATAGCCATATCACCACCATAATGTTGCAGGCTGTTGTTTACGATAATCACGATGACACATGCCGTGACGTTCATCAGGAAGGGCGACATGCCTATGGAGAGAATACTGGTGATGATCTTCTTTTTCATCTTCCAGAAACCACGATGTAACCGTACGATACTTGTCTTTTGAAGAAAATGGCTTACTACCCACACCATACCGATAAATTGTGAAATCACCGTTGCCGTTGCCGCACCCCGGATTCCCCAATCAAACTGGAAGATAAAGATAGGAGCGAGGATAATATTGCAAACTACCGTCACCATAGAAGTCAACATAGCTTTCTTGGGATATCCTGTAGCACGCATGATGTTATTTAAACCGATCATGGTATAGGTTATGGGAGTACCCAACAAAATTACTTGCATAAAGTCGCGTGCGTAGGGCAATGTATCATTACTGGCACCGAAAAAGAGAAGTATATCATCGAGAAAAATATAAGAGATACTGCCAAATACAAATGCATTGATAAGGCAGAACATTAATGTATTTCCTAAGACTTCTGTTGCACCGTCAAGGTCTTTTTGTCCCAACCGTATGGATGAAATGGTAGAGCCACCCGCCGAAACCATTGTACAGAATGCTACCACCAAGTTCATTAGCGGGAAAGTGATGGCTAGTCCGGCAATTCCCATTGCACCGATACCATGACCTATGAAAATACTGTCGATAATGTTATACAATGAAGTAATAGTCATACCAATAATGGCAGGTATGGAGTACTGTAACAGTAGTTTTCCGATACGCTCAGTTCCTAAAATATGTGGGTTGTTCATTGATTTGAGCTGATTAAGATGCACAAAGGTAGGAAATATTTGCTTGGTTCGATGATTATTCAGACCTTTGTCGTCTGATAAAATATGGTATTAACAGAATTAGGTAAAAGAAAGTTTATGGACACAATGAAAACAAAGGCCGTTCTTTTTGATTTTGACGGTGTGGTGGTTGACACCGAAACGCAGTACAGCCGGTTTTGGCATCAGATGGGAATGGAATATCTGGGAGTGGATGATATAGAAGGTAGGGTGAAAGGACAGACACTAGTCTATATTTACGATACATTTTTCCCGGGCATGATGAAGGAACAGGCTGAAATTACTGAACGCCTGAACTGTTTTGAACAGGAAATGTCGTTTGACTTTATCCCTGGAGTACTCGATTTTATAGCAGACCTTCATCGTCACAATGTGAAGACCGCAGTAGTTACCAGTTCCAACGAACCGAAGATGGCGGCTGTTTATCGTGTTCATCCCGAAATTAAGACACTCTTCGACCGTATTCTTACCGCTGAAATGTTTACCGCCTCCAAGCCGGCGCCGGATTGTTTCTTGCTCGGCATGGAAATTTTCGGAACTACTCCTGATACTACTTACGTCTTTGAGGATTCATTCAATGGGCTGAAAGCGGGAATGGCATCCGAAGCAACAGTTATCGGCTTGGCTACAACTAACTCGCGAGAAGATATCGATCCGTTATGCCATGCCGTCTTGGAAGACTTTGTTGGCTTTACCTACGATAAATTAACCCAATTGCACAAGTAATCAGAAAAAGGATTACCTTTGCGCCCGTAATTTTAAAAATATAAATAAAATGGCTGGATATATTTCAGACGACACTCGTAAAGTGACTACTCATCGCCTCATAGAAATGAAACAAAGAGGTGAAAAGATATCAATGTTGACATCTTACGACTATACCATGGCACAGATTGTAGATGGTGCCGGTGTCGATGTCATTTTGGTAGGAGATTCTGCTTCTAATGTAATGGCGGGTAATGTAACTACTCTTCCCATTACTCTTGATCAAATGATTTATCACGGTAAGTCTGTAGTTCGTGGTGTAAAGCGTGCTATGGTGGTGGTAGATATGCCGTTCGGTTCTTATCAAGGTAATGAAATGGAAGGTTTGGCTTCTGCCATCCGTATTATGAAAGAAAGTCATGCCGACGCTTTGAAACTGGAGGGTGGCGAGGAAATTATCGGTACGGTGAAACGTATTCTCAGTGCCGGTATACCTATTATGGGACATCTTGGGCTAATGCCGCAATCCATTAATAAATATGGTACTTATACCGTTCGTGCCAAAGACGATACGGAAGCCGACAAGCTGATAAGCGATGCACACATGCTGGAAGAAGCCGGTTGCTTTGCATTGGTATTAGAGAAGATTCCGGCCGCTTTGGCTGCACGTGTGGCAAGTGAACTGACTATTCCTGTTATCGGTATTGGTGCCGGTGGCGATGTAGATGGTCAGGTGCTTGTGATACAAGATATGCTGGGTATGAATAATGGTTTCCGCCCGCGCTTCCTGCGCCGTTATGCCGATCTGCATACAATAATGACGGATGCTATCAGTCGTTACATATCCGATGTGAAGAACTTAGATTTCCCGAATGAGAAAGAACAATACTAGTGGACTTATGACGCTGAACTATTGGCGGATGTGTGCATCAAATTTATTGTTGTTTACATCTGTATACATGCTCTTTCCATTGCTGCCCTTTATTATAGGACAACGACTGGATATTTCCGTTACTGAAACGGGATGCATGTTTCTAGTGTTTGCAGCGGCTATGTTTCTGGTAGGACCGTTTCATGCTTATCTAGGCGATGCTTACAAGCGGAAGCGCGTGCTGCTATATTCCATATTTGTTATGTCAGCGGCTGCATTGGGGTATGCTTTTGTAGATACATATACGAATCTTCTGCTACTTGCCTTAGTGCAAGGTGGATGTTTCGGATTGGCAACTACGGCAGGCATTACCGTGGCTATTGATATAACGACCTCCAATCGCCGCAGTGCGGGTAATATAGTATATGCCTGGACTTCCCGATTAGGTATGTTGGCAGGTGTTGTCTTGGGTATTTGGCTATATTGGATTTATGGTTTCCGTATGGTGATTTATCTTTCTGTGGCATTGGGAATATTCAGTATGTTTTTTATTTCGAGAGTATATGTTGCTTTCCGGGCTCCGATAGGAGTAGCGGTTTGCAATGTCGATCGTTTTCTGTTACCTCGTGCATGGTTGCCCGCTATTAATATGTTGCTGATAGCTTTTGTACCGGGGTTACTGTTACCTTTAATGTTTACAGGTGATTATTGGTCCTTGTTGGCATTAGTGATTTTGTCAGTTGTCACAGTGCCATTCACTAATATGTTTGTGAAGCTATCTTATCATTGCCAGCGTGGAACAGCAAATACTACCTGCCATTTATCCATGGAAGCAGGAATACTGATAGGTATGACAATGGCTTGCCGAATGATGGATAAAGCGCTGGTCTATCAAGTTGCCTCAGTGGCTGCCGTTTTAGCTTTATTTCTTTTTGTATTTGTGACTTATCCTTATTATAAGAAGAAGAAGGTTAGAGAATAGGGAATAGTTATTAGTGATTTGTTTGTATCAAGGTTAATATATAAGGTGCGAATATAATCAATCCTATAATTGCCGCCGCAACAGCGCATACAAGCACTGCTCCGGCGGCAATGTCTTTTACCTGACCGGCAATAGGATGCCGTTCGGGAGAAACTAAATCCACCAATCTCTCAATGGCTGTATTGAATAGTTCGGCAGCAATCACGACTCCGATGCAAAGAAGGATAATCATCCACTCCATAAGGGTGATATTAAATGCAACTCCTGCAATGATGACTATGCATGTAACAATAAGGTGAAAACTTAAATTCTGCTCTTTGCCTATGCAGCTTTTAATGCCTTGCCAAGCATAACCGAAACTGCGAAGTTGCTTCTTCAAATCATATTTCATGATTATTTATTTAATTTCGTGATACTTGCTTTACTCCCTTAATTGTTCTCAGTTTCTTTAGCAATGCTTCTAATCGTCCCGTATCGCCTACCATAATGGTGAGCGTACCGGAAAATAAACCATCGTTAGAATCTATTCCGATACTGCGGAGAGTGATGCCGGTCTCTTTGGCAATGATAGAAGTAATGTTTGTTACAATACCGATATCATCGTGTCCTACCACACGCAGGGTGATGGGATATTGTGTCCCTTGTGACTTTCCTGCCCAACGGGCTTTTACGATACGATAACCAAAACGCGAATGCAGATCACTCGCATTGGGGCAGTCGCTACGATGAATCTTGATACCCCCTGTTACACTGACAAAACCAAATACATCATCTCCGTAAATCGGAGAACAACAACGAGCCAGCTTGAAATCCAACCCCTTTAAATTCTGATCTATGACAAGTACATCTTCCTTTGTTTGAATCTCTTCGGGCATCCCTTGTTGAAGGTTGTAGCCTTCGGCACTGCGGTAGATTATTTCATCGTGAACGTCGTTATCACGTCTTTGCTGTTCAAGGTATTTGTCCAGGAATTCATTCACATCAAGCACTTCATCGGCAATGGCTTGATAGAAGTCAGTCACCACTTTAAAGCCGAGACGTTTGATAAGGCGCATCATTGTAGCCTCGTCATACTCCATTTTGCGGTTCTTGAACTTACGTTCCAATGTCTCTTTGGCAAAAGCATGCTGGCGGGCGGCCATTTCCTTCAATGCCTGACGTATCTTGGTACGTGCTTTCGAAGTAGTTACAATGTTCAACCAGTCCTGTTTCGGCGTTTGGGTATTGGATGTCATAATTTCCACCTGGTCGCCACTCTGCAAAATATGTTTTAACTGTACATTCTTATTGTTAACCCTGGCACCGATACACTTGCAACCTAATTTGGTATGAATATGGAAGGCGAAATCCAGCACAGTGGAACCTTTACCCAATTTAAATAAATCCCCCTTTGGAGTAAAGACAAAAACTTCGTCTTCGTATAGGTCCAATTTGAAACGATCCATCGCTTCAAGGCCATTATCGGAATTTTCCAAAGCTTCACGTACGGAAGTCAACCATTCGTCGATTCCCGTTTCACCTTTAATTCCTTTGTAGCGCCAGTGAGCGGCAAGACCACGTTCGGCAATCTCATCCATACGCTCGGTACGTATCTGCACTTCCACCCATTTGCCTTCAGGCCCCATTACGGTGATATGCAAAGACTCGTATCCGTTGCTCTTGGGCACGGAAAGCCAGTCACGCAAACGCTTTGGATTGGGTTGGTACATGTCTGTAACAATTGAATAAGCTTGCCAGCATTCCAGCTTCTCCTTTTCCTGAGCAGAATCAAGAATCACACGGATGGCGAACAAATCGTATACGCTTTCGAAAGGACATTTCTGTTTCTTCATCTTCTGATAGATGGAGTGTATGGATTTAGTTCGTCCTTTGAGATGGAACTTTAATCCGGCCTCTTCCAGCTTCTTTTGTATAGGGGCAATGAAAGCGGCAATGTACTTGTCTCGCGAAGCTTTTGTTTCGTTGAGCTTTTCTTTAATATGGTAGTACCTTTCCTTTTCTGAATATTTCAGCGAGAGATCTTCTAATTCTGATTTTAGTTTGTATAAACCAAGTTTGTGGGCGAGGGGAGCATAAAGATATGCTGCCTCATTGGCCACTTGTCGGCGGGCATTGTCATTCTCACAGTGTTTTATCTGCCGCATGATGTTTACACGGTCGGCAATCATGATGAGAATTACACGCATATCTTCGGCAAAAGACAGCAAGAAGTTGCGGAAGTTCTCCGACTCGATAATCGGACTTTTGGAATATAATTCGTTTACACGTATCAGTCCGCGAATAATGCCTGCTACGTCCTCGCCATAATTGCGTTCTACCTCTTCGGTGGTGCAAATGCCACAACGTACAGAGTCGTGAAGCATCAGACCAAAGATAGAAGCACGTTTCATGCCGATCTCTTCCACTACAATAACAGCGGTTTGCATATCCTTAATGACTGGGTTCAAACCGAATGTATCGCGTTGGATATGATTATTCTTTATTGTATTGACAAGATGTGTTTTCAGTTTCTTGCAGTCACCTTTCAGGAGCGTTTCGCCGGAAAGCTGCAATAATTTTCGATAGAGCTTGAAGAGTAATCCCTTCTCATCGGTAGTGAAAAATTCATCTGTTTCCATAATCGTCCGTATTTTGTGCCTCAAAGTTAGTTTTTTCTTGTTTTATATTGTAGTTTTTTTCATAATTAAATTACTCTAAAGACTTTTTGATACTTATGGTGGCAGAAAAATTATCATTTATCCTTTAAAACCAATTTCTTACTTTGTCGGAAAATAAAGAATTTATCAACAAGGATTTGTGTGCTGTTTTTTTTGTATATTCGCAATAAAATGTCTGATTTGCCATGAAAACGAAAATGCTTATTTCCTTAATTACTTTAGTGCTGTCCCCAATTATGATTTATGCTCAGCATCCTGTAACACCACAGAGGGCTCAACTGGTTCTAAAAGATAGTACTGTCATCGAGGGCTATGTAAGATCTATGCCTTCTAATGTAGATTCTACTATTTCCTTTAGTGAAAAACCTTCTAGTAAGATAAAAAGGTATGGTGCTAGTAGTATCGACTATTTAAAAGTATTAGAATATGATGATAAATATTATAATCCATCTCCTCACTCCGATAATTTGGATGCAAATTTAGTGGGTGTTTGGGTACCTATGTATATAAATAATGAAATAGGTAAAGTTGGGCAAGTTTGGCGTGATCAAGCTTTATTAATGAAAACATATGAAGGAAAGAATGTATGTGGCTTTATTGGTTGGGACTATTTTCATGGATACAGATGCTATTATAAACTTCAAGATAAATGGTATGCCAAAGCCTTTTTCCCTCTAAAGAAGATGGATAAGCATCGTAAAAAAATATTGCTTCAAGAATTTGAAAATTACCCGGAAATGATCAGTAAAATAAATAGTGGAGAACTTAGTGATGAAGCCATTTCTGAAAACCCTTTTATCCTTTTAAAGGAACTGGATAACATACTTAATAGAGTAAATAAGTAGAAGGCTTTGCTCCTAAAGTCGCAAAGAACTTTTTTTTTCTTGTTTTTGTAGGCAGCCGTTCTTCTTTTTTTGTATTTTTGGGCATGAATTAATAAAACAATATATTATGATGACACCGCAAGACAAAGAGTTGCTCGCTAAAAAGGGCATCTCCGAACAACAAATTGCCGATCAGTTGGCTTGTTTTGAGAAAGGTTTTCCGTACTTGAAGTTATTCGCTGCAGCTTCTATTGATAAGGGTATATTGGCTCCGGACACCGATGAGCAGGAAAAATATTTGAATGCGTGGGAAACATATACTCAGACTGATAAAACAGTTGTAAAGTTTGTGCCGGCTTCGGGTGCTGCTAGTCGTATGTTTAAGAATTTGTTTGAATTTCTGGGAGCTGACTACGATATTCCTCAATCAAGTTTCGAAAAAACATTCTTCGAGAAGATTGAAAAATTTGCTTTCTATAATGATTTAAATGCTGCTTGCATAAAAACAGCGAGTAAAGATATTCCTGCATTGATAGCTGACGGTAACTATAAAGCAGTAGTTGCTGCATTACTTGAAACTGCCGGATTGAATTATGGTGCTCTTCCCAAAGGCTTGCTGAAGTTCCATAAATATGAGGATGGTAGCCGTACTCCGCTGGAAGAACATTTGGTGGAAGGTGCGTTATATGCTGCCAATAAAAATGGCAAGGTGAATGTACATTTTACCGTATCACCCGAACACCGTGCTTTGTTTAAAGCTTTGGTAGATGAAAAGGCAGCTCTTTATGCCAAGAAGTATGGTGTGGATTATAATATTTCTTTCTCGGAACAGAAATCAAGTACAGATACTGTAGCTGCCGACATGGAAAATAATCCGTTCCGTGATAATGGAAAGTTAGTGTTCCGTCCGGGTGGGCATGGTGCACTTATTGAAAACTTGAATGACCTCGACGCCGATATTATCTTTATAAAGAATATAGATAATGTGGTACCCGATAAATTAAAAGGAGATACTGTATTATATAAGAAGCTGATTGCCGGTGTACTGATTACTTTGCAACAACAAGCTTTTGCTTATTTACAATTGTTGGATGGTGGTAAATATACCCACGATCAGATTTTGGAAATCCTTCAGTTCCTACAAAAGAAGCTTTATTGCAAGAATCCTGAAGTGAAAGATCTCGAAGATGCTGAATTGGTGATCTACTTGAAGAATAAGTTGAACCGTCCGATGCGTGTATGTGGTATGGTGAAGAATGTGGGTGAACCTGGTGGTGGCCCGTTCCTGGCATACAATAGCGATGGTACTATCTCATTGCAGATACTTGAAAGTTCACAGATTGATATGAACGATCCTGAAAAGAAGGACATGTTCGAAAAGGGTACTCACTTCAATCCGGTAGATTTGGTTTGTGCTGTAAGAGATTATAAGGGCCATAAATTCGATCTCGTGAACTTTGTAGACAAAGCTACTGGCTTTATCTCATATAAATCAAAGAACGGTAAAGAATTGAAAGCACTTGAACTTCCCGGACTTTGGAATGGTGCTATGAGCGATTGGAACACTGTATTTGTAGAAGTGTCTCTGAATACATTCAATCCGGTGAAGACAGTGAATGATCTGTTGAGAGAACAACACCAATAAATTGAAGAATGATGAATGAAGAATTTGGCTGAGCTGTGATGCAAACATTCCGCAAGGCATTCTTTATTCATCATTCTTTATTAATAATATTTATATACTTAGATGAAGAAAATTTTATTGTTAGGCTCCGGTGAATTGGGTAAGGAGTTTGTGATTTCTGCACAGCGTAAAGGGCAGTATATCATTGCCTGTGATTCGTATGCCGGAGCTCCTGCTATGCAGGTGGCAGATGAATGTGAAGTGTTCAGCATGTTAGATGGTGATGCTTTGGAACGCGTAGTGCGTAAGCATCAGCCTGATATTATTGTACCGGAAATAGAGGCTATCCGTACAGAACGTTTGTACGATTTCGAAAAGGAAGGTATTCAGGTAGTGCCTAGTGCGCGTGCTGTAAACTTCACGATGAACCGTAAGGCGATACGTGATCTTGCTGCCAAGGAACTCGGCTTGAAAACCGCTAAATATTTCTATGCAACATCTTTAGACGAATTGAAAGAAGCTGCCGGTAAGATTGGCTTTCCTTGTGTGGTAAAACCGTTAATGTCTTCTTCCGGAAAAGGTCAGTCTCTCGTGAAAAGTGCCGATGAACTGGAACATGCTTGGGAATATGGCTGTAATGGAAGCCGTGGTGATATTAAAGAACTTATCATTGAAGAATTCATTAAATTTGATAGTGAAATAACCTTGCTTACTGTCACTCAAAAAAATGGTCCTACTTTGTTTTGCCCACCTATCGGACACGTGCAAAAAGGAGGGGACTATCGTGAAAGTTTCCAACCTGCTCATATTGATCCTGCTCACTTGATAGAAGCACAGGAAATGGCAGAAAAGGTTACTCGTGCTTTGACTGGTGCAGGTTTATGGGGAGTAGAGTTTTTCCTTAGCCATGATAATGGAGTTTACTTTTCCGAGCTTTCTCCTCGTCCGCACGATACAGGTATGGTGACTTTGGCAGGCACACAAAACTTGAATGAGTTTGAGTTGCATTTGCGTGCCGTATTAGGTTTGCCTATTCCGAATATTAAGCAGGAGCGCATAGGGGCAAGTGCCGTTATCCTTTCAACAATTGCCAGCCAGGAACGTCCTGAGTATCGCGGAATGGAAGAGGTTACAAAAGAAGAAGATACTTATCTTCGTATTTTCAGTAAACCTACTACCCGTGTTAACCGTCGTATGGGTGTTGTACTGTGCTATGCGCCACTTGGAAGTGATCTTGACGCACTACGTGATAAGACAAAAAGCATCGCTGAGAAAGTAGAAGTGCTGTAGTGATGAAGATTTTACGAAGGTGTGTCAGTACAATGTGACACACCTTCGTAGAATTTTAATTATCAAAAAATAGCTCCGGATAAATCTCTCCTCCAAGCTCACTTACATTCAGGTCTTTTATCAGTTCTCCATCTGTCGCATAGAATAGCTGATACTCTACATCAGAATTATATTCTTCTACTTCTATAAGAATCACTGGGTCATGATTAGGAAAAGTAACGATTCTCACGTCTCTCAGTCTCATAGATGCCCAGTCACTTTTCATAAATGTTGCTTTTACAGCATCCGGTAATTTCTCCAGCGATTCTACATCGTTTGATGTCATGATCCATTGTCCATCAGTTTTAAACCATACATCTACTTCATTATTATTCATAATGAATTCAGCAATGTAACTCTCGCCTATTTGTTCCCACTCCACATCAGAAGCTTTGGGAAACATTTTTTTGAAGGTTGTCTCCACCTTTGAAGGAAGGCCTTCGGCAAAAGCGGCTATTGAAAATGCCAATAGCAAACTTGCCAATAAATAAAATCTTAGCTTTTTCATAATCAGGTTGTTTTTTTAATCTTGGTTTTATATATATCAAAACACTTCTGATTATCTTTTGTTTACTAATTTCTAATTGTTTTTTTGATTCGTTTCTTTTAGAACGTCAGTTCTCCTTTATATACGAATGCCTTTTCCCCGAAGTCTATTTCCGGTAGTACAATATCGGTTTTAAACAATCCATATACTGATGAACCTGAACCACTCATGGATGCATATAAGGCTCCTTGCCTATACATTTCTTCTTTAATTTCTCCAATGGCGGGAAATTGGGGAAATACACTTTCTTCAAAATCATTTATCATGCGTTCTTTCCACTCCTTGACCGGCAATTGTATGAGTTCTTTTAGAGACATGTCGGGGTGGTGAGGCTTTATTTGCGAGAATGCCTCCCGTGTTGAGACAAAAATATCGGGTTTTACCAACCATATCTGATATCCTCTAAGAGATAGTTGGATAGGGGAGAAGATATTTCCGATTCCTTCCGCATATATAGGTTTGTTTTTGATGAAAAAGGCACAATCTGCTCCTAAGCTGGCAGCGTAGGTCTCTAGCGCTTCATCTTCCAGTCCGAGGTTGAATTTATCATTAAGCAATTTCAACATAAAAGCTGCGTCTGCCGATCCTCCGCCTAATCCTGCTCCTGATGGGATATGCTTGAACAAATGAATGTCGATGGGAGGCAGATTAAATTCTTTATCCAGTAACTTATATGCTTTCACTACCAGGTTGTTTTCCGCTTCGCCGGATATCTCTAGCCCTGCCTGATGCAAACGATATTTCTCGTTTCTTTCGTGCAATATATTAACTTCCAGCGCATCATCAACAGGAATAGGATAAAATATAGTTTCCAGATTATGATATCCGTCAGGGCGTTTTTCTGTGATGTTCAGCCCAAGGTTTATTTTGGCGTTTGGAAAGACAAGCATCTTCTTTAGTTATAAGTTATGATTTATAAGTTATTTGTTGGTGGATGCAAAGTTAACAAATTATTAATAACTTATCTCTGATTCGTCATTGAACGATTAAAGAAAAAGAACTATCTTTGCTCTCCCTTTTTTGTAGATACTCTTATAGAGCCATCAGCAAATAATTTATAACTCATAACTTATAACTATATAAAGTGGCAGAACAAAGAAGAAACTCTCGTACTCCAAAAGGTAAGACGCCGCAGCCTGTAACAGACTACGGGCGCATCCAGCCGCAAGCTCCTGAACTGGAAGAAGCTGTGTTGGGTGCTTTGATGATTGAGAAAGACGCTTATTCGTTAGTAAGTGAAATTCTTCGTCCGGAGTCCTTTTACGAACACCGGCATCAGTTAATATATTCAGCAATTACCGATTTGGCTGTAAACCAAAAGCCGGTCGATATTCTTACTGTAAAAGAGCAGCTTGCCAAACGGGGGGATTTGGAAGAAGTGGGTGGACCTTTTTATATCACCCAGTTGAGTAGTAAAGTGGCATCATCAGCGCACATTGAATATCATGCTCGTATCATTGCGCAAAAGATGCTGGCCCGTGAATTGATAACCTTTACCAGTAATATTCAAAGCAAGGCGTTCGACGAAACCCTGGATGTGGACGATTTGATGCAGGAGGCAGAAGGCAGACTGTTTGAAATTTCACAGCAGAACATGAAGAAGGATTATACGCAGATTAATCCTGTTATTGCCGAAGCATACGACTTGATTCAAAAAGCTGCTGCACGTGCCGATGGTTTGAGTGGTTTAGAAAGTGGTTATACGAAACTGGATAAAATGACATCCGGTTGGCAACGGTCCGACCTTATCATTATCGCTGCCCGTCCTGCCATGGGTAAAACAGCCTTTGTACTTTCTATGGCAAAGAACATTGCCGTAAATTTTCGTAATCCTGTAGCTCTGTTCTCTCTTGAAATGAGTAACGTACAGTTGGTAAACCGTTTGATTTCCAATGTGTGCGAAATTCCGAGTGAGAAGATTAAGAGTGGTCAATTGGCGGATTATGAATGGCAGCAATTGGATTACAAACTACGTGATTTGCTGGATGCTCCGTTATATGTCGATGATACCCCATCTTTGTCTGTTTTTGAACTTCGAACGAAAGCCCGCCGATTGGTGCGTGAACATGGGGTGCGAATTATTATCATTGACTACCTTCAGTTGATGAATGCTAGTGGTATGGCGTTCGGTAGCCGTCAGGAAGAGGTTAGTACCATTTCCCGATCCTTGAAAGGGTTGGCGAAGGAACTGAATATTCCTATCATTGCTTTGTCACAGTTAAATCGTGGTGTGGAGAATCGTGAGGGTGAAGAAGGTAAACGTCCTCAGTTAAGTGACCTTCGTGAATCCGGTGCCATCGAGCAGGATGCCGATATGGTATGTTTTATCCATCGTCCTGAATACTATAAAATATTCACTTCGGCTGATGGTAGTGACTTACGTGGTATGGCCGAAATAATTATTGCTAAACACCGTAATGGTGCTGTAGGTGATGTGCGTTTACGTTTTATCGGTCAGTTTACCCGTTTCGCCAATCCGGAAGACGATATGGTTATTCCACCTCCTGCAGAGGGTGGGGGAACTACATTTGGTTCACGTATGAATGCTCCTATCGGAAGCTCTTCTACGCCACCGCCTCCTTCGGCGGCAGACTTTGTGCCACAGACTGATAATCCATTTGGTGGAGTAGGTTCTTCAGATGGACCGTTACCTTTCTAAAGCGGATTGACATCTTATTAATAGTATGTTGCACAATAAATTAATATCGTGTTTACACGATATACGTAACGTGTAAACACGATGTTAACATGATAAAAGTAGACAAATTAAGGGGTGTTTCTAGTTTGCTAGAAACGCCCCTTATTATTATTTATTGTAGATATGATAATCTCAATTATTTTTTCATTCTCAATACCCGTATGCCTGTCCATTTGCTATTGTCCTTTAACATCTGTGACAATGCAACTTTAGAAACTTCTACTTTCTTGTCAGTTGAAGAGGCATGTAGCAGGGTAAGTTTACTATCTACATAGAAAGCGATGCCCAAGTGAACTACATCCAGTCCTGGAGTATTGGTAGTAATGGCGATGATATCACCGTTCTTGATCCAATTAAATCCATTATAAGGAAGCTTGTTTTTGGGGAGGTAATTAATTGTTTGTCCGCTTAAAGATTGCTCAATCTCTTTCATCTTGGCAACGTTTTCATTTGAATTGGCAAGTTGCTTGTACTGTTGGGGATGGGTAGTCATATAAGAGATAGACAACTTCTCGGTAGCTGTACCTTTGGTTGCTGTTACATCTTCAAGAAAACCGTTGCTTACACCGTTGTTGATCCAGTCTGAAATGTAGTGTAAGCGTGAAGTATAGCCATCGATATTACCATTACGATAGCGTATTTTTTGTAAGTTTTCTGCGAAGTCACCTTCTGCAACCTGACCCTCTTCCGTAGGAGAAAGAGATTCAGCCAAAACATATTCTACAAATGTCGTGCAATCTACTTCATCACAGTTGATGATGAGTTCTTCAGGACCATTCATTTCCAACGTATGTGCTACGTAAGGAACATCTAAATACTTTATACCATTGCTCAGCATTACTTCATTACTATCTTGTGCAGAAGCAGAAGTTATCATTGCTGCGGCACAAATTGCACTGAACATAATTTTAGTCATTACTTTCATTGTTTTCTCTTTTGGTTAATATTCTTATTTGTCTTAAAACATAAAAAAGGATGCAGCAAATTTACTACATCCTTTTCATAAATACTTAATCCGAAGGGATTAAAATTCAATATTGCTGAATTAATTTTTTATAATCGTCCTTATTACCGAAAGGAACTATAGTGAAACCATATTCTATAGCATTGTCTTTTCCCGGACGTATCAAATAAGGTTCATGAGCAATAGCTCCCCAGCTGTTATCTCCTCCGACACCCATCATGCGGTAGTCAATAAACAAATCTACTAACTTTTCAGGCAAAGGATCGGTAAGATGGCGATGAACAGTTTCACTAGTTCGTGGAGCTGCATTATGGATACTTTCTCCACTGTCCAAAACTCCTAAAGGATAGTTTGATGCATTCAACTCAAAAGTTCGGTCGGCAATAAACAGCAGGCCTTGTTTGGAGTTTTGCATGAGGGCACACCAATAAATATCTGTACGATGATTGTTTTCTTGCGGACGTATGTAGGGTTCGTACATATCTCTGATAGGAGTTGTATATTCTCCGATAAATTGTGAAGTACGACGATCGCGGTAGTTCTCCTTCGGTCCACGTCCGTAGTAAGTCAAAGTCGTAAATGTCTCCGGTAACTGCATTCTCAAACCAACGCGTGGTATCATAGGGGCTTGGTTACCCTCTGCAATGAATTGGTTATTGACTTTGATAATACCATTAGCATATATCTTATAAGTGATATTCCATTGCGCATCTGTTTGCGGGAAACGATAAGCCACCTTCACGGTAGTGGAATCATTTCCTTTAGAGACATTGAAACTCTCCGCTTTCAGATCCTGATAGCTGGCTTCTTTCCATACTTTAAGTCGAACGGGTAATTGTGCTCCATAATCATTGTCCGTCGGTGCACGCCAGAAATAGGGGCGGGGACCTTGACCGTCTAAAATGTACTCTTGTTTTTTATACTGATAAGATACCAATAAACCACTTTGTTTATCAAATGTAGCTTTGAATTCAGAACCAGAGAACGTAATTTGTGTAGCGGCATCCTGAGATGTGGCTAGTTTCTGAGCTGGTGCTTCTGCTTTAAAGAAGGTATGAATATATGTCTGTTCACGAGCAATTACCGTACCGGTGGGTAAAAATGGTTCAGGAGCATGTATAGCTGCATAGAATTCGATGCGTACATCTCCTGTAGTGTATTTCTCTTTAGGAATACCTTTTAAGAAACCACTGGTAATTGTTTTGCCCGGTGCAGCGTTAACCTTTTCAA
>NZ_JASLER010000092.1 GCF_030151085.1 Bacteroides sp. | reverse complement strand
GGAAGAACTGAAAGTGAAAAACGAACAGCCTGAAGCGGGAACCGATACACCTCCTTCAAATGCAGAAAATCAAAAGAATTGTCCGCAGCATGTAGACATTTTCTCTGAAAATGCATACAATTCGGAACAAAGCAAAGAAAGCAAAGCAAATGAAAGTAAAGCACTTCCCTCTCTTACTCCCCCGGGGGAGAACGGAGGAATGGCGGGGAATTCTGATTTAGATATTCCGGGCTATGCCTACAACAAGAATACACATAATCTGGAATGCCTCATGCTGACACTGCAACAGCTATTAATCACCGATAAAGAGGAGATAAAGAAGATCCTGAAACTATCCGACTACGGCCGATTGGGAGGATATGTCTGGAAAATATTCCACAGCACCAATTGGGGAAAGATAAACAGCAAAGGAGGGTATATCATCTCCATACTAGCAAAGGAAAGAAAGAAGACGTGAAGAAAATCAATTAGTAACCAGTGATTTAAAAGCAGAATGCAAGGTATTAATATCGTGTAATACAAAGTATTAACATCGTGTCGGCACGATATTAACTTCGTGTTAACACGATATTAATACTTTAGAAAACAATGGTCAAGAGACTACAAAGTATTCAAGAGTTATCAACACAATTTACATGAAAGTTCAAATATAAAAATAATTACAGCGGTGGCAATCTGTTATATAGACTTGCAGAAAAGTATGGCAAAGGATGATCTGTAGATTTAGATAAGTGTAGAAAGTTCTACCGGATTTATTCGTGTAGGAATTCGTCTACAGTGCAGACCAAATCTTCAGAATTCCTTCGCTTTGTTCTTTCGTGGAATCATTACCAGATTCTCATGCGAATAAAGAACTCTGACGAACGCAGTTTTTTTGAAATTGAGAGCCAAAAGCAAGATTGGAGTGTACGCCAGTTGCAGTGTCAAAATAAATACTTGCCGCTAAGCCATTGCCCCGTATAAATCTTTTGTGACAGTAAAAAAATTCTCATACAATAAAAAAGAGAAAATAAAGCAATTAATCCTGCGCATTATAAAAAACATTACAAACAATCAAGCACGAAACATTCAAGAGTAATTATAAATATTTCAATTGAAAGCTTGTTGCTCACTCAACAATCAAGTGGACTTAAACATTGTCTCATCTATGAATTCCGTGTGACCCAAAATACACAATAACATTGTGTCTTCGCCTAATCTATTTGAAAAGTCATAAGATGAGAGTTTACAAGGTATATTAAAAAAAAGCAAATGCCAGTCTAAATACTTTTTTAATGAATACAGATTATTCCCTTTCAGATATATGGATTTAAGATTATCATTCTCATCAACACTCAAAACCATATATAAAATCCATGGGATACTCTCATTAGATTTTTTAAAGGTAATATCATTATAATCATCTGTTTGAAAAATATTATAATACAAATCTAAGAGCCATAACTCCTTTCCTGTTGACCCGTTTTTTTTATTCACATTTAGAACCTCTTCATCTAATCCCATATTCCTCAATAGAGTGTGATAAGAATAATAAACAGGATAATGAGGTGTCTGAACTAACTGATAATCGGAATAGGGCTCGATTTGAAAGAATCTATTTAGGCATTTAGAGTTATTACAAATGTGTTCTCGCGATTGTGTAGTATTATTAACAGTATGAACACCTGAATAATAGAAATATAAACCTTGCAACTGTTCTGATATATGAGATTCGTTCTCTGTAGAAATTAATTGGCGTGAAACAAATCGATTACTGAATTTTTCCAATATTTGGGATGCCTCATTTCTACCAATAATTTCGCATTCTAATATGTTGTTCTCAAGTGGATCATTGTTAACCCCTACCACTGTTTGGTTCTGTTGCATCATTTGTGCAGATTGAAAAAAAGAGATTTTATACTCAGAACATTCCGGAGGCAAACATCTACATGCATTTTGCATTGCCCAAATGAATAGATACATATTTAGTCCATTCACTATTTCTACATTTAGAAGAATTACAGGAATATACGAACGGAATCTATCAACCATTCGCGCTATGTTTGAAAAAATATCAGCTGATTTAAGACAATCAAAGTTTTTATGCTTTGTTATGTATGATAGCGAATATAGGAAAGTCAGTGAGAGTAATGAATATGTTAAATCTAAAAACTCCTCTTTTTTCTTTTCAGGAAGGAGGAAAAGAGCATTAAGAATTTCAAAGCATAACATGCAAATTCCATAATTTTCATAAGAATTAGCAACAGCAAGCCTAAGGGCTTTAGGATTCAATAATGCTGATAAAGATGGCTTTACAACAATTAGAGATGAAGAAAAACCGAGTCCATAGGCAACAAGCCAATTCTTATAAAAACTATTTATACTTCCATGAATAATCGTAAACATCCATGTCCGGTCTTGTTCATAAAGAAAATCACGAGATAATGAAAATTTCTGACCTCTATCATTTGGTATTAAAATAATACTATTTTTTGAAGTGGAACGACAATTTATAAAATCACCTAACAATTCATTGTAATAGTTAGGATGTTCTGACAAAAACAACAAGAAACTATCAATAAAAGGCTCTTCTAAGTTAAGTTCGGTGAAGTGAGCATTGGCTGTGATTGAAGATAATATTGGGATAATTTTTTTCTTCTTATTGTAGAACTGCTGGTTATTAGTAAATTCTAGAGTAGACCATAATAGGTTGAAAATTTTCTTGAATTTTCTATAGATAGCCTGCTGTTTATTATCAATAGAATTGAGAAATTGTGTATCATCAATATATAATCCCAATCCCTGAATTTCGAATGCTTTAACACCAGGTAACCGATTTATACAGTCTATAATTTCAGTTGAAATAGATGCAGATAATGTCTTCCAATTACTATCATTAGAAGACATTATAGAGTTGACTGTTTGGCTTAGTCGGTTAAAAATGAGAAGCCAATTGTCATCATTCATAATATTCTAATTTCAGCTGACGGTCGGGTATTTCAAGAGTGAATAATTCAACCTCGTCAAAATCATCGAGGTTCACGGTAAAACGGTATCCCTCTCCACTATAAATGAGACAATTCCCATTACGGGAAATAAGTCGAGCTGACTTACGCGACAATGAAGGTGTAATTGAGACTGCAAGATTTGACTCTCCATTGGAGAATGAAAGTTCAACTTTTCGAGGAACCATGGACTGTTCAACATATTTGCCGTATTGGTAGCGTTTGTGGCAACTCGACATGAAGACTCTTATATCTTTATCGAAGCCATTTGTGGCACAATGCTTTTTATAGAAGTAGTCTTCCAGAAAGCCAGGCATCCCATCCCACCCTATATTAAGACAAATGTTTTGTGTGAGATTTTCTACATTTTGATGAATGATTGGATATTCATTTCCTACAGAGTTAGGAAAGATAGCTGCGATACTACGAAAATTCGAATAATTATCCGCAAAAGCCATTTGTGGCACAGAATACACTTTAGGTCTCTTAGGACATTTCTCAAGTATCCATTTGCAGGCTACATTAATAACATCAGCTGCAAGGTCGTCTGAATTTAGATAACCTATTCGATTCTTTAAGTCCGTTAGCGAACTAAGGACAAGACTACGAGCTTCGGAATCTGTAATCATTGTTATAGGGATTAATTTGTTGTGTTATTATTTATTACAATTCTTCTATAAGAAACGTATCAATCTGAGTATAAAAATACAAAAAATCCATTATATATAGACTTTTAAAGCACTAATATCACAGATTTTATTTGATTTACAATTCAAAACCACGATTTTGTCTTATGTTTACTATTGAATATTGATATCTTACCTTAATTTATCGAATAGCAACTTTGGCAAGGAACTTTCCATTGATACTACGTTTTATATAATCTAGTAACAAATAACAACTCACATTTTACCATCTTGCATAATAAAACGAGTCAGGTTTTTCGTACCTTTACAGCAGAAATTTCAAAACAGACAAATGAACAACGAGAAATGATATATTAGATACCTATGAAAACTTGTATATCATTAAAAACATTTAGCTATGATTACCATTGATCTTTCATTGCTTGAGCATATAAAATCGGTCTATCCCAATAAAGCAGAAGACATTTACGATCATATTTACTGGATAAGACAATATAACCGATTTATTCAGGTTCCTACCCCAATTAAAGATACACATGTACACTATGAGATATGTTGCAATAGTGTAGAATTGCATTTCGAGGGGGAAGATTGGGACGAAAAGTATAAACGCTTGATTGATTTCCTTATGACTAAAACTGAGTCCCAACTCCTTTTGGAATGGGAAGTCTGGAATTGTGGTTACAGATGCTATTGTACTACAGGCATTAATACACATGCTCAGTTGTATGAGATTTTAGCTTTTTTCATAAAGACATTTGACATGCTTATTGAACAGTTCTATGAATCTACAGCTGCTTTCTCGAGCATTACTCTTGAAGAAAAAGATATCCTTCAAAGACAAAAGGATGTAGTAGAATTATATAACCTATCCCTTAAAGAGATCTTGGAACTTCCACTATCAATTCCTGATTATCAGAGGATTTACTGCTGGGAAGAGAAAAATGTTAAATGTCTCTTAACCGATTTATTTGAGCATACAGGAATAAAGAGCCGAAATCAATATAGATTGGGTACTGTCATTCTGCATCACAATAGGGATCGCTATGATATCATTGATGGTCAGCAAAGATTAGTGACCTTGTCTCTGCTAATGCACGAACTGGAAGTTACCCCAAAATTGTTGCATGAAAAAATTACATCTAAAGAATCACACTCTTATATAGCCTACAATAAGTACCTTATTAGCCAATTTTGTCGCAAATTTCTGTTTGACAAAGCAAAGCGGGCTACAGAACTTTTAGAGCATGTAGATTTCAGTGTATTGGTATTGCAGAATGCCTCCATTGACTTAGCGTATACCTTTTTTTCGAATACAAATTCAAGAGGTGTAACCCTTACCGATTACGACTTGCTCAAAGCACATCATCTTCGGTTTATCCCATCAGCACTCGAACAACAATCTACCAGAGCAGCTGCTACCTGGAATAAAATGATAGAGGAAGGAAGAAGCAGAATTGATAACCAAGAGAAACCGGAATATGTTGAAATACTCGATACCTACATCTACCATTTAAGAAAATGGATGAGAAAAAAGGATATTGAGGATAGCCAAGAATATAGAATCAAGAACGAATATGAAGCAGCACCGGTAATTGCAGAAATTGCACCATTTGGCGAAAAGTTTTATTTTAATGAATCCATACAAGGTGGGACACATTTCTTTTTCTTTGTAGAACAACACTTGCAACATTTTAAGTACTTTGCACAGACTGAAGAATACAAAGTACTTCATAGCCACATGGATGGTGAAAGCCATTGCTTATATCGTAATGTTATTGAGGCTCTGCTTTATGCATATTATCTAAAATTTAACAAATTCTGTTTGACTGATGCCTTAGTTGTCATTATGCGAATTATACTTCAACACCGTTATACCAATGCCAAAGCAAGAAAAAACTCTATTACAAAATATGTAGCTCAATCCGAAATTATATTAATGCTGGACCAAGCCACTTCCCCAACCTTCTTCCTTGCTGAAACGAACAATATAACCAAAGAACTCACGTTTCCTCTCCAACAAGATATGAAGCCAATAGGGAAAAGAATGCGCAATATCGCAAGCACTATCAGCAAAAATCTCGACAAGTACATGGTTATTGAATCATTTAAGAAAATTAATGTATGAAATATACTCCGAAACAAATTGTAGAAGAAAAACTTTTCTTTATAATACCTATTTATCAAAGACTCTTTGAATGGAATCCCGAAAACATACTTACCCTCCTGCATGATTTGAAACGTACATTTGAATTATCTCAAAGTCCCGATGATTATTACATCGGCATGTTGACGGCTACCGAATCGCATGAACTTGTGGATGGTCAACAGCGTTTTACCGCTATGATGCTTTTGGGATGTACTCTTAAGGATTATGATTGTTGGAGTAGTTTTATCTCTTCAAATGAAACCCCAAGGCTCAAGTTTGTTGCACGTCCTGCTGACGATAACTACTTGCAACATCTTATTTACAATGATGATAACAATGTAAAATCATATGTAAATTTGAAGATGGAAGCTGGTACGAAAGCTATTAAGTCATTCTTCGAAAACCTCAATGGGCAGACCGAATCCCAAAGATTTGCGGAATACATCTTCGAACATTTGAGTTTCTTCATATCAGAACTTCCGAATGGATATAGCCCACAGGATTTAAATAAATATTTTGAAAGAATGAATTGTTCAGGTAAGAACTTGGAACAGCACGAAATCTTGAAAGTCAAACTTTTGACAAACATGCCAGAAGAAATAAATCTATATCTGCAATTGTGGAATGTTATCGCAGATGTAGATACTCCCCTTATCAGGAAAAGTAAAGAGAATGATGATGTCAAGGCAAGAAAGCATCAAGCCTTTCAATCAAGTCTCAACGAAATCATTCACCAAAATATCATCAATGGATTAGGCGACCTGGAAGAAGACGAATCTAAACTTATCCTTGATATACCTCCCACCATGGCATCACCTAAAGCCACAAGAACTACAGATAGAGAAAGCAGGTGTTCGCTACGCTTTCCCTACCTCTTATTGCATACCCTCTACTGGAAGTACAAAAATATAATCAATGAAAGTAAAGAAGAGTTCTTTAATCCGGGCAATCTGCTTGAAATATTCTCCAAATATTTACCTTATGAAGGTGACAAAGTGAATATTGAAGATATATCGGACTTCATAGACAAGTTATTTCGCAGCCGTCTGATTATGGACATTTGCTTTATTCGTCCAACAGAGTATGGTTACGACCTCGATATGAATCTTCCGGAAGATAATGAGGAAAGAAAGAAGCTCCTCATGCTGGAATCTATGTTGTATGTTTCTTCTTCCAACTTTACCAATTACAAATGGTTTGGCTGGTTGATGGATTATATATTACCCCATAATCAAATTCCAAATGCTCATGATTTGTATGAAGAATTGAAACGAATGGATGATAAAGAACACGAGCTACCCAGTTACGAATCGCTCTCCTATGGAAGCGATATTCGTTATTGGTTCTGGCGGTTAGACTTGTATGTATGGCTTCATAGAAAGGAGATATTTGCCGACAGTCCTTCGGAATTGGAGGTTACTAATAAATATGTATTCATCAGAAACAGAAGTTTGGAACATATAGCTCCTCAAACTCCCCAAAGTGACTCAAATACAAAATGGGAAGATACGGAAGAAGATAGTGCGCTTAGAGATAGTTTTGGAAACCTTGTAATGATTTCACAAGGACTGAATTCGTCATTACAGAATGAATCTTATGAGGTAAAAAGAGCACATGTGGAAGCATATTGTAATGGAAGTAAAACAGGCTCTATTGAAAGCTTGAAACTCTTGATTGTTTATCAATCTCATAAAAATAATTGGGATAAAATGGCTATCCGTATTCATGGTATCAAGATGTATGAATTGTTAAAGAAATCACTAGAATAAGCATTTTGCATATTCCTTCATTAATAAGCAATTCAACGACATTTCTCCCATTTTATTCGGCACTTACAGAGATTTTCCGTAAGTTTGTACTGCTTTTGGCGAGCATAGGCACGCATCAAAAGAGTAATAATAAACCAACTAATTAAAAAATAGAAAATTATGGCAATGCATACATGGTTTGAGTGCAAAATCCGTTACGAGAAAACAATGGAAAACGGTATGAATAAGAAAGTAACTGAACCTTATCTGGTAGATGCACTCAGCTTTACAGAGGCCGAAGCACGTATCATCGAAGAAATGACTCCTTTTATTTCGGGCGAATTTACCGTATCGGACATCAAACGTGCCAACTATAGTGAATTATTTCCTAGCGAAGAAGAATCTGCCGACCGCTGGTTTAAATGCAAATTAGTTTTCATCACACTCGATGAGAAAAGCGGTGCTGAAAAGAAAACTTCCACTCAGGTACTTGTACAAGCAGCTGACTTGCGCGATGCTGTGAAGAAGTTGGATGAGGGCATGAAAGGTACAATGGCTGATTATCAGATTGCATCCGTATCAGAAACTGCTATCATGGATGTATATCCGTATAGCGCAGAACCGAATGACAAACCGGAAGTGTAAATTAGGTATGATTGCAGAGAATTTAAAACAAATACTGAGCGAACTGCCTGAAGGGGTACGACTAGTGGCTGTTTCCAAATTTCACCCTAATGAGGCAATAGAAGAAGCATATCGTGCCGGACAACGTATATTCGGAGAAAGCAAGGTACAGGAAATGACTTCAAAATATGAAAGCCTGCCTAAAGATATTGAATGGCATTTCATCGGACACCTGCAAACAAATAAAATTAAATTTATTGTTCCATACGTAGCATTAATTCATGGTATTGATTCCTTCAAGTTGCTTACCGAAGTTAATAAGCAAGCCGCAAAAATAAACAAAACCGTTCATTGCCTGCTCCAACTGCATATAGCACGCGAAGAAACCAAATTCGGATTCAGTTTTGAGGAGTGCCGGAAAATGTTGGCATCCGGTGAATGGAAAGAACTCAAAAACATTCGGATATGTGGATTAATGGGAATGGCGACAAACACTGATAATGTTGAACAAATTAAGGCAGAATTTTGTTCTTTAAGTAGCTTCTTCCAAGAAATGAAATCCGCTTGGTTTGCTAATGAAGAGTCATTTCGAGAATTATCAATGGGAATGTCTCACGATTATCACGAAGCCATAGCAGCCGGAAGCACATTAATACGTGTAGGAAGCAATATTTTTGGAGAAAGAACGTACTAATAACTTATAACTAATCCTTTATCATGGCAACATTAGAAACTACTTTTGCAGGGTTGAAACTCAAGAACCCCATTATTATCAGCAGCTCCGGACTGACAGACAGTGCTACAAAAAATCAGAAGTTGTATGAAGCAGGTGCTGGAGCCATCGTTCTCAAATCCCTTTTTGAAGAGCAAATTATGAGGGAAGCTGACTGGCTTGGTGATCCCAATATGTATCCCGAAGGTAGTGATTATCTGGTAGGATATGTTCGTGAACATAAGATAGGTGAATACATAACTTTAATCAAAGAGAGTAAGAAAGTTTGTAATATACCCATTATAGCCAGTATAAACTGCTATCAGGACGCTGACTGGATTGAGTTTGCCACCAAAATTGAAGAAGCAGGTGCTGACGCATTGGAAATTAATATTCTTGCGCTGCAAACAGATATAAACTATGTGTATGGCTCTTTTGAACAACGCCACATTGATATCTTGAGCCACATAAAAAAAATGATCAAGATTCCTGTTATCATGAAGTTAGGCGACAACCTTACCAATCCTATTGCACTCATTGACCAATTGTATGCCAATGGGGCAGCTGCAGTAGTAATGTTCAACCGTTTCTATCAACCGGATATCAATATTGAGAAAATGACTCAAATCTCCGGCAACGTATTCAGCAACGAATCTGATTTAGCCAAAGTCTTACGCTGGATTGGCATTGCTTCTGCAAATGTAAACAAGATGGATTATGCAGCATCAGGTGGAATTCACTCTCCGGAAGGTGTTGTAAAAGCCATATTAGCAGGCGCTTCGGTTGTAGAAATATGTAGTGCGCTCTATCAAAGCTCTTATTTCATTATTGAAGAATACATTCGCTTCCTGAATTTATGGATGGACCGCAAAGGTATGGAGACAATTAATCAATTCAAAGGCATTTTGAATGTGAGTGATCCAAAGGGAGTTAATACATTCGAACGTACGCAATTCTTAAAATACTTCTCCTCACGCGAGTAAGAAGAACTAAATAGATATAAAATAGGGTGGTAAAGTGCTTTAGCAGGCAACTTTACCACCCTATTTTATATCTATACTTTTTTTATGACTTCTTATCCAAAGCTTCGAAACAAGAATTCTTACTGACAAACTCCGGAACGATATCTTTCATTGCGCTTACAATCTTCATTTGATCATATGTATAACTAACATCAATGAGTTTTTGGATACGTTCCTTTACTTCATCATAATCATACTCACGCACAGTAGCAATCATTATCTTCTCATGATAAGTAGGCTTGGTCAGCTCTTTCACATTCAGAAGTTCTTCATACAACTTTTCACCATGACGCAAACCTGTAAACTCAATCTTTACATCTGTACGGCCGGACAGGCTGATCATACGTTTGGCAAGGTCTACAATCTTCACCGGTTTACCCATATCAAAGATGTAGATCTCTCCACCATTCCCCATACTACCGGCTTCAAGTACCAAGCGGCAAGCTTCGGGAATAGTCATGAAATAACGTATAATTTCGGGATGAGTAACTGTTACAGGACCACCACGCTGAATCTGATCACGGAAACGAGGAATAACAGAACCATTAGATCCCAATACATTCCCGAATCGAGTAGTGATGAATTGAGTGGCTCCACCTTCTTGTTGCAATTTCTTAGCCAAAGACTGCACATAAATTTCGCAAATACGTTTGGAACATCCCATCACATTGGTAGGATTAACTGCTTTATCAGTCGAAATCATCACAAATTTCTCAGCACCATATTTCACAGCCAAGTCGGCAATAGAACGTGTACCAAAAATATTGACCTGTATAGACTCAGAAACATTATCTTCCATCATAGGTACATGCTTGTAGGCTGCTGCATGGAAGATATACTGAGGCTTGAATTCCTGGAATATCGCCTCCATACGAGTCTGGTTGGAAATATCGGCAATAATCGTTTCCGCATCAATATCACGCCACCGGTCTTGCAACTCCAGACGAATATCATGCAAAGGAGTTTCCGCCTGGTCTACCAAAATCAGTTTATAAGGATTAAACGAAGCAACCTGACGCATGATTTCACTACCAATAGATCCGGCTGCACCTGTTATCATAACTCGTTTACCTTCCAGATGGGAAGCCACTTTATGAATATCTATCTCGATAGGATTACGTTGCAAAAGGTCTTCAATCTGAATTTCCTTCAGTTGGGTACGGTTTAATGTCTGACCATTCCATTCGCTTAATGGAGGGGCGGTCATCAATTTGATATTATGTGCCAACAAGCGATCCGCCATATCCGATTTTTTCAATTCCTCCATCTTGGCAGGAGAAATAATGATGGCTTGCACATCGCGGTCACTCAAGTTATCAATCAATGTGTCATCGTTAGGAAACACTCTGACACCCATCATCACTTTATTTATCAACTCAGGCTCATCAGCAATAAATCCACGCAAGCGGTAATGATTACGCAAATTCACACGCAATGCCTTAGCAATATTTACCCCAGCTTCCTTAGCTCCATAAATAAAAACATTTGCGCTATGTGTTCCATCAAAGTTCAACGCTTCAAAGAATGTTTTAACAACGATACGCGAACATGCCATCATGGCAAAGCTAATGATGTACGACATGAAAAGCACACTGACCGGAGCCAAATTGAAATTCATATAACTTTCAGCCAATACACTCGCAATCATCAACAATGCGTAGGACACTGTTAACGAAACAAAGATACGCATGATATCCACAAAAGATGAAAAGCGTAATACGTTAGAGTATGTCCGGAAAACACGGAAAAACACCAGATTGACAACAACCGTCCATAAAATTGTTCTATCTATGGTGGAAGATTCCAGAAAAA
Organism: Bacteroides sp.; assembly: GCF_030151085.1. GTDB lineage: Bacteria > Bacteroidota > Bacteroidia > Bacteroidales > Bacteroidaceae > Bacteroides. The sequence continues at coordinate 54,576 of NZ_JASLER010000092.1, read as the reverse complement.
TACTTCTGAAATCATATCGGAGTGCATAAGCCAGCAGACTAGATATGACGATGATAAATACATCAATCAATAGAATAGTCCAAATAGGTAATACCTTTGCAGAAAGGTATCTATGAAAAATTCTTCGCTTCATTTTGCTTGACAGTTTTGTTTTTAGGCGTGGCAAAGATACATTATTTTGGCTAAAGCGAGCAAGAAATAGATAAAAAAATATTATAATAAAAAATTAACATAAGCAGAAATCGCCCCTTCCCCTCTTTTATGTCGTAGAGAAGATGGGGCGGATATTATTTATCTCGCTAGAAATGTCCTGTTTACATTAAATTGCTAGCTAATTCACTCAACTGGCTACGCTCTCCTTTCACCAAATTAACGTGGGCAAATAAATTCTGATCTTTCATACGATCTATCATATACACAAGCCCATTGGACTGGCTATCAAGGTAAGGCTGGTCTATTTGTTGGATATCACCCGTAAATACCATCTTTGTACCCTCACCTGCACGGGTAATAATAGTCTTTATTTCATGTGGGGTCAAATTCTGAGCTTCATCAATAATACAATAAGTTTCACTCAAGCTTCGTCCGCGAATAAAGGCTAATGCTTCTATTACTAATTGTTCACTTTTCTGCATATCTTCCAAGCGTTTTACCTCTGAAGAGTTAGAAGCGAACTGATGTTTGATCACATTAAGATTATCGAACAATGGCTGCATATAGGGAGCTACTTTTTCGTTAGCATCACCAGGCAAGAAACCTAAATCTTTATTCGACAAGGCAACAATAGGACGAGCTAAAAGAATCTGTTTGTACTCGGTAAGTTTGCCTAAAGCGGCCGCCAATGCCAACAGGGTTTTACCGGTTCCGGCTTTACCAGTCAATGCAACCAATGTAATATTAGGATCATTCAAAACTTCAAATGCAAAACTTTGTTCGGCATTACGTGGCTCGATTCCGTAATTTTTGGATTTGTTTACCCGGCAAACAGAATGGGTAAAGGGATTATAACGCGCAAGTACACTATTTCGGTCACTCTTCAAAACAAAGCATTCATTAGGATGGATAACATCCTTAAAGTCGAATTCACTAATATCTATTCCCTCTTTTGAAGAATAAATACGATCGATTAAAGCAGGATCAACTCCTTCGAAAACTTCACTCGACTTCTCGAATATATCGACATTCACCACTTTGTCGTTGATATAGTCCTCGCATAGCAGGCCGATAGAGCGGGCTTTCATGCGCAGATTAACATCTTTCGTAACAAGAATGGATTTCATATTAGGCTTCTTTTCGGTAAGCCAGTCTAATACAGTCAAAATCTGATGATCGGGAATACGCGTAGGAAACGATTCACGTACCTTGGGAGATTCTATTGCTCCTGCCACTACAAACAAACGTCCCAGCCCCTCACCTAACGATGCTCCCTTCGTAAAGAGATTGTCGTCTGTAATTAAGTCGAGTTCGCGGACAAACTCACGGGCATTGAAATTAATCTGCTCATTGCCTTTCTTAAACTTGTCCAACTCTTCAAGTACTACAATGGGAAGATAAATGTCGTTCTCTTGGAAATTTTTCAAACAGTTATAGTCGTGAAGGATTACATTGGTATCAATCACAAAATTTTTCTTAGCTCCCATACTCGATAGATTTAAATAGTTAATATCTTTGTTGCTTATAAAGATAAACAAATTAATAAGCAGAAAGGATTCCTTTCTTGTTAAATATTACAAAAGATGGATTATCAGGACACTTTATCTTACTTATATAACAGCGCACCTATGTTCCAGCAGGTGGGCAGTTCGGCATACAAAGAAGGGCTGGAAAATACTATAGCACTGGATAATCACTTCGGACATCCTCACCATTCATTCCGTTGTATTCACGTAGCGGGTACTAACGGCAAAGGTTCTTGTTCGCATACACTTGCTGCAATATTGCAAGAAGCAGGTTATCGTGTGGGGCTTTATACCTCTCCTCATTTGATAGACTTCAGGGAGCGTATCCGCATCAATGGCGAACCTGTACCGGAAGAATATGTTATCCGTTTTGTAGAAAAAGAACGTAGCTTCTTCGAACCGCTACATCCTTCCTTCTTTGAATTGACCACTGCTATGGCCTTCCGCTACTTTGCTGATGAGAAAGTAGATGTGGCTATCATCGAAGTCGGTCTTGGAGGAAGATTAGATTGTACCAATATCATCCGACCTGATTTATGCATCATTACCAATATCAGTTTTGACCATGTTCAATTCCTCGGAAATACATTGGCTAAAATAGCCGGCGAAAAAGCAGGCATCATAAAAAGTGGAATTCCCGTTGTGATAGGTGAAACAACTCCCGAAACCCGACCTGTATTTTTGAACAAGGCGCAAGAAGTAGGCGCACCTATCTATTTTGCAGAAGAAAATGACCGTGAGGATTATCCCGGGATCGAGTGTGAGTTGAAAGGAATCTATCAAAAGAAGAATACTCGTACTGTTCTTACGGCTCTTCCTCTCCTGAAAGAAATCGGCTATCACCTGGATGAACAATCAGTACGTAGTGGCTTTGCCCACGTCACCGAACTGACCGGCTTAATGGGGCGATGGCAGAAACTTCAGGATACCCCTACCCTGATTTGTGATACAGGGCATAATGTAGGAGGCATTACCTACATTGTAGAGCAACTGAAGCAACAATCTTACCACCAACTGCATATTATAGTAGGTATGGTAAATGATAAGGATATCCGCGGAGTATTAGCATTACTGCCTAAAGAAGCGATTTACTATTTTACTAAAGCCAGCGTTAAGCGTGCATTACCCGAGGAAGAATTAGCTAAACTGGCGGCTACCGAAGGACTTCAAGGTGCGTGCTATCCGGATGTGCCGGCTGCCGTGCGGGCTGCACAAGAAAAAAGCCTCCCGGAAGATTTCATCTTCGTAGGAGGCAGTAGCTTTATTGTTGCCGATTTGTTAGCGAACCGCGATGCACTCAATCTCCACTAAGGCATCTTTAGGCAGTGCTTTCACGGCAACAGCCGAACGTGCCGGGAAAGCACCGTCAAAATAGGTAGCATATACTTTATTCATATCAGCAAACAAAGACATATCCGCCAGGAAAACCGTAGTCTTTACAATATTTGCCATACTCAAACCTGCTTCATCGAGGATGTGCTTCACATTCTCCAATGACTGGCGGGCTTGTGCTTCGGCACCTTCTGCCATCACTCCGGTAACAGCGTCAATAGGCAACTGACCAGATACAAATACCATTCCATTGGCTTCTATTGCTTGACTATAAGGACCTATAGCTCCCGGTGCCTTTTGGCTACAAATTACTTTTTTCATTGAGTTCTTAGTTTATTATATTAATAATCAATTCATTATTTCGTCTACGATAAAAAAAATCAGGATATATGCAGTATTTCCTCTATAAACGCATTTATTATATAAATACACAAAAGAAAAATTCACTCATAACCTTATTAATACCTAAGACTTAACTTTAATTTTAACACGGGGGGAAAGTTTCCCCAAATAAAGGCTCTGCTTGGGAAAACAGAGCCTTTGTTTTTATTCACTATTTGCAATGCTTTGCAATCAATTCATCTACATTAGGATCACCTAACTCCTTCGCTTTGGCAAAGCTGGCACAAGCTTCTTTATTCAATTTCAACTGAACTTGTGCAATACCCATCAGACGATAAGCTTCTGCGTATTTAGGATCTATCTCCAAAGCTGCTTTCAGGACTTTCAGAGCTTCATCATTACGCCCCACACGAATATTGATTACTGCCAATTCTGCACGGTAAGTCAAGTCTTTCGGGCTTAGTTCAATAGCTTTATCCATATCATCCAATGCACGTTGATATTGTTTTGCTTTCAGCGCAGCTTGTTCACGATAATAATAGAACATATCGTTTACTTCACCCTTTACAGCCTTAAAGTACGCATCATAATCCAGCATTGCATTACGTGCCTGATCAGCATTCATACGAACTTGGGCACGTTCCAGCAGATAAGGAGCAGCTTCTACGGTATAAGGTTCTGTAAAACGTGTTACACAGCTATCCAACAATGCTAAAACTTCTTCGGTAGGTGCCTGCATCAATTCTTTAGTTTTTGCGGCACTATAGAAGGTTGCGGCAGATGCCAAGTTTGTTTTATTCACTTCTTCATATTTAGCCAATGCTGCCGGATAATCTTGTTTAGCAAAGAGAATATCACCTTCCAATTGGACATAAACCGGAAGTGCTTCGATAGCTATAGCCTTTCTAATTTCATCCAATGCTTTATCGTATGACCAATCCTTATAAACTTTTTCCGGTTTACCCAGTTGGTAGCTATAAATCATTTTAGCGCGATTAAAATAAGCATCGTCTTTCTTCTGGGCAACTTCCAGTGCTTTATCCATATCTGCCGCTGCTTTGTTCATCGAAGCATCATCAGTGGACAAAAACAACTGCTGGGAAGCACGACGAAGATAACCATCGGCACTAGTAGGATACTGAGCAATAAAATCATTCAAGATATCCATATACTTTTCAGGAGACAATTGCGAAGATGCCATGTATAAGAATACCAAAGCTTGTTCTTCGGTATCAGGCAAAGCTTTCTTGATTCCGATTCCCTTCAAGGACATATCGCTATAAGATAGAGCACTTACACTCTGAGCCATAGCAAAGTTTGCATCAATAGCATAGCAAATAGTGGCAGTATCTTGTCCGGATGACTTTTGAGCCAAACCAAATACTTGTCCGTCTACGGTCATTACCGGGCAGCTTACCATTTTATCTTTCAAATGCATGTCAAGTGTGTAGTAGTAATAATTTCCTGCTACTTTACTGGCTTCTTTCACTTTTCCTGCTGTATAGGAGCGGTCTTTCTGAGTAGAGTATGATAACAAGTATACATCAGCCCCAACCACAGGATCTGTAGCAGCCAATGTCAAGGCAGGCACTTTCTTTCCTGATATACCCACACGGAATTTAACAACATCGTAAATATCGTTAGCTCCCATAACAGACTCTACCGGCATTTGCACACCATCCGAGTTTATCACAACTGCACGTTGGGCTCCCTTAAACAAGCTGTAATCGGATAGTGCCACACCATCTTCCGTTACAAAAAAGCCATTTCCTGTGTTCAGTATTTTGTCGCTACTGTCATAAGTCACTACGGAAAAGACCGAACGTTTGGCCTTTTCCACCCATTTGGGCGCTTGCGCTACACTCCATTGAGTCAACAAACAGAGAGTAAGCAATAAGAAGGTTTTCTTTTTCATATTTCAATTATCTTTCTTTTTATTCTTGAAATCACGCATCATCTGTTGGCCCGAAATGCATCATCTGTTTGCATCAAATACATCATCTGTTTGGGTGAAATACATCATCCGTTTGGGGTAAACAGATCATCTGTTTTTTATTCCTGTGGAGTACGTTGTTTCACAGCTTCATAAATCAAGACTCCGGCAGCAACCGATACATTAAGCGATTCAATGGTTCCCAACATAGGGATCTTCACCCATTCATCACATAATGCCAAATTATCGTATGATACCCCTCTATCTTCAGCTCCCATAATGATACACATCGGTCCGGTATAGTCAGCCTTTGTATAATCATAATCTCCCTTTTCAGTAGCAGCTACAATATGGAAACCACTGTTTTTGAGGAATTGCAAAGTTTCTTTCAAACTTTGCTCACGGCAAACAGGTAAGGTATGCAATGCGCCGGCAGAGGTTTTCATAGCATCGGCATTTACCGATACACTATTCTTAGCCGGAATAATTACGGCATCTACTGCTGCACACTCACATGTACGGGCAATAGCACCAAAATTACGAACATCCGTAATTCCATCCAACATTACAAATAGAGGATTTTTACCTTGCTCAAAAAGGAACGGTACCAAGTCTTCAGTCCTTTGATAAGTAACCGAAGATACAAAAGCAATCACTCCCTGGTGGTTTTTACGAGTTATGCGGTTGATGCGTTCCACAGGAACACGTTGTACCGGTATCAACAACCCTTTCAAGGCGGCAAATAACTCTTTGGACAAGTCACTTTGGATATCAGTTTTCACTAGTATCTTGTCGATTTCTTTTCCTGCCTGAATGGCTTCTATCACGGCACGAACGCCGAAAATCATTTCACTTTTATCAACCATCTATTTATTTACGATTTAATTATTTACGATTTACGATTGGAGTTACTATTTCACTAATCATTTTCTACAGCCCAAGCAAAGCTTTGGCATTATTCAAAGCAGCTTCGGTCAAGGTAGCTCCGCTTAGCATGTGAGCTATCTCTTCTACCCGTTCCTGATCGGTCAGTCGACGGATATGGCTGTTTGTCTCAGTTTCATTGTCTTGTTTATATACTTTATAATGGGCACATCCACGAGCGGCAATTTGTGGTAAGTGGGTAATACTGATTACCTGACGATCACTCTCACCCATTTCTTGCATAATATCTGCCATACGGTCGGCTATCTCACCTGAAACGCCGGTGTCTATTTCATCAAATACGATTGTAGGAAGTTTGACTGCACCTGCTATCATGGCTTTGATAGATAACATGACACGGGCTATTTCACCGCCGGATGCTACCGAAGATATGCTTTGCAAAGTTCCATTCTTATTGGCAGAAAACAGGAAGTTAACGGTATCAGCGCCATGTACTCCCGGTTCTTTACGAACACCGATTTCTACCTGAAAGCGAACGTTAGGCATTCCTAATGGCATCAAACGTGCAGCCATCTGTTTCTCAACTTCATGAGCAGCCAATGTACGGGATTTAGTTAATATAGCCGCTTGACTTTTCACCTTATTATATAAAGAGTCACAACGGGTCTTCAATTCTTCAATATTCTCTTCGGAGGAAGTGATAGCAGAAAGTTTGGCAGCATATTCTTCCGCCAAGGACAAAAGCCCCTCAACTGTGGTTACACGATGTTTTTGCTGGAGGGTATAAATCAAATTCAAGCGTTCGTTCACTTCTTCCAGTCGTGCCGGATTGAATTCAATTTCTTCTTCCCTGTCCGATACTTCCTGAGAAATATCTTTCAATTCAATATAGGTACTCTCCAAGCGTTCGGCAAATTCTCCGGCAGGAACGTAAACCTTCTGCAATCCTAGCATTGTATTCAAGCAATCTTTCAGTCCGGCTAATAAGCCACCTTCATCTGAATATAATGTTTGATTCACACGGTACAATCCTGCTTTGATATCTTCGGCATGACTCAGTGTATCAGCCTCTTGTTCCAATTCTTCTTGTTCACCTGCCAACAAATGTGCTTCTTCCAATTGTTCCAATTGAAAACGAATAAAATCTTCATCAGATTTATCCTGTTCAGCATGGGCTAAAAGGTCTTCCAAATCTTGCTGCGCCTGTTTCCATTCTTTGTATAATGCTTGATATACATCCAGATCTTTTTCATTATGCGAAAGTATATCCAGTACATTGAGTTGGAAACCCTCTTTATTCAATAAGAGATTTTGATGTTGAGAATGTACATCTATCAGTTGTTCACCCAGCTCTTTCATCTGCCCCAATGATGCCGGAGTATCGTTAATGAACGCCCTGCTCTTGCCTGAAGAATAAACTTCACGGCGAAGAATACATTCGTCTTCATACTCCAATTCATTGTCATCAAAGAATGGACGCATACCATAGGCAGATATATCAAAACGTGCTTCAATAACACACTTCGATGCTCCGATACGGATAGACTTCACATCAGCACGTTGCCCTAACAACAAACCGATAGCTCCCAGAATGATGGATTTACCTGCACCTGTTTCACCTGTAATTACAGAGAAGCCACTGCTGAAATCAATATCAAGCTTCTCAATCAACGCATAATTCTGTATGTAAAGTGAACGCAACATGTTATCAATTAAGAATTATAAATTATTAATTCAATCACAACTTTGCAAGAACCTACTTTGTTTCTTGCAATACCTTTGCTAAATGATCTATAATATCCGTAGCAACTTCTGCTTTAGATTTCAGCGGATAATCGGTTTTATTCTCCCGATCAATGATACTGATTTTATTGGTATCGTAACGAAAACCTGCTCCCTCGTCATTGAGAGAGTTCAGAACAATAAAATCAAGATTCTTCCGATTGAGTTTATCTTCGGCATTCTGTTGTTCCTGATTGGTTTCAAGAGCAAAACCTACCAATACTTTCTTGGCAAGTTTAGAAGTCAATGTACTCTTCAATTGTCCCAAAGTAGCAGCAATATCTTGCGTCGGTTTCAGATGAAGAGACATATTTCCGGTTTTTTCCCGTTTGATCTTTTCATCAGCTACCTGCTCCGGAGTGTAATCAGCTACAGCTGCCGACAAGATAGTGGCATCCGCATTGGCAAACAAAGAAAGTGCCGCATCATACATTTGCTGTGCCGACTCTACATCGCAACGTTGGTATACCGGAAAGTGAGTTTTTTGCTGAACCGGTCCCGTGATCAAGATCACTTTTGCCCCCCGACTAGTACATTCATCAGCAAGTGCAAATCCCATCTTTCCTGACGAATAATTACCGATAAAACGCACCGGATCAATCTTTTCGTAGGTAGGTCCGGTTGTTATCATAATGGTCTTCCCTACCAGATCGCCTTCTTTTGCCGCAAAGTATCTCTCCAAATGGAGAATGATAGTTGAGGGTTCTTCCATGCGTCCTTTTCCAACAAGATGGCTGGCTAGTTCTCCTGTAGCAGGTTCTATAATATGGTTACCGTATGAACGCAGTGTTTCCAAATTCTTTTGTGTAGAAGGATGGGCATACATATCCAAATCCATGGCAGGAGCCACAAACACAGGAGCTTTTGCCGAAAGATAAGTAGTAATAAGCATATTATCGGCAATCCCATTTGCCATTTTACCAATGGTAGAAGCCGTTGCAGGAGCTATCAGCATAGCATCTGCCCATAAGCCCAGATCTACATGGCTATTCCAAGTACCATCACGCTGGGCAAAGAATTCACTGATAACCGGTTTACTGGTTAAAGCAGACAAAGTAATAGGAGTAATAAATTCCTTACCGGCAGGGGTAATAACAACCTGCACTTCTGCACCGCATTTTATCAATCCACGGATAATATAACATGCTTTATAAGCAGCAATACTTCCGGTGATACCTAATATTATTTTTTTTCCTTTCAGCGTATTTGCCATGATGTAAGTTACAAATTACAAATTAACAGCTATCACCTATGTGTCCTGTTACTTTTGAGTCATTTCACGCAGACGTATTTTTGTCAACGTCGCCTTAGTATTCAGAGTAAAATCACTGTTTAAAATCCAGCTGTAGTAACCCGGATCACGCTTTAAAACTTCTGATACAGACATCCCTTTGTATTTACCGAAATTGAAAACTTCCACTCCATTATCATCATAAACCATGCGACCGGCAAAGTCAACATTTTTGTTATAACTGGAATATTCGGAAAGAAAAGCTACATCATTCTTTAAATCTTCAGGATATCGTTCCAATTGAGACATCAACACTTCGTAAGTGGCACGCGTATCTGCTTCGGCCGTATGTGCATCTTCCAAATTTCTGCCACAATAAAATTTATATGCAGCAGACAAGGTGCGCTGTTCCATCTTATGGAAAATAACCTGCACATCCACAAATTTACGGCGAGTCATATCTATTTCGACATCAGCACGAAGAAATTCTTCTGCCAGAACAGGAATATCGAAACGGTTGGAGTTGAAACCGGCAAGGTCGCAGCCCTCAATATCATTGGCTATTTTCCGCGCTACTTCTTTAAAAGTAGGACAATCAACCACATCTTCGTCGTAAATACCATGCACGGCAGATGATTCGGCGGGTATAGGCATTTCGGGATTGATGCGCATGGTTTTCGCTTCTTCATTCCCATTTGGATAGACTTTGAAATAGCAGATTTCAACAATCCGATCAGAATTAATGTTTGTACCGGTAGTCTCTAAGTCGAAGAAGACAAGCGGATTTTTCAGATTTAATTTCATGGAATTTTGTATTTACTGTTTTTCACCACAAAGGACACAAAGAGTACAGAATGCAAACTCTGTACTCTCAGTGTCCTCATTATGGGAAGACAAATCGTTCAGTTCTTTTAGTCATTCAGCATCATCGGCATCAACAACATCAACAAATCTTCGTTTTCTTCCTGCTCCACCGGAACAATGACACCGGCGCGTGAAGGATCAGCCAATTCCACAATAACTTCGTTAGAAGAGAAGTTATTCAGTATATCGATCAAGAAAGTTGATTTAAAACCGATACTCATCGGATTGCCTGTATATTGGCATATCAAAGTCTCTTCCGCAGAAGTAGAGAAATCGATATCCTGAGCAGAGATAACGATAAGATTTTCCTGCATACGCAGTTTTATAAGGCTACTTGCCTGAGAAGAGAATATAGATACACGGCGTAATGCTCCCACCAATTGCTGGCGATCTACCGTTACTTTGTACGGGTTATTTTGTGGAATTACAGAGTTGTAATTCGGATAACGACCTTCAATCAAACGGCATACCATGCGATAGCTTTCCAAAGTAAACACAGCATTGCGTTCATCAAATTCAATAGTAACCGCACCTTGTTCCTTAGGCAACAAGTTCTTCATCAAAGAAGCCGGTTTTTTAGGAAGGATGAAAGCAGCACGTTCGTTACCTTTGGCAGCCAACGTTTTGCAACGAACCAATTTATGACCGTCTGATGCAACCATAGTTATATCTTCGGTAGTAATATCAAAATAAATACCGTTCATTACAGGACGAAGTTCATCGTCAGCCGTAGCAAACACAGCACGATTGATACCACCCAACAGAATCTGCGCATCCATTTCTACTCGTACAGCATTGTCACCCAACATAGCCGATTGTGGGAATTCATCCGCATTCTGCCCCATCAGGCTGTATTTACCATTCTGATACTGTACTGTGATTTCGAGAGAATCCGTATTTATCTCAAACGTCAACGGTTGTTCGGGGATTTCTTTTAATGCATCCAATAATGTCTTGGCAGTCACAGCAAAACGTCCGTCCATATCACTTTCGTTCACTTCGACTGAAGTAACCATAGTTGTTTCACTATCAGAAACCGTAATAGTCAAAGTTCCGTCTTGCAGTTCAAAAAGGAAGCAATCCAGAATAGGCAGTGCATTCTTCGAATTAATCACTCGGCTAATAGCCTGCAAATGGCTGGAGAGTGCAGTACTTGAAACGATAAATTTCATATAATCTGTATATTTAAGTTTTTATTTTGTCTTCTTTTAAACTAACGGACAAAGTTAAAAAAAGAATTCCCTACAACAAAGAAATACTAAGAAAAAACAGCCGATTATTCGTCTCATATTACTAAAAAATTGTAACTTCGCCGCATCATTAAAATAGAGAACAATGGAATTTACAGGAAAAATTATTGCTATACTCCAGCCCAGAGGCGGAGTTTCCAAGACAGGCAATGAGTGGAAATCACAAGAATTCGTAATCGAAGACCACGGTCAATACCCCCGCAAAATGTGTTTCGACGTTTTCGGAGCAGATAAAATAGAGCAATTCAATATCCAGATGGGTGAAGAATTAACCGTATCCTTTGACGTAGATGCACGCCAATGGCAAGACCGTTGGTTCAATAGTATCCGTGCATGGAAAGTAGAACGTGTAAGCGCTGCCAATGCAGCACCGGCACCGGGAGCACCTGTTCCTCCTCCGGCACCATCTGCTGCACCCGAGTTTCTTTCAGGAGACGCAAAGGATGATCTGCCTTTCTAAACAGGAATCAACATATCAACAAAAAAGGGAAAGCATGCTTTCCCTTTTTTGTTGATATCAATCAGGCTCACTTCCTTTATAGAGGAGTACAATATTAGGATAAACTATTCCGTCCGTACATGTAAACTGCACTGCAAAGATAAAATGACGGAAGAATTTTGCCTGGCGGAAGAAAAAATTAGGAATCAATCGCACATAGGTTTCCGGTTGACGCAACATCTCTTCCATATCGGCCATCATCACGAAATTGTAAGAAGGAGACAAACTGCCGATTCCTTCTTCATAAGTTGGCTTTCCATCCATCACATCCCCATTCTCTAGTGCATCAATGTAAGCCGAAAGACTCACGGCATCAGGAGCAAGCAAAAGATGCCCCTTATAAAAACAGGCAAATGTATAAAGCGCTGATTCCGTAATACCGGTCATCTGAGTCAACATCGTATTTCGAGGCAACACATATCGTTTGAATTTCCTGGCTTTGGGATATTGATTATAGTCAGGAGAAATCTTTGGTACATTCGGTGCGTCCTCCTCTTTAGGAGTAGTGTATAGCAAGGATTGCAAACGTCGTTCAGCCTCCAATTCATTCTTAACAGGAATGCTCATTATCGCACAAGGATGATTATCCAGAGTGTCATTGGCGTAGAACAAACAAGACATCACACTTTCACCACTATGCTCAGTCAGAAAAGTAATCCACTCTACATCACGGTTTTTGATATAATCAGAATAAGTTGCCTTAGCATATTCTTGCCGGGCAGTAAAGGTAAACACAGCCTCCCTATCCGAAATAGCCCAACGATCATAGAAGAAGGTAGAAGATGGAAGAGATGTTCCTGAGAAACCTTCCACCGGTTTCTGTTTGCGTAAAGCATTGATAAATGTCTGTGTGGTATCCACCCCGTGACTGATACCGGAACAGTAGATAGCATCTTCATTGAACTTCATATCAAATTCCGCCCAACTTCCCAAGCGAGACTGCGAACGAATACCATCGGTAGGCTTACCCATATCTACAGACTTCATGCGCACATAAACCGTAGCCGACACATTATTGTGTTTCCCTGCCTGCATAGCACGGAAAGAAGGAAGCTGCATCAACGATTCTTTCTTACGATATGCGTCAATTACATCTTCGATCAAATGTTTCTGAAAACTCACGGCCAAGAAATCCGGTGTAAAGTAAGCCGCCAAGAAGCGACCGTCTGCCATAGGATATATGCGTATCTCCTCTCCCTTATAATCAAAAAACTTGGAAGGAAAAATACTGGAACAATACTTTTGTATGAAAGACTCCACCAGCTCATAATCGCCCGAGCCGAGGGTACAATACAAAACTTGGTTCATTGGAGTATCCGGTTCATGGAAACTGATCATCATCTTATTCATCTGCTTGCTTAATCCGTGCGGAGTATCTTCCACCAAAGTATATAAATACTTTTTCAGATAAACAAAGAGTTCCGATACATACAGGAAATGATTGTCTTTGCTGCAATGCAATTGATTGATATCTTCTACCATTTCTGCCATACGATCCGTTTCAAGTATGGCTGTAGCATCTTGCGGAACCAAAGAATAGAGGTTAAAATCTTGTTGATTTTCTGCCGCATTCATCCTAAAATAAGAATACACACCGAAGCCCGTGCATAGTAGCACTACAGATACGATGACAGCTATTCTTATAACGACTCGGAGTTTCATGGCATTCACACAACAAGTTTTGGCAAAAATAACATTTTCTACTAATAAAACAAAACAAATGTTTCAAAAAGTTTAGAAATCTATTTCCAGTCCATCATAAGCATAGTGTACATGGGGTGGCATCTGCTTGCTCAACTCAGCATGAAGGCCGGCATGATGGCTCATGTGGATGAAATAGGTTTCCTTTGCCCCAATCCGTTCTGCAGTCGCCAAAGCCTCAGAGATGCTTTGGTGCGTTGGATGGGATTGCGGACGCAAAGCGTTCACTATCAAAACATCCAACCCTTTCAATTGTTCGTAAGAAGCATCGGGCATTGTCAGCATATCCGTTATATATCCTAAACGTCCTCCGATACGATAACCCAGAATAGGTAATTTGCCATGCATTACTTGTAGAGGTACCATTTCAGTCTCGTTTATATAGAAAGGGTTACCTGCTTCCACTTCGTGCAAGTAGATACGGGGTACACCCGGATATATCTTGTCGACAAAGCAGTAGGGCATCCGGATACGTAAATGATTGGCAGTATAAGCATCCGAGTAAATAGGGATCTCACCAAAACGGCAGAAAGGACGTAAATCATCCAGACCACCTACATGGTCGTAATGCTCATGGGTAATCAGCACACCATCGAGCTTCTCGAAAGTAGAAGTACGTAACATCTGTTCCCTGAAATCAGGACCACAATCTATTAAGATGGTAGCATCATCAGTATGCACAAGAGATGATGCACGCAAGCGGTTATCCCGCGGATCGGTAGAAGTGCAAACCGGACAAGTGCAACCTATTTCCGGAACCCCCGTAGAAGTTCCGCTCCCCAATATTTTTATTTTCATAACTTCTAACTAAATAAAGTTTACTTCCGGATGAATTTCTATTCCGAATTTCTCACGTACAGAGGCTCTGACAGCATCCGACAAAGCTATGACATCCTTACCGGCAGCACCGCCCAAATTGACCAACACTAACGCTTGCTTGTCGTGAACAGCAGCAGGTCCCAATGCCTTGCCCTTCCAGCCACACCGATCAATCATCCATCCGGCAGGTATTTTTACCCGATCCGCATCTACGTCGTAATAAGGCATAGAAGGATATTGCTGTTTCAATTCTTCAAATTGCACGCGTGGTACAATAGGATTCATAAAAAAACTTCCGGCATTACCCAAGACTTTCGGATCAGGTAATTTACTTTCACGGATATCAATAATTACCCGGCGCAGAGTTTTTAAATCAATAGCCGGAAACTTCATCAGTTCCTGGCGGATAGTACCATAATCCAGCGTATAATGTTCTTTTTTCGACAAGCAAAAATTTACATAGGTCACAAACACCGATTTCATTTCCGGTTGTTTGAACAGACTTTTCCGATAAGCATATTCGCATTCATCCACCTGATAAACACGCTTCTCGCCTTGAATGTTTATCGTTTCAACGGAAGAAACCAAATCCCTTACCTCTACACCGTAAGCACCGATATTCTGCACAGCACTTGCACCGACTTCACCCGGTATCAAGGATAGATTTTCGGCACCATACCAGTTATGATCCACACAGTAACCTACAAAATCATCCCACACCACTCCTGCACCAACACGTACAAATACTTTATCTTCATCTTCCGCAGTAATTGTCACATCATTAATGCACGAATGCAGCACCGTACCTTTATAGTCTTTGACAAACAGCAAATTACTGCCTGCACCAATATGCAGATAAGGAGAAGCAACGCACCCTTCGGCGATCCACCTCTCCAATTCTTCTACTGATTCATACTCCAGCCAAACATCTGCTTTGACATCAAACCCGAATGTATTGGGTATCTTCTTCCCTTCAAGCCTCACTGTATCAGCTCCTTTATTAATAATTAATTATCAAATACTTGTATCTTCATATTTGTACAACTCCCATTCCCCACCCCGCTTGCGGAAGTAGAAGATATTGGAGTAACCATTTCCGATACCGTTTACCTTCAATATTTTGGTGTTTGAATTATCCTCGTTCTGCTGCCCGTAGTTAATGTTCGAAAGTTTATCGGCAGGCAATACTGGACGGAAAGCATACCACTGGTTCACGTCCAATGTAGTTTCCAATATAGAAAAATCATCATCCGGATCTATGGTGATAAACTGCAACGGATCACTGAGATGGCGGCTTTGATATACACTATCGGTTGCAAACCGGGCATAGAAGCTGACAAAGTCTTCATTCTCCCCTTCTTCAATGTGACGCAATTTGATAGCTTCGAGCTTCCACATGCCCTTCCGGCGTTCAAAGTTATACTTCTTTACCATACGGGTTTTCAGATATATCCACTCTACCTGCACCGATTTCAAAGTAGTATCCCCTACCATGTCCATATCATCTTCATTGTCAAAAAGTAGGGTGTAGTAACTCTGATTAGTAAAAAGGTAGTCATGTTTCCAGAATTTTTCTTCTATTTTCGTCGGAGTCTCTCCGTTATAATAAGGCAATGGAAAGATTGTCCGCTGCTTTTGCAGGGCATCATCCGAAGCGTAATTGAAGATAAAATCATCAAACAGCTCATCAGCCTCTATAGGTTTCGGTTCTTCCTTTGCCTGCTGATGCAGTGAATCGGCTTTGCGATTGCTAGCCGAATCCACCATATCAGTAAGAGTAGCAAAGGGATCTATTTTCGTCTTTTTATTTCCGCATGAAATCAAAAAGGCTAGTAAGAAAAATCCCAGTAATAATTTTCTCATTTTTGTAGACCAAAAGGTCACTTATTTAATTTTGCTTTTAACTTTTCAAGCATGTCTACAGTCATGGATTCCAAGTTATATTGTGGTTTCCAATCCCATTCTTCACGAGCACAGGAGTCATCCAATGAATCAGGCCAACTGTCGGCAATAGCTTGTCTCAAGGGGTCAACCTGATATTCCATTTCGAAATCGGGTACAAACTTCTTGATTTCCTGATAAATCTCTTCCGGATCAAAGCTCATGGAAGCAATGTTAAACGCATTGCGATGTTTCAATCTGGCAGGAGCAGCCTCCATCAGAGTGATAGCCGCATTCAGTGCGTCTGGCATGTACATCATATCCATAAAAGTACCTGCTTTGACGGGGCATACAAACTTTTCACCTTTCACGGCAGCATAGTAGATGTCTACTGCATAGTCCGTAGTACCACCACCCGGAGGGGTTACATTAGAAATGATTCCCGGAAAACGTACCGCACGGGTATCAACTCCATATCTCGTATAATAATAATCACTTAACAATTCTGTGGTTACTTTTGTTACACCATACATGGTACGAGGACGCTGAATAGTATCTTGCGGAGTACCTACATGAGGTGTCGTTTCGCCGAACGAACCGATAGAACTCGGAGTAAATACAGCACAACCATATTCACGTGCAACCTCCAATATATTCCACAATCCATCTATACCAATTTTCCAAGCCATGGCGGGACGGCTTTCGGCAACTACTGACAACAATGCAGCCAGATTATAGATAGTATCAATCTTAAATTGACGTACTACTACTTCAATGGACTGGCGGTCGGTTACGTCTGCGATGGCCGAAGGACCTGATGCCTTCAATTCGCCTCTAGGCATAGCGCTCGGGATATATCCTGCTACAACATGGTCATCACCATAACGCTTACGCAACTCTAATGTGAGTTCCGAACCGATCTGCCCGGTAGCTCCAATTACCAAAATATTCTTCATACGATTTATTAATAAGGTGTTTGTTAATTACGAGGCGCAAATATACGTACTTTTTTTTCATTTTTCTATCATTTTGCTTTGTTTATTCGAAGAAAAATAGTGTCCTTTGTATGCTCATGTTTATGTGAGATAATCACCTTTAAAAAAAATTTCTATGTACGGTAAAATGCAAGAACACCTCAGCAACACACTTGCTGAAATTAAGGAGGCCGGACTCTACAAAGTAGAGCGCCTGATTGAAAGTGCACAACAAGCTGCTATCACTGTAAAAGGTAAAGAAGTACTGAACTTCTGTGCCAACAACTACTTGGGATTATCCAATCATCCCCGCTTGATAGCCGCCTCACAAAAGATGATGGACCGTCGCGGTTACGGTATGTCGTCCGTTCGTTTTATCTGTGGAACTCAAGACATCCACAAAGAACTTGAAGCCGCTATCTCCGATTACTTCAAAACAGAAGACACTATCCTATATGCAGCTTGCTTCGATGCAAACGGCGGTGTATTCGAACCTCTCTTTACTGAAGAAGATGCGATCATCTCCGATTCATTGAACCATGCTTCCATCATCGACGGCGTACGTCTGTGTAAAGCCAAACGTTATCGCTATGCTAATGCCGACATGGCCGAACTGGAAAAATGCCTGCAAGAAGCTCAAGCACAACGCTTCCGTATCGTTGTAACAGATGGCGTTTTCTCTATGGACGGCAACGTAGCTCCTATGGATAAGATCTGTGATCTTGCCGAGAAGTATGATGCCTTGGTAATGGTAGACGAATCTCACTCTGCCGGAGTGGTAGGCCCTACTGGTCACGGAGTAAGCGACCAATACAACACTTACGGTCGTGTAGACATCTATACCGGTACTTTAGGAAAAGCTTTCGGCGGTGCTTTAGGCGGATTTACTACTGGACGCAAAGAGATTATTGACCTATTGCGTCAACGCAGTCGTCCGTACTTATTCTCCAACTCTCTGGCTCCGGGCATCATTGGTGCCAGCCTCGAAGTATTCAAGATGTTGAAAGAGAGCAATGCTCTGCACGATAAATTGGTAGAAAACGTAAACTATTTCCGTGACAAGATGACTGCTGCCGGTTTCGACATCAAGCCGACTCAAAGCGCTATCTGTGCAGTAATGTTATATGACGCTAAATTGTCTCAGATTTATGCAGCCCGTATGCAGGAAGAAGGCATCTACGTAACCGGATTCTACTACCCAGTTGTTCCGAAAGACCAGGCACGTATCCGCGTACAGATTTCTGCCGGACACGAGAAAGAGCATCTGGATAAGTGTATTGCCGCATTTATTAAGGTAGGAAAAGAACTGGAAGTACTTAAATAATACTCAAGTCATACAGTAAACAAAGAAAGGGTGCTTACATTTTTTTATGTAAGCACCCTTTTCTTAATATATTATATTATCTAAGTTTAGCTACGTTTACCCAGTTTAGAGTCAATATAGAAGATTCCCGTAGGACTAGCTTTCTTAATCATATCCACAATAGTCATTGCCGAAGATTCTTCCTCAACTTGCTCGCGAACAAATCCCCACAAGAAATCCTGAGTAGCATTATCTTTTTCAGCAGCAGCTATATCCACCAACATATCAATCATTTTAGATACGCGACGTTCATGCTCGTACACTTGTTCAAATACTTCTAACGGAGTACCGAAGTCATTAGGAACTACATCAATCTTGTCCAACTTGGCTTTTCCACCACGTTTAATAATATAGGAAGCCATTGAACAAGCGTGTTCATTTTCTTCCGAAGATTGTTTTTTCAGCCATGCTGCCATTCCACAGAAACCTTCTTTCTCCATATAAAAGGACATCGCTAAATAAAGGTTCGATGACCACATCTCAGCCGTAATCTGCTCATTAATTGCATTTTGTAATTTTTCTGTTATCATAATCGTATTTTGAGTTAATGAAACCATATCTAATTAAACAAAAACACAAAGCAAGTTGTTCATTTAATCAGATTAAATTTGAAAGGTTATGTTCAACGTCGATCACATTCATCCTATGTTGGTTCACTTCCCAATAGCACTGACATTATTAGGAGTGCTATTCGCAGCCTTCAGGCTCTTCAAGCCCAACAAATTTGCCTATCCATGCGGCGAGTATATTTTATATTTTGCCACAGTATCAGCTATTATTGCAGCAATGGTAGGGGGAGCTTTTACGCCTAACTTCACCAATCCTGTTTTAGCACAGGCAAAAGACATCCATAGCACTTTTGCAGGAATTACAATTACTTTTCTGTGCATTGCTTCTGCCTTCTATCTTGCCCAACATTTTATTAAAAAATATGCCGATAAATTACATAAGGCAGGATTTGCCTTTTATGTATTAGCAGCTCTCGCTGTATCGGCAACCGGATTTTTAGGAGGAGTCATAGTATATAATGACTTGCTAAAGATGTAAGAAGACTACAGGTAGGCAGGATTAACAGGTGGAGGTTCTTGAAGAAGGTCTGCTGCATCAAAGCAGGGACATTGCTTCACCCATTCTTCCGGCTCTATTTCGCCATTGTGATTCAGATCGGGGCTAAGGTCACGATGACCGCAAAGGCGGGAACCGGGATAATCTCTTAATAGCAACATAACCAGTACACGTAGAGAGTGTTTCTGAAAAGGAGTCCGTGTATCAGCAGGATGTCCGTGTTCATCAAGACCACCTTCATAGCAAATCCCGATTGAGTTTGCATTGTAACCTTTGGCATGTGCACCTAGTTTTTCCACAGGTCGCAAGGATTTGATATCTCCATTCTTCCTTATATAGTAATGATAGCCTGCACCGGAGAATCCCCGGCGCAGGTGGTCTGTTGTCAAATCATACTCCGTATAGCAACGGTCACAGCGGGTTGCGGAGCAGTGGACAACGATAAGATTGATTGATCTCATAATGATAGAAAACAAGCAGCCTCACCCCCTGCCCCTCTCCGAAAGAGAGGGGAGACAGAGAGGTGGGGTTAGGTTTTAAATTGGGTTATAGGGACAGGCATGAGCACCAAGGGCGCCAAGTAGTGCCGAGGCAAGTGCGATGATTACTTTCAATACATAATCCCAGGTAGATGATTTCTTATTCATAAAAGTTACAATTTAGGTTTTAAAAAAAACATTATTAATCCAGCGTTCCGGATTTCGGTACTATCCCTATCCCCCTCTCTTTCGGAGAGGGGTTAGGGGTGAGGCTGTTTTTATCCCAGCGGATTATCATTCTCGTCCCCCGCTCCTCCACCGGTACTGCCGCCCGACGAGCTGCCATCAGTAGGTTTATCGAGCACGAAATCGACGTTGGCGGAGCTTCGCGTAGTGGCATTGCTGCCATTTACAAGCCGGAGTTCTTTATCGGGAACAAAGCGGATATTGACACGGCTGATGTTACGAACCGTACATTTATCCGAAGTTTCTACACCGGGACAACGGAAAGTCATGTGAAACGTGCCGAATTCGTTCAGCTTTACCTTGTCACCATTGGAAAGATTAGCCTGTATCTCTTCCACCAGAGCCACAATGACATGCTTCACGTCACCTTTTGTCATGGCACAGTTCTTCTGAATACTGGCAGCAAGTGTATCTACATCCACCGTACCACAAGTTTTGGGTTTCTGACGAAGATAAAACAACATGGGAGATTTAGCGTCACTCACAATTTTTCTGCGCTGAAAGCGTTCTACAAGTACATCCATAATCTTTAAAAAGTTAAGGTTTAAGTTAAGAAAAATGATTTAATAGGAAAAGTGGGAAAGAGGAGGGATAAAGGCGCCTTAATCAATGATTATTCCTTTTCTTAAGCACATTACAAAGATACAAAATCAGAGAGGAAAAGTCAAGTATTCCGTTGTTTTTTTTCAAATAAAAAGCAACTATTTCGCATTCTTCATCATCCACTCCAACGGAGGAACATGATCTACTATCTTCGTCAGACTGGCGTTGTGGTGAAAGTACACATCACCCGTCTGACCATTGCGGTGCTTGGCCACAATTACCATTCCCAAACCTTCGGAAGGGAATTTGCTTTTACGCTCTGTGGGCAGATCGTAGAGAGCCGGACGGTAGAGCAACAGTACGAGATCGGCATCCTGCTCGATAGCTCCACTTTCGCGCAAGTCGCTCAATGCCGGGCGATGGTCGCCACGCACTTCACAATCGCGGTTGAGCTGACACAGGAGGATGACCGGGATGTCCAGTTCCTTAGCCAGCATCTTGGCTTTGCGGCTGGCTTCGGCCACTTCTTGTTCACGGTTCCGATTTTTCTGGTCGGACTTCATCTCGCAAAGTTGCAGATAATCCACAATAATCCCATCGCAGTGTCCCTTGCTCTTTTGCAAGAGGGCGGACGAGCGGATGTGATCCATATTCATCTTAGGATTATCGTCTACATAAATAGGCAGATTGGAGAGCTGGCGGGCAGCATCGAGCGCCTGTCGTTGTTCGTCGTCACTGAGTTGTCCGGTGCGCAGGCGGGTGGCGCTAAGGTCATCAGCATGCGAGCAGAGCCAACGGTCGCCCAGGCGTTCGCCTTGCATTTCGAGGCTGTACACCACCATCTGCTTTCCGGCGCATCCTGCTGCCAACGCCAAGTGCAGTGCAAAGGCAGTTTTACCTACCGAGGGACGGGCGGCAATAATTATCAGATCTCCCGATTGCCAGCCGGCGGTGAGTTTATCCAGTTCGGTCAAGCCGGTGGGGATACCCGTGATACCGTTGCAGTTATCAGCTATACGTGCATCCATCTGCTTCAAAGTGGCAAGCATCAGTTGGTCCATATTGCGCAGATAATTATCGAAGACACATTCACCTTCCAAATGATCCACCAATGCATGCAGTTTCATCATTACGTCGTCCAGATCCTCCGACTCATCAGCAGCCTGAGTAAGCAGAACTTGCAGACCATGTATCATTTCGCGACGTATGTACATATCTCGCAGAATAAGGGCATGTTCTTCCAAGTGAGCCGACGAAACGACGCTGGAACTAAGTTGGAGGAGCCGGATAGGCCCTCCAACAAATTCTAATTTTCCACGCGAGGCAAGTTCATTTTTTACGGTGATGGGGTCTATCGCTTTGCCCTCATGATGCATGGCCAGCAAAGCCGAATATATTTCACAGTGCTTGTCGTCGTAGAACATTTCGGGACGAAGTTTGTCACCAATAAGCACCATTGCGGTTCTCTCTATCAGGCAAGCACCCAAGATAACAGATTCAAGGCTGTCATCATGGGGATTTAGGATTTCGGACATAGGGATTGAATGTTTAATGATTAATGTTTAATTAAGAACGTCATTTTCAAAAGTTCTGTATTCCAAATACTTGGCGGCTTGAAAGCAGAAATTAGTGTTGGGCAGGCCGTAATAATAATCTTCGATACCGTCCAGGGCATGCTGGCGATCGACCGTAGAAAGGTGCTTCCACAGGCTGCGCAAGCGCCCTTTGCTCTCGGCAGGCAAATGGGTTACTTGGCTGTAGCGGTCGATGAATTGTAGCAAACTGTCTTCAAGCGGGTTTACACTAGGTTTGAGAATTGGCTTCTTCACCAAATCCTGCCCTGCCGCTTTGCCTGTCCAGGCATCATAATGAGGAACACGAATATGACTGGGACATTCGTCGGACACCATTTCGATTACTCCTTTCGTAACACATCGTTTGATAAAGTTGCGCACATGCCCACGCTTCCAGCCCAATATATCCGCCCAACCCACAAAGGAGATTACTGACTCACCACGGGCGCACTTTAGCGGAATGCCATTATACCAAGCTATGTTTTCTTTATAATTCACATGAATCAATATCCGCAAAAAGGCTTCATCGTCAGTTTTAGCCGCACCTCTTTTCTCACAAATTTCCATCAGCAATGCCCTCGAAACCATGACATAGCCTTTGTGCAATAATTGTTCTTCCATTAGTTGTAAATGTTTTCGGTTTATAATCGGTTGTTTTCGTCGTGACGCGCTCATGACACCCAATGTGGCAGAGTCGCATCTGTTTATCAATAACTTACGTTCGTCACGCGATATTCCTCGTGACATCGATATGACACAACATAATTAATAAAGATAAGATATACTATCGTATATCTAGGGCGGACTGCCTAAACCGATGATGTGTTTATGTATAAGACATGATGCATCGGAGGCAAACATATCATCTATTTGCCTCATACTGATAATGTATATTTTTTCTTTCATTGCTACATATTGAATGTTTGGATATTTATCTAAATAGTCCATGCATACTAATTCTTCTCTCACTGTACAGTGATGCAAATATAAGAGTAGCAGACTAAAGATAAAAAGTAAATAATTACGTTATCACTCGCGTAAACTTCTAGGAGTAAAATAGTTGTAATTATTTCGATGTAAGGAGATATAGCAAGAAAACATTCACTATTTCAGTGAATATTTACCAAAAAACTTCTATCTTTGCATAAACAAGCATACATACCAATGATTATTGAATATGACAAAGACTATCTTCGTGAACTTTACAATGATGGCAAGTGCAAAAGTAAAAAATATCGTTTTGAAACTTCTGTGATAAAAAAGTATCAAAAGCGTATAGATACTTTAATGGGTGCCACTAGAATTGAAGATTTATTTATCTTCAATTCATTGAATTTTGAATCATTAAGCGGCAAAGATTGTTTTTCTATTCGAATAGATTATCATTACCGTTTAGAATTTAAAATAAAGATTGAAGGAAGCGAACCGATCATAACAGTTTGTACTATATTAAATATAACAAACCATTATCAATAAAGTGTTTATGAAAACAATAGATAGATTACCCACACATCCAGGTGATGTTTTAAAAGAAGAATTAGAGTGCAGGAAAATTTCCCAAAAGAAATTTTCTCAAGTATTAGGAGTGTCATACACTATGCTTAACGAAATACTTAACGGCAAACGCCCCGTAACAAGTGATTTTGCTCTTATGATAGAGGCTGCTTTAAACATCAATGCAGAATTGCTTATCAATATGCAGACTCGTTACAACCTGGCTGTTTCCCGTAAAGAAAATGCGCTCGCAAATAAATTATATGAAATACGCAAGTTATGCGCTTCCTTATTATAATATAAGCAAGTGTGTCATCACAATACGACAGCTTCCTTTACTCTAAATATTTAAGTCAGATTAAAAATTGTCATACTCGTTCGGCTGGATTTGTAATCCAGCCGAACGGAGAGAAATATGATGCAAGTATCAAAGTATATAGAGATACGCTTGCAACGATGGCGTATGCTGAAGAAAAAGGAATAACTACAAGAATGGCAGAAGGTATAAAAAAGGACGGGAAGAAGTGCAAAAACTATAGTTTCCCATTCTGCTCTTTCAAGCAAAAACAGATTCTGATTATCGTTATATTCCTATTGTAAAAACAATTAAGAATATAACGATAACTTTTTTCTAATAAAACGACAATAAAATCAATCAAGGCAACTTGCTTTTGTGTACGTACAGCAAATCTTCGATTAATACATTGAATTCTTTATCGCTGATGCAGCCCTCGTGAAAGTAGAAATGATAGGTAAGCAGATGCCGCACTTGCTTGATGCAGCACTCGGAGGTGTGCCCTTTCCACTCACCCACCCCATGGTCGAGCGCCAGACGAATCACAGCAACATAAGTAGCAATAAGACTACGGACATCATCGCCGGGATGGACGGATATCTTTTCGTCGGGCAGGATGATGGTAGCTTCGGGATGAAAGGAACGGATGACACGCAAGGCGTCGGTCCAGCGGTTGCCGGGAGCTACTACATCGTGGATGGTCTTTTTTTTGATGCTGTTTGGACATCGGTCGTCTTTTGAGCAACAGTTTTCTTTCTTGTCATAATTTTCTTTTTAATGGTTTTAGTATTCATAAAAAGAAGGATGCAATTATAGGGTATATAATGTGCATCCTTCGTCTATTCTTATTTGTATATAGGCATTGCCTTACCTGAACGGTCTATCATTCAGAAATATGTACCAAAGCTCTAATTGTATCTGCCGGCATTCTTATCGGATCAACGGAGTTTTTCCATACATAGATTTCATCTTGCTTTGTCGTAGCATTTTCACAACCACCATACACATAAGTGTCATTACCTTCTCCTATTGCCATAATACCATAAGGACTCAATGTTAGACCTGAAGGTATTGCTAAACTTGGT
The DNA here is from genome assembly GCF_030151085.1 of Bacteroides sp. Classification (GTDB taxonomy): domain Bacteria; phylum Bacteroidota; class Bacteroidia; order Bacteroidales; family Bacteroidaceae; genus Bacteroides. The sequence continues at coordinate 29,260 of NZ_JASLER010000092.1, read as the reverse complement.
AAAGCTTTACTCCAATCAGTCTTGTAGACATTTATAGTCTTGTCCGTTGCAGTTAATATAGCAAACAAGCCACCTTTTGCACCAATATAATGAACAGTGTTTGCTTCTACAGAAGCATCTTCGACCATTGTAGTGCCATTATAGACGTATCGACGACACATTTTATCACTGCTTGTATACACAACCAAATAAACCTTACCGTCATAAACCATCAAATCATTGACAGTAATACTACCAGTATAAGGTAATTCGAACATCTCCAAATCACGGCCTTTAGCGACAACTAAAGTCTTGGCATTCCTATTATTTAGTGCAACAAACGCATCCTCACCCAAAACGCAGGCTCCTTCAATACCCATACCTCCGCCGGCTGTGAATACTCTATTTCCGTCTTTCCAATAAGCACCTTCTCCCTTTATATTCGTACCAACTATATAAAGAGAATTTCCAGCTGCAAACATTTTACTGGGTCTTGATATATCTGTCGGTATCTTATCGGCATCAGTACAAATCACGCCATTTTTATAAGCATTCCCACTAAAATCCATTGCATAGAAATCTTTATTTAGCAATGCTGAAACCGCAATAGAATAAGCGGAAGCACCTTCTACAGGCTTCAAACTCTGTCCATCATAGTAAACCAATTTTTTATTTTTAACTCCATAAAACAAGAAGTTAGCTCTATCTGCTACTGTCACAATACAAGTAGCGGTTTTGCCGCCATCTTCGGTGGTAGCGGTGATGGTGGCAACGCCTACGCCTACAGCAGTCACTTCACCGGTAGGGCTTACAGTTGCTATGCCGGCATCGCTTGTGGTCCACGTCACATTGGTGTTTGTGGCATCTTCGGGAGCAATGGTGGCGGTGAGTTGTGCTTTCTCGTCAGCACTGAGCGAAAACTGGGCATTATCGAGGGTGATGCCTGTCACTGCTATAGGAGCAGGAGTCACCTTCACTACACAAGAGGCTGATTTGCCACCACTGCGTGTAACTACAGTTATTGTGGCTTCGCCTACCTTCAGAGCTGTCACCACACCACTACCGTCTACAGTAGCCACTGTTTCGTCGCAACTCATCCAAGTGAGGTCTTTGGTTTCTACATTATCGGGGGTAATAGTAGCGGTAAGCGTACCGGTAGTGCCTTCGACAAGCGACAACACTTCTTTATCGAGACTCACAGTAGTAGCTATAATCGGGTCGTCATCATCTTTACAAGAGGTCAGAAGAACAGTTGCACATAGCAACATTAAAGAGAAAATCTTTTTCATACGTTTTAACTTAATATTAATTTGTAAATAAACAGATGGAGTTACTCAGCCGTAACAGTAACAGTACATGAAGCGATTTTACCTTCATTGGCAGTGATAGCCGAAATGACTGCCTTGCCTGCCGAGACTCCTGTCACTACACCTTTGCTATCTACGGTAGCAATGGACTTATCACAACTAATCCAACTTACTTCCATAATCGAGGCATTCTCGGGAGCTATGGTAGCGGATAGAGTAGCAGTTTGTCCCACGGCAAGGGATAGGGTAGTCTTATCAAGACTTATGCCCGTCACAAGTGTCGGATCGTCATCGTTTGAGCACGATGTGAAAAGAATTGTTGCACATAGCAACATCAAAGAAAAAAACTTTTTCATCTTGTAATAATTAAATTGTTAGTAAATAAGTTATTGGTTAGTATTAAATCCTTTTATTTGCTCCATCGCAACACATTCATATTTTACATCACCGCTATCAAGATAATGTACCGCTACATAAGTATTGACTTTCATTATAGACGATAAAGAATTGACTCTCAGCACTTCGGCTGGTCGCAAGCGTAAAGGATTACCTAAAACATCTTTTTCTTCTACCCAAATATGGTCCCCTTTCTTAAGTTCTATATTTATACAATCCATAAAACAGGTCTTTTGTTTGTGCAATTACTTACCAAGTAACGGCTAACTACTATCAATGCAGCATAGAAAAGCGTTTCAAAAACTGTGTTAGTAGGAAGGAAAAAGGATTTATTATTACGATAAAGACTATAAGAAGGCATTCTGCTTTTCAAGTATGAAAGCAGAAGATATATTTCATGTACGTATACGGATGGAAATATGGAATAATATGTATGTTTGTCTGAATTACGGTGTGTCTACACCCTGAATCACTAGATATATTTAAAGATTAATTGTGTTTCATTTGCGTTTTTCTAAAAAATACAGCATATTTGCAAAACAAACAGCCGTTACTTGGTAAGTAATTTATCGCCAATATCGTGCTTTACAATATGTTATTTATCGTCTCATCCTTCCATTTACATTTTCTAACAGAAGAAATCAGTTTACGATTTGCTTCATCCACCATTGCATTTTCAAAAGGTTTGAGATAGGTTTCTGTGACATGTAGCGAAGAGTGCCCCAGTGCCTGGCTGACAATGCCGGGAGTCGTGCCAAGATGAAAGGCCAAAGTAGCCCAGGTGTGCCGGGCGGTGTACGAACTTACGTTTACACCGGGCAGTAATTTACACATCAGTCGCTTCAAAGATTTATTAAAGCAACAGAGGGCATCCAGATAGTCCTTATACTGATTCCAGCTCCCTTTAAGACTGGAGTCGAGGATCGGAAACAGGTAAACGGAATCCGTCCTTCTGTCTCTGAACTCTTTGATTAGAGGAAGGGCTTCTTTGGGAATACATACCGTCATCTGCTTGCCGGTCTTGTGGCGGCGGTACACGATTCTATTCCCCTGTACATCCTTTTTGCGGAGATGTGCCAGGTCAATAAACGGCATCCCGCGAAACAGGAACATTAACAAGAAATAGGCAAGGACGCTTTTCTGTTCATCGGGCAGCCCGTCAATGTCGGTATGCATCAGTTTCGACATATCCTCATTAGTCAATGAACGCTTGGTGCACGAAACAACTTTGGTTGTTACTCCGTCGAATAGCTTGGGATTATGACCGAGGGTTCCCGGTATCATCCAGCGGTTATAAACTGCCCGCAAGGTATGCAGGTACGTAGACACGGTGTTCAGGCTCTTTTCATGCAGGATCATCCAATTCTCATATTCCTTTAAACACCCGGAAGTGAACACCTCCTGCATAGGCATGTCTCTCCCTTCAGAAAAGGCCACAAAGGAATGCAATGTACTCGTATAGATATGTACAGCCGGATACTTCTGCTCCTGCCGCAAGGTTGCGATAACCTCAGCCATGTAGGAAGACAAGGCTGACATATCTACTACATTCTCTACTTCATCAGTTCTCATAACTTTCTTCGTATTTAAGTTTCACATTAGTAATGTGCCGTGACATAACAGGCACAAATGCTACAAAGTTCATGAATAGAAAATAACAATCATTACATTCAACTAGGAAGAGGAAAAAAGTAGAACTGTATAATGGTTTATAAAAGATGTAAGAGTAATAAAAAAACAGAAGCAGAACATAACAATATGCTCTGCTTCTGTTTTATAAGTAGATGTATCTTCTGTTACAACAGTTCCTCCGAAGCATACCCTAACGGTAGCTCACGGCAGTTGTATCTTGACGCCATAATCTCACCGTATGCACCGGCAGAACGAAGGGCGATAAGATCACCACGCTTCACACCGTTCAAATCTACTGCCTTGCCGAATACATCGGAAGATTCGCAGATAGGACCTACTACATCGTAAGTTTGAATCGGAGCATCCGAAGTGATATTTTCAATCTTATGATAAGCCTGATAGAGTGCCGGACGTATCAGATCCGTCATACCGGCATCGAGAATAGCGAATTGCTTATTCGCACCTTTCTTGACGTACAGCACCTTTGATATGAGCGAACCACACTGTCCTACAATCGAACGCCCCAATTCGAAGTGCAACGTCTGATAAGGACGCAACTTCAAATGCTCGTCATACACCCGGAAATACTCTTTGAAATCGGGAATAGCCTGACGGTTAGGATGATTATAATCAATTCCCAATCCTCCACCAACATTGATATGTTCTACCAGAATACGACGAGCTTCCAGTCTGTCTTGCAATTCGTTTACCCGATTACATAACGCCGTGAAGTCACCCATATCCAGTATCTGAGAACCGATGTGGAAATGCAGACCGACAAACTTCACATTCTTCATTTCCTGTGCCACATCGATCACTTCTTCCATATCCCGCATGCTGATACCAAACTTATTCTCAGCAAGTCCCGTTGTTATATTGGCATGCGTATGGGCACCTACATTAGGATTGATACGAAATACCACATTGGCAACCTTGCCTTGTGCACCAGCCAGCTCGTTAATCACCTGAAGTTCGGGAATAGACTCTACGTTGAAACAGAAAATGTCGCATTCCAGTCCGAGCTCAATCTCCCAATCAGCCTTGCCTACTCCGGCAAATACTATCTTGTGAGCAGGAATCTTAGCTTTGATAGCGGCACGTATTTCACCCCCGCTCACACAGTCGGCTCCCAATCCGCTTTCACTGATTATCTTAAGAACTTTCGGATTAACATTCGCCTTCATGGCATAATGCACGTCGAAACGTTCGTATTTGGCAACTTCACTCTTAATGCAAGCCAAAGTATCACGCAACACCTTTGTATCATAATAATAGAAAGGTGTACGCAGTTCACGAAATTTATCTATAGGAAATATTCCTTTCATATATCAAATCACTGCTCGTTTATTCTGCATTGAACAGTGCATCACTGAGCGACTGTAAAGCAGCTTTCTTATCACTCTCGCGGATAAGGAAAGAAATGTTATAGTTACTACCGCCAAATGAAATCATACGAACCGGAATATTACGCATAGCATCCAATGCTTTTGCCTCGAAACCTACGTTCTCCCATTCCAAGTCGCCTACCACGCAGATAATACACATATCTTTGTCTACTGTTACCGTACCATATTTCTTGAGGTCATCCAAAATCTCATTCAGATGCTTCAGGTTATCAATGGATACAGATACACCTACCTCGGATGTACAAATCATGTCGATAGATGTCTGATAGCTTTCGAAGATTTCGAATACCTTGCGCAAGAAACCATGAGCAAGCAACATACGGCTGGATTTAATCTTAATAGCCGTGATATTATCTTTAGCAGCTACTGCCTTGATTTTATCTTTCTCAGTATCGTTAGAAATCAACGTACCCGGAGCTGTAGGTTCCATCGTATTGAGCAGACGAACAGGTATATTAGCATACTTAGCCGGCTGAATACAAGTAGGATGCAGAATCTTAGCACCGAAGTAAGCCAACTCGGCAGCTTCCTCGAAGTGCAACTGGCGTACAGGAGCTGTCTTATCTACAATGCGCGGGTCGTTATTGTGCATGCCGTCGATATCTGTCCAAATCTGTATTTCAGCAGCGTTGATAGCCGCACCAATCAATGAAGCAGTATAGTCGCTACCACCACGTTGCAGGTTATCGATCTCACCATAAGCATTACGGCAGATGTAACCCTGAGTAATATAGATTTCAGCATCAGGATGCAATTCCAACTGAACCTGTAGTTTCTCCTTAATATAAATAGGATCGGGCTCAGCGTTCTTGTCTGTACGCATGTATTCTAAAGATGGAAGAAGAACTGACTTCACACCGCATTCCTGCAAATAGTAATTCATCATGGCAGTAGAAATCAACTCGCCCTGAGCCAATACCACTTTCTCTTCGAACAGTGTGAAGAGGTCTTTGGTATAAGAACGGATATAGTCAAAATGAGATTTGATGAGTTCCAGACCTTTCTGTTTATACTCCGGTGTAGCAAAAAGCTCAGCAATATGCTGGCGATATTTTGCTTCCAGCTTATTGATAATCTCGTTGGCACCCTCCGGATTCTTCTTGTACAGATAGTCCGAAATTTCCACCAATGTGTTTGTGGTACCCGACATGGCTGAGAGAACCACAATCTTACGTTCACCATCGGTAATCAATTTGGCTACTTCTTTTATTCTTTGTGCTGAACCTACTGAAGTACCTCCAAACTTTAAAACTTTCATTTTCGTTCCTGTATTAAAATTGTTATATAATTTTGTTTATTTCTCTATAGCTGATGCAATGGCAGCATATTCTGGTGTAACATCCGTCATCAAGTGGTCGGCAAAACGATATACTTTCCCCGGAAACTCACGAAGCAACTGCAAGTTGTGCGTGGTCATGATAACAAGCGAACCTGCTTCGCTAATATCATGCAAAAGTCCGGCAATAGCACGTCCTGTTTCAACATCCAGATTACCTGTCGGTTCATCGGCAAGAATAATCTCCGGAGAGTTGAGTACGGCACGGGCAATCACGATTCGCTGTTGTTCACCACCCGAAAGTTCGTTGGGTAGTTTATAGCCCTTGTTACTCATACCCACCAAATTCAAGACTTCATCAATACGGTCTTTAATCTCTCCCTTGTTTTTCCAGCCGGTGGCCCGAAGAACAAATTCAAGATTATCATGCACAGTACGGTCAGTAAGCAACTGGAAGTCCTGGAAGATAATTCCCAACTTACGGCGTAACTGGGGAATATACTTACGCTTGATATGAAGCATATCATAACCCAACACTTCCGCCTCTCCTGATGCAACATCCAATTCGCCATAGAAGGTCTTCAGCAGGCTGGTCTTACCGGAACCTACTTTACCAACCAGATACACGAACTCTCCTTTGTGAAGTTCCAAGTTCACATCATTCAGTACGCATAACTCCTGTTGGTGTATTTCTACGTCTTTATATCGTATCAGCGCTCCTTCGCCCATCTCCGTCTTTTAATTATTATTTTTTAATTATTAGTGCTTCTTCCAAGATGCACTATGACGTACTATCAATTCCTGTGCCAAATCTTCAATGCGATAGCCTTTGGAAGTCAGCAACACAATCAGATGGTACAACAAATCGGAACCTTCGTAAAGCAAACGGTCATTTGTACCGTTGGTAGCTTCAATCACAGTCTCAACCGCTTCTTCACCTACTTTTTGTGCTATTTTGTTTATCCCGGACTGGAACAGGCTCGTTGTATAGGAACCTTCGGGCATTTCGGCATAACGTTTATCAATAAAGTCCTGAAGTTCTTTCAAGAACATAACAGGTTCTTCATTTTTTTCGCCCCAGCAAGTATCTGTACCTGTATGACATACAGGACCAACGGGATGCACTTGGATCAATAAAGTATCTTGATCGCAGTCTTCTTTCATGGAAACTACATTCAAGAAGTTGCCACTCTCCTCACCTTTAGTCCAAAGACGATTCTTTGTACGGCTAAAGAATGTTACTTTTCCGGTTTCTACTGTCTTGTCGTATGCTTCTTTGTTCATGAAGCCCAACATCAGTACTTTAGCAGTATTTGCATCCTGTATAATCGCCGGAACAAGTCCGTTCATCTTATCAAAGTCCAACATCTTTTTATTTACGATTTAGCTATTTACGATTTATGATTCATATTACTATTTTAATGACTGGAGATTTCGTAAATTCTCCTTTATCTTCTCATCGCGATTCCTTGGCCACAAAGATACGATTTTAAATCGGGAATTTTAATTTCTCCGAAGTGAAAAACACTGGCTGCCAAGGCGGCATCTGCTTTCCCTTGAAGAAAAACATCGCGAAAATGTTCTTTATTACCAGCTCCACCCGATGCAATTACCGGAATGGAAAGGGTGTCTGCCATTTTGGAAAGGGCTTCGTTTGCATATCCTGTCTTAACACCATCATGATTCATACTAGTGAAAAGAATTTCTCCGGCGCCACGTTCCTGAGCTTCTTTAGTCCAGGAAAACAGTTCTTTTTCTGTTTCCACACGACCACCGTTCAAGTAACACCACCATCCTTTTTCGGTCTGTTTGGCATCTACGGCGAGCACACACACTTGCGAACCAAAGTTTTTAGCTATCTCATCAATCAATTCGGGACGACGAATAGCAGAAGAGTTGATGGAAATCTTATCAGCTCCCGCACTTAATAGCCGGTCTACATCACTCAATTCATGAATGCCTCCACCCACTGTAAAAGGAATGCTGATATTAGCAGCAATACGTTTCACCAGTTCAGTAAACGTCTTCCGTTCCTCAAAACTGGCGGTTATGTCCAAGAACACGAGTTCGTCAGCCCCTTGCTCACTATAAGCACGAGCCAACTCAACCGGATCACCTGCCTGACGCAGATTCACAAAATTGGTACCTTTCACCGTCTGCCCGTCTTTTATATCAAGACAAGGAATAATTCTTTTCGCTAACACAATTATAATTAGTTATAAGTGATTAGTGATTTGCTTATTACTCTTCTATGCTCTGATCAGCTCTTTTGCAAACAAATCACTAATCACTAATCGTTAAACACTATAAAAAGTTTTCCAGTTCTTTCAAAGTTATACGGCCTTCGTATAATGCTTTGCCGAAGATTACAGCAGGTACGCCGGCATCTTCAAGCTCATAGATATCTTCGGCACAACTTACACCTCCACTAGCTATCAGATAAAGATCGGGATGGCGTTCCAACATCTCTTTATATAAAGCTGTAGAAGGTCCTTGTAACATACCGTCACAACTAATATCCGTACAGATAACCTTACGGATACCTTTTTCTACATAATCCTTAAGGAAAGGGAACAGCTCACATACACTCTCATCCTTCCAGCCATTGACCGCAATCTTATAATCTTTTACATCAGCACCAAGAATGATTTTCTCTGAACCGTAAGTCTGAAGCCAATGACAAAATAAATCTGGATCTTTCACGGCAATACTACCACCGGTCACCATCTGTGCACCGCTTTCAAAAGCGATCTTCAAGTCTTCATCACTCTTTACTCCACCACCAAAATCAACAATCAACGAAGTTTGTGAAGTAATCTGTTCCAGCGTACGGTAGTTTACTACATGATGAGATGCCGCACCGTCAAGGTCTACCACATGCAGACGACAAATACCATGTGCTTCCAGTTCTTTGGCCACCTCTACAGGACTCTCATTATATACCTTCTTGCTATCATAATCTCCTTGGGAAAGGCGTACGCACTTTCCGTCGATAATGTCAATAGCAGGGATCAGTTCTATCATTTTATTTACGATTTACGATGTACAATGTACGATTGGAAAATCATTTCAAATCTAAGAAATTACGAAGAATACGCTCTCCTACTCCTCCACTCTTTTCCGGATGGAACTGGGTGGCGTAATAGTTATCTTTATGTAAAGCAGCACTAAACGGAAGGATATAATCTGTTACAGCCGCCGTACAGTCGTTCAACGGTACATAGTAGCTATGTACAAAATAAACAAACTCTTCTTTCGTAAACCCTTTAAACAATTCACTATTCGTCTGCACAATCGTATTCCAACCCATGTGAGGCACTTTATCTTCATGCTTCTCAGAGACAAACCGCTTCACTTCCGCATCAAAGATGCCAAGGCAGTCAGCATCTCCTTCTTCAGAATGACGACACATCAACTGCATGCCCAAACAAATACCCAGCACCGGCTGGCGTAGTTCCTTTATCAGCTTGTCCATGCCACCGGCACGCAGAAAGTTCATAGTGGTCTCCGCCTCACCCACTCCGGGAAAGATAACTTTATCGGCAGCACGCAACACGGCTTGATCTGCCGTAATCACCGCCTCCACGCCCAAGCGCTTCAACGCATAATCTACCGAACAAATATTGCCTGCATTATATTTGATGATTGCAACCTTCATAAGCAATTCGTTTGCATTAACTAAATATCACTGTTTTATTCTTATACGCCAGTACCTTCCGTTCAATATGTTTCTGAACGGCACGGGAAAGGACAATCTTCTCCAAATCCTTACCTTTATTAACCAGATCACTCACCGTGTCTTTATGGGTAATACGTACCACATCTTGCTCAATAATAGGACCGGCATCCAGTTCAGTAGTTACATAATGACTGGTAGCTCCAATAATCTTCACACCACGTTCAAATGCCGCATGGTAAGGTTTTGCCCCCACAAATGCAGGAAGGAACGAGTGATGAATATTGATAATCCGGTTAGGATAAGCATTAATCATTTGTTCTGAAATGACTTGCATATAGCGAGCCAGGACTATAAAGGTTATCTGGTGTTTTGCCAGCAGTTCCATTTCTTTTTGTTCTTGTTCTTCTTTTGTCTCTTTTGTAATAGGAAACAGATAGAAAGGGATACCGAAACGTTCTGCTACATGTTGCATATCGGGATGATTACTTATAATCAAAGGTATTTCCACATTCCACTCACCCGCCGTATATCGTGCCAACAAGTCGAACAGACAATGTGACATCTTCGACACAAAGATAGCCATACGTGGTTTAGTATCCGAGAAGTAAAGACGAAAACTCATTTCATACTTCTGTGCATACAAAGTTGCAAAATAATCCTCTATTTTCTCTTGGGGTATCAGGAAATCTTTCAATTCCCACTCAATACGCATGAAAAAGATATCCTCCACATGGTCTACATATTGATCCAAATAGATAATATTACCTTTATTCACCGTTATAAAGTCTGTCACTTCAGCTAAGATACCCGGTTTGTCAGGGCAGTGAAGTAACAGTTTGGCTGTTTTCATCATCCTTGAAATCTCTTTTTATTATATTCAAATTACAACATTCTTGTTTTGAGTTCGCAAAAATAACGATTTATTGCAAAATAACGAAGTTTTCGAGCAAGAAGTTTAAAAGAAGCCTCAAATTGTTTCGTTTTCTTCAAATAAGAATTAGAAAGAATCCCTATTCTTGAAACTCTATACACATACCCTATAACTATCTTCTTTGCTTCTCCTTCGCTTCAGCTCTGCCTATAGATGCTTATAAGTGGAGCTGAAGCGAAGGAGAAGCGGAGAAAGTATATTAGGAAAGAAACCCGAAAGTCATGCGACTTTCAAACCAAAAGTAACTACAAGGCATGCGCCTATTTCTAAACAGTTGTTAATTGTCAATATTCTGTTTTTTTACAACATCCTCAATATGAGATAATAAAATCAAATCGCAAATAAACGTTCAAAAAATAATTCATCATAGCTATTGCAGATATGAAAAAAACGCCTACCTTTGCAACCGCAATCGAGAGAGATAGCAAATAAAAAATGAAATAATGGTTCGGTAGTTCAGTTGGTTAGAATACATGCCTGTCACGCATGGGGTCGCGGGTTCGAGTCCCGTCCGGACCGCTTAAAAATAAGCGAATAAAAATAAAGCTCTAAAATCTTTCTTAGATTTTAGAGCTTTTCTTTTTTACCACAATACCCGTTATTATTACCTCTCACTCCTTTTCCTCAGAATAAAACAAGCCTGATCTCCATCTTGAGACAAGTTCAATTGAGCAGCTTTACGTTTGTAACGATATTTCTCCCACATGCTGGGTGAAGACATTTCAGATGCCGAAATACCCTTAACATATCCTTCTGAAATGGTAAACTGCCTGTACTCGGAATCATATATGATTGACTCAATCTCTAACCCATGCTCCTCAGCCAGCATGCGCATGCTTTTAACCGAATATAAAAACAAATGACGTGGAGCATCCACCTGAAACCAGTTCATCTGATATTTTCTCCAAGCATATCCGTCGACGACCGGAATACGAATCAATATCCGACCATTATCCGTTACGCTTTCACTTAACCGACTAATTGACTTATGCGGATCGGCTATATGTTCGAACGCATGATGAAGCATAACAAAATCATATTGTTTATCAAGATCGTAGATATCTTTTTTGAAGATTCGGACACCATTATCATAAGACACATCCCGATCAATATAAGGATCTATTCCAGTAAGGTTTTCATAACCGAACACATGAAGCATATTCAGTAAAACCCCTTTTCCACTACCAATATCCAATATTGAAGTTTTTTTATCTACTCCTTTCAGCCAAAGCTGTTTATATTGGTGATACTTCGCATATTTATGGGATAAAAGATGTATGGGCAATATCCTGTCTATCCCCAATTGAGCTGAAGAATGGATAAGACTATCCCTCAAAGTTCCCCAAGAAGATGTTCCCTTCTGACGGTAGGAATAATAATTATTCGGGTAATACTTATCCAAAGAATCGGGAACTTCCTCTATTTGTAAACAACCACATACCGGACATTTAAAATAAGAAAACTCATCTCCAGTTCCAAACATCATTTCCCGGCCGGTATAGGGTATATTACCTACTGTATTATTACAAATCTTACATTGATGACTCATAGCATTATTCAAAAGATAGCGAATTTTAAATGTAACTCATTACATTATTCATTATTGACTCTCATGACAAATATAGGGGTTATTTTTTATATTTATAAGTTGTTTATGCAAAAAATCTCTCATCTTTCGTAACAAATACAACAGCTTTCTTGTTGTTTATTCATAAGTATTAACCGAACTTACTTTGTATCAACAATCTATAAATCGCAACCCCATGAAGATACATGAATATCAAGCAAAGAAATTGTTTGCCGCTTATGGCATTCCGGTAGAAAAACATTTGTTATGTGAAACTCCTGCCGAAATACGCACTGCTTTTAAAGAACTAGGCAACAAAACTGCCGTAGTGAAAGCACAGGTATTGACCGGCGGTCGTGGAAAAGCCGGCGGTGTAAAGCTAGTACACAATGAAGAAGAAGCCTTTACGCAGGCAAATGCCATACTGAATATGGAAATCAAAGGATTACCGGTCAAAAAAGTACTGCTAAGTGAAGCGATAGATATCCAATCTGAATATTATGTAAGTTTCACTATTGACCGTAATACGCGCTCTGTTATTTTAATGTTAAGTGCTTCCGGTGGCATGGACATTGAAGAAGTGGCGCGCCTTAATCCTGAAAAAATACAGCGTTTCATCATTGATCCTTTCATCGGATTACCCGACTTCCTAGCCCGCCAATATGCATTTACCCTATTCAGGGAAATTGAAAACGTGAATTCTATGGTGGTAATCCTACAATCACTGTATCGTCTTTTTGTAGAAAAAGATGTATCACTGGCCGAAATTAATCCACTAGTATTGACCAACAACGGAACACTCGTAGCCATCGACGGCAAACTTGTCTTCGATGATAACGCTCTTTACCGTCACCCGGACATCTCCGCCTTAAACGAACCTACTGAGGAAGAACGAACCGAAGCCTATGCCCGTTCTTGCGGATTCAGTTACGTACGAATGGATGGAAGCATCGGCTGCATGGTAAACGGTGCCGGACTAGCTATGGCTACAATGGATTTAATTAAACTCTATGGCGCCGAACCTGCCAATTTCCTTGATATCGGTGGTAGTTCCAATCCTCGTAAAGTAACCGATGCCATGCAACTGCTACTTGCCGACCCGAAGGTATGTGTAGTACTAATTAACATCTTTGGTGGAATCACCCGCTGCGATGACGTAGCTCAAGGACTTATCCAAGCTTTCGATATGCTGAAACCAACTATTCCCATTGTAGTGCGACTTACCGGTACGAATGAGCAGGAAGGTCGTGCCCTCCTTGCCGGTAAACAGTTCTTTATAGTCCAAAGCCTAGAAGAAGCGGCACAAAAAGCGGTTAATTTATTTAATGAACTACCTTAAAACAACTCCAAGCCATGAGTATATTGATTAATAATTCTACCCGCGTGATTGTACAAGGCATCACCGGACGAGACGGACAATTTCACACTTTGCGAATGAAGGAATACGGAACACAAATAGTAGGCGGTACTTCGCCCGGCAAAGGCGGTTCCAATATATCAGGCATTCCGGTATTCAACACCATGAAAGAAGCTGTGGCGGCTACAGCTGCCGACACTTCTATCATTTTCATACCGGCTCGTGCAGCTGCCGATGCCATTATGGAAGCGGCTGATGCAGGCATACGACTGATCGTTTGCATTTCCGAGGGTATTCCTACACAAGATGTTATCCGTGCCTATCGTTTTGCACAGGAACGAGGGGCACAGCTTATCGGACCTAATTGTCCCGGATTAATTGTACCCGGAGAAAGTCTGATAGGTATACTACCCGGACATATTTTCAAGCAAGGGCATACCGCAGTTATCAGTCGCAGTGGTACGCTGACTTACGAAGTAGTCTCCCTACTTACTAATAATGGTATTGGGCAGTCCGTAGCTGTAGGTATGGGTGGAGATCCCGTAGTGGGATTATATTTTCTCGATTTACTCAAAATACTAGAAGCTGATCCGCAAACAGACTCTATCGTACTAATAGGTGAAATTGGAGGCAATGCCGAAGAACTGGCTGCCGACTATATCCATAAACATGTCACTAAACCGGTTGTCGCTTTTATTGCGGGGCATTCTGCTCCTCCGGGAAAACAGATGGGGCATGCCGGAGCAATTATCTCAGGAAGTTCAGGAGCTGCCGAAGACAAGATTAAAGCATTGGAAGTGGCAGGAGTACATGTGGCAAGGAAACCATCGGAAATACCATTGTTACTACGCAACGAGAAAAAGGAATAAATAAAAAGAAGCCATCTTACTTAAAATGATTAAGTAAGATGGCTTAAACAGGCTTTTCTCTATTTTTTAGAAAATGTAACTATATAGTCTTCTTTGATAAATTCGTCATATACCCGTTTAGGATGATCGAATGAAGCAGTGCCATTACTATTTTCTTCAGCCTTTTCACTACGCGACTTTTTCAATTTCACATTATCTTCAGCATACTCCCTCAGTTTCCTTTTTTCACCACCATAAAGCGAGCTATCCAATACTTCCGAATCGAGTAGACTTTCTTTAGGAGTGATGGTAGGTAATAAATTTTGTTCCAGAAGTCCACGATAAGCACCATTATATTCACACCAGACGCTATCTCCTATGATAAACAAACGGTATGCATATTTAGACCATGCAGTCTTTATAGTGACTTCGCGAGCATAAATCTCCACTAATGCTTCTGATGCATAGTTCTGATCACGAATGACAACTAATTTTCTTCCTAAGATATCCTCTTTAATAACAGTGACCCATCTTTCACTATTCAATATCTCATTAACAATCTCTGATAGGTGTTCCCTGATTTCAAATTGTATTCTCATATTTTTTGCCTGTGGGTCAGGACTTTTTATACTCCCAAATTACACATCACAACTCAGACATTACAATATAGAAACAACCCAAAACCTATTATTCCGATACTCTTAGAAAGAAATTATGTTTATTAACCATTTATTATACAATCTTTGTGATATCCTCCACAATCTGTCCGGTAGTTAAATGATTAGCATAAAGGAAATCTTGAACATCGTAACGATCTACAAATTCTTTCTTTGCTCCGAAGTTCAGTACTTTCATATCGGAAGCACCGTAATAACGAGCTATTTTTTCACCGAAGCCACCGTCCAATACACCATCTTCCAAGGTAACTACCAACTGATGATCTACTTTCAACTCTTCCAGAAGTTGCTCGTCGATACCTGTGATATAACGTGGATTAATCAATGTGGCATCAATCCCCCTTTGTTGCTTCAGTAATTCAACAACAGATTGTCCTAACTGAAAGAATGATCCTAAGGCGAGAATAGCCACTTTCGTTCCCTGTTCAATTACTTTATAGCGATTCAGTACATTATAATCTTTCTCCACAGGTTCTCCGGTCATAACAACACCATTAGCAGGTACCCTGATAGCTACCGGATGTTCATTCTGCTGCATGCTCCATTCCAGCATTGCCATATACTCTTCTTTGCTGGTAGGTGCCAGATAGACCATGTTCGGAATATTACTGATAACCGGTATATCAAAGAAACAAAGATGAGTAACATCGTTCATAGCTGTAAGCGAACCCCAGAATACCAATATCACGGCAGGATTATTATTGATGCAAAGGTCCTGCGACAATTGGTCGTAAGCACGCTGGATAAACGTACTATAAACTCCGAAAACAGGTTTACCACCGGCAGCAGCAATACCCGAAGATAAAGCCACAGCATGCTCTTCGGCAATACCTACGTCCACAAATTGCTTCCCGGCTGCTGCACGAAGTGAAGGAGTGAAACCCATAACAGTTGGTGTTCCTGCTGTAATGCCTACCACACGAGGATCTACTTTCATCTTTTCGAGCAAATAATGAGCAGTAAGACCGGCATAATCTTCTTCTGCATCTGAATCTGCTTTAGACATACCCGTTTCAACATTGAACGGAACACAATAGTGATAGCTTTCTTTATCCTGCTCAGCCGGAACATACCCTTTACCTTTCACGGTATTGATATGGATCACAACTGGATGGCTGCTATCTTTCACTGAAGAAAAGGCATCGATTAGTGCTTTCACATTATTTCCGTCTTTCACATATTGATAGTCAAAGCCCATCGCTTTAAAGAAATTACATTCACATTTCCCGTCACTCTCGCGAAGTGCTTGCAAGTTTTTGTACAGTCCACCATGATTTTCGGCAATAGACATTTGATTGTCATTTACAACAATAATCAGGTTACTATCCAACTCTGCTGCATAATCTAAACCTTCGAAAGCTTCACCACCACTTAAAGAGCCGTCACCGATCACTGCTATGACATTACCGCTCCCTCCATTCAAGTCACGTCCCTTGGCTAGTCCGCTTGCCAAGCTGATAGATGTGGATGTATGCCCAATAGTAAAAAAGTCGTGTTCACTTTCCTGAGGTTCCGTATAACCGGATACTTCTCCGTATCTATCGGGATTGAGGAAAGCCTCTTTCCTTCCGGTCAGCATTTTGTGTACATAGCTCTGATGAGATACATCGAATACAATTTTGTCTTTGGGAGATTCAAACACATAGTGCAACGCAATAGTCGCCTCCACCATTCCGAAGTTAGGGCCAAAGTGTCCTCCATGCGCGCTGAGTTTATTTAATAAAGCGTGGCGTATTTCGCCGCTCAAGTCATTGAGTTCTTCCATGGATAGTCTTTTTATATCCATAGGAGAATTAATTTTTTCTAAATACATACCTTATTGAATTATTAAATTAATACTGGATAAATTTCCGGTTACAAAGGTATCGGCAAACGATTGATCCGGAATTATACAGATAACTGAATATACTACCAATATTACTGTATACAATCACAACCGGCAGATTTTCCGGCAGATTATTACAAGAAAAGAAAAAATGATTATTTTATTTTACATTTCAGGCTATTTTTCTTCTTTTTACTTAAGCTGACTATGACGTTTAGTAAAAGTCCACTGAAGATTTACTAAATCTCCCATGGATTTTTACTAAAAATCGTCCGAGTTTTTACTAAAAATTTTCACCCCTGCGAGAAGCTATTCTGACGGGGATTTTAGCCCAATAGAGTGACGGCTACTTATTTCGAGAAAAAATACAACAAAGTCACTCATGTTTTTAATTTATTACACGAATGAGGGGAAGTTTTAATAAAGAGTCACCTCCCCTATTGTCGGCATCAAGACATTCAGTGAATCTTTATTTTTCAGGTCCACGGCATTCTTTATCGGTTCATCCCAAGGATGCCGTGCCAACGCATATTTAGAATGATGTACCGTCAAGTATTTCTTGGCTTTCAGGTCATTGGCTATGCGACTTAAATAAACCGGCATGGTATGGATATACTTCCAATCCTCATTGTACTGACCATTCTCCAGTATAGCCAAATCTATATTCGGATACTTCTTACCAATCTCAGCAAAATGTGTATCATAACCACCATCTCCACCCATATATATCTTTTGTGAAGGAGTTTCTATAAGGAAAGAAGCCCAAAGTGCCTGGTTTGATTTTAAGAAACGACCCGAAAAATGACGGGCAGGCAAACAATGTATCAGGAGATCTTCATCTAGTGCAGCATCTTCAAACCAGTCCAGTTCTGTTAACCGCTCTTCATCAAATCCCCAATATTCAAAATGCTCACCTACTCCTAGCGGACAAATTACTTTCCCTACGCGATCTTTTAATTGCATCACTGTCTGATAATCCAAGTGATCCCAATGGTCATGCGTAATGATAAGATAATCAATATCCGGCATATCGGCAGGTTTATAAGCATCCGTCCCTTTGAACGGCTTGTTTATAAACGAAACCGGAGAACCCATACAGAAAACCGGATCTACTAGAATGCGCTTGCCATCTACCTGAATAAGATAAGAAGAATGTCCGAACCATACCAACAGATTTTCATCCTTATCCAAGTTCTTCAAGTCTGTTTTTACCACCGGAATTTCTTTTTCAGGACGTAATCCTTCTTGTTTTTTAAATATGAAATCCCACATAGCCCCCATTCGGCCACGACGAGCAGTCATTAATACTGTGTTATGTAAATTTCTAAACTCTCCATCTTTATAATGTGGAGACTTCTTTATCCGCTCCAACCTTTCTCCCTGAGGCGTTCTTCCAAAACTGGGCTGACTGACAAACATCCAACCCGCTATACCTACAAGAAGTATAATAGCTGCTATAATACCTATTATCATACGTATCTTTTTCTTTTTTAATAATCGCATATTCTATAACAAAACAACTGTGAGTAAAAATAACATTGGCTATAAATCGCTATCTTTGCGGCAAATATACAGGATTTACAACAAGAAAAGAAATATAACATACATATATGAGCACTCACAATTTATGCTGTATAGGGTATATCACTCAGGATAAAGTAGTTACTCCTCAAAATACCATATACATGCCCGGAGGAACTTCCTTCTATTTCGCACACGCCATCAAACACCTGAATACTAATGACTTTTTATTAGTAACGGCTTTAGCTGACTGTGACATGGGAATTGTAGAAGATATAAAAAAGGAAGGAATAGATGTAAAAGCACTGCCCAGCACCCATTCCGTCTGTTTTGAAAATATCTACGGCGAAAACCAGAACGAACGTACTCAACGCGTGACGGCAAAAGCCGACCCGTTTACAGTAGAAGGGCTAAAGGATATCAATGCACAGATTATTCATTTAGGGAGTTTACTTGCCGATGATTTCTCTTTAGAGATTATCAAATATCTATCCGGTAAAGGATTTCTTTCTGTAGATGTACAGGGTTTCCTCCGCAAGGTAGATAATGAACAAGTTTTACCAGTAGATTGGGAAGAAAAAAAGGAGGCTTTGAAATACATCCATATACTGAAAGCCAACGAGGCTGAAATGGAAGTTCTCACCGGATGTACAGAGCCGCACGAAGCAGCGTTGCTGATTGCAGACTGGGGAGTGAAGGAAGTACTTCTGACACTGGGAGACAAAGGTTCGCTGATATACTCCAAAGGACAATTTCACGAGATACCTGCTTATCCGGCACTTCGTATAGTCGATGCTACCGGATGTGGCGATACTTATATGGTGGGGTACTTGTATATGCGCAACAAAGGAATGTCTTATAAAGAAGCCGGATGTTTTGCTGCCGCTATGTGTACCATAAAACTACAATCACACGGACCCTTCAGTGGCACTGAAGCAGAGATAAATAAGATTATAAACTTTAATTAAATTATTAGGTATCAGGATCATATTCCTGATACCTAATAAATCTTCTCTTAAGAAGCAAGTCCGAATTTCTTCAGATCATCTTCTACAGTACCGATACCAGCAATGTGGAACATATCTATCAACACTTTAGCTACATTGGGAGACAAGAATGCAGGCAATGTAGGACCTAAATGTATCTCTTTTACACCCAAACTCAGCAATGCCAGTAGTACGATAACTGCTTTCTGTTCATACCAAGCTATATTATAGACAATTGGCAAGTCATTAATATCGTTCAACTGGAATACTTCTTTCAGTTTCATGGCAATCACTGCCAATGAATAACTATCGTTACACTGACCGGCATCCAACACACGAGGAATGCCATTGATATCACCCAAAGCAAGTTTGTTATAACGGTATTTGGCACAACCTGCAGTTAATATCACTGTATCTTTAGGCAGTGATTGGGCAAAATCCGTATAATACTCACGGCCCTTCATTCTTCCGTCGCAACCTGCCATGACTACAAAACTACGGATGGCACCGGTTTTCACAGCATCTACCACCTTGTCGGCAAGTTGCAAAACCTGGTTGTGGGCAAAACCGCCGATAATCTCTCCATGTTCAATCTCTATAGGAGACTGACATTGCTTAGCCATTTCTATGATTTCGGAGAAGTCTTTTTTGCCAGCTTCATCTTGTTCAATGTACTTACATCCGGGATAACCCGTAGCGTTTGTTGTGAACATCCTTTCCTTATACACGGCGTTTGCCAAGGGAGGAACAATGCAGTTGGTAGTAAACAAAATAGGACCATTGAAGGAAGTAAACTCTTCACGTTGTTTCCACCAGGCATTGCCATAATTACCTACGAAATGGGAATACTTCTTGAAAGCAGGATAATAATGGGCAGGTAACATCTCGCTATGCGTGTAAACATCTACTCCCGTACCTTCGGTCTGTTTCAGCAGCTCTTCCATATCTTTCAAGTCATGACCACTAATTAAAATGCCCGGGCGGTTCTTCACACCGATATTAACCTTCGTAATTTCCGGATTACCATAAGTACTGGTATTTGCAGTATCCAGCAGAGCCATTGTCTTCACACCGAACCCGCCGGCCTCGAGCACCAGTTGTACCCACTCATCCGCAGAAAGCGAACGGTAGGCAATGGTAGCCAACGCCCGCTGTATGAAAACATGGATAGTATCATCATTGAAGCCCAGCCGCATGGCATGTTCCAGATAGGCTGCCATACCTTTCAGTCCATAAGTCAACAATTCTTTTAATGAACGGAGGTCTTCGTTCTGTTCACGCAAAACACCTACCGTTTTAGCTTTTTCTGCATAATCGGCACGTTTGCCTTGCCAAGTCAGTTCATCTACTCCCGGCAAGAATACTTGATTCTTTTTTGCATACTGAATTAGCTGATCGCGCAGAACAATACCTTTATCAATTCTCTTTAAGATGCTTTCATCATCAAAATTGGCATTGGTGATAGTACAGAACAGAGCATCCGTCACAAAACTGTTCACTTCCTCAGATACCGGATAATCTGCTCTGCGCATAGCATCGGTTACAACAGAAATGCCTCTGACTACAAACAAAAGCAAATCCATAGCTTGCGCCGTATGACTTTCTTTTCCACATACACCTTTCAGCGTACAGCCAATACCTTTGGCTGTTTCCTGACACTGATAACAAAACATGTTCGTTTCCATATTATACTCCGTTTAAAAGTTAATTTCACTATCTTTGTGCAAAGATGGGAGTTACGCTTTAAGTAAACTGTCACGTATGTTACACCCAAACCTAAAAAAGTAAAAAAGAGAATGGAAATTCATGTATTACTAAAAATGCAGCCTTTTCAAGGTATCACGGAAGAACAATTACTACCCCTTATTCTGGCGCCGGAACATACATGCAGGGTATATAAGCCCTCTGACTTCATCGCTATGCAAGGTGAAATATACCGTTCCTTATTCATTCTATGCAGTGGTAGCGTACGCACACAGATGGTGAATGCCGAAGGCAAGCAACTCACGATAGAAACACTAAAAGCCCCTCAACTGCTTGCACCTGCATTTATCTTTTCATCGGAAAACCGCTTCCCGGTTAATATAGAAGCCAAGGAGTCATGCGAAATACTCGTAGTAAACAAGACGGTCTTTCTGGACTTTATGCATCAACACCCCATCGTGATGCACAACTTCCTGCAATTGGTATCCAACCGAACCTTGTTTCTTTCTAAGAAGCTGAATGCTTTTGCACTACAAAGCCTGAAATCACGCATACTGAACTACCTGCGCATGCACGGATCCATACTCAACCAACAGGAGGTAGCGCAAATCCTAGGAGTTGCCCGTCCTTCGCTGGCACGTGCCCTATCGGAGTTAGCAAATGAGAACTGCATCCGGATGGAAGGAAAAGAAATACAAATCGATGAAGCAAACTCCGGAAAGTATTTATGATTCTTTTTACGGTTCGGCATATTATTTCTATCTTTGTCTGACAATTAAATGCTATGGAGAAGATTTCACTGAATGAAACATACGAACAATTGCTGTTTCGCATCCCCCTATTCCGGGATCTGCCGCAAAACATCAAGCATTCATTGCTTGACAAACTGGATTATTCAGTTTATGATGTTGAGAAGAAAGATATTGTCGCCTATCAGGATACTCCTTGTAAAAAACTATATGTACTGCTGGAAGGTAAACTACGTGTAGATATTATAGACGGATTGGGCAATAAAGTAATGGTTGAATACATTATTGCCCCTCGTGCTTTTGCCACTCCCCATCTTTTCGGTTCCAATACTACGTTACCGGCAACTTTTACTGCTATTGAAAATTGTACCTTATTCACAGCTACCAAGGAATCCACTTTCAAGCTTATTAGCCAGGATTCCCAAGTGCTGCATAATTTTCTTTGTGTAACCGGGAACTGCAACGCTTGTACAGTATCCCGTTTGAAAACGCTCTCGCGCAAAACTGTGCGTGAAAGATTCGTTGTCTATTTGTTGGAAAACAGAATTGCGAATTCTACCAGCATCACCATCGCCCACACTCAGTCCGAACTGGCAGAATACCTCAATGTAACTCGTCCGGCTCTCTCTAAGGAAATCAATAAGATGATTAAGGAGGGCATCATATCGATGACGGGAAAGAAAATTGAGGTATTGAACGAAGCTGCGCTGAAAGAATATACTTAACCTACCATTTCACAAACAAGATTCTCGGGTTGATATTCAGAGATACCCAACCCCAATCCTGCCAACGTTTATGATCGCCGCCTTTCACAATATCCATTGACTTTGTGCCCAGCATGAAAGAATAGCCGGCAGAGAGTTTTACGTCTTTCATCACATTCCAGTCGAGTTGATAATCGACTTCCGAGCCTAAGCCCTTCTTAACATCATCCAGCTTGGCAGCAGTAGCAAAGTAGTGGTAGTTCAACTGCATGCTCACCTTTTGGGAAGTCTTGAAGTTCACTCCCAACTGTGCATCTTGCAATCCCGGAGCCACACCCTGCCAGGCAGAAGCATAAAAATAGTCCATTGCGCCATAGAATTTATGATGTGTTCCATACAGAGGATCGAAGGCTTTGAACTTATCTCCTTTTCCATTATTTCCACTCAAATAGTCGTATCCCAGACTTACGCTCCATTGTTTATCTAATGCGTATGCAGCCTTCACACTTGCCATAAAAGCAGATACGCTCTGTGCGGACTTATTCTTTCCGGTCTGGTAATAGAATGCACCTTGCATATCCCATGACTGAGGCTTGTAGGTAATATAAGTTCCGAAAGTTTGCAAATAGCGGGTATGAGATGTCTCCGTTGCAGCATCCCCGGTTTCCAACCCCAGGTTCAGGAAGAGCAGAGAAGCATTCAGCGGAAGTTCATCGGCGGTATAGTGATACCAAAGAGTCTGCATATTCTTGTAAGGCTGTGCACCATCGTAATAATAAGTACCTCCTTTTTTCTTTTCCGTATTCTGATTAAATGCCAGGATTAAATGCAACTGATTGGCTTCATTGGCATACCCCAACTTCAAAGCATCGTGATAGCGACCTGCCACATTCCAATCTAGCCCTCCCAAAATACGTTCATCATCGTATGACAATGTTTGGCGTCCCAACTGTGCAAAGAAACCGGTACCGAAGTTGAGTTTCGCCCAAGCTTCGTTCATGATAAAACGACCGTTCGTATCAATTTGCGGATCTTGTCCCCAAACTCCGACGTGCTGGGCAGAAATTTTCATGCTGAGGTCCGAGCGTTTGTATTCCATAGACAGACGGGCGCGATTATTGATGAATGACGCTGCCTCATCTCCCTCATTGCGTGGAAACAGTGCGCCATTACGATACTCAGCACGAGGTCTGATTTGCATAGACATGGTGAATTCATTCTCTTTCTCTGATTGTTGTGCCCACGACATACCGGGCAACAGTAGTAAACCTAATGCCAAATAAACTATTTTCATAAGTATTTTAATTTAAGTTATACGTATGTACACTCACTCCTTGTGCCGAAGGCAGATAGTTGATGCCATACCAGCACATTTGTAATAATAAGAAAGATATAAGTAATCCGACTAATGCTTTCCGATACACAGTAGGTCGTCCCAAACGGAAATGAACATATCCTAAATAGGAGAACCAGGTAGCCGCAGCCCAAGTTTCCTTGGGGTCCCAAGCCCAATAATGTCCCCATGCCGATTTTGCCCACACAGCACCGGATAGCATACCCAAAGTCATGAATGCCAGTCCCACACAAGCCAGATTGTCGCATAAATCCATCTCACGGGGTTCGATGCCTTTCTTTTTGAAGAAAAGCAGATAGACCGCCATCACGGCAGCCGCACCAAGCATGGCGTATGCAAACATATACACAATGACATGTGGCGTAAACCACGGACTTTGCAAAGCAGGCATCAACGTCTTGTTATGTATTTCGGGCTTAAAAAGATTAATGCATATAAACACTAATGATAATATAAAACTGAAACTAAGTATCCATTTATACTTCCAACGACTATAAGTAATAATCCCCGCCAACGGAAGGAAAAACGAATACCACAAACGGGTTTCACCCATTGTCCGCATGGGAGGACGTTCCAGAGACACCCACATAGCAACAATAAAACTGAAGAATACAGCCAGTCCCAACAAGGTAAAACCATATACCACGCCTTGCCGTTTTCCCCGCCATGCGGCAAAGGCCCCTACTCCCCAGCAAAGCAGAGCAACAATAGCAAACGGAGCAAAGTAATCCCAACTCATACCGTAACCTCCTTTTCTTTTTCGTCAGAAGAGAATTCCTTTTCCTCCGATACTTTATCTTTTCCCTTTTGAGCAGTTATAAACAGACAAACAGCTCCCAACATCATCATGATAATACCCGTATAGACATACGGCAACCAAGGGTCACGTACCAATTCAAAGACACTGACATCACTCCACTTCCCCTTCGTTTCATCATAACTTAACTGATAAATATTCCAACCGGCAATCTTTAGAGGATGATTTACTTCAATAGTATCTTCTTCTACAGTGCCTTCCTGGGTATAAACTGTTACATCGGAAACGAAACGTTGAGGTTCGCGATCGGGCATTATAAGGCTGGTTTGCTCATTCAAGCGCAAGGCCTTGTATGGAAACATGAAACTTCCACAACTCACCCACCCTTCTTTCATCTGACCTGTTTTCGTATTCGTAGCTTTCAGATAGACGGCATACGTAGCTCCCATCGAATGAAATTCGGTAAACTTCACAGTATCCTCTGTTGCTATGGAAGCAGCCATCGGAATGGATTGAAGAATGGAGAGCTGCCAATCCAGCAGTTTGCCCGTCTTTACCTCTTCTGCGAGCAAGAGATGTTCAGGCACATCCTCAGGAAGTGCACGCCCCGTTTCATTGTCAATCAACATCAGTTTAGGAGGATATTCGTCAATGGTAAAACCTTTCAGTTCGATGGCAAGAGGAAGTTCCGTCAACTTACCTTTTTCATCGGTGGCGCGCCATTCGGTTTTTCCCATTTGGGTAATCATTTTCAGACGTTGCAAGTCGGCATTGCCTAAAGTGGCAGTCAGCAGGGCGATGAACAAGCCCACGTGATTGAGGATAAAAGATATCTTCCGCACTTTCAAAGGAAAGGTAGCGCGAAGAATAGTGAGTCCCAAAGCCGAAACCAACCAGATATAAAGCAGTATAAACGGCCAGAAAGAAAGCATCTTTGAAAAGCCGATAATATCTGCCGGAGACCCGGTGGAAGGGACCTGACGTACTAAACCCATAATCACAGTAATAACTGCAACACAGATAAGAGAAGAAACCGCGGACGTATAATGACTAAGCCATTCAAAGCAATAAACCCGTTTGCGCAATCCGTGCATAGCCGATAAAAGAAGCAGATAGATCACTAAAACTAGAATGTTTACCGGCCACGCAAACAAATCCCAACTAATGCCGCCAATAGTCCACTGCAACAACAGTCCTGTAATAAACAGCCCTGCGCCACAGGCGAACCCTTCTTTATACCCCCACGGTTTCTTCCACAACATCTTGATAATTTACGATTTGACGATTTACGATTTACGATTTCTGTGCCAAACGGTTATTAGCTTTCGCTTTCTCTAACCAAGCCGGTACTGTAGTCTTCAAGAACTTATCTTTTGCAGCTCTTTCGGCATCCATATCCAAGCCGATATATTCCTGAGCTTTCTCCTTAGTAGAAATGTCCGGCATAGGTACATCGTCCGTATAGCCATGTTTTGCTAATACTTTGGTAACTGCCAGGCGGGCTTGCATGGCTTTATCCAAACCATGGGATAAGATGCGCTGAATTTCCTGCGGTGCATGGAAAGCACCACCATGAGAAGCCACACCAAAGTCCCAACGCCACTGTGCCTGACGAATCAGTGCCAATACATCTTTCATTTGATCTTCCGTTGCTCCCTTATCCCAAGCAAACTTCGCTTCGATATGGGCTTTTGCCAATTCTTGTTCCAGACGGGTGCGGATTTCATTTGCCTTGCGTTGACGTTCGTAAACATTGTTACGCAGGGTTTCTTCACTTTCACGATGGCAAGTCTGACAAGTACGGTCTATCATCGCCAACGGGCTTTGTATGTGGTGATCGCTGAACTTCACACCGCCTTCGCTCTTATAAGGCATGTGGCAATCGGCACAAGAGACTCCACGTTGTCCATGAATACCCATTTGGGAGATTTCATAGTCGGGATGTTGTGCCTTCAAGATACGCGCCCGGCTCAGTTTATGGGTATAATCTGCAAAGTCAGCCTCATCGTAGTAGGCTTCCATATCTTCCACAGTAAAACCTTTGTCCCACGGGAAAGTCAGATACTTGCCGTCGCCTTTGAAATAGTATTCCACATGGCACTGGGCACATACCAATGAACGCATTTCCTGCGGAGTGGCTTTGGTGATGTCCTTGCCCTGACGTTGGAAGGCTTCGATCAATGCCGGACGGCTGATATGTAGGTTCATGTTTTCCGGTTCATGGCAATCGGCACAACCGATAGGATTAACAATCTCACTACCCATAGCACCCCACTTATTATTATAGAAGGCGTCCACACCGACTGCTTCCATCATACGGGGAACATCCGGACTTTTACAAGTCCAACAGGTAGAGGGTTGTGGCCCATCGGCATCGGTAGCAGGAGCACCGGTACGAAGACTTGCCGTGATGTCCTCGATAGCATGCATGTGTCCGCGCGGAGTAGAATAATCTTTTGAGAAAGCATAGCCAGCCCACAGTACAACCATCTCCGGACGCTGTGCCAATACATCGACTGCTACATTTCCGTTGAACTCACTCTGAAAATCGGTCTTGGCTGTTTCAGTCCACGTCTGATACTCACGAGGAAAATCGTCCTTAAAAACTTCGTTGCGTGCTTCAATTCCTTTAATCACTGTTTTACGGTTGTTGAATACACTCGCCAATTCGGCTCTCCGTTCCGTCAAAGCTGAAACACATAAGCCCAGGACAAATACGACGACCATTGAACCACCGAACAACAGCCATCCCTGCCATGATTTTAGTTTCTTTTCCATATAATATGAAGATTTATTGTTATTACTATTTCTTTATTATTTTCTGTAACCATACCGGTACGGGGGACTCAGGATAAGGCACCAATGCGGCGGGTGTGGCCGAAAGACTGTTCTTTCCGCCATGCGGCACATCCCGATGGCAATCCCAACAAGCTTTGCCGTCGCCCACAAGAGTCATCATATAGTCGATTTTTCCGGCATCCACAAACTCGGCAGTGAGCTGTGTATGACAACGGATGCAGTTGTTCATAATAACTTCTGAACTTGCGGCTTGCGCCTGAATAACTTGCGGTTCGCTCTTTGTGAGGAAAGCTGCTACGTGCTTCATACCGTCCATTCCTTTGAATGTCCATTTCTTTACCGCATTCTCATGAGGGACGTGGCAGTCGTTACAAGTGGCGTCCCTACTGTGGGAACTATGAAACCACGTTGCATAATAAGGAGCCATTATGTGGCAGTTGACACATGCCGAAGGGTCATCACCTAAATAAGTGTGCGCCCGGAGAAGATATAAGAATAAGCCTCCTCCACCAACGAGCACACCGCATATAACAAGTGCCGTCACTTTCCATTTATAAGATGGAAACAGTTTACTTATGATAGATAGCTTCGCCATAGGAATTAATATTTTCCACAAAAATAAGCAGCTATCATTAAAAAAAGTGTAATATTGATTACTATTTGCTATTTATTTTCACAAATTTCACGCCTCTATTCCCGTAAACGTCTTCAGCAGATAACCTATCAGGAAACTGATAGCAGCGACCGAGAAGCTAAGTGCCGCCATTTCTGTAAACCGACGCTTGAAACTTTCGTTACGAGCAACAGAATAATAATAGTTAAAGAAAGCAATGATAAGCAATGCCATCATCAACATAACACACAGCCCTATCACAGGACTGGATATTAATACAAAGGGTGCAACTAATGCCACTACCGTAATAACGTATGCAATACCTGTATAAATGGCAGCTTTTACCGGATGCTTACCCGGATCTTTATCCGATTTAGTAGAAAGATATTCGGAAGAAGCCATAGAAAGAGCTGCCGCAATACCGGTAATACTTCCCGTTAATGCAATCAGTTTCGAATCGTTCAATGCCAAAGTAAAACCGGCAAGAGCACCCGTAAACTCTACAAGAGCATCATTCAACCCCAGCACCACCGAGCCCATATACTCCAACCTTTCTTCGTTAATCATCCCGATAAGTTGTTGTTCATGCCGTTCTTCGTCGGCAGCCATTTCGGCAAGATACTGCGTATCGGGAAAGTTTTTATAGACTTCGCTGATATCTTTCTCATTCAACTCCATCTGACGAACAACAAACGTAATACCCAACAGATGAACCAACATCATATAAAAGATGATAAGGAAACGATTAGGGGCTACATCCTGCCCGGTATAGCTACGCAATGTTATATAATGACTCCGTTCTTCGGCCGAGATCTCCGATAATATCCGACTATTATGAGGATTCTTTTCCCGCTTTGACAATTTCTGATAGACTATACAGGAAGTCAGTTCATCTTGCTGTAACCGAAGCATGTTCTTTACCAAGATATCTTTCTCATTCATATTTATAATAAGCCTTTGCTAACTATTTTAATAAGTTTCTGCAAAGCTATAAATAAATATCCACATCGCGGCAAAAAATTAGGGTAACCATACCAAAATTAATTCATTATTGGCGGGTTTTGAATTAATTTGAAGTAAATGAAAGTCTAGCGCAGCCTAAGCCTGAAAGGCTTTTATCTTACAGCCCAGGGCATCGCCCTGGGTACAATAATAGGTTGCTAACGTTGCGCCCTGAAAGGGCAAAAGTCACA
>NZ_JASLER010000091.1 GCF_030151085.1 Bacteroides sp. | reverse complement strand
TGCTTGGCATCCGAATGATAGGATACCTCGTCCATGATACGATGAATAAGAAGATGCCCGATTTCTTGGATGATTTGCTGTTCCATTGATGTTTTGGAAGGAGAAACAACAGTACGATTCGGGTCAAGGGGAGCACCTTCATCTGTGATTGTAAAAGCTAGTACACCCGGTTCAATAACTGCTTGAAGAAAAATTTGACTTGGTTTGTTGTCTGTTTGAGTGTGTTGAATGATATTAGTGACTACCTCTTCAATGGCAAGTGCTATGCCCATTGTGAGTTTAGAGGGTAGGTCTAATGAGGTTCCTAAGTCTTCGATAAATTGTGAAATACGGGTTACTTCATTTAACTGGTTGTTAATAATAATTTCTTTTTCCATATTCTTAATGTTATGTATTGTGCAGGAGCAATTGGGGAGATTAATAAATGTTTCACAAATATCTCTATTCCCCTAATTAATTGTTAGATGTTTACCTCTAAAATATGTCCCATTTTGGTGGTACTTCCCCAAATGGGACGTATTTATGGGCTTTTGGAACGACAATGTACTATTTTTGGAGGTGTATATTCTAATAAAAAACTTGCATAAGATCTTGTTGATTGATTACTTTTCCTATCTTTGCTGTCGGATAAAATACGATGTTGAAGATGACTAGTGTGGTAGCTTTATTTATAGAATTATTACTAGATATTGTTGGATTTGTCACAGGTATTGTAGTATTGAAACGTTCTTTCGAAAGCAGCATTCGGCGGGCTTGGGGAATGTTGGCAGTCGCTCTATCTCTTCTCCTATTATGTGATAATCTGGAATGGATGTGGCTTTTTAGTCAGGGAGTTGAACGTGTTCCTCTTTTTGTTGATGTACCTATGGATCATCTTTCTATTTGGCACATAGTGCGAACTGTAATCTTTTTCCAGCTGTTTTCTTTATTTCCTATTGCTTCCTTAAAGCCCGGATGGATGATTTCATCGCGAATTCTTAATATGCTTATTCCTGTCTTATTGATTGTTTGCATCAGTTGCTGTTATCAGTTTTTTAATGGCCATTATACCATGCTAGGGTCATTTGCTGCTATCTGGCAGAATATCGGGAATACGGATGTAATTGTGAGGTTGGTATTGTTTATAGTGAGTGTATTAACTCCTTCTATTAATTTCTTACTTCCTTTTTTAGGTAAATGGATTCCGTTTCGTCGTAGACAGAGTAGGGGGATGTATATCTATATGGGGTGTTTTGCGCTGATTATGTCGGGATATATTTGGTTAATGTTAGGCACAAGTGGTTTAAGTTTCAACTTTTTCGGATACTTTGTGATAACACCTACCATATACCTGAATATACTCTATATCCGGAATGATAATCCATTGTCTTTGCCTCCGTTACCGATTGAAAATATGAATCAGCAAGAGATAAATACGATAAAAGAGATTGAAGTATCACCTTTGATTCTGGAATTGAGTGATCGCTTGCAGTCGTTCATGACGGAATGTACTCCTTTTGTAAACTCCCAATATTCTATGCAGGATTTATTAGGAGATATGCAAACGAATGAACACCGGCTTAGTAAAGTGTTACGTTATAATGGTTTTTCCGGTTTTCGTGATTATATCAGTTTCAAACGCTTGCAGTATTTCAAGGAACAAGCTGTATTAAGGAAAGAACTGACTGTTAAGGAGCTGATGTTTATGAGTGGTTTTACTTCGCGCTCAAGCTTTTACAGGTATTTTGCAAGTCTTGAAAATATGTCACCAAGTGAATTTATTGAGAGAATAAGGAAATGAGGTCAGTGCCTATCTTCTTATTCTCTCATCTTTGATTTTAGTTACTATATCAATTCAGGTAGGCAGTTACCTTTCCACTAATTTGCAGTAGGGATATTTCGCAAAGTTTAGTGTCATATTCTGCTGAGAGTATGCGCTCTTCGGCATCAAGAAGACTTTTCTGTGCTTCACGCATCTCGATGCCGGAGAGGTTTCCGAGCATATAGCGTTCCATGGCAATCTCATGGTTCTCTTTGGCGGCGACAAGATTCTGCCGTTCCAGATTCAACATTTGCAGATTGTTCTGGTAAGCTTGCCATAGGTTACTAAGATCGGCTCGTAAGGATTGTTCTACTTGTTCACGTTCTAGTCGGGCATTTTGAATGGCGATGCTTGCATTGCGACGTTCGCGACGACGATTCCCGTCAAACAAGTTAAAACCGACTGTCACCCCTACATTCAGCCCCAGATTGCTGCGACGGCTGTTGGCAGAGATATCGTATTTGTTGAGCGTATAGCCATATCCACCGTTCATTTTTAAGTAGGGATAGTCGCGTGAGCATACTTTCTTATAATCCAGCCGGGCAAGAGTATTGTTCTGTTCTGCCTTTAATAAGGAAGAGTTTATTTGCAAGGTAGCACTCCATAGCTCTTCGAAGTTCATAATATTATTTATGAAAATGATACTGTCGCGGATTATAAATGATTGATCCACGTCTTTGTTGGCCATCAGTTCATTTAATTGGATGCGCGATGTGTGCAAAAGTTCCTGCTGTTTCATATATTGTGCGCTATCCGCATTAAAATCGACTTTGGCTTGTTGATAATCCAAACGTGAGAAGTTGCCGATGTGATAACGTTCTTCTACGATTCGTAGTCGTTCTTTAGATAAAGATACGGCATAGCGGAAGTTCTTCAGGCGTATTTTCTGTTGCACATAATTGTAGTATTCTGCTGTAATATTGGCAATCAAATCTTCGATGGCGATACGGGTGTTTGTTTCGCCTTGTCGTTCCAATTCTTTTAGTTTCTGATAATTGGCGGTGATATTGAAACCGTCGAAGATGGTCCAGTTCAAGTTCAAACCGGCATTCAGGGTTTGGTCGAATATACCGCTATCTTTAGTGGTTTCACCGGTTGAGCGAAGTTTGGATTCAGTGTTGTCCAATGTACCTTTGTACCCTGCGGATAGGTCGAGGGTAGGCAGGTATCCGGCATTACCCAGCGTGGCGTTATTCTTGCTGACCTGCTCCTCGTTGCGGGTAATACGGAGAGAGTAGTTGTTCAACAATCCTTGCTCCAAGCATGATTTTAGGGTATAGGTAGCATGCTGCGCATGGAGGGATAGCGTTGTACTAATAGCGGTTATGAAGATTAAGAGCGTCCGTTTCATACTTTCTTTAAATTACTTCGATTCGTAGATATATAACTGTAAATTGCAGGAACGATATACATTGTTAGCAAAGTTGATACTAACATGCCACCCACTACTGCCGTACCCATGGCGATGCGTTGATTGCTTCCTTCACCGGTTGCGAATGCTAAGGGTATCAAACCCAATATGGTTGAAGCGCTCGTCATTAAAATAGGGCGTAAGCGCTGTAATGCAGCATCTTTAATAGCACTTATTTTGTCTTCGCCCACTTCCTGCTTCTGGTTGGCAAATTCCACAATAAGAATACCATTTTTTGCGACCAAACCAATCAACATAATAATACCGATCTGGCTAAAGATATTCATCGTTATATTTGTGAAATACATGAATATCAATGCTCCTGCAATGGCAAGGGGGACTGTCAACATGATAATCAGCGGGTCTTTGAAGCTTTCGAATTGAGCGGCAAGAATCAGGTATATCAATACGATTGCCAATACAAAAGCAAACATCAGGCTGGAAGAGCTTTCGCGATACTCTTTAGAATCTCCTGTAAGGGCAGTTCGGAAAGTATCGTCTAGCGTTTCTTTAGCGATCTTATCCATTTCTTCCAAACCTTGTCCGATTGTTTTGCCTTCAGCAAGTCCGGCGGATATAGTAGCAGAGACAAAACGATTATAACGGTAGAGTTTGGGAGGAGCAATACCATTGGTTAGTTCGATGAGGTTATCTAACTGAACCATATCTCCTTTACTGCTACGGATATAGATACCCTTTAGGTCAGCTGGCTTATTACGTTGCTGGCGATTGATTTCTCCCAATATTTCATACTGCTTTCCGTTCATGTAAAAGTAGCCCATACGTTGACCGCTTAATCCGTATTGCAGAGTTTGGGCTATATTTTTCGTGCTGACTCCCATAATACTTGCCTTGTCACGGTTGATGTTGATACGTGCTTCGGGCTTACTAAATTTCAAGTCAATGTCTGCCATTTGGAAGACTGGGTTTTCGTAGACTTTTGTTATAAATTTAGGCAGTACTTCTTGTAACTTTTCGATATTGGTAGCCTGCAACACATACTGTACAGGCATTCCGCCTCTACGCCCACCAAAGGAGGATGATTGTTGCACGAAGGAACGAGCTTTTGTTTTCTTCTGTACGGCTTTTGATAGTTTTTCGGCAACTTCCATCTGCGTATAGTCACGTTCATTCATGTCTTTTAAAGTGATACGCACGTTGCCATTGCCACTGGAAACACGGGCTGTTATCGCTTTGGCATCCGGAACGATGGAGTCGACCAGTTGGTTGATGTCTTCGGTATAATCACGCATGAATTCATAAGTCACACCTTCGGCACCCATCGTGTTAATACTAATTTGAGAACGGTCTTCCAATGGCGCCATTTCGGCAGGGATAGTTGTCCAAAGGATGCCGATTATACCGATGGTTGCAAGTGTAAAAGGCAGTGCAATCCAGCGGCGTTTGAGGAAAGCAGCCAATGACTGACTGTATAAACGGTTCATTCCGTTAAAGAACGGTTCTGTCTTCCGGTAAAACCAACTCTGCTTTTCTCTTTTAATCAGAAGTTTCGTTGCAAGCATCGGTGTAAAAGTCAATGCGGCAAAGGAAGAGATAATCACAGAACCGGAAACTACCAGACTGAATTCCCGGAATAGACGTCCCGTAGTACCTTCCATAAATACAATCGGGAAGAATACTGCCACTAACGTAATGGTTGTAGAGATGACCGCAAAGAAAATCTCTTTGGCTCCTTCGATACCGGCTTCCTTCGGTGGCATTCCTTTTTCTATGCGAACATAGATGTTTTCGGTCATAACGATGGCATCGTCCACCACAAGTCCTACCGCCAATACTACGGCAAGCATAGAAAGCACATTGATGGAAAATCCTGCGAGATACATTACAAAGAAAGCTCCGATCAGTGATACGGGAATTACGATACAAGGCACCAGCGTGACACGCCAATCGCGTAGAAAGAGGAAAATGATGATAATTACCAGTATAAATGCTTCGTATACGGTTTGCTTCACTTCGCTGATAGAAGCACGGATAAATTTGGTATTATCGAAACCATAGTCGTAGTGTACGTCTTCGGGGAGGTCTTTTTGCATCTTTTCCATACGTTCGTACACGGCATCGGCTATTTCTATATGATTGGCACCCGGCTGAGGCGTAACTACAATACCTACCATCGGTACTCCGTCCATCTTCATGTAACTTTTGATATCAGCCGGACCTAACTCTGCACGCCCGATGTCGCTGAAACGGACAATACGGTTACCATCTTCTTTCAGAATCAAGTTGTTAAACTCTTCTGCTGTATGCATTAAACCTAATGTACGGATGGTAAGTTCGGTAGTGTTTCCTTCTATACTGCCCGAAGGAAGTTCGATGTTTTCATTATCTATGGCAGTTTTTACGTCCATGGGCGTAATGCCGTAGCCCGACATTCGGATAGGATCTAACCATAGGCGCATGGAGTAACGCTTTTCTCCCCATATACTTACACTACTTACATCGGAAATGGTTTGGAGTTGCTCCTTTACGGTGAGGTCAGCTATTTCACTTAATTCCAGCAGAGAACGCTTGTCGCTTTGAAGGGCAACCATGAGAATGGGAGTAGCATCCGCATCTGCTTTAGAAACGGTTGGAGGGTCACAATCGCGAGGTAGAAAACGCTGGGCACGTGATACTTTGTCGCGTACGTCATTGGCAGCTGTTTCCAAATCGACAGAAAGTTCAAACTCCACCGTAATGCGGCTTTGTCCTTGCTGGCTGACACTGGAAAGCGAGCGAATGCCTGGAATACCGTTGATGTTTTGTTCCAGTGGTTCCGTGATTTGATTTTCGATTACATCAGCATTGGCACCCGGGTAGGAACAAGATACTGAAATGATCGGGTTATCCACCGACGGATATTCGCGAACACCGAGATAGTTGTACCCAATGAAGCCAAAGAGTAGGATAATCAGTGTCAATACGGTGGAGAGTACCGGGCGGCGTATGCTTAATTCGGATATATTCATGTTGGAAAATTATGAATTATGAATTATGAATTATGAATTGCCGTGCGGCATGATAGCACTGCTAATTCATATCTCATAATTATTAATTAATTGCGTCTAATGTAACCGGTAATCCAGTGCGGAGTTGGAGGGTTCCGGAAGTGATAATAGTATCTCCTACATTTAATCCTTGTACTACTTGTACTTCGGACTCGGTACGAATACCGGTAGTGATTTCTACAGGTTCAGCTTTTCCTGATCGGTAGAGGAATATTTTATCTTTGCCCATTTCCGGTACGATAGCTTCTGACGGAACTGCAATGGCATTTTCTATTTCGTCTTTATTCAATTTTATGCTGGCATAACGTCCGGGCAATACACTACTATTTGTGTTAGGGTAGAGTGCGCGAATGGTCAGAGTATGAGTAGTAGGGTCTATTTTTGATTCGCGTGCGTAGACTTTGGCGTGAAGGGCATCTAATTTGCCTTCGAGGGCGAAGTCCAGTCCGGCACCAATTTTCACATCACCGGCGTAGCGTTCGGGGACTGAGAACTCTACTTTCAAAGGAGATATTTTAGTCAATTTGGCAACAATAGTGGAGGGAGTAGCGTAAGTTCCGGCACTGACTTGACGCAGACCAATGACGCCATCGAAAGGAGCACGCATTTCTGTTTGCAGGATATTGGCTTTCACCAAATCGATATCGGCATTCAAGGTTGCAAGGTCGGTCTTTACTTGCTCGTAAGCCTCTTTGCTGACCGCATCCCTTTCCAGCAAAGCATTCTGACGGAATACACGGTCTTCGGCTAATTTTAACTGTGATACTAACCGCTGAAGTTGTGCTTGCAAGGGGCGGTCGTTTACTTTAGCCAATAGTTGTCCTTTCTTGACGAAGCTACCTTCTTCAAAATTGATTTCAACGATTTTACCGGAAGTCTCGAATGAAAGATCCACTTCTTCATCGGGTAGTAAGCTACCACTGATTTGGATTTCGTCTTTCAACAGTTGCGGTTTTATTATTTTGGCGTTTACATTCAGTATTTTTTTTCCACCACGTTGTTCGGTCATAACCTTGTCGGCGGCCGTTAATTCTTTATTTTCTTTGGGGAGTTGAGAATAAATCCCTCCTCCAATAATTCCGGCACCAATAACGATGATAATGCCCCATTTTACCTTTTTATTCATATCGTAGTTTTAGTAGTATAAATTTAGCCTTAAGTTTTGACAAAAGGCTAATAGAAAGGTTTAAATAAGGAAAGGTTAAAAAAGGTAATAAGGTGTCATTTAATAGGCTGCCCTGTATTTACCTTCTTCTTTATCATTCAGCATACTCAGGTAGGAAGTATAGCGGGATTCACTGATATAATGTTCTTCTACAGCTTTGCGTACAGCACAACCCGGTTCATGGCGGTGAGTACAGTTACCATAACGGCAATCAGCGGAAAATTTAAATATCTCGGGGAAATAATGGCCTACTTCCTCTTCTTCCATGTCAAACGTTCCGAATCCTTTAATTCCGGGAGTATCTATGATATATCCATCTCCCGGCACCGGAAACATTTCAGAGAAAGTAGTAGTATGCATACCTTTATTATGATAAGCGGATATTTCAGCAGTCTTAACGTTAAGTTCCGGTATTATGGCATTGATTAGAGTGGATTTGCCTACACCGGAATGTCCGGAAAAGAGGGTTACTTTTCCTTTTAATTCTTCTTTGATGGTGTCGATTCCCTCTTCCTTTAAGGCGGAAACCTTGAAGCAAGGGTAACCGATAGTGGTATAAAGGTTGATAAGTCCATCCAAATAGTGTAACTCATCTTCACTGTAGGCATCTACTTTATTAAAAACTAGTTTTACGGGAATGCGATATGCTTCGGCTGAAGCAAGAAAACGATCAATAAATGTAGTAGAGGTTTCAGGGAAGTTCACCGTTACTACTAATATGCATTGGTCGAGGTTTGCGGCAAGGATGTGCGATTGTTTGGATAAGTTGGAGGCTCGTCGAATGATATAATTTTTGCGGTCTTCAATTTCACTAATGAAAGCAGTGCCTTCCTGATTCATTATAATTTGTACACGGTCACCTACAGCTACCGGATTGGTGCTTCGGATGCCCTTCAGACGGAAGTTCCCTTTGATTTTACATTCGACTTCTTTTCCTTCGTCGGTTTTTACCAAATACCAACTACCTGTATTCTTTATTACCAGTCCCCTCAAGTCATTTGAAAGTTGAGAGTTGAAAGTTGAAAGTTAAGAGTTGTGAGTTACTTTGCAGCATGATAGCGCAGCCTAACTTTCAACTTTCAACTTTCAACTTTCAACTAAGTTTATACGGTCATGATTTCTTTATCCTTTGCAGCCAGCATGTCATCAATTTGCTTGATGTATTTATCATGGATTTTCTGCAATTTTTCTTCACCACCCTTTTGGGCATCTTCAGCCAAGCCGTCTTTTACAGATTTCTTCAAGGCATCGATGGCGTCACGGCGTGCATTACGTACACTTACTTTAGCGGTTTCGCCTTCGGATTTACACTGCTTAGCAAGTTGTTTACGGCGTTCTTCTGTCAACGGCGGAATACCGATACGTATCATTTCACCATTGTTTTCGGGCATGATACCGAGTGAAGAGTCAATAATCGCTTTCTCAATGGGGCGGAACATACCTTTATCCCATGGCTTGATAACAATGCTACGGGCATCTGGAGTATTAACAGCGGCTACATTATTGATGGGAACCATACTGCCGTAAGAGTCCACACGAATACCGTCCAAAAGGCGAGTATCGGCTTTACCGGCACGAATATGCACCAATGCTTCTTCAAGATACATGATTGCCATATCCATTTTCTCTTGCGCTTCGTCTAAGATGTCTTTTACGTCTTTCATATTTCTGGGTTTTGGAATTTCTTTATTTGTTGAATTAAGAACAAAAGTAACGTATTTTTTGATTTTCTGCAATAACGGGCCTATCTTTCTTGAATCAGTTATGTACCAATGTACCGATTTCTTCGCCTTGCATTACTTTTTTCAAGTTACCTACTGTATCCATGTCAAACACGACGATAGGGAGGTTATTTTCCTTGCACATGCAGGTGGCGGTGAGATCCATCACTTTCAGTCCACGTTTCAACACTTCATCGTAGGTGATTTCGTGGAACTTCGTTGCGGTAGGATCTTTCTCCGGATCTGCGGTGTAGATGCCGTCTACACGGGTGCCTTTCAGCATAACGTCCGCTTCAATTTCAATGCCGCGAAGACTGGAACCTGTATCGGTGGTGAAGAACGGATTGCCTGTTCCGGCCGACATGATGACTACTTCACCTGCTTCCATGCACTCGATGGCTTTCCATTTGTTGTAGAATTCGCCGATGGGCTCCATGCGTACAGCAGTCAGCACACGTGCTTTCACACCGGTAGCTACCAGTGCCGAACTAAGTGCAAGGCTGTTGATAACCGTAGCCAGCATGCCCATTTGGTCGCCTTTCACGCGGTCGAAGCCTTTGTTGGCTCCGCTGAGTCCGCGGAAGATGTTTCCACCGCCAATCACAATACCGATTTGTACTCCTAATTCATGGATTTCCTTAATTTGTGCTGCATATTCGGCAAGACGCTTCTCGTCAATGCCGTATTGCTTTTCTCCCATCAGGCTCTCGCCGCTGAGCTTTAATAATATTCGTTTGTATGTTGCCATATTATATAAGGTGTTATAAATTCTCTTTGCGACAAAGATAGTGCAAACCGGACATAAAAACATCAAGCTTACTTGAAAAGTTTTTGTTTGCCGGAATTCGTCAATATGCAGCTCTGCTCAGACAAATGGTGAAACCCTTTAAAAGACAATTTATCTTCGATTATTCTTTAAGCGTATACTCTCCTGCATTTTCAGTAACTACCTCCTGTAATTCTTTCAGCGGCTTTTCTTCTCCGGAGAACTCTACTGTAGCTACTGGTGGATTGAGGGTTACAGTGGCTTTTACGCCATCTATGCTGTTTAATGCTTTCTCTACATGCATGCGGCAATGATTGCAGGTCATGCCTTCTACTTTAAATTCTTTCTTCATGATTTTTTCTGTTATTGGTTTAACTTCTTGAATCTTTTTCCTTTTTAATCGCAGGCTGTTGCTCACTACACTGACACTGCTGAAAGCCATGGCTGCACCTGCTATCATCGGATTCAGCAGAAAACCATTGATAGGATAGAGCACACCGGCCGCAATGGGTATACCTATTAGGTTGTAGATAAATGCCCAGAATAAATTCTGCCGAATGGTGCGTACGGTCAGTTTGGACAGTTTGAGGGCCTCTGGTATCTTTGTCAGGTCGGAAGAGATAATGGTCATCTTGGCAACGTCCATAGCAATGTCACTACCGCCTCCCATAGCAATGCTAAGATCGGCTTGAGCAAGGGCTGCGCTGTCGTTAATGCCGTCGCCTACCATTGCCACCTTTTTACCTTCCTTTTGCAGTTGGCTGATAAACGCCGCTTTGTCTTGCGGCAAGACTCCTGCTTTATAATGCGGAATTCCTACCTTGCGGGAGATCTCTTTGGCGGTGGCTTCATTGTCTCCGGTCAGCATATATACATCGATGCCGGCGTTGCGCAATTCTTTGACTGCTACGATGGAAGTCTCTTTAATCCGGTCGGTTATGCCTGCTATTGCCAGAGCGTTTTCTTCATCGGAGAACCAAATAACGGTTTGGGCTTCTGCCGTCAATCGGGCGGCTTCGTCTGCCAACGATTGGCTGACGGTAATCCCTTTTTCCTCCAGTAGCTTACGGTTGCCAGCATAATAGAGTTTACCCTGTGCCCGGCCTTTCACACCTTTTCCGGTGATACTGTCGAAATCTTCAATCTCCGTGAACCATGTACCTTTGAGATAGCCGACAATAGCTTCGGCAAGCGGATGCTCGGAGAGTTTCTCTAAACTGTAGAAGATGCTTTGTGTACTGTCTGCCCCGTTATTCCAAATCAGTTCGCTGACTACCGGCTTACCTTCGGTCACGGTTCCGGTCTTGTCAAGTACCACCGTGTCTATCTTCTTGGCTATTTCAAGACTTTCTGCATCTTTAATCAATATGCCTCTTTCGGCACCCTTCCCGATACCTACCATGATGGCTGTCGGAGTTGCCAATCCCAGGGCACACGGACAAGCGATGATAAGTACCGTCACCAAAGCCAGCAGACCGTGGGTGAAACCGTTTTCTCCGTCGAGCAACATCCATGCTACGAAAGAGAGTACGGCAATGCCGATAATCACAGGGACGAAAATCCCTGCAATTTTATCAACCAATTGTTGCACAGGAGCTTTACTACCTTGTGCATCTTGTACCATGTGGATGATTTTTGCCAGCAACGTGTCAGTGCCTACTTTCTCCGCCCGGAAACGGAAACTGCCTTTCTGATTGATCGTTCCGGCAAATACTTTGGTGTCCTTATGTTTGGCTACCGCTACCGGTTCACCACTTAACATGCTTTCGTCCACGTACGATGATCCTTCAGTCACGAAGCCATCTACGGCGATACGTTCGCCGGGTTTTACCAGAATCGTATCTCCGGGACGAATCTGCTCGATGGGAATTTCCTTTTGCTCTCCCGTTGAAGTGATGATATTCACCGTCTTGGGTTGCAGCCCCATCAGTTTCTTGATGGCAGAGGAGGTATTTCCTTTGGCTTTCTCTTCCAGAAGGCGTCCCAGCAGGATGAAAGCGATAATGACGCTTGCTGCTTCAAAGTAAACATGAGGATGAATACCTCTTGACAGCCAAAAGTCGGGGAAAAACATATTGAATAGACTGAACAGATAGGCAATGCCGGTACTGTTGGCCACCAGCGTGTCCATATTGGCGCTGCCATGTTTCAACTGTTTCCAGGCGCTGACAAAGAAGCTTCTGCCCAACCAAAAAACGATAGGAGTGGAAAGTATCCACATGATAAGGTTGGCGTAAGGCATGTTCATAAAGAACATGCCGATGACGACAATTGGCACGGACAGGATGATAGCCCATGTGGTACGGAATTTTAGTGCGCGATACTTCTTATCGTGTGCTTGTTCCGCTTCCTCAAGGATATCTTTGTCTTGCTGAATCAACAAGTCATATCCGGCTGACTGAACAGCTTGTTGCAGGGCTTCGGGGCTGCATTGCGAACGGTCATATTCCACGGTTGCCATTGCCGAAGCGTAGTTGACAGCCGCTTTGCTGACTCCGGGCTGGTGGTTTAATGTTTTATCTATCCGTGCGGCACATGAAGCACAACTCATGCCTAATACGGGAAACGTCTCTTGGACGGTATTCTTGTTTGCCATAATGCTTTTTATTTTTTCTGAGAACAAAGATACGGCAAAAGAAGTTGTTCGGAGTTATGGAATTCTGGATTTGATTTATAGGATTTTGGCAGAAGACTGTCTGTATTATAGTTTTATACTTCGTCGAGTGGCTTTCGTTTGTTCTCTTTGATCTTCTTGAAATAACTGGGAGTAAGACCGGTCACACTTTTGAATTGTGCACTGAGGTAGGCGGCACTGGAATAATTCAGTTTGTCGGCAATCTCGTTTAAGGATAGTTCACCGTAGACCAGCAGTTCTTTGGCACGTTCTATCTTTTGGGCGATGAGGTACTTCTCAATGGTGGTATTGGTGATTTCCGAGAAGAGTTTGCTTATGGAACTATAATCCCGATTAAGTTTGGAAGTGAGATAATCGGAAAGATTCACTTTCAGGTCGTTGTCGCTGTAGTGTACCAACTCGATGATGGCGTCTTTTATTTGCTCTATCACTTGAGACTTTTTGTCATCTATCAGTTCGAAGCCGAAAGGTTCGAGTGCCTCTTTTACGGCATGATAAACCTCGTCTGTTACTTTATCAGGTAGTACGGCAATACCTAATTCTACTGAGACAGGCTGTAGTCCCAACTGTTCGAGTTGGTTTCTGACTACCATGATGCAACGGTTGCATACCATATTTTTGATGTGCAAAGCATTCTCTTGATTAGAAATCATATTTGTATCGGTCATGATGATGCAAATATAACGCTTTTGGGGGACAAAATGTTGGTTAACCGAAAGCCTTGTTCATGACTCTCCTGCTTAATGCCGTCTGTACTAATCCTCTTATGAAGAGATAAGTAAGAAAAGCAAGCCATAGTGCATGATTTCCAAGTGCGGGACGAAGTCCGTAGTACAATGCAAAGAAACTGATAGCAGCGGCTGCCATTGAGAGAAGCATGTCGCGAGTAGCTGTTGCCCCTATGAAAATGCCATCCCAGATAAAAGCAGCAATACCTGCCGCAGGAATGGCGAGTGCCCAATAAAAATACGTGTCGGCGGCAGCTATCACTTCCCGGTCGTTTGTCAGTAGTCCGAGGAAAGCATTGCCTCCTAAAGCATAAATCAAAGTGAATAGTATAGCCATTATCCCACCCCATGTGAACAGGTGGCGGGTGCTATCTGTGAAAGCTTCGCGATTGCGGGCACCTATATAGCGTCCGCTAAGCGCTTCTCCTGCATAAGCGAATCCGTCCATGACATACGAGAACAGTGTAAATAGCTGCATCAGCAAGGTGTTCACTGCCAATATAATTTCGCCTTGAGAAGCTCCTGCCGAAGTAAAAAACAGAGTTACTGCCACCAAGCAGAGGGTGCGCAAAAATATGTCCCGATTGACTTGGAAGAAACGAATCATTGCGTCTTTCTGCCATATACCTTTCCATACGATGTATTTCTTTAGTTTACTATATTGGTGCATCCACAATACGACTCCCATAAAGAAACCTGCATATTGGGCAATCAGTGTTCCGAATGCCACACCTTCTACCTTCATACCGCCGAGATAGACCAGGCTGAGGCTCGCCACAATATTTACTATATTCTGCGTAATGGCTATGTACATCGGAATCTTTGAATTCTGCATGCCGATGTACCAGCCCGAAAGTCCATACAATCCTAACATGGCAGGTGCACCCCAAATACAAATTTGAAAATAGAGTGTCGCCAGTTCTTTGATTTCTTCCGTCGGATGAATCAGCGCAAATGCAGTCTGCCGGATGGGAACTTGCAAGATGATAAGGCAAAATGCCACTATCAATCCTATGCCGACTGAACGTAAAAGCAAACGTACTATCTCCGGTAAATCCCGTTTTCCGTATGCTTGTGAGGTCATCCCACTGGTTCCCATGCGAAGAAAACCGAAAATCCAGTAGATGATATTGAATAGCATGCCACCCACTGCAATTGCCCCGATGTAAGCTGGTGCACCCAGGTGTCCGACGATGGCTACGTCGATCAGTCCGAGCAAAGGTACAGTGATATTCGAAACGATAGAAGGAAGTGCTATTTGTAAAATTTGTCTATCTCTGGGACTCATTGTAACATTCATTTGATTAGGTTGACAAAGTTAACTATATTTCTACTTTAATTTATTGATTATTGTCGTAGAAGTTCGTACTTTTGTGAGCAGACTTCTACTGCGATATATTTTTGGGCTGTAAAACTGAATATTGAAAATGAAAACCTTAGCTTTGTTTTTCTCCTTGTTCTTTGTGTGTCCGCTGTCACTTTGGTCACAGTCGGCTAGTGATTTGTTGCCAAAGCTGTCCGAGGCGTTA
This sequence comes from Bacteroides sp., assembly GCF_030151085.1. Taxonomy (GTDB): domain Bacteria; phylum Bacteroidota; class Bacteroidia; order Bacteroidales; family Bacteroidaceae; genus Bacteroides. The sequence goes on along the minus strand of NZ_JASLER010000091.1, from coordinate 90,340 downwards.
TCCGAGGGTAAAGATAGCTATGCTGTAAGCTTGTTCCGTCAATCGGCAAGTGCTAATATGGAGCAGACTGAAATGTTCTACTGGACAAATGTAGACAAGAACAGTGCTGTAGCACCTAAGTTGGCAAATGAGATGGCTACGCTTTACAAGAAAAAGCGGAACTATGATAAAGCCTATTTATTTTATAGAGAATATTTGCAGCACAGCCCTGAAGATGTGTCTGCTCTTGTTGCCTGTGCCGAGATGGAAATGATGCGTGGCAAGGAAACAGATGCGGTAAAAACTTATGAAAAAGTTCTGAAGCTGGATGCAGATAATCTACAGGCTAACATCTATTTAGGAAACTATTACTATCTTCAAGCCGAAAACGTTAAAATGAAGCTCGAAGAAGATTTTAAAAAAATCTCTTCCCCAACGCGAATGCAATATGCCCGTTATCGTAACGGCTTATCCGATGTATTTACCGGTAGCTATTCCAAAGCAAGGGGATATTTGCAACGGGTACTACAACTGTTTCCTTCGACTGAGGCGGGCAAGACACTGGAAAAGATTAAGAAAGTGGAGTTGGAATTGAAATAAAAGTAGCTAAATCTGTCTTTTGAATAATAGATTGCGCAAGTAATAGATTTATTGCTTGCGCAATCTGTTGTTTTTTTATAGCTTTGCGCAAGTAATAAATCTCCAAAAGTATGAATACAGAGATTGTTGGTCGTATTAAAGAGCAAAAGGAGCTAGAGGAATATATAGCTTCAGAGTCGTCAGAGTTCATTGCTATCTATGGGCGTCGTCGGGTAGGTAAGACTTTTCTGGTACGTGAACTGCTTGGAGATAACTTTGCTTTTTATGTTACAGGCATGGATAATGTCTCTATGCAAGAACAATTATTGAATTTTAATTTGTCTTTGCGGAGATCTTCTGATAAAGAATGGCCGATAGCCTCCAACTGGCTCTTAGCTTTCGATCAACTCATTTCATATTTGGAGAGCTTGCCTAAAGGTCGTAAGATTCTTTTTATGGATGAACTGCCTTGGATGGATACACATAAATCCGGTTTTATCAGTGCTTTGGAGCATTTTTGGAATGCATGGGCATTTGCTCGCTGTGATATTAAGTTGATTACTTGCGGTTCTGCCACTTCGTGGATGATTGATAAATTGATAAACAACCGCGCTGGGCTACACAATCGGCTGACGCACCACATGCTGATTGAACCTTTTACTTTGCACGAGTGTGAACTTTATTTCCATTCAAAAGGTATTGAATATTCTCGTTATGAAATTGCCGAATGTTATATGGTGATGGGAGGTATTCCTTTTTACTTAAGTCAGATGAAGAAAGGACAGAGTGTGGCACAGAACATTGACTATATGTTTTTTGAGGATGGCAGTTCGTTAGGTAATGAATTTGGTAACCTTTATCGTGCCTTGTTTAAGTACTCTGAGAAGTATATCAAGATAGTAGAAGCTCTTGCTTTAAAAGGAAAAGGACTGAATAGAGTTGAGTTGATAAAGCATACTGGATTAACTAATAATGGTGGGCTTACTACTATGCTGAAGGAATTGGAGGCTTGTGGCTTTATCCGCCGATACAAACCTTTTGGTAAAATAAAGAAAGATGCGCTTTATCAATTAATGGATTTTTATACGCTCTTTTACTTCAAGTTTATATTGAAGAACTGGTACAAGGATGAACATTTTTGGACGGCTTCTTTAGAAAGTCCCGTGCAGAGGGCATGGAGCGGCTATGCTTTTGAAATGCTGTGTTTATGGCACATTCGGCAGATTAAAAAGGCATTAGGTATATCTGGTGTTCAGAGCCTTGTTTCTTCGTGGTGTAGCGAAATGTCTGACGATGGCGCACAAATAGATATTGTGATTGACCGCAAGGATCAAACAGTCAATCTTTGTGAGATGAAGTATTCCATTGCCGAATTTGTGATAGATAAGAAGTATGATGCCGTATTACGCAATAAACAAGCAGCCTTTCTATCCGAAACTAAGACACGAAAATCTATTCATCTTACTTTTGTAACGACTTATGGTGTGAAGGTGAATGCATATTCGTCGCATGTACAAAGCCAAGTGCTGCTGGAGGACTTGTTTGGGGAGATATAGAAGAGGGCTTGGCGCTGTACTGTACAATGTTATTTCAATATTCTCTTCAATAATGTTTTTTCAGATAAGATAATACAGGCTTTTCCTTTCATCCATTTTGTAAATAACAAATCAAATTCACCTAAAGAAGATTACTTGCGATAATAGTAGTAAAGCAACTCTTAAGGTGCAAAATCTGAAGGGAGCATACGCCATTGATAACCCGTTTTCACAAGGTAAAATATGGCATTCCATATTTCAAGCAGATCATATTTTCGTTTCCATTCTTGCACGTTTAAGATTTTCTTGATAACTTGCCACTGTGTTTCTTCTAAATCTGCACATATTGTATGAGTAATCTTTATTAACTATATAAATAGTTTGATTCCATACCAACTTTGAAATTTCATAGCATAATTCTTCAAAAGAAATTTTTCACTAATTCCTACTATATCAATATCCTCATTGTCTGAAGATAGAAGTTTAGTACTAAAGGCTCCATAAGTGAGAAGTTTGTATCTTTTTAGGCAAATGTTGGCATACACAGTATTGCCTGTTTTTTGATTTATTTTATGTAATAATATCCAAGGGATAGATAAATTGGGTAATTTAGAAACAGCTTGAGAAAGGTATTGCTCTGCATCTTGCATATTCCCACTATGATAAGCTATGTAGCCATATTGAGCTAAAACAATTGGTTCATTCTCCGATATTGGTCGCTTGGCTAATAATTGCGTAATTAGTGTATGGTGAAATGCAGGATCAGTTTGAGATATTATTTTGATATTTTCAAGGTTTAAAATTCTTGGTAATATTTGGATTGCTATTTTCAAGTGAATGAGGGCCTTGGCTTTTTGTTTGTTGGCATACAATAATTTATAAAGTTCGTATTGGTAAAGGGCATTTTGAGGATAGTTTTTCACTAAATCCATTAGTATAGTAATAGCGAGAGTCCTATTTTGGGCTATAGTGGCTAGCTTGGCTTGTAAATAATATATATGTATGTCTTCTGGTTGATTCTTTTTTGCATCTTCTAATTCGGCTTTTGCCATATCTAAATATAGCCGATCATTGCTGTATTTAGCACTTTCCATGTAAAGAATACTCTTATTAATTTGATTAGGAAGAGTATTTCTTGAATTCTTTATTGTAGAGATTGCTTTGGTGGTATCTCCTTTTTTAAAGTTTTCCCATGCTATAAAATTCAATTGATCACTCTTTTGCAAATTATAAATGACATATTCTACACATGTATATTCAACTATGAAAGATATAAGTATTATTTTATATGATAATTTGTTATGAATATTAGTATCTTCTATCATAGTTTCATCACTCCTTTGTACTATTGCTAATAAAATTAAAGTCAGAAATAAGGTTATTTGTGTATCTAGCAATGTACTTAATGTCATTTCTTTAACTAATATTGATACCAATGTACATCCTATAACTATACAAGTATTGCTTTTTCGTTTGTCCCAGATTGTTTTTATTATACATAACATTAGAGAAATATATAATATAATACCGATTATTCCATTTTCAATTAAAATGTGAGCAATGATATTGGGTGCATATGATGTGTAACTTTTTGTTGTATCTTGGTTTAATCCTTTATCTATAGCCAAAGTGTAATTGCCTGATCCAACACCCCAAAATGTATGATTTTTCCATATTGTTTGAATAAATTTTGTTGAATCTATACGTCCTTGCGTGCTTTGTCTTTGGGAATTAGTATAATTCATGCGTAAAGTTGTTAGAGTTTCTTGTGGATATAAGTAAAATAGAGTTCCACCTACGGTCAAAACAATAACTAGTAATTTTACTTTTTCGATTAAAGGGAGAAATATGACTAACAAAATCACAAATATTCCTACAGAAATAAAGACTCCTCTTGAGAATGACAAGCATGCGGCAAATATAGTTAATCCGAATAATATCTGATAAATTAAATTCAGCCATGTATTAATTGATTTATTGATCAAAAAAAAGCTTGATAGAATGATTAGTATAGTAGCCCAAACATTAATGTTATAACCTGCTGGCTTAAAAAGAAAGCGGAATGAGTATAATTCCTCAAATCCACTATTTAATACAGAATGACGAAATATAACGAAAGTGCAAAGAGACAAGAAAATTGCAATTCCTGCTAATACACCTAAACAATGTAGAAAAAAGGAGTAAGAAGATTTATCTTTCAATATATTTCTTAATATGATATATCCTAATATACATGTTGTAATTTTGTAGGCTATTAATAAGGATGGTATTAAATTGATACTCATGATACATGATAACCATGTAAATCCTCCTAGTAATAAAAAGAGCATATCGATATTTGTTGAACGATATGCAAAGAAAGATGGTAAAATGAATGCTATAAGTAAAAGTAAAGCAAGTTTTATCCCCCATGGATCACTAATACCAAGCAACATCATAATTGATATTGTAAATATGATAAATAGAAATATTTTACTGCGTGTCGAAGCTTTACTTTTGCTTTGCATGAATATATTGTTTTATTGAACGTATGATACTTATAAAAAGTATACTTATGAGAAGAATGAATATTACTTGTGAACCAATATTGTGCAATAAAGCAAAGGGAGGAGTTGTTTTATTGGATAATGAGATTATTAGTGTTTCTAGTTCTTTAGGAAAACTTTGAATAAAATTATATAGAAATATTGGAATTATATAGAAAAAATAGTATCCCATAAATAGATTTACAAGTAATGAGTATAGAAAGAAAATGATTTTTTTTGTTTTAGATATTTGCATTAAATAGGGAGGATTAATTGTTGGATCCTTGCGAATGAATCTATAGCAATAGACTAGTAATTCTTTTGATCGTTTACGTAGATTCGGTATACCCATTAAATCAGAAGCAATCCAATAACCATCGAATTTGAAGAATGGATTAAGAGTCATTAATATTCCTAAATTCATAATCAGTATTAGATATTTGAATATGAAATTGTAGGTTAAAAAGAACGAAATGAGACAAAATAACAACAGAAAACTCTGGAAATAAACTCCTGCTATATTAACGATACATCTTTGTTGAGCATTTAATTTCCAAATTCTTGTAACGTCTGTGTAAAGTACAGGAAAATTTAAATATAACCCAATTCCTATTCCTCCGTGGGATATGTTAAAATGTTTGCATGCTGAAGCATGTCCCATTTCATGCCAAAAAGATGAGAAAAAAATAAAAATTAGTAATCCTAATACTATGTAGACATTGACTTGGTTGTTGAAATATAATAATTTAGAGGCTGTTGATAAAAAATATATATCCAGTGAAAATGTTAAAAAGATAGTAGCCCACATGCATGGTTTATAAAATAAGAAAGTAAAGAACGTTGAAAATTTATCTATAGCCGAGGCTGATAGTAATTCTTTTTGGTAAATGAAGGTCTTGCTTTTTTTTTCATCTTTTATTAATAGAGGATGAATATATCTACTTATAATCTCTTGAATTTCCTCTTTGGTATATTTATTATGTCCTTTGTTTATGTAAAAAGAAATGGCTTCTTCTTCATTTTTAAATTCTTGTAAATTTTGTAATAACTCTACAATGGAATAATTAGTTTCATAATAATGATCTTTGCAGTATAATAGATAACGTGCTTCGTTGGTAGAAGTTGTTAAATATTGAATTTCTATATCATTATAATCTTTCATATTGTATATTAATTGTTACTGTTAGCTTTCAGTATTCCAGAATCACGTGTATTATCCATTGGAACAGACTGGAATTGATGTTTTTGTCCGAAGTTAAATCGATAATTGATACTTACTGCAAATACATTGTCTTGAATACGTGGAAAATAAGTTCTTCCTACTTTTGAATAATCATTTGTTGTATATTTTACTTTCATAGGTGCATTGAAAAATGGATTTCGTATGTTCATACCAAAATGCCATTGTTTATAATTATAACCAGCATCTATTTTTAAGGAGAAAGGATGTGTAATAAATTGCCCTCTATATAGTTGTTTGATAGGAGTAGTAGCAGATAGAGAAGCGTTAAAACCTTTTTGCATGAGAGTTATTTGGGTGGAACCTAAGAGTTCATTGATTGTTTGCTTTTCCCAGTCATTCTCGCTATAGTAATCATATTCGCCACTAATCATCCAAGTTAATTTGTTAGGAATAAGCTTAAATTGAAACTCTACATTTGATATAAAGCGTGTGAAAGTACCTCCATTTTGATAAGTATGAATGAATACATTTTTGTTGGAGTCATAATTAACTTGTTCGAATATATTTTTTTCATCACGATTATAAGACATGAAATAACTAAAGTTTCCCCATTTGGTAGCCTTATTATATGAAATTTCAGTAGAAAAAGTTGTACTTGTGACTAGATTCGGATTACCCATTAGTATTTGGTACTGATCAATTCTCTGTTCTGCACTATTATAGTAACGCATCTCCGGATCATAAACTCCTAAAGATGCCATTAAACGAATTGTATTATTTTTAGGTAAATTGAAATTAGTAAATAGGGAGGGGGAAAAGTAGTGTTGGAAAGAAGATGTTTTCCCATTATTTATATAGACCATTCTATCTGCTAATTGCAAAGTTAGCGATGCGATTTTCTTTATTCTTAAATTGTCACCTATGGTAATAATACCTTGCCCATTTGTTAGTTTATTGTTGTATTTGTTATTACCTTCCGTATATACATTGGATGTTTGTTTATGATTATATTTAAAGTCAGCAAATAAGGAGTGTTCTTGAATTGGATGAACATAAAAGAGTGTGGGATTGAACTTATAGAAATTATCTTTATTTAGCGAAATGTAATCAGTCATCACTTCTTTATCTGCAAAAGCTTGATAGCGTCTTTCTACTGTTGTTTTATTATAACTACCGTACAGGGTGGCTCTGAACATACGTCCTTTTTCGAAACTGTGTTTATAATAAAATTGTATTGCAGGTGATATGTCATCTGTATGAGAAAGGTCTTTTACAAGTAGATTTTCGGATTTATTGCTATATTTCTGTTGGCTATTTCTTTTATTAGAATTATGCTCATTATGAAGATTGATACTGATACAGAATTGGTCTTTTACTCCTTGGTATAAATAAGACATCATCGTATTTATTCCATTTTTGTGAATAGGAGATGGCATGGAATAAGTATTGTTGGTTATAGTTTCATTGGGGAATCTAAAATTGGTTGTAATTTCTTCGCCTCGATGAGGACTATAATGGTTGTAATTGCCATTTGCATACAATGTAAATTCCGATTTTTTGTGATAGAATCTGATATGAGCCATATCCATTCCGTTAACTTGATTTAAGTTTTCATTGATACTGATGTTGCCAGCTCCACCATGATCGTGTTTTACGACAATATAGTCAATAACAGAAGATGCTAACGGATATTCAGGATGATGGTTCTCATAGAAATCCACGCGGATTATATCTTTAGGATTTAGAATTGTCACTTCTTCTGTTTTTACTTCTCTACCATTTATGCATAATAAAGTTTCTCCTGATCTCGTAGTAACTGTTTTATTATAAATATCTACATTGAGACGGGAAATCATCATCATGGCTAGAGCAGAGTATCCATCGTAGGCATGGCGTATTTGTTCTTTAGAAGGAAAGATCATGATTTTGTCATCTTTTCGTATAGTTTGGTTAGCTGTTATGATTACGTCACTTAATTGATTGTTCTTGGTGGTTAATGCGATATTTCCTAAATTAATATCACTGTTATTAGTTCGAAAAGAAAATTCATATTTTTGAAAACCTACAAATGTTATTAATAATCTGTATTGCTCGCCTTTGTTGTTAACTGTACATGTAAAATTGCCTTTATTATTACTTACAGCTCCACCTTGTAGTGTACCTTTGGCATCAAAGCATTGAATGGTTGCAGAAGAAATTGGAACATTCGCTTCATCCACAATTTGCCCTTTGATCTTTAGAATTTGTGCTTGAGCTATATTGGGTAGTATACACACTAATATAAGTCCTATAATCTGTTTTATCATATTGTAGAGTTTGATGATTGAGAAATAAAAAGCAAAAGTATGGAACTATAACATTCCACACTCTTGCTTCTTTACTACCATTGTATGCCACAGTGAGACTTGTCTGTACAGCCTCCATCACCGTTGCAGGTTGACTGCCCAATGCAACCAAATGCCTCTGACTGCAAATTAAATACACCTGATAACATTAAAGGATCAGTTTCTAATCTTTGTTCCAGTTCTTCAACAAAGAATTCCGGTAATTCTTTGTTAAGGGCAACTACTTTGTCCTCTTTTTCATTCTCTTTCATACACTTTACTTTTAGATTTGAATTTGTTATATGCTCTATGAGCTGCATAGTTTATGATATTCAACATGTGGGTACACTTATGCTTGTCCAAATTATGTGCTAAACACCCTCCACCGCAGAGTAAGGCACATTTACATGTGCTGCAACTAGCGTATTGAGTAATATCATTTTTTCTCCATTGGTTTAACATCTCAGTATTCCATTGCGTAGGTTGTGATGAATAATCTCCTATTTGAAAGTCTTTTTTGCCAACCAAATCCCAACACGTGTATATTTTCCCAAGTGGATCTAATACATAACTTCCTGTCTGCGCTCCACAAAAAGTAGGTCTGTATTGGATTGGAACCTGCTTGATTATCGAGCTATAAATCATATCATACGCACCGAAATCATGGCATCCATATTTAAAGTTTAATTGACTATGTTTATTTATAAATTCTTCGGGAGTGAGGAAATTGTGAACATTATCTTGCGCTGAATGCTTTTCATAGTTTATTAAACGTGCTGAGTCAATAATGAAATGTGGATTGTCCGTATAGTGCATTTCATTAAAAAGTTTTTCTAAATCTTCTAATTCGTCAAAATTCTTTTTGTCTGTATTGAAACGAACAGTAACTGAAATATCTCTTTTAAGGGCTTCTCCTATATTCGTTACTATTTTTTTGAATGTTGGTACTCCTTGGAAATGTATTCTTTTTGAATTATGCATTGTCTCGGTACCGTCGATTGTTATTTGCACATGGTTAATACTATTGGGAGCAAGTAAATCAAAATAAGCTTCTAAATCATATCCGTTTGTAATAGCACTAAAAGTAAAATTCAACAATTTTCCTTTTTCTATGATATATGAGACAATATCTTTATTTTCTTTTAATAGTGGCTCACCACCAAAAAGAACAATTTGTTTTGCACGTAGATTCTCATTTGGTTGAATATCTTTAATAAACAGGTAAGCTTTATCTACCATCTCTGGTGTAAAGCAAGCTGAGCGTTTATCCTCTAATATTGAGTTTTTCTCAAAACAATATGGACATCTAAAATTACAATTATATGTAACGACTATTGTGAAAGAATTTTTTATTAAACTATCCCTTTTATGTAAGGCTAATGCCATGCGTTCGACATATGCATATTCTTCTTCTTTTGTTTTTAAAGTTAAATATCCTCTTCTTTGCAAAATTTTCACGGTGTCTTCCCCTTGCTGTATGATAGCTTGGATATTTTCTTGCTGTAAAAGATTGGCTATATCAGAGGTAACAATATCTATTGCACCACTATATCCGTGAATCAACATCGTTTTTTTATCTGCTAATTCGACTAATATAATATAAGATGACACTCTTAGTAAATTCATAGTATTATAGACTTATTGTAGGCTATCAGTGCAAAGCACTGATTCCTTATAATGTTGTTTGGAAAAATGTTCGTTTTGTTAGATATTTCTTCTTAATATTTTTTGTAAACAACGTTTATTTGCAAAAAATACCATAATAGTTTTCATCACCTATGGTTATTTCGAGAGTATATTCTCCTTGTTCTAAACTACTTATTTCGAATAAATGGAGTTTGGAATATGTCATGTTACTATTTGCGTAGATGACATTCCCATTTTCATCCTCCACTTTCACCTGAATTTCTTCTACTGCTATATCTGTATAGATACGTATCGTATTTCCATCGATAGTAGCAGTAGGCACCATAGAGATGGAACGTTTATCATGTGCCCGATTTTCTTTGTTTGTACAGTTATTTAGGATTATTTCCCTTTCTGTAGCTTTAATGCCTATACAAAAGAATACGCCCAAAATTAATAATAAATACTTCGTTTTCATCTGATTTTATTTTTTGTTGCTACAAAGTTGAAAACAAATGGGATTTTATCAAAGGGTTTTGTCTTTAGATGTATGTGCAGAGTTGTGTGCACTCCTCCTTTTTGTGTGCAAAATTATGCGCATAGACTGCGCAATTGTATGTGCATAGATAGATTGAGAATGTTATTGAGTAGTTAAGAGATTTATAATGAGTGTATAATCTTATCCCACATTTCCGGGTTTCCATTGTTGCCTGTCACTTTCCGATAAAGCCGCTTTCGGATAGAAGAAATGCTTTCGGGTTTAAGCTGGAGCAATCGTGCTATATCTGCCGGACGGAATTGGAGTTTGAGAAGCATACAAACGTGCAACTCGTTATCATTGGGGGTATGTAGCGAGTATAGTCTTTCGAAGAAAGTTGGGAAGGCAGGAGAGGTAAGTTCTTTCAGTAACACCCATTCTTCGGAAGCGATATAGGCTTCGCCACGTGCGGAGTTAATTCGCTCTTGAAGTTGTTTGTACAAATCGGAATTGAATAAATATTCTTTAGCTTCTTTTTCTTGCTCATTTTCTATTGTTTTTTGCTGCATTATGTGATTGAGCAATTCAATTCTTTGTCCTACTTGTCTTTCTTGTATGTTGTCTTCATGGGTATTTATATCTGCGAGACTCTTTTCTAATTCCTCTTTTTGAGATTTATGTCTCTCGAGGAATAGAATTTTTTCTTGATTTTCTTTTTCTATTATGCGGAGTTTCTCTAATTGTTGTTTCAGTTCTAAATTTCTCCGTTTGTTGTATTGACTGTAAGCAATGAAAGACAACATAACTATGATAAGTCCTCCGCTAATGCTCCAAAGCCAAAGTATGTTATTGTGGTTTTCTGCCTTCAATTGTAAATTCTCCTTTTCTCTTAATTGGTAGTTGTAAAGAGAGTGCATGCGTTGAACGGTTTCGGTCTGGGTAAGCTTTTGTATGGAATCGACATACAAAAGATACCCGTAAAGATATTCAGAGGCTTGTTTTTTATCATTTTGTTTGATTGCAAGTTCCAATAATTTGCGGTAGGCAGTCCTTTTTGCATAAACGGAACCGAAATCTAACAGTTCGTTATAATACCAAACGGCAGAATCTGTATTGTTGGTTGCATCATAAAAACGGGCAGAAATACTGTAAATGGCACTTTTGTCGGGTAGTATGATATCTTTTAATGCATTTTGTAAAGCTATTCGGGCTGAATCGTATTCTTGTAGGTCTATATAAAAAGAGGCAAGTTGGCTTTGAACCATATTAAACAAGTCTGTCCGCCCAAGTTGTAGGCTTAATTGATTCGCCTTCTTGAAATAGGATAATGCACGGTCTTGTCTATTTAATCCAATGTTCATATTGGCCATATCTCTAAAATTGTAAATCATGCTGATGCTATCTCTTATTATGCTATCACATTGTCCTCCTTTTTTATACGTATCTGAAGCTTCTGCATACATGTCTTGATAGTCAAACAGTGTTCCCATTTGGCTGTAAATCTTGCTTTTTAGTGCATATCCTCCATCTTTGGGCGATACTTCTATTGCTTTTTCAAAGTATCCCAAAGCCTGTGGCGCGTCTCCCAAATCTCTATATACTCGTCCTGCATAGTAATATGCTTCTGGTAAATGTTGCTCGTCATTTGCATCTATATAATAATGTAGAACGGGAAGTATTAAGCTGTCTGAAGTATGAAGTATGTACGCCTTATCATTCGCCTTGATACAAAGCAACCGATAATACATTTGTGTAGCCTCGGGAGCATTCCTCATTTCCTCTTTCAGGCTATTTAGCAACGCAATGGCACTATCGGCATTGACACTTGATAAACTGTCCGCAATAATTAGTGAGTGTGGATAAGGTTTGTGTCCACAGGCGAATAGAGAGAGTAGGGCACATAGAAGCAGAATCAAATGTAAACTTGTCTTCATATTTACAAAGGTAGTGTTTGCTATTTGGAATTGCAAATATTTGCAAATGTAAATTTGAAAAGTTTGTAAAGCGACTTATATTGTGTTATAAAGTCATTAAAATACTCTATTTTGTAACATTGTAATTTTCTGAAGAACACTAAATAGAAACAGATTCTATAAAAGTAGGAATATTAATTCGGATTCTCTGTATAATATACTTCTTTTATGCAGAATTGGGTTGGAAAAAGTTAATATCGTGTCGGCAAACTATTAACTTCGTAACGACAAGAAGTTAATATGTCGCCGACATGATGTTTGTTCCCCGTAGAGAAACTGTTAGTTCCTCGGTGCCGAACAGATTGTTCCCCGGTGAGGAACTAAAGACTGGCAATATCAGAAGCTGTTTTTAATTTATTAGATAAGTATGTATTCTTGTATTAAGCTGTACTACTGATATATAGCGATTTTCGTTCTTTTATTTCAATTTACATGAGGCATTGCCTGAGAATAGGACATTCTCAGACGATTAAAAATACAAAATGACAAAATGTAAATTCTAGAGTTCTATAGTTCCTCCGGCAAGTTCCATGCTTGAATGTGGCGTACACCTTCAAGGGATGGAAGAAGAACTTCGTCCATAGAAACGACGTATTTTTCATAGCTATCAGGGATAGATAGGAGTGGAGCATACTCTCGTTCTTTGGTATTCTCATCCTCGAGCATATAGGTTGCCTGGATATAGATTACTCGGTCGTCCTTTATCGCAACGAAATCGACTTCTTTGTCGCGGAAGATTCCTACATAAACTTGGAACCCTTTTCTCACTAATTCAAGATAGATGGCATTTTCTAATAAATAGCCTATTCCGTAGGCATAGCCAGGATAGAGAAAGTTTTTAAATGCAAGATCATTCAAATAATACTTGCAATTATTTGCCAATACCTCCTTGCCCTTTATATTGTAACGTTCTACTTTGTAGGCAAGAAGGGCTTCTTCTATATAACCGAGGTAGTTTGACACTGTGTCGTATGATACTTTTCTGTTTTTTGATTTAAAGAAGTTCATCACATTCTGAATAGAGAACAGGTTGGAGGCGTTGTTCACTAAATAGATGAAAAGAGCGTCCAAGAGCCGGACATCGCGAATAAGTTTACGTTGTACGATGTCGCGCAAGAGTATGGTATCTTTTACAGAAGCCACATATTGCTTTTGCGATTCCATATCCGTGAGGTTATATAATTCGGGTAATCCTCCTCCTTTCAGATAGGACAAGTAAGTAGAACGGGCTTTCTCTTCTCTTGTAACCTGCAAGTATTCCATATAGCTATATGGGAAGATGTGAAACTCCACATAGCGTCCGGACAGTAATGTAGCCAGTTCGCTGGAAAGCATTTTTGAGTTTGAACCACTAATAAAGAGTTCGCATTCTTCGACAAAATCCTGAGAATGGGAATTGACAAAGCGTTCCCAACCCTCTATGGTTTGTATTTCGTCTATAAATAAATACACTTTCCCTTGTGGTTTCCGCTTCTCCCGATAAAGTTGATATAGCTGTTCAAGTTCTTTATAGTTGTCGATGAAATCGAATTCCAGGTATTCTTTATTGATATATAAGATATTGTCCGGATGGATGCTTCGTTCGGTTATTAAACAGGAAGCAATTTGCCTTAGAATATAACTTTTGCCTGAACGGCGTTGCCCGATAAGTACTTTGACCAATTTGTTGCCGATGAAAGCTTGAACCCTATTGGTATAGGAAGTACGTATGAAACCTAATTTGTAGAAGTTTCCATTCCAAAGGTTATACTTTTCCAGTGCATTCCATTTATCGTCCATAATCGAAGTTTTCTACAAAAATAGCTAAAGTTCCGATTATAATCGAAGCTTTAGCTATTTTTCTGTACTTTCCCGATTATAATCGAAACTTTATTTGGTTGAATCTCCTTTTAATTGCTTTATATATTCGGATGGAATTGCTCCGAATTCCTCTTTGAAGCATTGCCGGAAGTAGAAAAGATTATTGATACCTACTTTAAATGCTATCTCCGAGATGTTATATTTCCCTTCCAGCAGGAATTGTTCTGCATATTTCATCCTTACCTTTCGGACATATTCGTTGGTTGATAATCCAGTTAAAGCTTTCATTTTACGATAAAGGGTAGAGCTGCTCATACACATCTTGTCCGACAGATAGCTGATGTCAATCTTATCCGAAGAGAGTCGTTCTTCAATTAATTGATTGATTTTCCGGATAAATTCATTATCCAACTTAGTGAGCGATTCTGTTATGATTGCCGACTTATCATTGATAGCCGTATTTGTACTAAAATGCTTCGCCAATTTGCGTCTCGATTGCAATAGGTTTTCTATACGGCTACGCAGCAGGCTGGCGCTGAACGGCTTGGTCAAGTAAGAATCGGCACCTACCTGATACCCTTCTTCTTTGTCCTTCAACGAGTCTTTGGCAGTCAGCAAAATGATGGGGATATGGCTGGTACGTACATCACCTTTCAACTCACGGCACATTTCGTTGCCATCCATAACAGGCATCATAATGTCGCTGACGATGATGTCCGGTATCTCTTTCAGAGCACTTTCTTTACCCAATTTGCCGTTGGAGGCTGTTTTTACTTCAAAACTGTCCGAGAAAGATTCAGCTATGTAGTCGCATATATCCGGATTGTCTTCTACAACCAGTAAGATAGGCTTATCATTATCGGGCATTTCGGTTTCCTGAAGAACTATCGTTTCCGGTTCATTTTCTTGGTCTTGTTCCTGCGAATCGGCATGCAGCGCATTGGGGTATGTATTATCGGCAAGCAGACTGATGCAGAAGGTACTACCTGAGTTGAGTACGCTTTCTACGCTAATTTCCCCTTCGTGCAAGGTAACCAGGTTTTTCACTAATGACAAACCGATGCCCGTACCCGATGCCTGATGTTTGCCCCCTTCCTGATAATAGCGGTCGAAGATATGAGGCAATGCTTCCGGTCTGATGCCGTGACCAGTATCGCTGATCCGGATATCTATATAGTTCACTTCGGCACGTTGCGCTTTGCTGAGGCCAACGGTGATATTCCCTTTTTCGGTGTACTTCAAGGCGTTGGATATCAGATTGTCCAGTACAATCTGAATGACTTCTTTGTCGAAGTACATTAGTATATGCTCGTCTTCTATTTCCAATCGGATATCGACTTCTGCCTTGCGATTCAGTTCCTTGTATTTCAGACCAATCTCGTGGATGAGTGTTGCCAGATTATCCCTGCTTACACAAAGTTTCTTATTCTGCGTTTCGGTCTTTCTGAATTCCAGGATTTGGTTAATCAGATTCAGCAGGCGGATAGCACTTTGGTGTATGACGGAGATCTTCTGTGCATCTTTGGTAGATAATGCATTTTCTTTCTGTATATCTTCCAGTGGACCTAATATCAGCGTAAGCGGTGTGCGAAGCTCGTGCGTGATGTTGGTATAGAAACGCAAACGTTCGTTGTTCAACTCCTGTTCCTGTTCGTGGCTTTGTTTTTCCAGTTTGTACAAGGTTTCTACAGACAGTCTTTTTTTATAAACGTAAAGTATATAGAATAGAAGGGCAAGCGAGGATAGTACATAGAAGGTCTTCGCCCACCAAGTGAGCCAAAGGGGAGGGGTGATGTGAATATTCAAAGAAGTGACTTCATCCGACCATTTCTGATTGCGCATGCGTGTCTTTACCTGTAATTGATATTTTCCGGGAGGAAGATTACGGAAAGTCACTTTATTGGGATCGGGGAGTGTGTACCACACGTCTTCAAGTCCTTTCAGCATATAGGCGTATTCCACTTGATTGACCAGCGCATAGTTTTGTATGTTGAAGGTGACACTGAAACTGTTTTGTTTGTAGTTCAATTCTACGTTGTCCTGGCCTTTCAGTGTTATGATATTCTGGCTGTTATTGGGATTGTTAATTGGGTCGGCTATCTCGATGTTGGTGATAAATGCAGGAGGCGATTTACGCTCTTGCAACACCTGTTCGGGATTGAAGTAACACAATCCATTGATAGAGCCGAAGTAGAAGTTCCCGTCTTGTCCGTATGCTACACATCCACGGCTGAAACTACTCATAGGAAGGTGGTCGTGATGGTCGTAATTGTAGAAAGTTTGTTTACTTTGAACGAAGCAGCTAATGCCCTTGTTCGTGCTCACCCAGATATTGCCGGCTTTGTCTTCGCCAATGGCATGTATATGTATATTGGCAAGTCCGCTTTCCCGTTGATATACTTTGTATGCTTGGTCGGTAAGAGACGGAAAACATACCAGTCCTTCACCGGTAGCTACCCACAAGCGTTTCCGGCTGTCTTCGTAGATGGCGTTGATGGTATTTGAAGGAAATTTGTTTTGAACATTGAATAGCTTGATGTCTTTTAGTTTGGCATCATACAATCCCAATCCTCCACCAAAAAAGCCTACCCAAATCTGCCCTTTGGTATCTTTCAGTATGCACCTTACCAAATTGTTTTCGCGGTTGTAGTGCTCCTTGATTGTTTTCTTTTCCGAGTCGATAATGAAGATCCCTTCACTGGTACCTACCCAAATGTTCCCTTCTTTATCTTCAAAGAAAGATCGCACGTCTGAGTGAGCTTGGTCTTGGGGAAAAACTTGTTGGAAAGTTCTGGTATGCGGATTGCAATGAATGATTCCTCCGTAAAAGAGTCCGAACCATAGATTGCCTTTCGAATCACAAAGTGCGGCTTGCACCGTATTACTGTTTAGTTTTCCGTTTTCGCTGTTATAGACTGCTATACGCTTTCCTTTGCTGAATACATTGATGCCTCCTCCGTCAGTACCTATCCAGAGGTCACCCGACTTGTCAATGCAGATACCGGAGGCGATCTTGGTGGTCAGGCTGTTTCCAGTCGATGGGAAAGGGGTATAATTGTATGTATTGAAAAGCAGGGCTTCTCGTCTTATAAAGTTGATGCCTCCTCCCCATGATCCTGCCCATACATTATTGAACGAATCTTGTAACAAGCAGCGTACGCTCGAATTGGATAGTCCATATTCATCATCTCCTTCTTTTATGAAAGAAAAATGAATCTGGTCGGCGGAGTGGAAGAGGTGTTGCGATAGATCGAGAATGGCTATTCCACCGAACTCCATAGCTATCCAAAGTTTATTGTCGTTCAGTTGGCGGATATCGTATATGCGGTGCGAAATATTATTCATCTTATCGTTGAAAAGGATGAAATTCTCGGCTTCAGGGTTGAAGAGAGCCAGACCTTTATCGGTTCCTACCCATATATTGCTGTTCTTGTCTTTGTAGACGCAAGTTACTTCATTGCCGGGAAGGCTATTCGGGTCTTGAGGGTTATGAGAGAAGCTTTTTGCTTTTTTATCTTTGATGGACAATACACTAAATCCGTTGTGTACATGTCCCACGTAGAGAAGTCCGTTTCCTCCATCGGTAACAGACCAGATATGATTACTGGCTAATCCGGATACGGTATTGGTGTTATAATGGGTGAATTTGCCGGTTTGCTTATCGAAATAATCAATGCCTTCCCAATAGGTACAGATCCACAAGTTACCATCGGTTGCGGCAACAATCTTGGTTATATCATCGGTAATCAGGCTGGATGGGTTTTTCTCATCATGTTTATAGGTGGTGAAAGTATCATTGACATAATTGTATGCATTCACTCCTGCTCGTTGGGTGCCTATCCATAAGATGGAGTCGACGGGATCGTCCAGCAGGCAATTCAATTCATTGCCGGTGATGCTTTGTCGGGTGGTGGACTCTTCTTTATAATAGGGTATAAAGCGTATGCCATCAAATTTATTGAGTCCCTCTTCTGTGGCGAACCATAAGAAACCCTTTTTATCCTGAGCTATACTTACGACATGGTTGTTGGATAACCCTTCTTTGATACCTAACTGATTGATAGTATACAACTGTGCCGGTAATGTAAAAGGGAGGAAACATAGAATGATAGAGAGTAGTGTCTGTTTCATGACGTGGTTTTTCTTTCAACGAGTCAAATGTACAAATAAAACCTTTAAGTGATATATATAAATCGTGCATTGATGGATTTGTATCCATTCTCTGCATGATTTATATAGCTATCGCATTGAAAAATGGTATATGTTTGCATCGCCGATTGATGCGAATTGGCGGCAAAATGAACTTATTTGTTTAACTTTAAAAATAATATGTATGAAGAAGCATTTTCTGAGTGCCACGTTATGGGCATTTCTATCGCTGGCTTTATGTACTACGGGGTGTAGCAACGATGATGGCTACCCCGATGTGGACGGACAAAGTCCGACAATGACGTTGGTGACAGATCACATCCAGTCCGCTGCGGGACATCGGTTTACAATTGAAGGTAAATTGGCTGATGCTGATGGTATCGCTTCCATTCGTTTGCAATGCGCTGACCTTTCTTTAAACAAGACTATTGATTTGATTGAAATCTATGGTGCTCCGAAAACAGAGTATAATCTGAGTTATTATTATGACTTCAAGAGTAACGAGATTGGTGAACGCTTTACAGTGAAGCTTACGATTACGGATGTAGGCGGACGAGAAATTTCACAAGATGTTTTAGTGACAATGGATGGAGATTTTGAAGTCCCCGTCTTTAAAAATGCGCCTGAAGAAGGCGGAATGCTGACTGTGTTGTTGCGCCAAGGTGAGAAATCCATACTTTCTTTGAATGTAGGAATGACGGATGACCGGGCATTGGATTACTTGGATATTACCATTGACGGTATTGATGGTTACTCTCCTAAAAAGGTGGATTTAAAGCAGAAGGCTGCTTATGATTATTCAGAAGAAATCTTGTTCCCCTTCGAAAAGAAAGATTATGCTTTGACATTGGCTATGGCTGATACGATTGGTAATATTGTCACTCGTAAGGCAGTCATTTCGGTTACGGATGTACAGGACTTTGATAAAATGTATTTGGCTGATGTGGCTACGGATGCAGCATTGAACAGTGATGTGTTCGGAGTGCCGATGTGTGTAAATCATGTAGGTCAGTTCGAATATACGGCTTATTACTATTGTGAAAAGGCCAATACTGAAATCTACTTCTTACCTCAGAAGAACAGCTTCTCGCCTGTATGTTATGGTATCGATGCCAGCGATGATGCGAAGTTGACTGATGACAAATCGAATATGAAACCTCTTGTTCTGACGCAATCCGATACCTATTATAAGATTGTCTTTAATATCTTGCAGAAGACTTATGAAGTAAGTACTTATTCAACAAAAGATGCGCAAGATCCCTGGGGAACAGATCTGATCTATGGAACGTCTTGCTTTGACTTGTGGGGGAATGGCACTGAATACATAGACTTCACTTTCGGGCTTACAAGCAATAATCCTACTGGTGTGAAGTCCTTCGTGCAAGATGCAACCAATCCTCACTTGTTCTATTCGGAAGATCCGTTGGAATTGACTGCCGGTGAGGCCATGAACTTCATTATTCATAATTATCACAAAAGTGAGTGGTGGAATTATGTAAGATGGTGCAGTACCAGTAGTACGGATTTAGATGTTTTCGGCTATTACACCGGAAGTGCTACTAAAAACGCCGATTACACCGGACCTACAAATACACAAGATGTATGGTCTAAGCCAGTGGTGACGACTTCGGGTTCCTACAGATTCTATTTTGACTCTCATCTTGGTAGAGCTAAATTGGTGCCCGCTAATTAATAAGTAACATTAGATTGAAAATATGAAAAAGCAGATATTATTATTATGTCTTGCGCTGATGAGCCTATGCAGCTATGCGCAGACCACCGTGAAGGGTGTAGTGATTTCGGCTACCGACAAGGAGCCGCTGATTGGAACCACGATTCAGGTGAAAGGAACCGGAGCCGGTACGATAACGGGCATTGACGGTGACTATTCATTGACGAATGTGGCAAAGGATGCTGTACTGGTGTTTTCGAGCATCGGCTATGAGACACAGGAGATAGCGGTTGGAGGTAGAACCGTCATCAATGTAGTGTTGAAGGAAGATGCCGAAGTGCTGGATGAAGTAGTCGTTATCGGTTACGGTACCGTAAAGAAGAGCGACTTGACCAGCTCCATTGCCACCGTAAAAGGTGAAAAGATCACGGAAGCCGTGACCGGTAATGCCATGGATGCCTTGCAAGGTAAGGTAAGTGGTGTACAGGTGACCAGCGGTGGTGGTCCGGGTGCTACTCCGAAGGTGTTGATTCGTGGTGTAACGACTACCAACGGAACCGACCCCCTCTATGTAGTGGACGGTATGCCGGTGGGTACTAACATCAACTTCCTGAACAGTAACGACATTGCTTCTATGGAAGTGTTGAAAGATGCCTCTGCCGCTGCCATCTACGGTACACGCGGTTCCAATGGTGTCATCTTGATTACTACCAAGAAGGGCGTTGCCGGAAAGACAAACATCAGTTTCAGTGCTTCGGCCGGCTTCCAGACATTGGCCAAGCCCAAGATGGCGAATGCCGCAGAATACAAGGAAGTGTTCAACACTCGTTATACCAATGATGGCGGTACTTCCATCTGGAATGATACGGGCGCTACTACCAACCCCGGCGGTACAGACTGGTGGAACGAAGTGGTCAACAAAACTGCTTTGGTACAGAACTATTCACTGGGTGTTTCAGGTGGTACGGACAAGCTGGTCTATAACTTCAGTGTAGGTTATTTCCGCAACAACTCTCAGTATGATGTAGGTTATTGGGACAAGATCAACGTCCGCCTCAATACAGAATACACGTTCAACAAGTATGTGAAGATGGGTGTGGACATCGCTCCGCGTATGGAATCATGGGACGATACGCCCAACTTGTTCTCTTCGGCTATGTCTATGGACCCTACGTCTCCCGTATATAGACAGGAGAGCGAATGGGTGGACAATGAGTATAACAACTATCAGCGTTCTTACAACAACCAGACGTGGAATCCTGCAGGTTCTCTGGCTCGTCAGAATGCCAATTCCAGAGAATTGGGTACGCTTATCAATACTTATTTGCAGGTGAATCCCATCTCGAAGCTGACCTTACGTACGCAGTTCTCCGCCAATGCGCACTACCGCCGTTCGGACAGCTTTACACCGGAGTTCAAGATAGACGCTTTGGAGCAATCTACACTGAGCAAAGCTGAACGTCGCTCGCAAGAGTGGCTTGACTGGAACTGGACCAATACGGCCACTTACATGGACACGTTTGCCGAGAAGCATAACTTGAACGTGATGGTCGGTTTCACGGCCGAACGCAATGCTTGGTATGATACAAAGGCTTCACGTGAAGATATTCCCAATAACATGGGTGCCATGCAGGAAGTAGATGCCGGTACTCAGAACCAGAAAGCCAATGGTGCGACTACTTACAATTCCATGGTTTCCTTCTTGGGACGTGTGATGTACAATTACGACAACCGTTACTACTTGACCGCTTCCCTGCGTTCCGATGGTTCTTCCAAGTTCCCGAAAGGCAACAAATACGCGCTCTTCCCCTCTGTATCCGCTTCATGGCGCATCATCAGCGAGGAATTTATGAAAGACCAGAATATCTTCAATGACTTGAAGTTGCGTGGAGGTTGGGGACGTGTAGGTAATCAGAATATCGACAACAATGCCACACTGACTTTATTGGGACAATCGGACTACGTGTTCGGTGCAACTCCCGGACGTGTTACCGGTACGATGGTATCGGGTGTAGGAAACAATAACCTGAAGTGGGAAACGGTGGAAGACTGGAACGTAGGTTTGGACATGTCCTTCCTCAACTCTCGCCTGAACGTGACGGCAGAGTATTTCCAAAAGAAATCTACCGACATGCTTTATAAGAAGCAGAACATCCTTGCTATCGGTTATCCGAGTTGGAACAGCACTGTATGGATGAACATCGGCAGCATGAAGGCCTCCGGTTGGGAATTGAGCCTGAACTGGAATGACAAGGTGGCTGACTTCGGTTATAACATAGGTGTGAACCTTTCTGCTGTGAAGAACAAGGCTGTGAAGTTCTCAGGTGACGGACCTATCTCGGTAGGCGGATTCAACGGTGACCAGATTATCCGCAACGAAGACGGTGGCGAAATCTCCCGCTTCTACGGTTACGTGGTCGACGGCATCTTCCAGAACTGGGAAGAAGTGTATGCTCATACCAATGAAAACGGCAAGCTGGTGCAGGACAAGGCGCAACCCGGTGACCTCCGCTTCAAGGACTTGAACCATGACGGTACGCTGGACGAGAAAGACAAGACCTTCATCGGTAATCCTTATCCGGACTTGATGATGGGTTTGAACCTGGG
Organism: Bacteroides sp.; assembly: GCF_030151085.1. GTDB lineage: Bacteria > Bacteroidota > Bacteroidia > Bacteroidales > Bacteroidaceae > Bacteroides. The sequence goes on along the minus strand of NZ_JASLER010000091.1, from coordinate 67,910 downwards.
CTTCAACTATAAGAACTTCGATTTCAAAGCCAACTTCTACGGTACCCTCGGCAACGACATCTACAATACCACCAAAGGTTTGTATTCCGGCGTCAGCGGACAGAACGTATGGGCAGGTACTTTGAACAAGGCTTGGCACGGTGAAGGCACCAGCACGGACATTCCCCGTTTGTCCTACAACGACCTGAACCTGAACTACACCCGCGTTTCCAGCTTCTTCGTGGAAGACGGTTCGTATCTGCGTTGCAAGCTGTTGCAGGTGGGCTACACGCTTCCTAAGAAGTTGATGGGAGGAGCGGATCTGCGCTTGTCGTTCTCCGCACAGAATCCTTTCACCATTACCGGTTACTCCGGCATGGACCCCGAACGTCCGATGGTTGACGGTACTACCGATAGCGAAGGCAGTTCCATCAATACCGGTATCGACAATGTGGCTTATCCCAACCCGCGTACGTTCTTGTTTGGCATTGAATTGAAATTTTAATCTTTGAGATATAGACTATGAAACAGATATTATCAATATTGACATTGATTGGCCTGCTGAGCTTCACTTCTTGTGACGACTTCCTGACGGAGGAAGTGCGCGGCCAACAGAACCTCGATACTTACTTTCAGAGTGAGGAGGATTGTAAATCGTTCGTGACGGGCTGTTATCAGGCCATTACCTTCGGCGGATGGTGGAACATCAACACCGTGTGGCTGCTCTCCGAGATGTGCAGCGACGACGGATGGATGGGGAATACAACTCAGAGCCAGAGTGACTACATCTCACTGGCGCACTATCAGGGTACGGGACAGAGCAACGGAGCTATCTCCAACTTCTGGCAGTACCGCTACAAAGGCATTCTTCGTTGCAACGTGGCGATTGAACGCATTGCGCAGGCAAACCTGGCGGATGAGAATCTGAAGAACCGTCTCGTAGCTGAAGCCCGCTTCCTGCGTGGTTACTTCTACTTCGAACTGGTGCGCAACTTCGGCGACCTGCCGTTGATTACCGGTTTCTTGATGCCGGAAGAGGTGTCGGGCATTACCCGTACTTCTGCGACTGAGGTGTACAAGTTCATCGAGGACGACTTCAAGGCTGCCGCCGAGGTGTTGCCGCAACGCAGCGAATACGCCGCTACCGAGTTGGGACGTGCCACCCGTGGTGCCGCCCTGGGTCTGCTGGGCAAGGTTTACCTCTATCAAAACAAGTGGCAGGAAGCTCACGACGTGCTGAAGACCGTCATCGACGAGAAGGAGTACAAGCTGATGGATAACTTCGGCGATGTATGGGATGTGGATCACAATAACAATCAGGAGAGCCTCTTTGAAGTGCAGTACATGTACGACGGAACTTACTCTTTGGGGGGTGCCCTGACCGTGATTACCGGTGCACGTAACGGTCCCGGCGACGGATGGTCATGGGGACAGCCCACCGCCAACCTGGAACAGGCTTACAAGGATGCCGGCGACACTGAGCGTCTACGCTGGACCATCATCAAGACCGGATGTACCGAGATTGCCGGAGAGAACAACTTCGACGAGTTCATCTCGAACAGTAAGGACATGGCCAACTATAACACTTATATCAAGAAGTACGGCTGGGACGAGAACTGCTACATCATCGACCCGTCGCAGCACAAGTCTGCCCGCATCGTGCGCAAGTACTTCGTGCCCATCGAAAAGCGTCCCGAAGTGTACAACATCGACAAGATACCTTTGGATCACCGCATTCTGCGCTATGCTGACGTGCTGCTGATGTATGCTGAGGCTTGCAACGAATTGAGCGATGACGCTACCGCACGTACTTACCTCAATCAGGTGCGCAAGCGTGTGAAGCTGGCTGACGTGACTTCAAGCGGCAGCGCACTCCGCAACGCCATTCGTCTGGAACGTCGTCTGGAGCTGGCATGGGAGCAGAACCGCCTCTACGACATCCGTCGCTGGACGGATGACAACGGCAAGAAGGTTATTACCAACCTGATGGGTACTAACGGTACTTTCGTGAAATGGAATACCGATGCTGCCACCCGCGACCTCTACGAGTGGGAGAATCAGGGTGAGGCGAGTGACAAGGGTATAGGTTTTGATGAGAGCCGAGATTTGGTATTCCCGATTCCTCTGTATGAGATAACCATGTCCAACGGTTCTATCACGCAGAACCCGCATTGGAATTAAACTTTTTACTAGGGTTCACGAACGGCTCTTGTCGGTGTCCTTGTCGGGATTGCGGACGGGGGGAGTCCGTGAACTCTTGTTTTATAGCTCTGCCGACACTCCGATGTCATCGGTAAAGACATCCGCATGTCATTCGCAGCCTTCTCGGTATGTCTCTCTAATATATGTATTTATTTAAAAACCAATAATACCATTATGTCTATTAGATATTATCTTCTTCTTTCGGCCATGGCGTGCTTTGTCACGGCTTGTGGCGGCAACGACTCGCCTTCCACACCCGACATTCCCGATGGACCGGACACTACGAACAGCGTAGAGAAGCTGGTCACTATTGATGCCGGAAAGACCTATCAGACCCTCACCGGATTTGGCGCTTCCGATTGCTGGTCGCCTGCATACGTGGGTAAGCACTGGATATCGAGCCGTGATAAAATCAGCGAATTGTTGTTTTCTTCGGCTATCGAGTCGGGAAAACCGAAAGGCATCGGACTTTCTATGTGGCGTGTTAACCTGGGTGGCGGTAGTGCCGAGCAGGGTGACGCCAGTGGTATCGAAGACAAATCCCGCCGTGCGGAGTCTTATCTGACTAATAATGGTACGTTCGACTGGACTCGTTGCGAAGGTCAACGTTACTTTATGAGTCGTGCCAAAGAATTGGGTTGCGGAAACTTTGTTCTTTTCAGCAATACTCCTCCTGTGCAATATACCTCCAACGGTAAAGGTTTCTCCGCCAGTGGTGGAGTCTCGAACTTGAAAAGTGAATACTACGATGACTTCGCTGCTTATATGACAAACGTAGCTAAGTATTATATGGGTGAAGGATATCCGATAACCCATATATCACCTGTTAACGAACCACAGTACAATTGGGAGAGCGGTCAGGAAGGTAGTGGCTGGACCAATAATGAAGTAGCCCGACTGGCTCGTGAACTTGATAAGTCGTTGACTGCTTCCAATCTCTCTACTGATATTCTGTTAGGAGAATCCGGTGATTGGGAATATCTGTATAAGTCGAAGTCCGATGCTAACCGTAGCAATGTACTCTCCGCTTTCTTCACTCCCGGTTCGTCTGCATACATCGGTGACTTGGCTCATGTAAAGAAACTGATTTGCGGTCATAGCTATTGGACCGATGGTACTTGGGATGGAATGCGTAGTGTCCGCCAACAAGTTGCCCAAGCTGCCCAACAATACGATCTTGACGTATGGCAAAGCGAATGGAGCATGCTGGGCGACAACTACAGCTCCTCCGAATTCATGGGATATGATAAAGCGTCGGAGATGGATATTGCCCTCTACATGTCGAAAGTGATACACAACGACCTTACAGTAGCCGGCGTTACTTCGTGGAGTTATTGGACTTCAATGGATGTTGCCCGTTGGGGACATAAGAACCGCTTTTTGCTCATCTCACTCGTCCCATCAGGAGGTGTTGATGGGGATATAGCTAAAGAAGGAACTTATCAGCCTGCTGCTACACTGTGGGTATTAGGTAATTATAGCCGTTTCATCCGTCCGGGCTATCGCCGTATCGGTCTTGATTTGAATGAATCCCGCAGCTTCTTCGGTTCGGCATGGATTTCTCCCGAAGGTGATAAGATCGTTACTGTATATACCAATTTATCCGATAAAGGTGTTCGCTTGAATGAAACGCATACAGGATGGAGTGGAGATGCAAAATCGGTAACAACTTATACTACTACAGGTAGTAAGGATTTGATAGAGAACAAGGTAGCTGACGGGCAGCCCGTTGTGCTGGATGCCGGGAGCGTAACGACTGTCGTATATCAACTCAAATAACATATAAAAGATGAAGAACGCTACACTTACAGTCGCCATTCTGATAATGGCACTATTTACGTTTGCACCATTAAAGGCGCAGGTATCGTTTGGCGATGCCACAAAGTTTAACGACGGTTGGTTGTTTAAACTAACGGATGACTCAACCATCGTAAAACCCACTTTCGAAGATAAGGACTGGCGCAAGTTGATGTTGCCGCATGACTGGTCTATCGAAGGGCAATTGTCACCTTCTTTGGCGAGTTGCACCGGTTATTTGCCGGGTGGAATAGGCTGGTATCGCAAACATTTCACGATTACCGACAACGCAGCACGTCATTATATCTATTTCGAAGGTGTATATAATCGGAGTGAAGTCTACCTCAACGGACATCTGCTGGGGAAACGTCCTAACGGCTATGTCTCCTTTTTGTACGATCTGACTCCTTATCTGAAAGAAGGTGACAATGTATTGGCAGTTCGTGTAGACCACAGCCGCTATGCCGACTCCCGCTGGTACACCGGTTCGGGTATCTATCGGGATGTATGGTTGGTATCTGCTCCCGAAACGCATTTCGCACAGTGGGGTGTGGGTTGGCATGCCGCTTCGTTGACTGACCGTCAAGCAGTAGTAGCTGTTGATATGGAAGTACAGAAACACCAGGCAAACGCTGAAAAGCTGGAAGTAACCGCTACTTTGTATGACGCTGACGGTAAGCAAGTAGCCGGACGTCGTACCTCTATTGCCGGTGCTAAGCAAGGCATCACCAAAGCTTCACTTTCTCTGAAAGTAAACAATCCCCGCCGCTGGGATCTTGATTCACCTTACCTCTATACGCTGAAAACCGAACTGCTGAGTAACGGCAAGCGCATAGACGGCAGCGAAACAAAAGTTGGATTGCGTACATTGAACTTCGATCATAATAAAGGCTTCGCACTCAATGGCAAGTGGATGAAAGTAAAAGGTGTGTGCCTGCACCACGATGCCGGAGTACTAGGGGCTGTGGTGCCCGAAGAAGTATGGCATCGTCGTCTCGTCAATCTGAAAGAGATAGGTGTAAATGCTATCCGCATGAGCCACAATCCGCAAGCTCCTGTGGTTTATAATCTTTGTGATAAACTGGGCCTGCTCATCATGGATGAAGTATCGGACGAATGGGAGTTTCCCAAACGCAAATGGGTAAAAGGTTGGAACGTAGGCGAACCTAGCTTTGACGGCACAGCCGACTTTTTCGAAGAATGGATAGAACGGGATGTTACCGATATGGTACGTCGAGATCGTAATCATCCTTCCATTTTCCTGTGGAGCATCGGCAATGAGGTGGATTACCCCAACGATCCTTACTCGCATCCTATTTTGGACGGTTCTACCATCAGTCAGCCTATGTTTGGCGGCTATAAGAAAGATGCTCCCGACGCTATGAGAATCGGCATGATTGCCAAGCGTTTGTCTGCCTGTGTGCGTGCGGTAGATACCTCTCGACCCACAACTGGTGCTTGGGCAGGTGTCGTTATGTCCAATCAGACAGCATACGCGGACGCCATCGACGTAGTAGGTTATAATTATACTGAAGATCGTTACGACGAAGATCATGCCACCTATCCCAAACGTGTAATTTACGGAAGTGAGACTCGTTCGGATATTGACGCTTGGTATGCGGTGAAGAACAAGGAGTTTATCTTCGGTCAATTCATTTGGACGGGTACCGATTATTTGGGTGAATCCGGTAGATGGCCGTCTCGCGGACTCTATACCGGACTGCTTGATTTCGGCAGTTTCCCCAAGCCTCGTGGTTACTTCCGTGCTTCCTTGTGGAGCGAAAAGCCGACCACCTACATCGGTACATATCCCAAACACGGTCATCTTTCGGTGGATGCGTGGGATATTTGGAATTATGAACCGGGACAAGAGATACGTGTTGTTTGCTATACCAATGCATCCCAAGCCCGCCTGTTGCTCGATGGTAAAGAAGTAGGGAGTATGAAGCCATACGATGAGAAGACCGGCATCATTTATTGGGATATTCCTTATCAGGCAGGAGAATTGCGTGCTGAAGGATGTGATAAAGACGGAAATGTGCTTTCGAGCTATATAATCAAGACATCCGGTCGTGCATACGCCTTGCGTGTTAGTGCCGATCGCACTACTTTGTCCAAAGATCGTGCTACAGCTCATCTTACCGTGGAAGTGGTGGACGAGAATGGTACTATTGTGAAGCTTGGAGACAATGAGATAACATGTACCATTGAGGGCCCTGCACGCCTGTTGGGTCTCGAAGGTTCCAATAATTCGGATATGAGCGATTACACAGATAATCGTCATCGTGTCTACCACGGTCGTCTGCTGGCATACATTCAGACTACCGGAGCCGAAGGAGTGGTTCGTGTGAAGTTCACTTCTCCACTTTTGCAAGGAGTGGAAATAACTTTAAACAACTAAGGTCTTATAGCCTATTTAGAAGTGCCTTATCTGGACTAAGTAGCTGATTATATGCTTTAATCAGTTACTTTGTTCGGGTAAGGCATTTGTCATTAATTTCAGTGTGTTAACTTATTCCGTACACTAAAGTATAATGGTAAGAGATTTTGTGTACCTTTGTTGTGTTCTAATATCCGGACATTGTTGTGGAACGACAGACATAAAATGAAACGATATGCCTAAAACTACTAATTTTTGCTATAAGCGCAGCCGAAATCACTATATTGGTTGGGCTTTGGGAAGCTTTTTTATTGGAGCAAGTTGCTTCCCTTCAGGTTTTTTGCTATTAGTTGATGAACCATTTACATGGGGAGCACTTATCATTTCCGTCATTGGTACTATTGCACTTGCGATTTTTATCCGTAGTTTATTACTTATTTTCTCACCTGCTAATGGAAAGTTGGGAAAATCGATTAGACCCTATATGGATGGGTCTATTCATACGGATGTGAAGTCTATGTTCGCTTTAATCGATGAAGATATAGCGCAGAACGGAAAAAAGTTCGGTTACGTCCGGGTAGGCAAGCAGTGGATACTTGGAGGTGAAGCGATGTTGATCGAACGTATTCGTGGAATCTTCTGCGTCAAAATAATCAAAAGTAAGAGACGTGAATATGCCATTTGTCTGGTAGACGATAAGCGGAATGTACAAACTACGAATCTAACGCGTGAAAAACATCTGGACGAACTTAATGACTATCTTACTCATTTGTTTCCATACGCTGCAACCGGTGACTTTGATGATTATCTCACTTTTATCGCTAAAGATAATGCCGAGATGGAAGCATTCAATGAAGAATTTGAGCGTAGGAGTGCAGCGGTAAATTCAGAATATGTATTGACTGAGTCGGACGATATACCTACTTCATTGGTTACACCCGAGAAAATACGTCGTGCCATCAATACGCTACAGCCCGGACAACGTATTTTACTCTCAGCTTGCAATCCGCCGGAATCAAAGTGGGGGAGATGTACCGGTATCTCCTGTCATTGTTTTGAAGATGGAAGGTATGCTCTAGCTGCCTATTTCGAAACAGATGAAGGCGATAAACGACGTTTTGTATTGCGCTTTATCCCCTTGACGCAATTGCATGCCGTTTGGAAAGATTTCTTTGAGAATGCCCGGATCCCCGATGTAGATTCATGGGAAGATCAATCGGATAGAATTGATTCTGTGGAACCGATGGAGGACTATGTACTTTATGTGGATGGTCATAAATATGATCACATCACTTTTGAAGATGTACAAGCTTCTTTAGAAGATTTGGAGGAAGGTAAATGCGAAGCACTTTTGCTCCGTACACCGGGTTGGAAGAATGGCTATCTGGAAGTAAGCGGATCAAAAGACAATTATGTAGTAGAGGTAGCTGGCTTTGATGGTAACCATGAGGTGCGTGGATATCGTGCAAATACTGAGGACGGAGAGAGTGTCAGGTACTGGCTTTCGGAATATTATCACAATTATCGGTATCCGGAGGTGGGAGACGATTGGGAAGATATTACCGAAGAGGTACGGCGAAAATCGGCGTCATCTAACTGAGAATGCTAACAATAAACATATATAGAAAAGAACATGGGAAAGTTTTTTAGTGACAAAGTTGAAGAAGGCATCGAACAAGTTTGGATGTCCTTCGATAAAGAAGAAATGCAGCAAGGGTTCGCTTTGTTGACAGAAGCGGCTAAAGAAGGTGATGCCGATGGATATTGCTTCCTGGCACGTTGTTATATGGGCTCCATGTATGTGTGGGATGGTGGTGAACTGCCGGAAGACGATGAAAAAGCAGCTCTTTATGTGAAAGAAAGTATAGCTCGTGGCAGTGCCAGTGGGGTACTTTGCGCCATGCGTTGTGGCGAACTGACCCCTTCAGTACGCAAATCGATGCCTTTCAGTAGTCTGAAAGAGGCTTTCGAGATAGTACTGGCTAAGGCTGAAGCCGGACATCCTTTCTGCCAGTATATCATAGGTAACGCTTATTACTGGGGTGATATTCTTGAAATAGAAGGTGTAGAAGAGATGATGAAACGTTATCCTACGGAAGAAAGTTATAATGCTTATGCCTATCCGATTGCTGCCGAATGGTATCAAAAGGCTTTTAGAGGTGGCTTTACATTTGGATTTGGTAATTTCCGTACTATCTATCAGAGTGGGAAAGGCGGCATTAAGCCCAATCCCGGTCTAGTAGAACAGTGGCAGAAAGTGATAGCTGATGCCGGAGATCCGGTGCAGTTATGTAATTATGGTTGTGCTCTTGAAGAGAAGGAAAATTATCCTGAAGCACTTCGCTATTATGAAAAAGCTGCCGTTAAAGGAAATTATGTGGCGGCTTATAATGCCGGATATTGTTATAATACCGGAAAAGGTGCAGAAAAGAATGAGGAAAAAGCATTCGAATATTTCATGATAGCTGCCAAAAAAGGCGATTTAGACGGACAGTTTCAAGTGGGTACATTCTATTTTGAAGGCAAAGGTAATGTATTGGTAGATTATGCCAAAGCTGTATATTGGTTGTCTAAATCGGCAGAGCAAGATTGTAAGTGGGCTTTCCCCCGGTTGGGTGTTTGTTATCAGCAAGGTCTAGGCGTACAGAAAGATTATGATTGTGCCTTCGACTTGTTTACAAGAGCGGAGCAATATCTGGATGATTTTAGCAATTTGCTCGAAGGTTATGTGCTGAATGGCTTGGGCACTGCTTATGCTTTAGGTTATGGAACAGACGAAGACATTGCACGTGGTATAGCCTATTATGATCGTGCTATAGCTTGTGGTTCCGATGAGGCGCGGAAGAACAAGAAATGTTTCCATAAAACGATGTTTGGATTGGGCAAGTGGGTGCGTAAATAAGGATGATATATAATGAAAACAAGCAGACTCTTGTAAGCTATAGCTTATAAAGAGTCTGCTTGTTTTTATTTTGTAGTTACTATATCAGAGTATATACTGTACTTCTTTAAATAAATATTCTCTTTCTTTTCCTGATTCATCTTCCAGTATGAATCGTCCGTCATTTTCTACACGTAACAGGCGGGCCAGGAATTTACCATTGGCATCTTCATACGGGTGAAGTCCTCTGCGGCGGAAAAGGGAGCGGGCATAACGGGTAGCTATAAGAGCCGAATATGTATCGGGATCTTCGGATTGCAGACAATTATAGTAAGTCTGCACCCGTTTCAGGATACGGGCAAGTATTTCATATCGGTCATATTCTCTGCCCGTGATTTGTTTAAGAGATACCGGATTGGGGGCATCACTGTGAAATTCATCTTGGTTGATATTTATTCCGATTCCGGAAATACTGCGTCCGATAAAGTGTCCGGAAAGGTCATTCTCTATCAGAATACCGCAAATTTTCTTATTTTTCCAGTAAATATCGTTCGGCCACTTAATAGTGATATCCCCTGTCCACATTTCCAACTCTTCCTTGATAGAGAGTGATACGATTTGCGAGAGGATAAACTGGCGGCGTGCTTCCAGAAAAGTAGGATAGAGTACGAAACTGAAAAGTAGGTTTTTTCCTTCTTCAGCTTCCCAAGTATTACCTCGTTGTCCTTTGCCGGAAGTCTGGAATTCGGCAGTGACAGTGGTCAGTTCTTCAACGCTTTCTTGTAAGTTGTTACAAAGTTGGCTGATGTACTGGTTGGTAGAAATCGTTTCTTCTAAAGCAACCAGAGGAAATGGAAAAGTATCAGGGCAAGGCATCATATTCGGCACGCATTTTTTTAGTGAATTTCTTGAATACTTCTTCGATAGAATGATCTATCAATTGCTTAATCAGATTATCATCTACATCGCCGTCCAGAATTATTTGATTCCAGTACTTCTTGTTGAAATGATAAGCACCTTCAATAGCCGTATATCGCTCACGGAGTTCGAGCGCATATTCCGGGTCACACTTTACACAGATTTTATTAGCACCTTCCAAGTCGATGAGTGCAAACATCTTATCCATGATTTTCATTACAAGTGAATACTCATCGAATGGAAGGCATTCTGTAACACCTTTCTTGTTGAGGCAGTATTCGCGGGCAGTTTCTATATCCATGGTAGTTAATGTTTAATGATTCTAACTCTCTATTTTTAAAACATTGGAGGATAGAAAGCATCTATTATATGCTCAATCCTGAAAGAACCCGGTTCGCCAATGGCAGTGATAATATCGAAACGAACAGGAGCATCTATGCAGAAATGTTTGATATAAGCATCCGCCGCTACGACAATATGGCGTATTTTCTGCCAATTTACTGCATCTTGGGGTTCTATATAATCCGTATTACTACGGGTTTTTACTTCTACAATGATTAATTTTTCTTCTTTGGTAGCAACAATGTCCAGTTCAAGATGATTCTTCCGCCAGTTCCGGTCGCGAATGGTATAGCCGTTTTGCTCCAGATACATTGTTGCAGCGTCTTCTCCGGCTTTTCCCAAAGCATTGTGTGCTGCCATTACTTCTTTTATTCTTGATTTTAATCGTTTCGATACAAAATTAAGCTTTTTCTGCTTTGTTTTTACAGAAGTAAAAGTAATTTTGCAAGAAATATGAGAAAGAGAGATAAAACGTGTGCGAAAGCAACACCTGAAGAACCGAAACGCGAACAACGCATGGTATGCTTGATGAGCGAAGAAGAACTGCGGATTGTAGATCGTTACCTTGAGAAATACAAGATAACGAATAAGTCACGCTGGTTGCGGGAAACGATTCTCATGTTTATCCATAAAAATATGGAAGAAGATTATCCTACATTGTTCGGTGAACATGATATGAGAAGATAAGTCTTCTCAAATTATAAATTAAGAATTAAAAATTAAAGCAGAGCTGGATTGGACGATAGTTATTACATGAAGCAGGCGCTTTTGGAAGCACAAAAGGCTGGAGAAAGGGGAGAAGTTCCTGTAGGGGCGGTGGTTGTTTGCAAAGACCGCATTATTGCTCGTGCTCATAATCTCACGGAAACATTGACCGATGTTACTGCTCATGCCGAAATGCAGGCAATTACTGCCGCAGCTTCTACTCTTGGCGGAAAATACCTCAATGAATGTACACTTTATGTGACTGTGGAACCTTGTGTGATGTGTGCCGGCGCTATAGCCTGGTCACAAATGGGACGTTTGGTGTTTGGTGCTGAAGATGAAAAGCGAGGCTATCAATGTTATGCTCCGCAAGCATTGCATCCTAAAACGGTGGTAGTTAAAGGTGTTCTTGCTGATGAATGTGCCGTTTTGATGAAAGATTTCTTTACGAAACGCCGTTAACAACTAATCACTAATCACTACTCTTTCACTTCTTCAAAGTCTACGTATTCTCCTTCGTCTTCCGAGAATAATTTCTTCCGTTTATTAGAGTGAGCCTTTTCTTCTGCTGTTTCCTCTGTTTCTTGTTGGCGGGGTGAACCGGACTGCTTAGTGCTATTATAGGATGAATATCCACCTGAAGAAAAAGATGAATGGCGTTTTTTCAATCCGAATATACTTCGTAAGACTGTACCAATGATACTAAGACCAATGATTAGTATGGCAATTATTATAATGAATAAGAATCCTAAAATATGGAACATAGGCTAATGTTTTTTATGTGTTCGTTCTAAACGAACAACGATACAACAACCGTGCCAAAGATTTGTTTATTTACTTTTTCTTGTAATAAGTGAAAGTAATATATACCAAACAATGATTGCTGCGAAGCTGCATATTCCTAAAAAAACAAGAAATGGAATGCAAACTATCAAAAAAATGAAACTAATCTTATTGTTCTTCCATGATAAGTTCTTGAATTTCAAAGAGAACATTGGGATTTCAGATACTAGTAACCAAGAGAAGATACAAACTAAAATCAGTAGATAGAGTGGATTAAAACTGTCTGTTATCAAAAAGTCATGAGCACCGGCTACCAAAGAAGCCCAAAACAGAGCATTTGCCGGAACCGGAAGTCCTACGAATGAGCTTGTCTGACGGGTATCATTATTAAATTTAGCCAGTCGCAATGCAGAGAATACGGATATAAGGAAGGCTAGATACGGAAAGAAGGGAGCCAAACTTTCCATTCCTGCCGGGTAATGCATTTCTTTGAATAAAGAGAATACTATTAAAGAAGGTGCCAGACCAAAACTAACATCATCTGCCAAAGAATCCAGGTCTTTGCCGATAACAGAATGTGCATTGAGCAAGCGTGCCATCATACCGTCGAAAAAATCGAAGACTGCACTAAGGATAATAAAGGTAAGCGCCAAGTCATATTTGGCTTCGAACGCCATGACACAAGCAATACCCCCGGAGAATAAATTCAAACAGGTTATTGCATTGGGAATATGACGGGTTATACAATTTGCCATATTACTAAAGTTTTGCTATTACGGTTTGATTACCGGTAGTTAATTGTCCTAATTTGACAAGCACTTCTGTACCCAACGGTAAGAAAACATCTACACGTGAACCGAATTTGATAAATCCCATGTGTTCGTCAATATAGCATTCTTCGCCCGCTTCGGCGTATGTAACGATGCGGCGTGCCATAGCACCTGCAATCTGGCGAGCCATGATTTCTACTCCTTCCGGGGTTTCTATTACTACGGTAGATTGTTCATTGTCGGTACTCGCTTTGGGTAACCATGCTTTCATGAACTTGCCGTTCTTGTGCCACACTTTTTTCACTGTTCCGTCTACCGGATACCAGTTGGCATGTACATTGACCAGGCTCATGAAGATAGAAATCATGATACGACGGTCATGGAAGTAATCATTTTCTTCTACCTCTTCTATAACGACAATCTTGCCGTCTGCCGGAGCTACAACCACTTTTTCTGTATCTTGTCCGAACAAACGGATAGGGCAACGGAAGAAGTTTACCAATATTCCATATACAACAAGGCTGATGGCAGCTACTACATAAAAGGGAATCTTGCATTCCAACCCGAAGTAAAAAGCTGCATTAACAATCAGCAGAAGTAGTAGACTGCCAGCCAATGTATGTGTTCCTTCACGGTGTATGCGTATCTTTTTTAATCTTTTCAATCGACCCATGTATGTCTTTTTTGCTATTATTAGATAGAAATTATCCGCAAAAATAGGTTTATTTTGAAAATCTAACAAGGATTTAGGTAGAGAAATACAAATGTTGATAACTTTTAGGGAAATATCTTTGTTAGATGTTACTTAGGTTGTAATTTTATGCTCTCAATAGAAAGGATTTATATGCAGGATTTTGTTCATTTACACGTTCATACTCAATACTCTCTTTTGGATGGTCAAGCTAGCGTCAGCAGATTGGTCGATAAAGCGATGAAAGATGGTATGAAGGGAATTGCTGTGACCGACCATGGTAATATGTTCGGTATCAAAGAATTCATTAATTATGTTAGTAAGAAAAATGGTGGCCCGAAAGGAGAGATAAAAGATCTCAAGAAACGGATTGCCGGCATTGAAAGTGGTGAGATAGCATGTGAGGACAAGGAAGCGGAGCTAGCTGATTGTCGCGCGAAGATAGTGGAAGCCGAGAATAAGTTGTTCAAGCCTATTGTAGGTTGTGAAATGTATGTTGCTCGCCGTACGATGGACAAAAAAGAAGGTAAGCCCGATCAAAGCGGTTACCACTTGATTGTATTGGCGAAGAATGAGAAAGGTTATCATAACCTGATAAAACTAGTGTCGCATGCATGGACTTCAGGATACTATATGCGTCCGCGTACCGACCGTAATGAATTGGAGAAATATCACGAAGGGCTGATGGTTTGCTCAGCTTGTATTGGTGGGGAAGTTCCTAAGAAGGTACTTAATGGACAACTGGAAGAGGCGGAAGAAGCTGTACGTTGGTATAAGAACCTCTTTGGTGATGACTATTACCTGGAGCTTCAACGTCATAAAGCTACTGTGCCCCGTGCCAATCATGAAGCATATCCATTGCAGCAAAAGGCAAATGCTCAATTGCTGGAATTTGCCAAGAAATATAATATAAAGGTAATCTGCTCCAATGATGTCCATTTTGTGGACGAAGAGAATGCGGAGGCACACGACCGTTTGATCTGTTTGAGTACAGGTAAGGACTTGGACGATCCAAGCCGCATGCTGTATACGAAGCAAGAATGGATGAAGACCAAAGCAGAAATGAATGCTTTGTTTGAAGATGTTCCGGAGGCACTATCCAATACATTGGAAGTGCTCGATAAAGTAGAGTATTACTCTATCGATCATGCTCCTATCATGCCTACTTTTGCCATTCCCGAAGATTTTGGAACGGAAGAGGAATACCGTAAAAAGTTCACGGAGAAAGATTTGTTTGATGAGTTCACCCAAGATGAAAACGGCAACGTTGTTTTGGATGAAGAAGCGGCTAAAGCGAAAATTAAGCGCTTGGGTGGGTATGATAAATTATATCGTATCAAACTGGAAGCCGATTATCTGGCAAAACTTGCATTTGATGGAGCTAAGAAACTATATGGTGATCCTTTGTCGGATGAAGTGAAAGAACGAATGATCTTCGAACTGTATATTATGAAGACCATGGGTTTCCCGGGGTACTTCTTGATTGTGCAGGACTTTATTGCTGCCGGGCGTAATATGGGGGTTTCCATTGGTCCGGGGCGTGGTTCGGCCGCTGGTTCGGCAGTGGCTTACTGTTTGCAGATTACGAAGATTGACCCTATCAAATATGACTTACTGTTCGAGCGTTTCCTGAATCCCGACCGTATTTCTTTGCCTGATATTGATATTGACTTCGATGATGACGGACGAGGAGATGTGTTGCGTTGGGTAACTAATAAATATGGACAAGAAAAAGTGGCTCATATTATTACATATGGTACTATGGCAACTAAGCTTGCTATTAAGGACGTTGCGCGCGTACAGAAACTTCCTTTATCTGAATCCGACCGTCTGGCAAAACTTGTACCGGATAAGATTCCAGATAAAAAGCTGAATTTAAAGAATGCTATTGAATATGTGCCCGAATTGCAGGCTGCGGAAGCTTCGCCCGACCCATTGATACGCGATACTTTGAAGTATGCCAAAATGTTGGAGGGTAATGTTCGTGGTACGGGTGTACATGCTTGCGGTACTATTATCTGTCGTGATGACATTACGGATTGGGTGCCTGTAAGTACCGCTGATGACAAGGAAACGGGTGAGAAGATGCTCGTTACCCAGTACGAAGGTTCTGTGATTGAAGATACGGGATTGATTAAGATGGACTTCCTTGGACTGAAAACTCTGTCCATCATCAAAGAAGCCGTGGCGAATATACGTCTGCACCGTGGTTTGGAGCTCGACATCGACAAGATCTCGATTGAAGATCCTGCTACTTATAAACTCTATTGCGACGGTCGCACCATCGGTACGTTCCAGTTTGAATCGGCAGGTATGCAGAAATACTTGCGTGAGCTGCAACCCAGTACTTTCGAGGACTTGATTGCCATGAATGCCCTTTATCGTCCGGGTCCTATGGATTATATTCCGGATTTTATTGACCGTAAGCATGGGCGTAAACCGATTGAGTATGATATTCCCGTTATGGAGAAATATCTGAAAGATACGTATGGCATTACCGTATACCAGGAACAGGTGATGCTTTTGTCCCGTTTGTTGGCTGACTTTACCCGTGGTGAGTCGGATGCTTTGCGTAAAGCGATGGGTAAGAAGCTTCGTGACAAGCTGGATCACATGAAACCGAAATTCATTGCGGGTGGTCAGAAGAATGGTCATGATCCGAAAGTGCTCGAAAAGATTTGGACGGACTGGGAAAAATTTGCATCCTACGCGTTCAACAAATCTCATGCAACTTGTTATTCCTGGGTTGCCTATCAGACAGCATTCCTGAAGGCCAATTATCCGGCAGAATATATGGCGGCAGTAATGAGCCGAAGTTTGTCGAACATTACGGATATCACCAAGTTGATGGATGAATGTAAGGCGATGGGTATAAATACCTTGGGACCGGATGTCAATGAATCGAACTTGAAGTTTACCGTTAATAATGAAGGTAACATCCGTTTTGGTCTTGGTGCTGTGAAAGGTGTGGGCGAAGGTGCCGTACAAAGCATTATGGAAGAGCGTGAAAAGAACGGGCCTTATACGGGTATCTTCGATTTCGTTCAACGTGTCAACTTGAATGCTTGTAATAAGAAGAACCTCGAATGCTTGGCTTTGGCAGGTGGTTTCGATAGTTTCCCCGAACTGAAGCGTGAGCAATATTTTGCCGTAAATTCCAAGAATGAAGTCTTTATTGAAACGCTGGTACGTTATGGCAACCGCTATCAGGCTGATAAGGCGGCGGCAGTCAACTCTTTGTTCGGAGGAGAGAATGTGATTGATATTGCAACTCCCGAAATACTTCCGGCAGAACGTTGGAGTGACCTTGACCGCTTGAATAGAGAGCGTGATCTGGTAGGAATCTATCTTTCTGCGCATCCACTGGATGAATATGCTGTTGTATTGGAACATGTTTGTAATACACACATGATAGAAGTAGAAGATAAGAATGCTTTGGTAGGGCGTGAAATAACGATGGGAGGTATAGTAACTTCTGTCCGTCGTGGCATTAGCAAGAATGGCAACCCATACGGTATTGCCAAGATTGAAGACTATTCCGGTTCTGCCGAATTCCCGTTCTTTGGAAATGATTGGGTGACTTATCAGGGGTATTTGGGCGAGCGTACCTTCCTATTTATTAAGGCTCGGTGTCAACCTAAGCAATGGAGGCAGGATGAATTGGAGGTAAAGATAACCTCCATGGAACTGTTGCCCGATATGAAAGAAAAATTAATTGAGAAAATAACGATTCTCATTCCCCTCAGTGTACTGAACAAGGCCTTGATTACTGAGTTGGCTGAATTGACCAAAGAGCGTCCGGGCACTACCGAACTCTATTTTAAGGTGACTGATCCGGATAGTAAAATGACTGTCGATTTGGTTTCACGTCCCATAAAACTTTCTGTAGGACGTGAACTTATTACCTATTTAAAAGAACGTCCGGACCTTGAATTTCGGATAAATTAGTTATCTTTGCTTCATTAATAATTAAACAAACTATAATTAATCATTTAAAGAAATGGCTTTAGAAATTACAGACAACAATTATCAGGAACTTTTGGCAGAAGGTAAACCTGTTGTTATGGACTTTTGGGCACCTTGGTGCGGACCTTGTAAAATGGTAGGTCCTATTATTGATGAACTGGCAACTGAATTTGAAGGTCAAGTTATCATCGGTAAGTGTGATGTAGACGAGAATAGCGATGTCGCTGCAGAATATGGTATTCGTAATATTCCTACCGTATTGTTCTTTAAAGATGGAAAGTTAGTGGATAAGCAGGTAGGTTCTGCTCCGAAGTCTACATTTGCTGACAAGATCAAAGCGCTATTATAATGTACTATTTGACGATTTACGATTTAGCCTTTCGGAATCACTGCGCAGCCAAATCGTAAATTGTAAATCGTCCAATCGTAAATAGATTAACCCCTTAAAATATAAAGATATGGGACTAGAAGACGATTTTTTGCAGGATGACTTCGATGATGAGAAGACCATCGAATACATCAAGAATTATTTGCCGCAAGAGCTGAAAGAGAAGTTCTCTGACGACGAGTTCTATTATTTTCTCGATTTGATTGATGAGTATTATTCTCAGAGTGGCATTCTTGATAATAAGCCCGATGAGGATGGAATGATTGAAATTGATCTCGGAGAAATCGTTGATTATATCGTCAAGGAAGCCCATAAAGACGAAATGGGCGAGTATGACCCTGAAGAAATTCTTTTCATCGTACAAGGTGAAATGGAATATACGGAGTCGCTGGACGAAGAATAGTCTATTCTGAAACAATGCAAAAAGGGCGGATGAACTCATATTCATCCGCCCTTTTTTGTATTTATAGTATTACGCTATCGGAGGTGGCGTATTCAGGAAGAAGAAAACGGCTGTACCGATCAGAATAATTCCTAGTACACCATAGAACCAACGAGCTTGTTTTCTACCCACATTACGAACTATAAATTGCGTATTATGTGCGGTAAAGAACCAGTTCCAGTCAAGCAGTGCTGCCAATAAAGAGATAACACCTGCAAAGACAAATATACCTTGGATGACGTATTGGCTCATTTATTCAAAGTCTTCCATGGTGAGCTTGCGTTCACCATTTTCTACTTCTTCAATCGTAACCTTGATGGTATTACCGGGCAGAAGTTCTTCAATCAATTCGGGCCATTCGATGAAACAGAGAGCACCGCTATAGAAATAATCTTCATATCCCATATCATAGACTTCGTCCAGTTTCTTGATGCGGTAAAAGTCGAAATGATAAATCAACTCGCCGGCATCGTCGGAACGGTATTCATTGACAATGGCAAAGGTAGGGGAGGTGATGATATCAGAAACACCCAGTTCTTCACAAACAGCTTTGATAAAAGTCGTTTTACCGGCTCCCATTTTACCGTAGAGGGCAAACACGGTATTGTCACCCATAGCACCGACAAACTGACGGGCGGCCTCATGAATTTGGTCTAATGACTGAATTTTGATTTCCAGCATACTATTATTTACGATTTAACGATTTATGATTGAAGTAACTTCACTTCTTTTTTCTGCCGCAAAGTTAGCCAAAAACTCTTTCCTATTTTACAAATAGCATAAATAATAATGGAAAAGAAGATGATGGATGCACCTGAAGGAACATTGAGATAAAATGAAATCATTAATCCTCCCAAACAACTAAGATATCCTATTCCAATGGAAAGCCAGATGATACGTTGGAACCGGTGGGAGAAGAGATTTGCAGTCATCTGTGGTATAGTGAGCAGGGAGATGACTAGCACAATGCCGACCATACGCAGGCATGCCACTATGGTAAGTGCAATGAACATCATCAATATATATTCGAACAATTGCACCGGAATGCCTTGCGAACGAGCAAACTCACGGTCAAAAGCTATATATATAATAGGATGGATGTATAGTACGAAAAAAAGAATCAATAATGCGGCAAGTCCTCCCAATAGGGCTATATCTCCCATGGTAATCGTCAATATATTGCCGAATAAATAGGCTGAAAGATCGGGTGCAAATCCGGGAGAGAGGAAGGTGAACATGATGCCTAAAGCCATTCCTAATGTCCAGAATACAGCGATGGCAGAGTCTTCCCGCATGTCCTTCCGTTTGCTGAGCCATTCTACTCCGAATGCCGAAAGTACTGAGAATATGGCTGCTGCCAAGATAGGAGATATTCCGGCATAGAGTCCCATTCCGATTCCACCAAAAGAAGAGTGTGTCAATCCGCCGCTGATGAATACGAGCCGGCGAGTGACGATGTATGTTCCCACTAATCCACAAGCAATACTTGCCAGTAGACTGCCTATGAGGGCATGTTGGAAGAAGGTATATTGCAGTAGATCCACTTTTTAAATTAGAAATTAAGAATTAGAAATTAAAATCAGGAATGGGGGGAGATACGGCGTTCACCGATAATGAGGAACACTTCATCTTTTATATTGTCGGGTAAAGCAATGCCACGCAATTGCAGGCTACGTACCCAACCGGCAACATCTGTATCTTGCATTGTATAGAATACGTCGCGGAATTCATCTTCTTGTTCTGAGGTATATACCTCAGGACTGATACCGATGTATTTGTCTAACTCTTCGTCATCGTAGTATTCAATCTTTTTGCTGACAGCCGCCAGTAAACTATCTTTTTCACAGACTTCATGCTGTCCGCAACACTCCATATCCACTACTTGTACTTCGGGCATGGCATTCAATTCGCCGCGGTCAATCTTTTTTTGTAATTTCCGGTTGCGTATCGTTCCGGCGATGGCAGCTACAAGGGCAAGAACGAGCAAGCTAATAATAAGTATCCACATGGGTTTCCTTTCTCTGAAATACGTGTTCCTTTAATAGAACGGACAAATATACATATTGTTTTTCGTACGGCAAAAAAGAAAACAACGTATCAGAGAAGCTGTACCCCAATGAGTCCTTAATGGTTACTTTGGAATAAGTGGAAATCAACTTTCGGCTGTAGTAAAAGTAACTTCCTCCGTATCAACAAATAAGTCGGTCGTCTGCAAGCAACCCATTGGTCGTTTGCAGACGACTAATGGGCTGCTTATAGACAACTCATTGGTTGCTTATAAACAGCCGACTTGTTTGTTAGTACGGAGGAAGTTGTTTTTGCGTGTTTAATAAGTTAAAATTAACAGGGAAAGAATTTATTTAGTTTGTATTTTAAAACCAGCTTCCTTTAAATTCTCCCAATAGGTGGGATACGACTTTGAAACAACCTGTGGCTCGTCAATTTTAATCTGTGGTAGCACGAGGCAGGCGGGTGCAAATGCCATTGCCATACGGTGGTCTTCGTAAGTAGCGATAACAGGAACTTCTTCAGCCGGACAGCGTTCACCGTCCCACGTCAAGATACGATCTTGCTCGGATCGCACCACATAACCTAATTTATGCAATTCGGTGATAAGTGCAGTTATGCGGTCTGTCTCCTTGATTTTGAGGCTTTGCAGTCCGGTGAAACGGAAAGGGATGTTCATCAGGCAACAGGTCACTACGAAGGTTTGAGCTAAGTCGGGGATATCCACCATATCTTCTTCGAGGTATTCTACAGGAATGCCGGATTTAGTTAGTTTTACTCCACGTTCAGTGTATTCAGTCTTTATGCCTAAGCGAGAGAAGACTTCTGCGCCACGGCTGTCACCTTGGTAACTGCGGGAAAAAAGACCGAGAAGCTCTATTTCCGTATCCGGGATGTATTTTTCTGCTGTCTTTGCACCGTCTTCATACTTCATTCTTCGTTCTTCATTCTTCATGGAATAAAGTGTCATTATCTGATACCAATAAGAAGCGGCGCTCCAGTCACTTTCAACTGTAAAAGGTACATCACGATAGCCACTGGGGCTGACTGTTATGCTGTTGTCCGTACTCCATTCTGCCTGAGCGCCGAAGTCACGCATCAGTTGCAGGGTAAGGTTGATATAAGGGCGGGAGATGATATCGCCTGTAAGATGCAGGCGTAAACCTTTAGGCAGGACAGCACCTATCATCAATAATGCGGAAATATACTGTGAACTGACGTTTCCGGCAAGGGAAATCTCTTCTTTTTCCAATTCTCTTCCAGTTATACGTAGGGGAGGGAATCCCTCATTATCGACGTATTCTATCTGTGCGCCAAGCTCGCGCAAGGCATCTACAAGAATGCGGATGGGACGTTGCTGCATGCGTTGCGTACCGGTGATGATGCGGGTTCCCGGTGTCACACTGAGGTAAGCCGTCAAGAAACGCATGGCGGTTCCGGCAGCAAGAATATCGATATGTTCGGGATTACGGTCCAGCGCACGGATCATGACACGGGTATCATCGCAATCACTCAGATTACACGGGAGAATGTTGCCGTGGGCAAGAGAGTGCAGGATGAGTGCCCGGTTACTGATGCTTTTGGAGGCCGGCAACTGTATGCTGGCATGTATGGCGGCAGGAGCTGAAACGGTATATTGCATGGTCGTATTTGTTTAATTTAAAAGATAGAGAGTTGTATATGTAGCTGCAAAAGTAGAATAAATCTTTGGGAAATGGAAGCATGTTCTCAAAATGAACAGTCTTGCTTAAGAATTTAAAGCGAGTGTGCAGATAATTCAGGGTACTTTTGCAGTCAGTATAAATAGGTATAATAGAATGAAAGAAAATTCAAGAATGTTTTTGCTGGTACTGCTGGGCATGCTTACGGCGTTTGGTCCTTTTGTTACGGATATGTATTTGCCCAGTTTACCAGCTATGGGAGATTATTTTGATACAACTTCCTCAATAGTACAGTTGGGGCTTACTACCAGTATGATAGGTTTGGCGGGTGGGCAAATTCTTTTTGGGCCGTTGAGCGATCGTTACGGTAGGCGCTTGCCTTTGTTGGTGGCTATGTGGTTGTTTCTCTTTTCAACGCTTCTCTGCTTGTTTGCACAGAATATAGAACAGTTCGTAGCTTACCGTTTAGTGCAAGGCGTGGCAGGTGCGGGTGGCATTGTTATCTCACGTTCGGTGGCTACGGATAAGTATTCAGGCAAAGAGTTGGCAAAGATGCTGGCGGTTATTGGAGCTATCAATGGAGTGGCGCCTGTTGTGGCGCCTGTTATCGGAGGGGTCTTTACGGAGATTATCGGTTGGCAAGGCATTTTTTGCATACTGCTGGGGCTTGGGTTGATATTACTTGTAGGGAGTTATTTCTTTCGGGAATCTTTGCCGAAGAAGGATCGCCGGGTAACCCGGTGGAGCGACACGTTCCGTAGTTTCAAAGTGGTGCTTCAAGACCGTCAATACGTACTTTATACGTTACAGATGGCTTTTGCCCAGGGAGTACTTTTTGCTTATATTGCCTCTTCACCATTTATTGTGCAGCAACATTATGGCTTTTCAGCATTGGGGTTCAGTTTTTGCTTTGCTGTGAATGCTGTGGCGATTGGGGTTGCGGCGGCACTGTCCGTTAAGTTTCACCGCACGGTTAGTTGTACCCTTACCGGATGTCTGGGGATGATGATAGCTGCTGTTGGAGAATGTGTAGCTTTGATGTCAGGGTGCAGCTTTTGGATGTACGAATTATTGTTATTAGTGCTTTTGTTTATGATGGGGATGACTTTTACTTCTACTACCACCTTGGCAATGGAATGCCAGCGGGACAATGCAGGTACTGCATCCGCTTTGTTAGGAGCCGTTTGTTTTGCTTCCGGTGGAATTGTGTCCCCGTTGGTGGGCATTGGGAATATTCTTACGTCAACGGGAATAATCTTTGTAGTCAGCGCTCTCTGTTCGTTGAGTTGTATTTTGTTGGCGTTAGGCAGGAGGCGTACGCGACTTTATTTTGCGTTCAGCACATCCCAGAAACGTTGAGGCAGATAGATATTGGAAATATCTGTGCCATTTCCAATCTTTCGTTTATCTTTGTAGATATAAATTAATGACGAGATAAAAATGGAAATCGATTTAACTACTCCTGCTCTGCTGTTTTCGGCTATATCATTGATAATGTTGGCATATACTAACCGTTTTTTGTCGTATGCACAACTGGTTCGTACCCTGAAAGAACAATATCGGGAGAACCCTTCTTCGGTGAAGGCGGCACAGATTGCCAACCTCAGGAAGCGACTCTATCTGACCCGTGCCATGCAAGTTACGGGTATAGGAAGCCTGCTGTTGTGTGTAGTCAGTATGTTCTTTATTTATATTCAACTCTATACCGTGTCGGTTTACATATTCGGGTTGGCGTTGGTATTGCTGATTATTTCATTGACCATATCGGTTTATGAGATTTATATATCTGTCAAGGCATTGGAACTCCATCTGAATGATATGAATGAGTGATAGAAGCTCAGAATGAGTAGTGCAAGGCACTCATAGGTAGTTCCAATTCTCCCCAACCTATCATGGCATTGAATAGACGGATGGTGGAGAATGCGGATAAATCTTCCAGTCCGATTTCTTTTTCGGAAAGAACATTTTCCTCTAAAAGTTGTGCCCGCTTGCTTCCTTTTAGTAGCGGATGTTTCGGGGTGTACCAATAGTTGTTATCGTAAAGGGCGATGTTGGCAATGGAGGTATCGGTCACTAATCCTTGTTTCACAATCAGAATATCATCGCATGCACCACGCTGTGCAAAGAGGTGGTTCAGTTCCTCGCGGTTGGCACTTTTGTAGGTGTAGTCTATAGTGTCGGACGGAATAATAGCTAAGGATTGTATACACCTTAAAGTATAGGTAGCATAACTTACTTCTTCTATGCCTGTTTCTCCATAAACCACGCGTGCTTTGAATATTCCTGCTTCTTTGACGGGTTTTACGTAGTCTTCCAGTTGCAACCGGGGACTTCCCTGCCAGAAATGTGAACGGGTTTCATTCAGTCTTCTGTTATGAAAGGTCAGATTGCAGATTTCTCCGTTATCAATGCGTATGGTTTCAATAAATCGGTACATATACTTTCTGTATTACTTCGTTATATTCGTTTCTCCATTGGCTTTTGGCAGTGATGCCGCCACCTGCCTTGAAATAGAATTGCCCGTTTTCTTGTTCAATGAAACGTATCATGACGGCACTATCCAATTGCTTGTTTGCATAACAACCCATAACTCCGGTGTAGAATCCCCGTTCATACTTTTCCGCTTCGGCAATGATTTGAACCGTTTTAGGTTTGGGTGCACCGGTAATGGAACCGGCAGGGAGTAGCTTGAACAAGATGTCACCGATGTGCTCCGTATAATCAGTGGGCAGTGTGCCACATATTTCAGAACTGGTTTGCAGAATAGGGCCTTTGTTGGTTTGCAGAAGGTCGATATAGCGGTAAGATTCTACGGTTACATGCTCCGCAACCATGCTCAGGTCATTGCGTATCAAGTCAACGATGGTAGCATGTTCGGCTGATTCTTTTTCATCTTCCATTAAGCGGGTTTCCGCATCCGGCAAGGTTGCGTCTATGGTTCCTTTCATGGGGAAGGACTTGATCTTTCCCTCTTCGATGCGGACAAAGATTTCGGGAGAGAAGCAGACGAATTTATCCTTTAACCAAAGTTTATAGAGTGCCTTTGAATGCTGAAATAATTCCTTTAGTGTCAAGTTTGTAGTAACAGGAACTTTACAGGTCAGATTCGTCAGATAACTATTGCCTGCCAACAAATTCCTTTTCACGATATCAAAGGCATGTTTATAAGCGTCGGGGGTGGGAGGGGTGAACTCCCAATCTAATTTTTCGGTATATCCGGGGGCAGTTTTCCCCGTAATTCCCGGAGTTATTCCCATCCCATTACCTGCCTCCCGGAATTGGTAAAGGCAGGTAGAGGCATCTATTTCGTGAAGAGCTTCAATGTAGGAGTGCTCTTGTGTATAGTCTATAATAAAAAGGAAAGGTACATCGGACTTTGCCAGTGCATTCATCCGGCTGATGGCTTCTTTTTTAGAATATACTTGCATCTCTTTAATAAACAGCGCTGGCTATTAGCTGTATCGATAATATCAGGAACACCATCGCAATAGGATAAACCGTAGCGTATGCTACACTCGGAATGTTGCTGTCTGTCATAGAGTCGGCAGCGGCAAGTCCCGGCGTACTGGTCATACCACCAGTGATAGTACCCAGCAGATCAAGGATGCTGATTTTGAACACTACCAAACCGACTATTGCGGCTACCAACATAGGTATGAGCGTGATTGCCGCACCTACACCGAACAACAACCAGCCGCTTTCCTGGAAAGTCGCTACCAGATTCGTACCTGCCGATGTTCCGACTTCTGCCAGGAAAAGCAGTAGTCCCAACTGGCGTAATAACTGGTTGGCAGAACCGGACATGGACCAGATGATAGGTCCCGTCTTGCCGATTGCACTAAGAAATAGGGCTACTATCAGAATACCACCCGTCAGTCCCGGAGAGAATGATAAACTATCTGAGAAAGAGATATTCAGCTTGCCAAATAATACTCCTAAAACAATACCCATTGCGATGGGGAAAAAGTCTGTATCTGACAACTTCTTGGCATTGTTACCCAATAAGCGTGCTACTCCTTTGATGCCGTCCTTTTCTCCAACCACCATTAATTTGTCACCAAACTTCAAAGCAAGGTCGGGTGAAGGAGCAAGGTCGATTCCGCTTCGGCGAACGCGCGTCACGGTACAGCCGAAGTTCTTCATCAGATTGAGATCGCCCAATTGCTTGTTAATCATATCTTTTTTAGTCAGCAACAGAGATTCTATCTCCTGTGTGTCAACCAATGGTAATTCACCTTCTTCTCTTTCGCCCACCAGAACGGCAAGTTGATTCAGTGCATCGTCGCTACCGACTGCTTGGATATAGTCGTTCTCATGCAACACCGTATTTGCGGTAGGAATGGAGATATCTTCATTATGTTTATGGCGGGAAATGACGGCTCCGGTCATGGCACGTGCATTGATCTGCATCAGGCTGCGGTTGAATACGGCAGTATTGGTAACGCGAAAGATGCAAGTAGTCAGTTCGGGGAACTGGCTGCGGCGTTCTTTTTCCAGACGACGGGCTTCCTTGTCGAGGTCTATGCGCATGATGCGGGGAAGTAGCTTCACGAAAAGAATGACACCGATCACTCCGAAGGGGTAAGCTATACCGTATGCGATGGAGGCCAGCGGAGAGTGGGTGCTGTCGATGGCTACCGCAAGTCCCGGAGTACTGGTCAGTGCGCCCGCTATCAATCCTACTACACTGGGAGTATCTATATCGAATGCATATTTCAGTCCTACTGCCGTCAGGGCAGCAGAGCAGATAATCAGCAGGGTGATGATAATCAGTGTCTTGCCCTTGCTTCGAAAGGAATCGAAGAATCCGGGACCTGCCTGAATACCGATGGTGAAGATAAACAATACTAATCCGAAGTTGCCTAATTCCTTAGGAATAATTACCCCGAAATGTCCGAATAGCAAAGCGATAAAAATAACGGCGGAGACATCTAATGATAATCCTTTAATTTTGATTTTTCCCAGCATGAAGCCCAACGCCACAATGAGGAAAAGTGCGAAATAAGAGGAATTTAAAAGGTCAGCAAACATAAGTTTAAAAGGGTTAGAGGTTCAGGTTGCAAAGGTAATGCAAAAAAGTGAGATAGGGAAAGTATTATTTCGTAGTCATACATAAAAAAGGAGTTAAGCATAAAACTTAACTCCTTAAATCTAATTTAATAGGATCGCATTCGTATATCAGAATTGTTTCTGTTTCTTATTTATCAATCTCTTTCAGCAACTCTTCTACCGCTGTTTTCAGCTGTGTATCTTCTCCTTTCACAATCGTTTCAGGTGAATTGGCAACCTTGATATCCGGTTCCAACTGTGAATTTTCCAAGTAACTGCCGTCCGGCAACTGATAACCGATAACAGGAATACCGAATATTAGCGACGGGTCTTGTAAAGTTTCCCAAGATACACTAGTCATGGTACCGGGAACCGGCATACCTACCAATTTACCAAGTTTCTGATGACTGTATACCCATGGGGTACCGTGTGCATTGGAATAATTAGCTTCGCACGTTAACATGATAGAAGGCTTGTTCCAACGGCGGCTGGGCATGTCACAGGCTTCGCGACCACGAACTACTTGGGTAAAGTATTTCTTTCCGCTGAACAGTACTTCGATATCTTCGTGCAGGCGTCCTCCGCCATTGAAGCGAGTATCAATGACAATTCCGTCACGGTTATTATATTTCCCGAGGATGTCCGAATAGACGGAACGGAAACTATCATCACCCATCGATTCGATATGCACATATCCCAATCGGCCATTAGACCATTTATCAACATCCGCTGCACGCTGTTTTACCCAACGGGTATAGAGCAAATCGCTAAGGATGCCATTACTGATGGGGATAATCACTTCTTCCCAACGCTCTTTAGTCTGCGGATTGTAAAGTGAAATAAGTGTTTTCTTCTTTGCTTTGTTATTCAGCAATGTGTAGTAATCCATCTCCGGAGTGATTTCTACGCCATCTATCTTTTCAATGACAACACCTGCCTTCACTTTTGTGTCAGCCTTGTCGAAGGGACCTTTTTCTATTACTTCAGAGATCAGCATACCTTTGTCTGCATAATTCCAGTCGAAAAGCAATCCCAGGCTTGCGGTCGGTTCACTTTGTCCTTTCGGATAGAATCGACCTCCGGTATGTGATACATTCAGTTCACCTAACCATTCACTCAGCAGTTCGGCAAAGTCATAGTTGTTATTGATATGCGGCAGGAACTTACGGTAAGCAGCGGACATGGCGTCCCAGTCTACTCCGTGCATGTTGAGGTTATAGAAACGCTTCTGTTGTTGCTTGTATACATGGTCGAACATGTATTCTCGTTCGGCAGCGAGATCCATTTTCATAGAGGCACGGAAGCTGATGGGTTTTAATTCGTTGGAAGCAACATCCATCTTTTGCATATCTTTGCTGCTTAATATGAAGAGATTTTTACCCTCTTTGTCTAATTCCATGTTTGCCCATCCGGCATCCAGTTTGTGAAGAAGTTTGGTTTCTTTCTTACGGAGATCCATTTTCCAAAGGTCGAAACCACCTTCAAAGGCAGCCAGGTAATAAAGGGTCTCTCCATCTTTGGAGATGATGGTGCTACCCATATCCGAAGAGTTGGGCGTCAGACGTACGATGCGATCTTCAATGTTCTTCAGGTCTACAACGATGTCCTTGACTTTGGTAGCTTCAGCGTCTTCTTTCTTGGTTTCTTTCTTCTTGTCTTTATCTTTATTGCTGTCTTTTTCTTTATCTTTTTTCTGCTGGTCTTCCAGTTCTTTACGCAGTTCATAATCTTCCTTGCTCAAACAGTATTTGTCGTAGGCATCCTGGTTGAGGAATACCAGCATGGCGTCATTTTGTGAACCCCAAGAGGCATGGGCACGCATTCCGTAACGTTCGGTTGTAAAGAGGATGGCGTTGCCGTCGAGTACAAAACGAGGAGATCCACTTGCGTAGCCACTGTTGGTCAGGTTGACGATTGGACTGTTTCCCTGAGCACTGACAATACCTATGTCCGAATAAGGATCGTGCTTGTTTCCGATAAATTCGAGGGTGAACCACTTACTGTCCGGTGACCAAGAGTAGTCGAAGCCACCTCCGGTATCATACCAAGTGGAGTTGTCGGTAATCTGACGCACTTTCTTTGTATCGAGGTTGAGTACCATCAGGCGGTTACGGTCTTCGATAAATGCCAGTTCCTTACCATCGGGCGAAAATTGCGGATAGTTGCGTTCTACGGTGGTAGAAGGCAGTAGCACTTCTTCATTTATCAAAGTAGCATTCGGGAAGTTCGGGTCTTCTTTACGGGCTATTTTCGCCAGGTAGAGCTGCCAGTTGCCATTGCGTTCGCTGGCGTATGCCAAGGTGCGGTTATCGGGAGCAAAGGTGAGACCCGCTTCACGAGCAGCTGTATGGGTAATCTGTTTTGTTGTGGCGTAGTCGGTAGAGGTTACGAATACTTCACCACGTATGATGAAAGCAACTTGTTTGCCATCCGGCGAAACGGTTCCTGAGGTAGCTCCGTCGGAAAAGTCCAGGTTGGTGAGTTGCGGTTGGTCGTCGCGTACGATTTCTACATTGATTTTCTGCGGGGCGGAACCGTTTTGTTGGGTATAGATTTCTCCGTCATATCCGTAGCATAATGTCCCGTTGTTGCTCATGGAAAGAAAGCGCACGGGGTGGGTTTTGAAGGAAGTTACTTCTTTCACCGATTGCGGCTGGGCAAGTGGGAAAGAATAGACGTTGAAAGTACCTCCGTTTCGTTCGCTCAGGAAGTAAACGGTTTGTTCGTCCGGAGACAATACCGGGTTGCGGTCTTCACCGGCATGTTGGGTAAGGTTGGTATGCTTTCCCGTTTGAGTATCATACATCCATATATCCCGGGTGATGGAGGAAGTATGGTGTTTACGCCATTCATCCTCAAATCCCTTACGATCCTGATATAAGAACTGCTTGCCGGATTTGTTGAAAATAACAGCTTCGGCGGGAGTGCCTAGCACTTGTTCGGTACGTCCTCCGGTGGTGGGTACTTGATATAGCTCGGTCATAGCCGAAGTAGGGAAGAGGGCACTGGTTGCAGGGTCTTGAATGGAAGCGGAAAATAAAATGTATTTGCCGTCGGGAGTGAATGCTGAGGGGAGTTCACCGGCTGAGTTAGAGGTCAGTCGTTGGGCGGTTCCTCCGTTTGCGGGCATCACAAATATATCGAAGTTGCCGTATCGGTCACTGGCAAAAGCTATCTGTTTGCCATCGGGCGACCATACCGGAGTGCATTCGTAAGATTCTTGTGTGGTGAGTTGGGTAGCTGTTCCACCTTTTGCAGGCATTTTGTAAATGTCTCCTTTGTAGCAAAACACGATTTCTGTACCATCGGGCGAAATGCGCACGTCGCGCATCCACAGAGGGGTGGCGGCTTGACTTACAATGGCTGTAAAGCCAAAAGCAATGTAGGCTAGTATTTTCTTCATAATAAGGATGTATATAAGATGTTTAAGTTTCGTATAGAGATTTATTTTATCCCTCTGGATTTATAGATTAACTCCTTGGCGCTGTTGATGCTTTGGAACTTCTCCTCGGCGGCTTTCTTTATATCTTCGCCCAGCATGGCTACTTTGTCGGGGTGGTGCTTTAAAGCCAGACGGCGATAGGCGGCACGTATTTCGTCATTGGTGGCGGTAGGTTCTACTTCAAGCACTTTGTATGCTTCGTCCAGTGAATGACCACCCAGATTGAGCATGGATTCTACTTCTTGTACAGAGAGTCCCATGTATTGCGCCACTTCTTTCAGTGCTGTTATTTCTTCACTGCATACGTTGCCGTCGCTTTTGGCTATGTTTATCAGGAAATCAAGTAGCTGCAAACGAGCTTCGTAGGGTAGGTTAGCGGCAATTTGTGCTCCACAGTCGCGTATGGTATTCTTAAATGCCAGGGGATTTTGCCTGTCCATCTGTTTACGCTGCTCAAAAAGGTTGAGCAAAATCTGCTCTCCTTCGCTAACGGCAGAGTCTCCGAAGTTAATTTTCAGGAAACGGCGGATATATTCCATTTCACTGTGCATGACGCGACCGTCTGCCTTGATAATGTAAGAAGCCATGACCAACATGGAGAAAAGAAAACTATTCCGTTGACCGGTATATCTGGAACTTCCCGTCTGTCCTTGTTCATAATCACTGCCTACTGAGCCCGTGTTTACATCGAATAATGATCCCAGTGCATATCCTGCTAAAGCACCAAGCGGTCCTCCGGCCATAAAGCCTATGATACCGCCAATCCATTTTGCTGCTCCCATAATTTACGTTTATTTTATCAGATAACTTCTTAACTTGCAAAAGTAAGCATTCTAACTCAAAAAGAGTATAGTATTTATATAAAATGTCTCTCTGTAAGCTACCTTCACTCTGTTTCGTCCTTCTTTCGTTTCTGCATGATACTCATAAAAGCTGAACTGATGATACCCGTGGGTAGGGCTATCATGGCAATTCCGATGAGGCTTATGATGCTACTTAGTGCCTTTCCTAATGGAGTAATTGGATATATGTCGCCGTAACCTACTGTTGTAAATGCTACAATCGCCCACCATAATCCATCCCCTATATTGGCAAATGCTTCGGGTTGTGCCCTGTGTTCTATGTAGTACATGAGTATGGCAGAAAAGCAGACCATAATACCACATGCCGTATAGGCTGTAATCAGTTCATCTTTTGCTTTGTACAGTACGTCGCCTATGAGACGGAATGACTTGGAGTAGCGAATCATTTTAAAGATAATGAAGATATAGGGAAGGATGATAAGATTCGCTACTTCTGTGTTCCAGTAACGATGGATTAATATGAAGGGCAAAATAGCAACGAAATCTACGAGTCCGAAGAATGAGAATATATAGCGAAGTCTGGCTCTGAAGGCATTTAGTTCGGGATGAATGACAGGAGCTGCCATAATGCGCAGGGTATACTCAATAGTAAACACAAATGCGGCAAGGTAGGTTACACCAAAGAGAGGTCGTTGGTAGGAAGCGGCCGATTCGAAAGAAGAAAATATGATAGCTGCAATCGAAGTGATAATAAAGAATAGTACCGTATAATGAAACCATCTGCTTTTCAGGCTTTTCTGAATAAGTAGATAAAACTTGATATGCTTCAAGGCTTTAGGAAGCATGCGTTTGGTAAATCTGGAGTCTTTCTTTTCCATCATTATGAATTGGATATTGTACTTATTAAAAAACCAAAATAGATGGAAATAAGTTCATTATTAAATCATACTCAATACTATGTCAGATTTTACTTTTTCTTAATTTTGCCGATAACATGTATTTAGGAACTTATTGTAAAGATAAAAAATGAACATATCTCAGATTACAAACAATAAAAAGCAGTATTTGGATTTGCTTTTACTTGCCGATGAACAGGAGTCTATGATAGACCGCTATTTAGAACAAGGTGAAATGTTTATGCTTGAAGATGACGGGGTAAAAGCTGTTTGCGTCGTATCAAAGCAGGAAAATGAAGTTTGTGAATTGAAAAATATTGCAGTAGTGCCCGAGTTTCATCGAAAAGGTTATGGAAGGATGCTGATAAGCTATTTAATTAATCATTATTCTGGCGTCTATAATAAGATGACAGTAGGTACGGGGGATGTGCCGAGTTCACTCGGATTCTATGAGAGTTGCGGTTTTTACTACTCCCATAGAATTGAGAACTTCTTTACTGATAATTATGACCACCCAATGGTAGAGGATGGTATATTATTGAAAGATATGGTTTATCTGAGCCAAGATATTTCTTAGGGCAATAAACCTTCCAATTTATCTAACTGCTCTTTTAGTTGCATCTTCACTGCTTCGTCTGTTTCCGATTGAAAAGCAGAGCGAAGGTTGGGAAGGAAATGCAAGTATTGTGTATCAGCTATATAGCGTGCAGCCCTGATACGTATTTCGGGCGAAGCATCGTAGAGCATGCCTTGTACCCAGCGTTTGGCATCCCATGAGTGGTGGGCTTCTAACCAATCGAGAGCAGCAATCTTTTGTGAAATATCACCATTGAGTAATGTTTGGAAATGGGCGGATTCCTGTTTCAGATCAGTTATAGTCATCAGAAACTCACGATTGAATAATGAAGGTTGTACGGCAGTTTCTTTATAAGAGACGATTGGTTTGTCGAGTGTCCAGCGCACCATACGGGGGACCATCCACATCATACCCGGCGTTGCTTCGGGATGTGCTATTGAACTGAATACACGTCCTTTGCCATATTGATTTGCAAGAAAAAAAGGTTTACCGTTTGTCATGTTGGCGGGTGCGTTTCCTTCTTCGTGTACATCGCTCTCCATAAGAGCCAGTGTAGTATTTTGAATACTGTCTTCTGCATTCTTTATGAAGACCGGACCTTCATAATAGATCACGTAAGAAGTGTCCCGGTCTGCCAGTTCGGGAAATACTTTTTCTCCCTCTTCAGTCAGGGTGAATTTGGCAAGTCCATGACCGCGGTTATCGTGTTCAATATCTATTGCTTGCTCACCATTCAGTGCCAGACAGGTGTATCCCGGTGTACTCGAAAAAAGATAAGCTCCTGCACAGATACCTACGGCTCCATGTCCTTTGGCTACAAAATCTTTGATTCGCTGTTGATTCAAGGCTCCAAGGTTCAGGTATTGGCTTTTGCCACTACCTCCGGGGATAATAATGGCATCTATAGAGTCGAGCACATTATTGGCTATATCTGCGCTGGTGATGGTACGTGCCTTTATTTCGGGATCGAGTTGCAGGGCTGCTACCGTTTCCCATATACAGGTTTGTGCTCCGCCGTGTCCTTCGAATACGCCGACTATGATAGACTGTGAAGTTCCGTCAGAGGTCGTTGTCTTGTTCTCGGGGGTAGTGCATTGAGTAAGCAATGCTAGACAAAAGGCAAAAAGGATGTGTAATTTCTTCATGCAATTTAATCTTTTGGTGGCGATAAGCAGATTTAAAATGTGGAAGTCGTTCTTCTATAACCTATTTTGCTTTACAGAAGCAGTCTTCTAAATGGTCGTTCACGAAGCCGGCCGCCTGCAAAAAAGCATAGCAGATAGTTGATCCAAAGAATTTGAAGCCTCTCTTTTTCATGTTTTTGCTCATTGCATCCGACTCGGGAGTTGCAGCGGGAATCTGGCTTAGAGACTTGAAATTGTTGACAATAGGTTGCTGTTTGGGGAAGAAAGATAAGGTGTACTTGTAGAAACTACCGAACTCTTTCTGAATATCCATAAATAGTTTCGCGTTGTTGATGGTGCTATTGATCTTCAGCCGGTTCTTGACAATTCCATCAAAATGCATCAAGCGTTCGATGTCTTCTGATGTCATTTGCGCTACTTTCTTCACATTAAAGTGATGGAAGGCTTCTCGGTATCCTTCACGTTTTCGGAGGATAGTAATCCAGGATAGTCCTGCTTGAGCACTTTCGAGTACCAGAAACTCAAATAAGGTTTGATCGTCGGTAACAAGTTTTCCCCATTCTTCATCATGGTATTTTATGTATAGTTCGTCTGTTCCCGCCCATCCGCAACGTGCATTTATTAAATCTTCCATACTTTTCTATTTTATGTTGAGTATTGCTTTTTATTTGATGCAAATATCGGCAAAAAAAACTTAGGTTTGGTATACTATTGAGTTTTGCTTTTTGTATTTTTGCCTGTGAGTATAAAATTGGGAATAACAGGCACTTTGGTATGTTGATGTTTTCATCACTGAAGCCGGAGTGGTTATTTAAATCGGTATGATATGGATGTTCTGAATAATATAAAACGAGCGGATTGTTCTGACTTGGAAGAGGTTCTGTCTTTACAAAAAGTGGCTTTCACGGAAGTGGCTAAACTCATGGGCAACTTTGAAATTCCCCCACTATTGCAAACCATACAAGATGTACGTAATGATTTTGAACAGTGCATTATTTTAAAGTATATTTCTTCGGATAACCAAATCATTGGTTCGGTTAGAGGAAATATTTATAATGGAACTGACTGTTATATCGGCAAGCTTATAGTGCATCCTGATTTTCAAAATCAAGGAATAGGCAAAGCCTTGATGTATGAGATTGAAAACTATTTTCCTGTCTGCCATAAATTTACTCTTTTTACAGGCGAAGAAACTCCCAATACATTGTGTCTTTATAAAAAGGTTGGATATCAAGTAATATATACGAAAGAGGTGGATGGGCTTAATTTAATTTATATGGAAAAGCACCTCTAAAGTCTCAACCACACATGTTTTTCATACATTGCTCTTAAAGAAGAAAAGCATTGATAATCTTTAGATTATCAATGCTTTATGGTAGTCGGGGCAACAAGATTCGAACTTGCGACCACACGCCCCCCAGACGCGTACTCTACCGGGCTGAGCTATACCCCGAATTGCGGTTGCAAAAGTAGCGCTTTATTTTGAAATAGCAAACAAATTGAATGATTTTTGTTTGACCATTAGACTGTATATTCCTATATATTGTTTATTATTAGTTCATTAAGGTGATTCAAAAAAATGTAGTGTGAGTGAACATTTCATCATAAAAGGAGTGATTTCTGTATGATGTTATTATCTACTAGTCTCGATTAGCAGTCGTCATTTCCTCTTTTAACTTCTCCAACAGATAGGCAACATTTTGGTAGTGATAGTGCAGAATGCCTTCCAGCTGCTTTATGTAGCCGACACTGCCTGCCAGTTGCGCTATGAACTGAAGGTGCCGACTTATTTCTTCGTTGGTTTGCAGAAGTTTTTTCTGTTCGACATTGCTTTGCATCATATAGACTCCACAAGCGGTATGTAGTTCGGCTATGCCTTTACCCCAGTCATGGGTGCCTATAAAGCGCATAGTATCGGTAAATTGCCTTAGTTTGCGGTATAAGCATTTGATACTGGTAAGCTCTGAAGGTTCTCCCGAATATCTTATATTCATTAGCTCAACCATTTGCAAATAATACTTTCTCATTTCTTCTACTGAAGCGAAGCATGGACGTGGGTGCATGGCAGCATTGGGAAGTTCTAGGATGGGTGTCGGTTGTAGATTGTTGGTTTCCATAAATCATTAAGTGTTAAAAGGTTAATAATCCGATTTATGGGAGAGGTAAGGGAAAATGAAAAAAGCGATTCCTGCCTGTCCCATTGTCGAACGTTACTTCTCAGCCAGCGTTTGGGGTGCATTAACACTCCCAATGGGGGTACAGAAACCGCCATATGGGAATGTCGTGTACGGGCATAAAAATGTCCGCCACGAGATGTTGGCAGGTTTCCCTGCTGGCTGAGAAATTAATTTTCGACATCACAAAGGTACAATAAAAAAGATAAGTGCCATACAAATCAAGAGGAAAATGATGACTTGTCAGACATTTACTTTTAGAAATAGGAAAACGCTTGCATGTCACTGGAAACTTCCTTGCATATCATCTGAAACTGTTTTTGTATAGCAATAAAATAATTCGCTAAAATTGCGAATATCCTTATTATGTAGTACCTTTGTATTACCAAAGAACAAATGTATGAATGTAGAGTTTGAGAAAGAATATTTGGTGGAACTTTATGAAAAAGGGCATACTAATGACAAGAAACATCGTTTTCAGCCTCAAGTAGTCAATGGCTATTTGAAGTGTGTGAAAGCCTTGTTAAATGCTTCCCAAATAGAGGATTTGTATCAATATAAATCTTTGAATTACGAAAAGTTAAAGGGAGATAAGAAAGGGATTTCTTCATTGCGTATCAATAATCAGTATAGGCTTGAGTTTCGGGAATTAGTAAATGTCGGTAATCAAACTCTTGTAGAAATTTGTTCTTTGATAGATATTACAAATCATTATAAGTAGGAACAATGAATATATCAGCTAATAACTTGCAATCATTTCGTCCTTACCACCCGGGTGAGTTGGTTAAGGATGAATTAGAATGCAGAGGTATAAAACAAAAGGACTTTGCACAAAAATTTGGTTTATCCTATTCTGCCTTGAATGAGGTGCTAAATGCAAAGCGTTCAATAACAACTGAATTTGCCTTATTCCTAGAAGCAGCTTTGGGTATCAATGCTGATTTGCTGGTAAGAATGCAAACGGATTATAACATACAGGTTGCCCGCAAGAATAGTTCTCTATTGGAGAAACTAAATAATATAAAGAAGATAGCTGCTGTCTTTTAGATAACTATACCCCCATACACTCCCTATAGAAGTCGAACATCTCGAAGATTGTATCTTTGTCCGTTGTTTGGTTGAGGCAAATGTCTCCCACATCCTTCAGTAAGGTGAAGTTGATGACACCCGCTGCATTCTTTTTGTCATGTTTCATCAACTCGTAAAGTTGGTCGTACTGCTTGCAATTGAAGGCGAAGCCGCCATAATTCTCCTTGACGAACTGAATGGTCTGGCGCATCTTGTCTTTGGGGAATCCTACTATAATGTAAGAAAGGTATAGCTCGCAAACAAGTCCCCAGGCAACTGCATAACCGTGCAATACCGGACGATTCTCGGCAAGAGCCAGGCTCTCAAAGGCATGACCTACGGTATGTCCCAGGTTTAAGGCCTTGCGGATGCCATGTTCCAACGGATCTTCCTCCACGATATCTTCCTTTACTTGTACAGAACGTCCTACCATAGACTTAAGCGCTGCATAATCTATATTTTCAGTATTAAAAGCAAGTAGTTCTGCAAAATGCTCAGGAATACTGATAAGTCCATGCTTCAACATTTCGGCGTAACCGGAGAAGAAGTTGTGAGCATCGAGACTACGGAGAAACTCCGTTTCCAGCAATACGCAGGCGGCGGGGGCGAAAACACCGATTTCATTCTTTAATCCATTGAAGTTGATGCCCGTCTTGCCTCCTACTGAAGCATCCACCATAGCGAGTAGGGTAGTGGGAACATTGATGTAAGTTATCCCACGTTTGAAAGTAGAAGCTGCAAAGCCACCGAGGTCGGTCACCATGCCGCCACCCAAATTGATGAGTAACGAATGGCGGGTAGCACCTTTTTCGCTCAGCACCTGCCATACGGAAGCTAGTGTCTCCAGATTCTTGTGCACATCTTCTGCTCCGATAACGATTTCTTCCGCCTCTTTCAGAGCAGGGATCTGTTTTAATGAAGGCAAACAAAGCCGGTGTGTATGCTCGTCCGTTAGGATGAAAAGTTTGTCATGGGGGCATTTATCGATGGCAAGCATCAGACTACTTTCCAGTTTTTCGCAAAGGATTACTTCTTGTTTACTCATGATGTATTTGTCTTTTTTGTACTGCAAAGATAGGATTTATCTACGAAACAAGTATCTTTGCATAGTAAAATTGATCATTGGCGCTCATTGTTGTTGCCATAATCAAATAACTTATAACTAATAACTCATAACTGAAATGAAAGCATTGTTACCTATATTTTGCCGTCCCCTTGGATATTTTGTAATTGCCTTGGCGTTGTTCCTACCTTTTATAATGATGATGATGGGGAAAGTAACGGATGCCAATCTACTGTTCTATAAAGAATGCGCTAAACTATTGATGATGATGGGTGCCTTGATGATAATCTTTGCCTTGGTAAAGAACGAGAGCAATGAAACGGAACAGATACGTAACCGTGCAACACGCAATGCTATGTTTATGACCGTGTTGTTCGTCTTTGGTGGTATGCTCTACCGGGTGGCGAAAGGTGACTTGATTTCGGTAGACTCTTCATCTTTTCTCATCTTTCTGATATTAAACGTGCTTTGCTTGGAATTTGGTATTAAAAAATCGACAGTTGATAGATTATTTAAGCGGAATAGTCGATAAATAGAACAAAACGTCATGCGCCCCGTTAAACCTTTTGTCTGTTACTTTGTCAAATGAAACAGTGTAATAAGACATTGTACTTTTAAGAATAGACGCATGAAAAAGATCATTACGGCAGGGATGTTATTGCTTATAACAACACTCTCTGCATTCTCACAAACAAAAAACATTACGGTATCGGGCCGGATTATCGAGGCCGATACAAAGGACCCTGCTGCACAGGCTACGATTCAGTTGCTATCCTTGCCGGACAGCACATACGCTGCGGGGGTTGCCACCACACCACAAGGCTACTTCACTCTGCCCAAAGTAAAAGCGGGCAAATACGTGCTGAAAGCTTCCTACATTGGTTTCAAAAATAAATTTCTGCCTTTGCAACTTGTTGCTTCCATACCCGAGAAGAAAGTAGGTACGTTGGAATTGGATGTGGATGCGGTGATGCTTGCCGAAGCCGTGATTACAGCGGAAGCTCCGCAAGTACAGGTCGTAGAAGATACGCTGGTTTATAACTCTTCGGCTTACCGTACTCCCGAAGGTGCCATGCTCGAGGAATTGGTAAAGAAACTTCCCGGTGCCGAAATTGACGACGATGGTAATGTGAAAGTTAATGGCAAAGATTTGAAGAAGATCATGGTAGATGGTAAAGAGTTCTTCGGTGGCGATGTGAAGACCGGATTGAAGAATCTGCCTGTAGACATGATTGATAAACTGAAGACATACGATAAGAAGTCCGATCTTGCTCGTATCACCGGTATTGATGATGGTGAAGAAGAAACCGTCCTCGACCTTACCGTAAAGAAAGGTATGAATAAAGGTTGGTTCGGAAACGTCGATTTGGCAGGCGGAACAAAAGACCGCTACATGGGACGGCTTATGCTGAACCGCTTTGTAGATAAAACACAGGTTTCATTGATTGCATCCTCCAATAACGTGAACGATCAAGGTTTCTCCGGTGGTGGAGGCGGTCCCCGTTGGCGTCGTAACAATGGTCTGACAGCTACCAAGACAGCGGGACTTAACTTTGCTACTGAAACCTCCAAACTGGAGTTGGGTGGTAGCGTCCGTTACAATTATTCGGATGGCGATATTGCCAGTACTGGATATACCGAAGACTTCCTGCCGAACGGTAATTCCTATTCTAACTCCAACAGTGCACAACGTAATAAGAACTCCAATATTAATGCTGATTTCCGCTTGGAATGGAAGCCGGACACTATGACGAATATCATTTTCCGTCCCGACTTCTCGTATGGCAAGACGGATAATCTCTCCAATTCAGAATCCGGTACATTCAATTCGGATCCTTTTGCATTGGTAACCAATCCTAACGATTACCTCAGTCTGGAGAAGATTCTGATGCCGGGTTTTGAAGATCCCTTGAAGAATATCCGCGTGAACGCTATCAATAGTGGAACATTGAGTAATAACAAAAATCTTAATGCCGATGCTACCTTGCAGATAAACCGTAAGTTGAATAGTAAAGGTCGTAACATAACTTTCCGTGGACGCTTTGGTTATAGCAATACTGATAATAA
Organism: Bacteroides sp.; assembly: GCF_030151085.1. GTDB lineage: Bacteria > Bacteroidota > Bacteroidia > Bacteroidales > Bacteroidaceae > Bacteroides. The sequence goes on along the minus strand of NZ_JASLER010000091.1, from coordinate 27,714 downwards.
CCAGTATACTGAATCGGAAACCCATTACTTCCAGCTGAAAGATTATTTGGGTATGAATGACTCGGTTCTGATTCGCAACCAGTATATCACAACGCCCACCAATAACTACAATTATAGTGCGCAGTTGACTTATAGCGAACCTATTGCCCGCGCCACTTTCCTGCAATTCAGCTATCAATTTCAATATAAGTATAGCGAAAGCGACAAGAGCACGTTCGACTTGCAAAGTTTCAAAGATTGGGATTTGAGTTCACAACTACCTGCCGGTTACGAAGATCACAAGGTGGATAGTTTGGGCAAGTATGCCGAGTATCGTTACTACAACCATGACGCTTCTGTATCTCTGCGTTTTATCCGCGAGAAGTATCAGTTGACTGCAGGTGTGTCCTTCCAACCGCAGCACTCCATTCTATCTTATAAGAAAGGTGATTATATGATTGATACCACCCGCAATGTATTTAATTTCGCTCCCAACTTGGACTTACGTTTCCGCTTCTCCAAAGTGAGCCAGTTACGTATGACCTATCGCGGCCGAAGCAGTCAGCCCAGCATGGAGAACTTACTTCCAATTGTGGATAACTCCAATCCGCAGAACATCCGGGTAGGTAATCCGGGTTTGAAGCCTGCATTCACACATAATATGAGTCTGTTTTATAATACTTATAATGCCGAGAAACAACGAGGAATCATGACGCATGCCAACTTCTCGGCGAGCCAGAACAGCATCAGCAATAGCCGCGTGTATAATGATGAAACCGGTGGATGGACTACGACCCCTAAGAATATTAACGGTAACTGGAATGCATTCGGTATGTTTGGTTTCAATACAGCACTGAAGAATAAGAAGTATACCATCAATTCATTCTCGAATATCAACTATCAGAATAATGTGGGTTATCTGACCGATAATCAGACGAAGATTGAGGATAAGAACACTACTACCAACCTGACACTGGGCGAGCGCCTGAATGCCGCTTACCGAAACCAGTGGTTTGAGTTCGGACTGAATGGAACAATCTCTTATTCTATCGAAAAAGATAAATTAAGATCGGACAATAACCAAGAGCCTTACACCTTCTCTTACGGTGCTACTACTACAGTAAATATGCCTTGGAGCATGAGCGTATCAACCAATATGGCTAACCAAAGCCGTCGTGGTTATACCGATAGCAGCATGAACCGTAATGAGCTGATATGGAACGCACAACTTTCGCAAACCTTCTTGAAAGGTGCCGCTACAGTAAGCTTTGAAATGTATGATATCTTGAAGCAACAAAGTAATATCAGCCGTTCTTTGACAGCCAGCGGTCGTTCGGTATACGAATATAATGGAGTTAACAGCTATTGCATGTTGCACTTTATCTATCGTCTGAACATCTTTGGCGGTAAAGCTGCCCGTGAGAAAATGCAGGGTAGAGGTGGCTTCGGTGGACCTGGCGGTCCCGGTGGTTTCCATGGTGGAGGTTTTGGGGGTCGTCGCCCGTTCTAATTTGATCTCAAATTGTTTATTATAAGATATCCCCTTCATCTCTTTTCCGGATGAAGGGGATTTTCTGTTTATTTTCAGTATATTTGCTTCCATGATTGATTGGAATCTTCTAGCCAGCCAGATTGCCACGATTGCATTCGACATCGTTTACTTCGGGGCTATTATCGGAACGATTGTCGTCATTATTCTCGACAATCGTAATCCGGTGAAGACCATGGCATGGATATTGATTCTTATGTTCCTGCCTATCGTCGGACTGGTTTTCTATTTCTTTTTCGGTCGGAGTCATCGGCGTGAACGTATGATCGGTAAGAAGAGCTACAGTCACTTACTAAAGAAACCGATGGCTGAATATCTGGCTCAGAGTTCTTGTTCCCTGCCACTATCCTACGGGCGATTGATTTCCTTATTCCGCCATACTAACCAAGCCTTTCCTTTTGATGGTAATCGGGTAGTAACCTATACTTCCGGGCTTTCTATGCTCCAATCTTTGCTACGCGAATTGCAGAAGGCTAAGCAACATATTCATATCGAGTTCTATATCTTTGAGGATGATGCTATCGGCCGGTTGGTGCGTGATGTCTTGATGGAGAAAGCACGTGAAGGTGTAGAGGTACGGGTGATTTACGATGACGTAGGTTGTTGGCATGTACCCAACCGTTTTTTCGAGGAGATGAGGGAAGTAGGTATTGAGGTACGAAGCTTCCTGAAAGTGCGTTTCCCCCTTTTCACCAGTAAAGTGAACTTCCGTAACCACCGTAAGATAGTAGTAATTGACGGTCGTATCGGTTTTGTAGGAGGAATGAACCTGGCAGAGCGATATATGCGTGGCTTCTCGTGGGGTATTTGGCGTGATACACATCTGATGCTCGAAGGCAAGGTGGTGCATGGATTGCAAACTGCCTTCCTGCTCGATTGGTATTTTGTAGACCGTACTTTGATTACCGCTGCCCGATACTTTCCTAAGATAGAAGCTTGCGGTACTTCGTTGGCACAGATTGTAACGAGCGAACCCGTTGGTCCATGGAAGGAGATCATGCAAGGACTTGTAATGGCTATCAGTGGAGCTAAAAAGTACTTCTATATCCAAACTCCCTATTTCTTACCAACTGAAGCTGTATTGGTTGCTATGCAGACTGCTGCATTATCGGGAGTGGATGTCCGTTTGATGCTGCCTCTGCGTGCTGACAATCGCCTGACTCATCTGGGTTCTTGTTCCTACTTGGCTGATGCACTCCGTTCGGGTGTTAAGGTCTACTTCTATAAGAAAGGTTTTCTGCATTCCAAACTGATGGTTGCAGACGATGAGTTATCCACAGTAGGCTCAACAAATATCGATTTCCGTAGTTTCGAACACAATTTTGAGGTGAATGCCTTTATCTACGATACGGAGACAGCACTCCAGATGCGTGAAATCTTCCTGCAAGACCAGCGCGAATGCGTGCCGGTATTCCTGAAGAATTGGGTGAAGCGTCCTTGGTATCGCAAGGCTGCCGAGAGTGTAGTACGGTTGTTGGCGCCGTTACTTTAGTCTGAAGAAGGAGAAGTTGACACTGCCGTATACTCTCCTTTCTATAAAGTACGGATTTTCTTCGAAGCTATCTTTCTTTCCATGTTCAAGGACGAAGAGTCCGTCTTCCTTCAATAGATTGTTTTCAAAGATGAGATCCGGAATAGTCTCCAATCCTTTAAGTTCGTAGGGAGGGTCGGCGAAGATGAAATCGAACTGATCCCGTCCGCTTTTAATGTACTTGAATACATCACCGCAGATGGGCAGACATTTGTCAGTCTTGACTTCCTGCATCACTTTGCAGATAAATGCATAATGGCTGCGTTCTTTCTCCACACTGATAACCTGGTCGCATCCTCTGGAAACCAGTTCTATGCTGATGCTGCCTGTTCCGGCAAAGAGGTCGAGGGCACGTACACCGTCTTCAAAGTCGATGTAGTTAGAGAGTACATTAAACAGATTCTCTTTGGCAAAGTCTGTAGTAGGACGTGCCTTGAAAGAGTGGGGTACGTCGAAACGTCTTCTTTTATATATTCCGCTGATTACTCGCATGTATTAATGGCTTGTAAGTCTAGATTAGTGGCGGGATTCATAACGAATACCTGCCGGATAAATTTTCGTAATTCGGGCAATAGTTGCTCTTTGTCGGATAAGGCACCGGTGAGGTGCAGTTCATCGCGCTCTTGTTCAAAGCCGAGTCCTTTCCATATATATAATAGGTAATAGATGCGGTCGGAAGTAGTGTTGCATTTAAAAGAATTGGCTAGCAACAAGCGACCGCGTTCGTAGCTATACACATCAATAGCTTCTTTCCGTAGATTGGCATACATTTTCCGGCTGTTACCTAATCGGCTTTTAACAGAAAAGAGTTCGATAAACGAGCTACATTGTGAATAGAATTTTACATTCGGATATTGTTCGCACAGAAAAGTATGGGCGCTTTTGTCCATTCCGAAGAGCACTACAATATTGTTCTTTTGCAGTATATTGTACTGGATGAGTTCGTTCTCCCGCTTCTGGTGGTTGTGATAGAATACAGTTTCTGCTTGTTCATCCTCAAAGAACTCTAATGGAATAAAGGTGAAACGCTTATCTGCCATCAGAACGTTGACACGACGGTAGGGGCGGTTCAGCCATTCTATTTCACGGAAAGTTTGTTTCAGGTTGGCAGTGAGGGAGAGCGATTCTTCTATAGTACGGTCATAAAAAGAGGTTCCCCCATCACCCAGAGGGTTAAATACAGAAAAAGAAAATCCATCCGTACTAAGACGGATGGATAATGTATATTGTTCCGATTTATTAAAATCAGTTGTTTCTATCATGTTGTTTGGGGTAAGATTATTCCCAGTTACCAGCGTTGTTGTTAGCTGTTTCCAAGCTACCGATCATCAAACCGCAGTATCTACCTAACTTAGTTTGTGTATCTTTCAAGTTAGCGATTTCTTGAGCATCCAAACCATTCAGATATACATCATACGGAGTTTTAACTTCGAGCAGACAGAAAGGAACACCTGACTTAGCTGTATCGTTACGAACTGCCATTTCAAATTGTTTGCCATTTCCAAAAGGAACATATCTCAAAGAATCAGGATTGAAACCTTTCGGGAAGATTGTATCCATAACAGCTACCCACATGGTATCACGCTTAAAGTTTTCCAAACCGAATTTCTTAACTTCGTCGTATTTACCGGTTTTCTTTGCTTTTTCAATGATTGCAATAGCTTTCTTTTCAGTCAAACCATCTTCCAATTGCTTATCGTTCAATTCTCCTTGTTTGTAGATGAACGGCAGTTTCTGGTGCTTAACAAAATCTATCAGAGAGTCGAAGTTGGCAGTGTACTGTTGTTTGTTCAGGTTACGATATTCCATCTGTGCCTTACGGATGTCGATAAGACGTTCAATGACTTTCGAATCTCTGTGCTTCTTAGCTTCATCAAAATTGATAGGTCCCATGATGCTGGCATAACAGACATAAACCAATGCCGCAATACATAAGCCTAAAATGATATTAAATACTGTTTTCATGATAAATATGTTTTTTAGTTGTTATATTCGCACCGCAAAAATAAAAGAAATAAATTTAAAAACGAGTGTTCCCGTTACTTTTTTCTCTTACAAAAATGATAAATAACTATTTAGAGAGGCAAATTAAAGAAAATTTTCCTTACCAACCAACTCCGGAGCAAGAAAAAGCGGTAAAATCTTTATCAGAGTTCCTTCTGTCGCCCCATAACGAGGCGGTTTTTATACTTCGTGGGTATGCCGGAACGGGTAAAACTTCGTTGGTAGGTGCCTTGGTACGAACGTTGGATAAGCTGCAACAAAAGTCGGTATTGTTGGCTCCAACCGGACGTGCTGCGAAAGTCTTTTCGGCATACGCGGAACATCCTGCGTTTACAATTCATAAAAAAATCTATAGACAGCAATCTTTCTCTAATGAGTTAAGTAACTTTTCAGTGAACGATAATTTGACAACTCATACTTTATATATCGTAGATGAGGCTTCGATGATTTCCAATGAGGGCTTGTCCGGTTCGATGTTTGGTACCGGAAGGTTACTGGACGATTTGGTGCAATTTGTCTATTCCGGTCAGGGCTGTAAACTTTTACTGATGGGAGATACAGCACAGCTTCCGCCGGTAGGTGAGGAGCAGAGTCCCGCCCTTTTTGCCGAAGCATTGAAAGGTTATGGATTGGAGGTGATGGAAGTGGACTTGACGCAGGTGGTACGCCAGGAACAGCAATCGGGCATCCTATGGAATGCCACCCATTTGCGGCAGCTGATTGCGGAAGATACTTGCAATTCTTTGCCGAAGATTAAAGTTTCGGGTTTTGCCGATATCAAAGTGTTACCCGGTAATGAGTTGATAGATGCGTTGACGTCTTGTTACGACCATGACGGGATGGGTGAAACTACCGTGATTTGCCGCTCCAATAAGCGGGCGAATATCTATAATAATGGTATTCGTGCACAAATACTTTGGCGCGAAGATGAATTGAATACAGGAGATTTATTGATGGTTGCGAAAAATAATTATTTCTGGACGGAGAAACAGAAAGAAATGGATTTTATTGCCAATGGTGAGATAGCCGTGGTGCACCGGATGCGTCGTTCGCGTGAATTATATGGCTTTCGTTTTGCGGACGTGACTTTGACTTTCCCCGATCATAATGATTTTGAGTTAGAAGTGAATCTCTTGCTGGATACATTGCATAGCGATGCTCCCGCACTACTCAAGGCGGATAATGACCGTCTGTTCTATGCTGTTCTCGAAGACTATGCCGATATCTCCATGAAACGCGAACGGATGAAGAAGATGAAAGCAGATCCTTACTACAATGCCTTGCAAGTGAAATATGCATACGCCGTAACTTGCCACAAAGCGCAGGGCGGGCAGTGGAAGAATGTTTTCTTGGATCAAGGTTATATGACGGACGAGTATCTGACACCCGATTATTTCCGTTGGCTGTACACAGCTTTTACTCGTGCTACCGGAACCCTTTATCTGGTGAATTATCCTGAAGAGCAAATTTGCTAGACATTTGATGCAGTATTTGGTTGTTTCTTGCGTTTTTGTTTATAGAACAATTAAAAACATCGACTATGAGACACTTCTATTCTATTGTAGCTACACTTTTGTTTGTCTTGGTGACAAGTACGGGTTGTGAAGAAGATTATCGGGACATGATACTCTTCGAGGGGGCTGAACCAATCTTTGGACAAGATGGCAATAATAATCTGATTTCGTCTGTTACACTTTACCTGACTAATCCCGAGGGGCTAGTTCTCGGCATTGATGGTGGTGACGGCAACTATTCCTTGGACGAAGTTTCTACTGTAGCCGCTGTGACACTTTCAGAATCACAAAACGGGTATTCGCGTATCAAGGTTACACCGAAGGATGAGGGTGTGGTAACCGTTCGCATAAATGATGGTAGCGGCGCTTCTGCAATATTGAAGATTATAGTGCGTGATCGTTACAAATTCTATTACTTTGTAGAATACACCACTTTCTTCCATACCGGCGAGATAGAGGAAAATCATTGGAACCAAATAATGGTTGACTTAACTTCTGTTTTAACGGTGAAGGATCAGGGGGCTTATACTTTAATTCCTGATAATACGAATGACTCTCAGGATCGTGGAGAGTTGCTTGTTCATCCGTCCGCTTTCAATCATGAGGTGATAATGGGTACTTATGAGGTTATTGAAGGAGAAAATGGGGAGAACACTCTCTGTTTCAAATACAATGATGAGGTGCATAAATTTACCCGCAAGTCTCCGGAGAACATTGTGACGAAAAACAGTTCGATACCTCCGTTGGTAGGCTATGAAGATGTTACATCGCTTTCTCCGGCAGCTGTGCCGCAGGGTTGTAAGGTGTATCGTGCGGAGCATTGGATGTATCTGACCGATGATCTTTTAACCGATGAGTGATTATTGCTTCTCTTTTTGTTTATATTTAATTCTTCCTTTTATAATGAAAGTTATACTTTTGTAGCATTTACTAAACTAATAATCAAATGCGATGAAACGAACTCATTCTATTCTTTTACTCTTGATGTTCCTGTTTTTGGGTACTTCTTGTGAAGATGATTACCGTGATATGGTATTTTTCAGCGGTGACAAACCTATCTACCAAATCGGAACATGTACTAATTTGGTCAGTAGTATAACCCTACATATATCCAGTAAAGCAGGTTATGTGATAGGTCTTGATGGTGGTGACGGCAACTATACTTACTCTGTAGATCTTGACAATATTGTTAAAATAGAAGAGTCCGATGCTACAAGTGGTTATCATCACATTTGTGTTAAACCGCAGCATCTGGGGGAAGTATCCATTATAGCCAAGGATGGTTCGGGCAATCAGGCAATATTGATAGTGACAGTAACAGAGCCGAAAACACAATTTGAGGTAATGGCTAAGAAAATTGAATTTGTAAACCAACAACTTCTTACTGAAGAAGAAGTCAATCGCATTGGTAAGGAACAGATGTCGAGTTTCCCGGTAAATGTTAATGGAGGTTTCGAGATATATCCCGACGAGAATGACAGCTATGAGAATCAAGGTAACTTGAAGGTATATGTTGCAGATAATGACGGTACGGTCTTATCAGGAACATACTTGCGGAAAAATATTACTTGGCAGGGGAAGAAACTGATAGCACTTGATTTCACTTTCGGAGGGAAGACACATACTTATATTGTGGAGATTAAACCGATAAATGAACGAAGCTTAGGACGAAACTTTCTGTTATTTAGAGAAGATGTGACCTCTGAATGCGGGAAATTACCCGACGAAGTGAAAGTGTATCGTTTATTGATTGTTGAGGAAAGGTCGTATTAAGACAATTATTCAGAATATCGTCAAGAGCAGATTTACGAAAGATTAACGGGCGGGAGGCTAAAGCCTCCCGTTTTTGTTATCGGAACACATGATGCGTTTACTCCGAACAGACTATCTGTTTACCCCAAACACATCATCTGTTTACTCTGAACAGACCATCCGTTTTGCCACACTTCAACGCCCGGAATGCCGGGGCTTTTCGTCAAAATCACAGAGGTTTTGAAAGTAAAAGCCAGCCATTTCAGTTGCTAAGGTGTGGCATTTGGGGAGATAAAGTGTGACGTTTGGGGAGCAAACATGTGGCATTTGAAATGAGGAACTGTGAGGGGAAAAAAGAAACGGAGAAGCAATGCTCCTCCGTTTATGCAAATTTAAAATTGAAGTATCTATAAATTCACCTTACAAAGATACAACATCGGAAAGGCGATGTCAAGTGTTTTGGGAATTATTTTCAATCGTTGTTCCACTTCTTCGGCAATCCGCTCTTTGTTGTGTTTTACTTATTCCGATAGGCTGTTTACAAAGGCATCACGTATCCAATGATTTTTGTTTTCTTCCAACTTCCTTGTTTTCCGTAGGCTGCTTTATCTTCAATACTATAATAATAAGCTTTGCCATTGGTGGCTTCAAATAGCGGAATGGTGCCCTCTTGCCGGGAGGTGTATATATAGCCTAATTCTTGCGAGTGCTTCCAACCTGTTTCGGCATCGAGTGTTTCAGTGGACAGGCGTTGTTCCTCACCGTTGAGGTACAGGTAGAGCTGGGTGGTATTCATCTTCTGATTTTTATAAAGCGAGCAGATGGCACCTTCATACTTGCATTGGCTATTGGCCTTACAATCTTGATAGGAGTTGAAATAACTATAACCATTTCCATTCCATGCTTGAAGCAGGGAAGTCGTTTCGGTCAAGTTCAGGCGGCAGGTTGCCAAATAGTTTTTCACGGCTTCCTTCACTTGATCCCTTTTACTCTCATCTTGTATCATTTGGTAGATAGGCAAAGCGTTGTGGAGAATTTGGGTGAGTGTATAGTTTGTTTCATTTAATGAAGAAGCGAACCAGGCTTTAAACTCTTCGTAGGTGGGACGTAGTGAAAGAAGAGAGGTTTCTCCTCCAAAGAATTCAACGATCAATTGTCCGCCTACGCTTTGTGCTGTTATCTCTTCTTCACCTCCTACAATGCTACCGGTAAATATTCCGGACTGCTGCATCTTGGCAAGGGCACTATAAAATGCAACTTTTTCGGTTTCTGCTTTTGTGGTAGCCGTAGGTACGGTAGTTCTGAAGAGTCCTCTGTAGCGTATACCTACGCCGATATCAGTTAAAATGTGTGTGCCATATTTCTGGATGATTGCTTCGGCCGACAATTCTTTGGCATCTTTGGTAAACTCCGGTGTGAGGAAACGGTACTTCTGTTTTCCCGACAAATAGAAAGGTACTAACCAACGACGTTGCTCAGTGAAGATTTGTTCGCAGTAGGCAAATGCATATTGCGACGAGTGGTCATAATCTGATAGAAAGGCATCGTGTTGCAGTAATGTACCGGCAAAGAGAGGTGCGGTTTGGCTTTCTTCTTGCGGAGTATTTTCTAGTTCTGCAAAATAAGCCATGGATTGCAACAAACTATTAGCATTGGCTCCTACATAGTTTTTGGGTTCGGACGAATGGACATTTGCGTATATGATATTATCTTCATCATCATTCATTAGTGCCTCCAAATCGAAGACAGGGGCTTTTATCGCCTTAAAGCTTAGATAATCGGCAGTTGCATCGTAACCGGCACCTAAAAGTTGTGCTCCGGAAGAAGGGGTGATCTTGTAAATGAGCTCCTTGTCGGGGACAGGCTGGAACTCAATTGCTTCGGCGGGAGGTGTTTTCTTTTCATCTTCCTCTTCCTGATTATTGTCGGAACAAGAGAAGAGAGTGCTTGCCAACAGAATAGAAATGAATAGTTTGGTAGTTTGCATAGTCGTTTAGTTTATAATAGGAAAAGGAGATATGGAAGGGTTTTAATTATTAGATTACCCTCTCATACCTCCTTGTTAAAGGTTGAATACTGAGTGGTGGAATCAAATTCCTGCCAACTCTATCACTTTATCTACAGCCGCATTCAATCCGTCTACATTCTTGCCTCCGGCAGTTGCGAAGTGGGGTTGACCACCACCACCACCTTGAATCAACTTGGCAGCTTCTTTTACTAGGTTACCTGCTTTCAATCCACCGGCAACGAGGTTGTCGCTCAGCATCACTGTCAGCATCGGTTTACCTTCATATTCTGTTCCGGCAACGAAGAACAAATCTTCTGTGATTTGACCACGCAACTGGAAGGCGATGTTCTTTACCGTCTCAGCAGGTAATGGAGCACAGAATTTGATGACTTTCACGCCGTTCACTTCCTGAATGCTGTTCATCAACTTATCTTTCAGTTGAGATTCCTTTTCTTTCATGAAGTCTTCTACTTGCTTCTTCAGTCCGGCATTCTCTTCAATATATTTATGAATCGTTCCGGCAAGGTCGGGAGCATTGTTGAAAAGAGCCTTCAAGTCACGCAACGTATCTTGAATGGTATCCATCATTTCTTCTACACGTGCACCTGTGTAAGCTTCGATACGACGTACACCGGCTGCTACAGAACTTTCGGATACAATCTTCACCATACCGATGTTTCCGGTAGCGGCAACGTGCGTACCACCGCAGAATTCAACGGAAGAACCGAACTGGATGACACGTACATGATCGCCATACTTCTCACCGAAGAGGGCGATAGCACCGAGTTCCTTAGCATCCTCAATCGGCATGTTGCGGTATTCTTTCAAAGATATATTGGCGCGTATCTTGGCATTGGCGATGTGCTCTACCTGGCGAAGTTCTTCGTCCGTCACCTTTTGGAAGTGAGAGAAGTCGAAACGCAGAGAATCGGGAGTAACCAAAGAACCCTTCTGTTCCACATGATCGCCAAGAACTTCACGAAGCGCAGCATCCAGTAAGTGGGTAGCTGAGTGATTGGCGGCACAAGCAGCACGCTTGTCGGTATCTACGCAAGCCATCATCGGTGCTTCCAGATGTTCGGGCAACTTCTTGGTGATATGTATAGGGAGGTTGTTTTCTTTCTTCGTGTCAATCACGTCGATGGTTTCGAACTCGCTGACCAATACACCTGTATCACCTACCTGACCACCACTTTCGGCATAGAACGGAGTTTTGTCTAATACAATCTGATAAAGCGTCTGGTTCTTTTGCTTTATCTGGCGATAACGCAGGATGGATGTTTCATATTCAGTGAAATCGTAACCTACGAACTCAGTAGTGCCTTCTTTCAGTGTAATCCAGTCGCCGGTCTCAATGGCGGCGGCGTTGCGGGCACGGGATTTCTGCTGTTCCATTTCGGCATTGAACTCGTTGAGATCGGCAGTCATACCGTTTTCGCGGAGAATCAGTTCGGTCAAGTCGAGCGGGAAACCGAAAGTATCGTATAAAGTAAAGGCATCTTTGCCGCTGACTTCAGTCTTGCCAGCTGCCTTGGCATCTGCCATGGTCTTGTCCAGCAGACGGATACCGGTTTCAAGTGTGCGGAGGAAAGAGTCTTCTTCTTCCTTGATCACTTTAGCAATCAGTTCCTTCTGAGCAATCAGTTCGGGGTAAGAACCACCCATGTTTTCAATCAACACGGGGAGGAGTCTGTACATGAAAGCTTGTTTCTGTCCGAGGAAGGTATAACCGTAACGAACGGCACGGCGAAGGATACGGCGGATTACGTAACCTGCTTTTGCATTGCTTGGCAATTGTCCGTCGGTGATGGAGAAAGCGATGGTACGAATGTGGTCGGCAATCACACGCATGGCGATATCTTGCTGTTCATTCTTACCGTATGTGGTGCCTGCCATAGCGGCGATGGCTTTCAACATAGGTTGGAAGACGTCTGTATCATAGTTGGATGTCTTGCCTTGCAGAGTACGAACCAAACGTTCGAAGCCCATACCCGTGTCGATTACTTTGGCGGGAAGTCCTTCGAGGCTACCGTCAGCCTTGCGGTTGTATTGCATGAACACAAGGTTCCATATTTCGATTACCTGCGGATGGTCTTTGTTTACCAGCTGGCTACCGGGAATCTGTGCTTTTTCTTCTGCCGGACGAGAGTCTACATGTATCTCGGAGCAAGGGCCACAAGGACCTGTATCACCCATTTCCCAGAAGTTATCGTGCTTGTTTCCGTTAAGGATATGATCTTTCGGTAAGAACTTCTCCCAGTAGGAAGCAGCTTCGTTATCTCGATCCAGACCTTCGGCGGGGCTGCCTTCAAATACCGTAGCATAGAGGTTGGCAGGGTCCAGTTTCAGAACATCTACCAAGTATTCCCATGCCCATTCGATAGCTTCTTTCTTGAAATAGTCGCCGAACGACCAGTTGCCCAGCATTTCGAACATGGTGTGGTGATAGGTGTCATGACCTACTTCTTCGAGGTCATTGTGCTTTCCGCTTACACGAAGACACTTTTGTGAGTCCGCCACGCGCGGGTATTTGATGGGCTGGTTGCCCAATATAATATCTTTAAACTGGTTCATTCCCGCGTTGGTAAACATCAACGTAGGGTCATCTTTGATCACCATCGGAGCCGAAGGCACTATCTGGTGACCTTTGCTTTCGAAGAAACTCTTGAAAGAGTCTCTGATTTCATTTGCAGTCAACATACTCTATATATCTATCCTTGAGGTTAATATTCTTGAAAAAACTGTGCAAAGATAGCGTGTTTTTATTACTTTTGCGGTATTGATAAGCGAAATATTTCCAAAGATGCGCAAAGTTTACTACATTTATAATCCACAAACTCAGACTTACGACCGTATTTATCCTACAGTCCGACAACGTGCGTTGAGCATTCTCCGCCGTTTGTTTGTCGGTATGGGACTTGGAGCCGGTTGTTTCATTATACTGTTACTTATCTTCGGTTCGCCATCGGAGAAAGAATTGCGAAAAGAAAATAGCCAACTCCAAGCTCAGTATAATGTACTTTCGCGTCGGCTCGATGAAGCTATGGGAGTATTGCAGGATGTTCAACAACGTGATGATAACCTGTATCGGGTTATCTTTCAGGCAGACCCGATTCCTTCTGCAATCCGTAAGGCCGGATATGGTGGTACTAACCGTTACGAGCATCTGATGGATATGGCAAACTCTGATTTGGTAATCAATACTACTCAGAAGATGGATATGCTTACCAAACAACTCTATATCCAATCCCGTTCATTTGACGACGTGGTGGAGATGTGTAAGAACCATGATGAAATGCTGAAGTGTATTCCTGCTATACAACCTATTTCCAATAAAGACCTTCGTCAGACTGCTTCCGGTTATGGTACACGTATCGACCCTATTTATGGTACAACTAAATTCCATTCGGGGATGGACTTCTCTGCTCATCCGGGGACCGATGTCTACGTTACAGGTAACGGTACAGTTGTTAAGGTAGGTTGGGAAACGGGTTACGGAAATACAATCATTGTTGATCATGGCTTTGGTTATCGCACTTGGTATGCCCATCTGCAAGGTTACAATGTGAAAGTTGGCCAAAAGGTGGTGCGTGGTGAAGTGATTGGATTTGTAGGTAGCACAGGCAAGAGTACCGGGCCGCATCTTCACTATGAAGTGCATGTGAAGGGGCAGGTGGTGAATCCTGTGAACTATTACTTTATGGACTTGAGTGCAGAGGACTACGATCGCATGATTCAGATTGCGGCTAACCACGGTAAGGTGCTTGATTAATACTTAAAATGTCATGCTAAACTTAGATAAAGACCTGAAATTATATTACTCCATCAGCGAAGTGGCTGCGATGTTCGACGTCAATGAATCGTTGCTCCGTTTCTGGGAGAAAGAGTTTCCGCAACTCAATCCCAAGAAGGCGGGTAGGGGAGTGCGCCAGTATCGCAAGGAAGATATTGATACAGTGAAGTTGATTTATCATCTGGTGAAGGAACGGGGTATGACATTACCTGGCGCCCGCCAGCGGATGAAGGATAATAAAGAAGCAACTCTTCGGAACTTCGAGATCGTGGATCGATTGAAGTCTATCCGTGAAGAGTTGCTTGGTATGAAAGATGCTCTCGATGCATTTACTTATGAAGATGTCGAGGCATTAAAACAGAATATTCAAAGTTGAGCGATGAGGTTTTCTTTTAGAACTCAAAGCCCAGCTTGATACCAACACTGTTTAATGATTCTGAATAATCGTAACCATATGAAGTATATCCATAATCTTGATATACATATTCCAGTTTAAGATTTAATGCCATCTTCCGGGCAAGGGCGAAACGCACACCGATACCTGCAGTAGCATAAGCTCCTTCCACATCTCCTACTGAATAACCGAGTTTTGTGTCGGCAAATGGAGCGATTCTCTTATTCCTGAAATTGGCTCTGAAGCTAGCGAACACCGGAGCTGAATAAGCATCGGCATCTGTGTAATAGTTGAATGCTGCACCACCACCAACAAACAAATAATCATTGAACTGAAAACCATGGATTGTAGATACATCTACACAATTGGCATTATTGTCTGTAAGGTCGAAGATATAGCCCGTTTCAACGAAACCTTTATATCCCCTTAATGATGCTTTTCCGAAACTGTTTGTACTGGATGACCTGGGCGTTCTGGGCGATCTGGCTTGTCTGACCGGTCTTTCCTGTACATATCTAGGTTGCTTTCTGTACATCTCTTTTGACTCTTTAGCCTGTTTGGGTTGCTTGTAATACCCTTCTTTCGTAATCTTTTCAACCTCTTCTAAGGTATAAGAGAATACACTTCCGTCAGATGTTTGAATTTTCAACGAAGCGTTGGGTACTTGCTCAATGATAATTCCACGGATGATACTCCCATTTTTTAGATATACCACTTCTGTGTAGTTTTGTGCTAAACAAGGGAGACTGATGCATGCAAATAGGGTTAACAACAATAATAATTTCTTCATGATTCTTTGTGTTATAACTATAGTTGATTAAAGACGGTCTACCACTTTATGTATAGATCCTGCCCAATAATTACGAAGACCGAAACCTTTTGCTTTGCCTCCTGTTGCGTAATCATTTATTATCTCTTTCGTTTCTGTATTGAAGAATACTACTTGATATGAACCATACGCATCGGCTTTATTCAGCAATTTGGCAACGATAACCAGACCGATGCCCGGTTCTTGCTGAATAGGAAGGTTTGCTATTACTCGCTTGATATCTTTATCGCTCAGTGTATAACCCGTATCGGTGGTCATCAGTTGAGCAGGGTCAATCTCACTATTTACTTTATTAACAGCATTGAGTGATATCTGTCCCACTTTTATTTTCAACTTCTTGCTGACATCGTATTTCTTGGCTTCAGTGATAAACAACTCATTGATTCTTTCGAATGCGTTAATAAGCTGATTGGGACTTTCGGCGGCGCCAAATACTTTTGCTGCGGAATAATCTACTCCGTAGAAATTGATACTTGAAACTTCTTTCAGAAAATCTTTGTTTTGTCCAAAGCAAACAATACTTGTTGCAAGTAACAGAAGAGTGAATAACTTTTTCATACAATTGATAATTTAGGATCAGTTTTTAGCTTTTTGTATTTCCAAAAATAGATATAAGTTATCGTAAATCAAAGAATTTAATGCTTTTTCTACTCATGGGAGGCATTTGTATCTGGGCGATATATTCTGCCGGTTCAAACCGAATCGTAGGAGCTACCCGTATCTTAGAGCGGAACATGTCTTTGATTTCTTTGGCAAAACTATCACTATTCTCGTCACTACCAATGCGAATCAGTATTTCGTCCGTACCTAGCTTATTGGTATACACTTCAACCACATAGTTTTTGACTTTTGGCATATCGTCCAGTATATCGAATAATGCAGGTGGGTACAAGGTGGTTCCTTTGTATTTAATCATCTGTCCTTTTCGTCCTAATACGGAACTTAATCGAATAGTATTTCTACCGCAGGCACATGGCTCTGTGTGGTGGTAACAAATGTCACCCGTCTTGAAGCGAAGCAAAGGCATGCCTTTAACTCCTAATGTGGTGATGGTAACCTCTCCCGGTTCACCTTCTTTCACAGGAAGGTTTTTGTCATCAAGAAATTCCACAATGATGAGTTCAGGTTGCAAATGCCCGCCATGAAACTCTGAACATTCGGTGAAGGATGATTGCATTTCTGTGGAAGCATAAGTAGAATAAAGCTCGAGTGACGGCCATTTCTCATAGATACGCTGTCCGAGGGTATTCAGAGTAAAATTAGGATTGCGTAATGCTTCGCCGATACAAACGCATTTCTTCATGGAACAAGCGTTGTAATCTATCTGATTTTTTTCGGCAAATTCTATCAACTTGATGAGGAAAGAAGGCACCACCATGCCACAAGTGGGATGGATGCGGTGAATGGTGTCCCATTGTAATTCGGGTATGCCATTGCCTACACGGGCTACTCCCATTCCCAACTCCCTGGCTCCAAGATAATAGGCAAGACCGGCCATAAAGCGGCGGTCTATGGTTGTCATCAATTGCAGAATATCATGACGGCTGCAACCGGTGGTGTTGAATGATAAGTATTCATTGTATGCCAAGCGGTCGAGGTCTTCTGAGGTAAGAACAAAAGTTACCGGGTCTCCCAAGGTGCCTGAAGTAGTTACATAATCAATGATTTCATCTTTGTCTACACAAATAAACTCATCGTTATGGAGTTGCAGGTCTGTTTTGGTGGTGACGGGTATTTGTTGCAGGTCTTCTATCTTTTTAATGCGGGAGATGTCTATGGAATGTTCCTTAAACATCTGTTGATAGAATGGAGAATGTGCTTGCAAATATACCAAGGCATCAGCAAGCCGGATTTCTTGATATTGTTTGATTTCTTCCTGCGAACGGAATTGTATGTCCGGATTCTTTTCCATATTATTGATGTTTTTTGATTTTCTGTTGGATGCGTGCTTTCTCTGCATCTTTGGGAATAGGCATTGTCAATGCCTTTTGCCAGTATGCGGTGGCTTTCCCGATTTGTTGCTGGGAGGCGTAGTAATCTCCTAATACTTCGTATACGTAGTAGAAGGAAGGATTGGACGTTTCGTAATAACTCAGTGCTTTAGTCTCCATAGATTCCTTTCGTTTTGTCTTTTCACGAATGAGTGGGGTAAACCGTTTATAAACCATGAATTGTTTGAATGCCGGTTTGCTAATGAAAGCATCTTCAGGTATTGTCAGCTCTTCTGTGGTAATATCTTTGTGGAAGTCCACACTGTCACTGAATATTTTGTTGAGGTCGTATGCCATGTATTTCCCGCATTGCCAGGGAGGAGTAGATACATACATTATTAGCTTTTCCGGTTGGAAGATGACGGAGTGATGGGCTATAAGTTGGTTAATGGCTAATTCATTCCCCATACCAAGGTCAGTGTTATCCAATCCTTTCTGATTACGGAGGATGGAAGCAGCTTTCAGACTATTGATAGGTTTGTTCTCTTCCAGCAACCCTTCTAAACGGTGGAAGCGGTAAGGACTATCGGAGGTTGCTATGTTTTCTTGATTTCGTTCGTCATTGAGGAAAGCATCAGATTGGTAATGGTTGGTACAGATAATCTGATCGGAACTACCTGTAAAGAGTGCAGTCTTCTCTGGTGACTTTTCTATAATGGCGGCTTTTCCATCTCGTTTGGAGCCTATCAATATAGACTCCGAAACAAATGTTTTTCGTTTTTGCGCAATGGCGTAGGCTTCTTCAATAGTTGAAGCATATTGCAGTATTTCTCTTGTCAAGATAGAAATAGGAGTAGCTGAGGCTGTAGGCATGGTGGATTTTGCAGCATTAATGGTTACTGTCAGTCCTGTTTCATTCATTCCGGAAAGTACTCCGATCATACCCGGCCAGCCTACGGAAGCAAATTTGTAGCCTTGTTCCGGCAGATAAAAAGATACCAGTTTGTTGCGTGCAAATTTGTCGCCCATATAGAAATCGAAATTACGCCCGATGATGAGTGATGAATCGGCACTGTTTTCTCCCCAAACAGCAAAAGAACTACATCCTACCAGCATATAGTCCTGCATGGCATGCCCCAGGTCATGTGCAGAGTGATAATTAAGTTGTCGCTCATACGGAGTACCGATGAAATCATATTCGTGTGTACAAGAGAGTGAAATGCCATAAATTTCATCCCTGAACTCTTCCGGCACATTCTTTCCTAAATTGCGGTTAAAGAGTACGATAAAGAAGCGCAGAAACTTGAGGTAACTATCTGAGGGGACTATCTCTCGTATCTGATCTACAAAAACTTTTTCCTGATAATATAATAAGTCAGGGGATAGTTTTCCAATGGCTTCTCCACGTTGAAATGCATTGCCGCTTACCTTTAATTCCCACAAACCACTGTTGCTGTGTCGCAGGTAATTGCCCTCGTATTGCCGAAGGCTATCCTTTCGAATTACTTCTCCGATGGCTTTTGAAGTATATTCAGGTGTCAGCATATCGGCAGAGAAATACAAAACCGATACAAAGCCAATAGCGGCAATAAAGATTAATCCTATGCCACACGCCGTATATTTGATTGTTTTCTTTATTATTTTATGCATAACCAATCTTTTTAGCTAAGTATTCCTGTCCGAGAAACTCGCCACAGGTAATGATGGAAGTTAGTGTTACTCCTAATGCACCATGAACATTCAAGTTTTGTCCAGTTAGGAATAAATTACTTAACTTGGTTCGGGTGGAGACAAAACCTACTTGCGGACATTTATAGTCTTTGATAATACCATAAGCAGAACCGTCGCAAGTACCGGTGAAATCTCTGTAACTTAGAGGAGTTGTGGTGTACATAGCTTCAATTGCGTCACCAAAGTCAATGCCATGATTCCGGATGAAAGTCAGCAACTGCCTGGACTTTTCTTGTTTGAAAGCTTTATACTCATCTCCTCGCTGTTCGGGAAGTGTATCCAACCATGCTGAGATTTCATCTATATACATAGGTGTCAGGATAGAAACTACGTCCGCTTGACCGGGGTTATGCGATGAAGCTTGCATGGAAATCATACAGTTGGTAATGTTCTCTCCAATTTTATTTTTGCTGTACCATACATCATTATCTCCATGAAGATAAACGTTCCGATTTATATACGGATAGCTATTTTCTTTCATGATTAAATTGAGAGTGAAGATACCGTAGGTGTTTTCCAATGAGTTGATGCGTGAAATATAGGCATTCTTGATACAACGGTTTTTATCCAACAAGGTCAAGGTGAGCTTGGGATGTAGGTTGGAGATTACATAACTGCTTTCAATACGTTCCGTACCATTTATTTCGACACCTTGAACCCGCTCGTTTTCTACAATTATACGGGTGACTTTACTATTATTCAATACTGTACCACCATTGGAACGAATAATGTCAATCATTGCCGAAGCTACCTGCATACTTCCGTCAACGAACCGATAGGCTCCCTGTATATGGGAATTATTAATCATGGCATGTTCGTAAAAGTTAGACTGCTCCCTTGATCCGCCGTACAGAAGTGCCGAGCCTGCCAATACGGATTGTAAATCAGGATTTGGTGTGGTTTGGGTTATCATCTCTGCCGCCGAAGTATTGAAGAACTTCATTCCTTCGGTAGATATGATACCTCTTTTGAAGTTATCTACACTGATCAGGTTACCTACTTCCTGCAATAGTTGCGCATATTGGTGAAGATTCTCCCTCTCATAGGGGAAAGATTCGCAGAGGTTGTCAATGAAGTGATTGTACCCCATGGCGTAATCATATACCTTATTCTTGTAGAATATCCTGTCGAAAGCATTTTCATCCAGTTTGCGGACTTTTAATTTGTCCATGATTCCTATATATCGGAAAAACTGGTTCATGATCTGTCCTTCACCCAAGCTACCAATATAATGAATACCGGTATCCAGCAGATGTCCTTTTCGTCGATAAGTTTGAAAACAACCTCCAAATAAATCATTCTTTTCGAGTACACATACATTATAGCCTTCCTTGCTAAGGATGGTTCCACATTCAAGACCACCTAAGCCACTTCCGATGATGATAACGTCGTACTTACTCATGGTGATTACTTTTTTTAAGTATATAGATGGTATTTGATGTATATTTATCATTCCGAATAGCATTTACCACCATGCCACATTCGTGGGCAATACTGCGTATCTGACTTTCGGAAGAAAAGCATAAAACTTCTTTGGTACGGTTGAATTTGATAATCCGGGTAGAGAGAAGTTCGGTGAAACGGGTTAAACGGTGCCTGCTGGTATCGGTCGGATTTCCATCCCGTATGATAATCATCCCTTCGGAAGAGAGCAAAGCAGCACATTTCAACAGTAAATCATGTTGGCGCTGAAAACTCATGTAATGCAATATATCGCTCAGTATGAAAACATCACTCTCCGGGAGATCATAACTCAACGCATCTGCATATTCAAAACGGAGGTTGTCTTTACGAAGCCAGCCATGTTGTGCAAGAGCTATTTTATCTTCATCGTAATCTATACCTATTATCTGTCTATCTTTCGATACCATGGACAGCATATAGCATAACGGACCAAGTCCGCAACCTATGTCTGTAATCCTGGCTTTCATCGGAACCAGTTGATTAAAGAGTTGATAGTTACGCTCCATCTTTACTTTGATACGTATGTACCATTCAATGATGGGACCTTTATAGATGTAGTTCAGTATCAGGGCCTCGTAGAATGCAGGATTTGCAGGAGTGTTTTTTTCCTGGCAAATGCGGGCATATTCTTCTTTCATATAAGCAGATATGCGTTTGCCTCTCTCTTGGTAAGTTGTTCCAAATGAAGTATCATTGTAAGGGATACGGGGCAATATCTTTGAATATATAATACCTTTGCGGATGTAGAAAGGTTGTGCTTTGGCTATTATCTTGCCGTTGCCGTACAGAACTACAGGAATAATATCCAGTTGAAGAGCTTCCGATAAATAGAAAGCTCCTTTGTGGAAGCGTTTCATTTTACCGTCATAGGTGCGTGTACCTTCGGGAAAAATAGCGATGGAATATCCCTCTTTCACTTTCTCTTTCATCCGTTCTACACATAATTCGTATCCTTCATCCACTTGAAAGAAACCGGCATATTTGATAATTCCCCCGAATACCGGAGAGCTCCATACCCAATGGTTGGTTATCATAATAATCTTTGGGGAGAAAGATAACAACTCCAGAATATCAATAAAGGATTGATGATTGGCAATTACAATGGCAGGCTTCTTAAATGTTTCATTAGTAGTATTGATATGCTCTTTTCGCACAAATGTGGCAACTGCTACTATGCCTTTGCAAGTGATGTTAATAACCCGGCAGATGAACTGCTGCTTATAGACGCGGCATATGGGTACGAGATATAACAAAAGAATGACTATTCTCAGAATGATGCATCCCACAAGGAAAAGCATGAAAAGAATAACGGTCCGGAGGAGTCCTATCAAGGTATAGGGGGGGAGTCCTTTGGATGCCGGTTTGGCTATAAAGAACTGGAATATAAGAGGCTGTATAGTGTAGGCAACCAATACAACTGCTGACATTCCGAGAATGGAAATCAGTGAGATGGATTGCAAAGCAGGATGTTTGGCGAATACTAAAGTACCCATTCCCACCACGGCAGTAAATGCGGAAAAGAAAATAGCCGTTTTATGAGAGTTCAGGATGGCTTTTCCGGTTTTGTATTTACTTTGAAGACCATCCATGATGAAGATGCTAAAGTCATCTCCTATACCGAATATAAAGGTGGAAAGAATGATATTGATAATATTAAATTCAATTCCTAATATTCCCATCAATCCTAGGATAATAGTCCAACTTATCAGCATGGGCAGGAAGCTGATTAGAGTCAATTCGATGCGCCCGTAAGAAATCAGTAATGCCAGAAATATGAGGAAAGATGAGATATAGAGTATCAAGTAAAAGTCATTGTTGATAGCGGAAACCCATTGGTTGGTGAAATAACTTCGGTCGAAAACAACAACATCCGTATTGTCTTTAAATTGCTGGTATACTTCCTCCTTCGTATTGTCGCCTATGCGTACTTGGGTGACGAGCATGGTAATGGAATCGGCGGTTGTTTGCCATTCGTTCAATAAGGTGGTGGAGATATTATTGGTGTCCTTTCGATAATCATAGGGCTGGAAAGGTTGATCCAACCATTTATAAAATGAATCGAAACTACCTTCACGGAAATGATAAGTACGGGCAGATTCTTCTATATATTTACGAATAGTAGCTTTCTTTTCCGATTCTTCCCAGTAATGGTTCCAACGTTCAAGTCGTTTTTGTTGTTCCTCCGGGGAAATGAGGAACTGTTCGGCAGATGCGTATGCTTTAATCAGTCCTTTTTCTTTGAATGTGCCTAATTGGCGGTTGGTCTTTGAATAGCATTGAAGAGCTTCGGACATATCTCTACCTACACTGACAAAGAGTACAGTTTTCTCTTGGGTATTGAACAGTTGTTCTAGTTTAGCCTCAGCCTGTTTTAGGTGTTGAGGCTCATAGTTGATACTCATCATATCCTCATTGAATTTCACCTTTTGCGAGGTGAACAGGCAAATGACAGTGATAATGACAATTCCTCCCACTAGCCATTTGTTTTTTTCATACGGATAGGCATTTATTTTCTCGATAAAACGGAGTATCATTCCTTGTTTTACGTCGGCTTGTCCTTTCAGAAAATGTGGAAGGTATATGAGGCAGAAAAGAGTCGTTCCAATTAGTGCCAAAGAGGCAAACAAACCAAAATCACGTAAAAGTTCGGAAGTGGTAAATATAAGTCCGAAGAATGCGCCAATAGTCGTGAAACTGCCTACGGTTAGCGGGTAGGTTATTTCTTTGATCAGTTGCTGTACAGTAGATACATGATTCTGATGTGCCAGCATGTGTATGGAATAGCTTAAGGCAATACCCAAAATAGCCGATCCGGCACCAACGGCAATGGCAGAGATGGAACCCCGGATAAAATAAATCATGCATAAGGCAAACAATCCACCGAATAGAACCGGAGTTATAATAAGTGGTATCGACTTCTTGTGTTTGAATACCAATGAAATAAATACAATGATAATCAGCAGTGCAATACTCGAAGTGATAATAGTGTCTTGCTTTATCTGTCGCGCATTATAGACTCCTACCGAAGGACCTCCATAGTAAGATGCTTTAAGTTTGGGGTATGTCTTTTCGATTTGCAGTAATTCGTCTTCCAGAATTTGAATAAGCTTGTCGTTTTTTCCCGTACTTCCTGTTCCGAATATTGGGGTTATAAACATCAGTAAGGTGCCACCGTCTTTCGAAAAGATATGCCCGTTGTTGATTTCATAGTTGGTTTCCAGTTGGAAATCCTGTAGATGTTTCAGGGAGTTGCTTCCTAGTCCTAACGGGTCTCTTTGGATATAGCTTCTCAGAGCTATTCCAGCAGGAGAAAGGAGGTTGGTATAGTTTTTTCGCATGGTGGCTTCTATTCCTTTCTGGGTTAGGAGAGAATCGAAGCGCTGATAATCTTTTTCTGTAAGAAACAGAGGCAGATTGTTGTAAACAAAGTCACTGGCCTTTCCGACTAGGTTTTCATCTACTTCGGAAAAGATATCTTTAATGAATTCTTGCCCTGTTGACTGCAAGTTTTGTTTGAGCAGATCACTTGCTTCTGTCATTATTTCCGGAGTCGTCACAGAGTCAGCAGGTGACAATAAAATGATAATCTTATCTTTAATTTTTAGATTATCGAATACCTTCGTAATGTTTTGGCTGTTTTTAGTATCAGGGAAAAAGCGTGTTACGTTCTCCTCAAACCGAACTTGCCAAGCAAAGTACCCCATAAAGAGGACACAAGCACAAAGTGACAAGTAAAAGAGGATTTTGTGCCTTTCGAAATAATCATATAGTCTGATAAAAAACTGGGTCATGTTGTTTGGGGTCTTCTGAACACACTGAGCAGGCTGATTGCAAGAAAGCCTGCTAGTAAGCTACAAACCGTTGCAAAGATAATACTTCCTATTAGATATTGCTCTAAAACTGATTTCACATTTTCGAATGATATATCGGTAAAGTGCAGTTCTACCGACCGGTCCAGTACTTTGCAGCCCGTCAGATAACTGGCATACAGTAGGAAAGGTATGAAAGGAGGGATACTGATATTGGCTGCTACAATGGCTATCACCTTGTTTAATTTGAATGCATGGGCAAGAAGTAGGGTGACAAGCATCTGATATCCCCATATTGGGACGATTCCCATGAAAATACCCAGCATGATGGCATAAGTGATTTTCAGATTGGACTCATTGGACTGGGTAATATGGGTTTGAAAGAATGTTCGGCAGTTCTTCCAGGTAAGCTTCCGGAAAAAGTTACGTGGATATATCCAAAGGAATGTGATGAATACTAATAGTGTATTCAGAATACTGATACGGGTAAAATCCCGGAAAGGACGAAAGTGTGATACACGTTCTTCCTGAGGAGGGTAATATACATGTATAGGAATGTTTCGGACTGTAGTTCCTCCCCATGCGGCAAATACCAAGGCTTCCAGTTCAAATTCATATTTGGCGGTATAGTAGAATCGCTGTACGTTGATTCTATGGAGCGGGTAAAGCCGGAAACCGGATTGTGTGTCCTCTAATTTTAATCCGGTTTCGAGTCTGAACCAGAAATTGGAGAACTTGTTGGCAAAAGTGTTTTTGCCGGGCATATTATCTGAGGTCAGGTTACGGGCTCCTACCAATAACGTATCAGGCTCTTTTTCTATTTCTTCAATAAAAAGAGGAATATCCGAGGCAAAATGCTGACCATCTGAATCAATTGTTATAGCATAACGGTAGCCCATTTTCTTGGCTTGTTTAAGTCCGTTTTTTAATGCGGTACCCTTGCCCTTATTAATAGGATGGGTGATGACTTGCAGGTTCGGGAAATTGCTTAACAGGGTGGGGGTACTGTCGGTAGAACCGTCATTGACTACAATGACATCTTCTACATAGCATAGTACATCTGTAATAACAGCAGTCACAGTCTTATCATTATTATAGGTAGGAATAATAACGACAATACCCAGTTGTTTTGCCTTTTCACGCACTAATCCGGAACTGCATTCATTCATATTCTATTTGATAATTAGTTGTGCTTTCAGTTTGATACAAATTCCCTTGGAAGAACTTCCTTCTACTGATATCTGGAAAATATCTGCTTCGCTTTTCTTGAAAATAATCAAGAATTCCAATTCAGGCGTTTCATTCGGATTGATGGCTGAAAGAAACTTGCAGGAGGCGATTTGTTTATATTGCAAAGCGGTATGGCAAATCGTTTCTGTACACTCCTTGATTATCTGTAGCATACAGACTCCGGGTAATACAGGCTGTTGTGGAAAGTGTCCGTTATAAACGGGATGTTTCGAATTGAGCATGACTTTTACAGTCCAATCTGTTTCATTGATATTTTCAGATTGTTTGACAGTATAAAAATCAGTGAGAAGTTCAGCCATATTTACTCTTGTTTTTCTTTTAGTTTATCTAATTGAATGCTTAGTCGTAGCCAAGGATGCTTTATCCGAATCTGTTCCGGGCGTTCTGCTACGAACTCTGATAAATAAAATACCGATTTGCCGAATCCGCTGCCTGTGACTCTTTTTTCAAAAGTACTTCTTTTCTCTTTGATACGGATATTCACTCTATCTAAAAGAAGGTTTTTGAAATCCATTTCCAGTAGTTTCAATATTTTTTTCTTTTGCATAGGTTCGATGCAACTGTTGATATGGAATGTATCGTTTCGAAGTGAAAAATCAAAAAGACTTAGCCCGAAATAGGTCGTAGCTAATATCCTGATTTCATTATCCGGTAGTTTCCGTATAATGAGCATTCCACTTAAATGATGCTTCATAAAATCGAGTTGCATATTATACTTTTGTGTATAGGCTTCAGCACGGATGATTGCTGGCGTGTAGCTGCCTGCATCTGCCATTTTAGAAGAAGCGCATGACGTAAATAGGCATAAGACCAGAATAAAACTAGCGAACAGAGAATTTAGTTTCATCTTTCAAAGCATTAAATCTCTTGTTGTAGAACTCATATTCCGTATAGTTGGTGGCAGTTTCCGAAAGCCGAAGCTTGTAAACTGACATATCCTTCTTATCCAAGTATATTTCAATCCCGGTGATGTAAGCTTGTATAGCTTTATTGACCGGTTTAATTCTTATTATATAATACTGTGGGTTTTCGAAGTATTCCAGCTTATAATCAGAAGTCATTTTTGAAAGATCGCCTACCATACATGCCATAAGCATATCCTGCATCTGGTTCATCATCTTGTTGGCACTTAGGGTCATTATGCTTTTTTTGCCATCTGCTACGATCTTCAGGCGTGCCCCGTTTATTACAATCAGATAGTTTATCGGCTGGGCATATTCCATGCATATCTTACCACTCTTTTGATAATAGAACTTTCCTTTAGATGTAACCTTTTCGTCTAAGATATCCAGATACTTCACTTGGGTGAAATCGCTTTCAATAGATTGTATGGTTTGAGCTTCTTTTGCCAAACGGTTTTCGAAATCTTTGGTTTGCACCAGTTTCTTCATGTTTTGGGCATAGATGCAATAAGGGATGTTGGCTATGATTAAAAGGGCTATCAGTATTGTTCTCATGCGAAATGCTTTCAATTAATTCGCTGCTAAGGTACTGCTTTTTTTGGGGTTAGTAACATTTAAATAGTAATTTGGTGGTATCGGTTATGCAGCTACTACAGACTTTTTTTATTAAAAGTATCTATCATGCTATCACACTTTAGGACATACTCATCTGAATATAAATAGGTTGAGGCGTGATAGATAGGTGTGATAGATCAACTTTCTTACAACCATCTATCACAGATGTATCCAAAGCCCGTAATTAGAATGTACTTGTTTTATTTCAGTCAAAAAATAGCTATTCTATTAGTTCTCAGTATGAAACTTTTGGTTTTGACTGTAAAAACTAAAAGTTTCAATGTGCAAAACCAAAAGTTTCAACATTCAAAACCAAAAGTTCCAACATAATAAACCTTTTGTTTCAACAAGTAGAAACTGCCACAAGAACCTATACGAAGCATTTCAAACCATAGTATTTTAGAAAATAAATGTATGATTATCGACAGATAAACGCTAGATTGGTTGCAAAAGAGGCATAAATGTTGCCTCTTTTTTGTTCTTATGTCTAAAAACAGTATTCTGTTTAGCTACTTTCTGGCGGGTTTTGAATTAATTTGAAGTAAATGAAAGTCTAGCGCAGCCTAAGCCTGAAAGGCTTTTATCTTACAGCCCAGGGCATCGCCCTGGGTACAATAATAGGTTGCTAACGTTGCGCCCTGAAAGGGCAAAAGTCACA